>NZ_JALLGV010000008.1:0-356127 GCF_023077655.1 Halorientalis brevis | reverse complement strand
TCGTGCAGTGTAAAGGTTTCGCGCCTGCTGCGCCCCGTAGGGCCCGGTATCTTGTCTCAGATACCGTCTCCGGGTTCTCGCTCTCACGACCCGTACCGATTATCGGCACGGTGGGCCATTACCCCACCGTCTACCTAATCGGCCGCAGCCACATCCTACAGCACCGTAGTATTTCACGCTCCTCGGTGTTCCACCGTAGAAGCACTATCCGGAATTAGCCTCAGTTTCCCGAGGTTATGCCGGTCTGTAGGGTAGTTTGGCCACGTGTTACTGAGCTATCCGCCACGAGTCTGAACTCGTGCAACTAGCATGGCTAAGTCGGACTCCGATAGCAATGGCCTCCGGCAGGATCAACCGGAATGGTTCCCCAATCATGGGGGGCTGGCGGAGACACGCTATGTCTCTGTCCGTCATTCGGTGATAATACATCACCGAACTGTCAGGGCTCACATCAGATCCCATCTGTACGGCAAAGCCGCAGGGGTGAAATCCTCATCTTTCGAGGCGCTGCGAAGCAGTGCCCCTATCACGTATCATCATCAGCGAGGAGACCTCGCCTAGAGTGTCGATGGCGTAGCGGCCTGAGGCCGCTGGCCGCCATCTGCCGCGTACATTACCTCCGATGGGGGTGATACATAAATACCCGTCGATAGAGACGGCTGTGTGGCAACCAAAACCACAACACAGGTCAGCAGTCCACAGAAGATATTGATGGATATGTTCGGGACTGTACGCCGATCTCCCCCGGAAAATAGTGAAGCCGCTGAGAACTTCGCTGGGGCGCAACAGAGACGAAGCCAGCTGTAGCAGAAGCGAGGAACCCACTGTGGTCACATTCGCGCACGTGCGTAAACAACAAATAATTTCGTCGTCAGTAGCCCTCAAAACGCACGTACAGTCCGACTGTTGCTCGTCTGAGGCAGAAGGCCGACCACTATCCAGACGATCGAGCACGGAGAGGGCGCGATTCTGTATAGCGGTATGCAGTACATTGGCGGCACGACCCGGACGCGTCGGGCTTTTACGCAACGACCGTCTACGGGCCGCTAATGGTCCAGAACGTCGCGCCGCTGATGGCTGAGCTCGAGCCCGAGGATTTCTATCTGCTCTCGGGGATCGAGCAGGGGATGCGGTTCTCGGAGTGGGTCGCAACGCAGAAGATCCCCGATTTCTCGCGGCTCACACCGGAGAACGTCGACTACCGACTGGACCGCTGTGAGGACCGCGGGCTGATCGAGCGCAAGACCATCCAGTACACGGGCTACAAACTCACCTTCGAGGGGTACGACGCGCTGGCCCTGCACGCGCTCATCGAACGCGACACCATCGAAGCGTTCGGCGCACCGCTGGGGGTCGGCAAGGAGAGCGACGTCTTCGAGGTGAAGTCCTACAAACCGCTGGCACTGAAGTTCCACCGCGAGGGGTACACCAACTTCCGGGAAGTCATGAAAGAGCGGGAGTACACGTCCGACAAGGACCACGTCTCCTGGCAGTACACTGCCCGGAAGGCCGCCGAGCGCGAGTACGACGCCCTGGAGGCGCTGTACCCCGACGTCAGCGTCCCGCGTCCGATCGACCAGAACCGCCACGCCATCGTCATGGAGAAGATAAACGGTGCAGAACTCTCCCGGACGAAACTCGAAGACGAGCAGGTCGTGCCGGTTCTCGATCTGATTCTCGACGAACTCCAGACGGCGTACGACGAGGGCTACGTGCACGCGGACATGAGCGAGTACAACGTCTTCGTCAACACCGAGGGAATCACCATCTTCGACTGGCCCCAGGCCGTGCCGACCGACCACGAGAACGCGTCCGAGTTCCTGGCCCGAGACGTCGAGAACCTAGTCAGTTACTTCAGACGCAAATACCCGCAACTCACTGCCGACATTGACGCGGACGCCGTCGCGGACGCGATTCTCGACGGTTCCTTCGAGACCGCCCAGACCCACGTGTGAGCGGGGAGCCCCAACGTCTCCCGCAGTTCGAGTAGACCCATCAAAACTGGGTCCCCGACAGAGCAGGCTCGACAGTCGCGTGGCCATCAATGACGAGTTCCCCAACGTGCCAGTCGTCGCTAGAGAGACGGCATCCGTCGGGGGCAACGGACTGTTCTCCGTGACCTGACCGAGCAGACGCTCAAGCGCTCTGCAACCTGTTTCACCGGCGCCAGACGATACCGCGACGAATGAGAAACGGTGCGACAGGGAGACTCATAAATGGCATGTCGCGATACCAAATTTGGCACGCAGGTCGTCTCGAAGTGTCCGAAACGGCGAACAGGGAGACGAAGTCGACGGCGGAACGGCGGGGACTGAGGAATAGGACTCGGACGCGAGTATGCACGAAGCGTCCACGCGGTCGTGGAAGTTCGAAGCGCTTAACCGATGAAGGGGGAAAGAATCGGTAACTCGCTGGTCGACGGGCACCAGCGGGCACCTGCCGTGCCGTGCGGACCTCCGCGCGGCCCACAGGTCGGGATGTGATTCCCCCCGGGGAATTGAACCACGCAACGCCCGTGGTGACGAACCATGGCACGAAGCTTCTACTCCCATATCCGAGAGGCATGGAACGACCCGGACGACGGCAAACTCGCCGAACTCCAGTGGCAGCGACAGCAGGACTGGCGCGACCAGGGCGCCCTCGAGCGCGTCGAGCGCCCGACCCGCCTGGACAAGGCCCGTTCGCTGGGCTACAAGGCAAAACAGGGCGTCGTCGTCGTCCGCGCGAGCATCCGCAAGGGTGGCGCACGCAAGCAGCGCTTCACGGCCGGTCGCCGCTCGAAGCGCCAGGGCGTGACGCGCATCACCCGCCGGAAGAACCTCCAGCGCGTCGCCGAAGAGCGCGCCACCCGGAAGTACCGCAACCTGCGCGTGCTCAACTCCTACTGGGTCGGCGAGGACGGCCGCCAGAAGTGGTTCGAGGTGATCCTGCTGGACCCCGAGCACCCGGCCATCCAGAACGACGACGATCTCAACTGGATCTGTGACGACTCCCAACGCGGTCGAGCCTACCGTGGCCTGACCAGCGCCGGCCAGTCCAACCGTGGTCTCGACGAGAAGGGCAAGGGCACCGAGCACACCCGCCCGAGCGTCCACAGCGGCAAAGGCCGCGGCAAGTAAGACCACTTTTTACTGCGTCGGGTTTCCTCGGTCGCCTCCGGCGACCTGCGGGAACCGCTCACACCAGAAATCTTCGATTTCTGGTTTGCTCACGAGACGCACCGCGTCTCGTGAACCTTGTAAAACCTGGACTAAAACGACCTTCACGCTCGCTTTGCTCGCGTGAAGTGAACCGTGCGCCCGCGGCGCACGGATGCTCGAAATACAACCCCCAACATCGGCAAACACCCGTGGCACCGACAGCCATAGATGCAGGCCTGTGGAACTGGCAAGCATGGCGAACGCCATGGAAAGCCGCCGCGAAGCCGCCGAGTTCGACACCGAGTTCGAGCGGCTGCGCGAGCGCGTCACGCTTGCAGACGACAGCCGCGAGTCGATTCCGGTCGTCGCGCCGTTCACGGGGGAACAGGTGGGGACCATTCCGGCCGGCACCGAGGCCGACGTCGACGAGGCCGTCGAGCGCGCCCGGGCCGCCGGCGAGCAGTGGGCCGAGCGCTCGCCCGAGGAGCGCGCGGCCGTCGTCGACGAGTTCCACGACCTCGTTCTCGACCGCCAGGACGAACTACTCGACGTCATCCAGACCGAGACGGGGAAAGCCAGACTCGACGCCTTCGAGGAGGTGCTGGACGTGGCGTCGACGGCCCGCTACTACGTCGAGCGCGGGCCGGGCCTGCTCACACCCACCCGCCGTGAGGGAGCCATTCCGCTGGCGACGCGGACCGAGGTACGCCACCACCCGGTGGGCGTCGTCGGCATCATCAGTCCGTGGAACTATCCCCTCGCCCTCAGCATCTCCGACGCCATTCCCGCGCTCATCGCGGGCAACGGTGTCGTGTTCAAGACAGCGGCGGAGACCTCCGTCACCGCGCTCAAAGCGCTCGAACTGCTCGAAGAGGCCGGCCTCCCCGCGGACCTCTGCCAGGTCGTCACGGGACGGGGGAGCGAACTCGGCGAACCGTTGATCGACCGCGTCGACTACCTCACGTTCACGGGAAGCACAGAGACCGGTCGGACGGTCGCGGCGCAGGCGGGCCGCAACCTCATCGACTGCTCGCTGGAACTCGGCGGGAAGAACCCGATGCTGATTCTGGACGACGCGGACGTCGACGTGGCGGTCCAGGGAGCGATCGACGGTTCGTTCACGAACGCCGGCCAGCTCTGTCTGTCGGCCGAACGCATCTACGTCCACGAGACGGTAGCGGACGCGTTCACCGAGCGGTTCGTCGCCGAAACCGAGACCCTCCACCTGGGCGTCGGCTACGACTGGAAGACCGACGTGGGATCGCTCACCTCCGAAGCGCACCTGGAGAAAGTCGAGGCGCACGTCGAAGATGCCGTGGACGCGGGTGCAACGGTGCTCGCCGGCGGCGAGGCGCGGCCCGACGTCGGCCCGTACGTGTTCGAGCCGACGATCCTGACTGACGTGCCGGAGTCGGCCGAGCTCTATCGGGAGGAGACGTTCGGCCCCGTGGTGTCGATCTACGAGGTCGGCTCGGTCGAGGAGGCCATCGAGAAGGCGAACGACACCGAATACGGACTCAACGCGAGCGTTTTCACCCAGGACAGCATCCTGGGTCGGGAGGTCGCCCAGCAGATCGAAGCCGGAACGGTCGGCATCAACGACGCCTACGGTGCCAGTTACGGCTCCGTCGACGCGCCGATGGGCGGACGAAAACAGTCCGGCGTCGGCCGCCGCCACGGCAGCGAGGGACTACTCAAGTACACCGAAGCCCAGACCATCGCCGAACAGCGCACCGGCCCGGTCGCCCCACCGGAACCACTCCCGCACGAATGGTACGCACGGCTCATGACCGGGCTCATGCGCGTACTCAAGCGGATCTCCTGAGCCAGTCGGTGCTGCAAGCCGGCCGTGCGATGCTTTATCATACTGGGCGTCGTACTGGTGGTATTCGTCCACGGGTGTCGGTGCGTTGCCGCGGACCCTGGAGGGAACCCATGAAGATCGCATGTGAGAACTGCGGGCGGAAGGTTACGGTGAATCGAGAGGGTCAGGAGTCGCGAGCGCCGATGCGCTACTGCCGACGGTGCGGTGAGGAACTGCCGCCGAAGGAGGAGTGGGAACGGCTAGCGCAGTAGGACCGCACTGGCAGTGACACCTCGTGAGCGCACGGTCATGTGAGTGGTGACAGTATCGCCAGTGCCAGCAGGGTGGAGAATTCCAAACAGCAAGCAGACGGCGAGCAGAGCGAGCCGTGTCCGGTCTTTTTCGCCCACGTTTTTCGAGTTCACGAAAGCGCGGCGCTCGTGAGTGAACTCGACGATGAAAAAGGTGGGCGTGCGAGTTTTCAGTGTCCCCAGCGGAACCGTAACATGGTCGGCCTTGCCACGTACACCCGAACGGGGAAACAGATCGCCGCCGACTTCTCCGCGAAGAACGTGACGTTCATGGCCGCGGGACTCGCCTACAACGCCTTCGTCTCGCTGGCCCCGCTGCTGTTGCTCGTGCTGTTCGTGACGTCCGTGCTCGGGGGAGACCTCGAAGGGCGACTCGTCGCGCTGGCACAGTCGGGACTCCCGACGCCGATCGCCAACGTCGTCACGCAGGTGTTTCAGGGTGAGTCGGGCGTCGCGGGCGCGTCGGCGGTCGGGATCGTCGTGTTACTCTGGGGGACGCTGAAGATATTCCGCGGGCTGGACACCGCGTTCTCGGAGATCTACGAGACCGAGGGGAAGAACACCTTCGTCGACCAGCTGGTCGACGGACTGATCGTGCTGGTAGCGCTGCTCGTCGCAATCGTGGCGACGATCGGGGCGACGGCCGTGTTCGCCGTGCTGGCGGGGACGATTCCGTTCGTCCAGTATCTCACTCCGGTCGTCCTCATCGCCGGGTTGGTCGTCGCGTTCCTCCCGATCTACTACCGGTTCCCGGACACGGACCTCGACTGGGAACACGTCCTGCCGGGGGCGATCTTCGCCGCGGTCGGCTGGGCGGCGCTCCAGGCAGTGTTCCAGGTGTACCTCACGTTCTCCAGTGGCGGGTCCGGCGACTTTTTCGGGGGCGTCATCGTCGTCATCACCTGGCTGTACTTCTCCGGGCTGGTACTCCTGCTGGGAGCCGTCATCAACGCGGTCATCGGCGGGTACTCCTCGGGGAAAGCCGGCGGCGTCGGCCAGGGCGCGACCGGCCACGAGACTGACCGCGAGGAGACGCTCGACCGCGAGGAGTTCGCCGAGTACCTCACGGAACTCCGGGCGGAACTCACCAGTTACGACGCGGGAACGAAGCCGTTCGCCGAGCCCCAGATCGGCGACCGACACCTCGACCCGGAGACCCCGGTCACGCTGATCGAGCAGAAGAAGCGGGACGGTGACAAAAAGAAGTGGGCCGTCTCGTTCCGCTGGACGACCGACGAGACGTCGGCCGGTCGGTCGAATTCGACCGACGACTAGGGGAGTCGCGAACGGGGTCAGGCTACCCCCAGACGGCCTGTTCGCGGTCCATCCAGGTGACCACGGCCACGTGGGGCAGCGTCAACATCGCGATGAGCACCAGATACACCGCGAGCAACCCCAGCACGTCGCCGGGACGGCGCGGGACGAACAGCCAGAGGCCACCGAGCAGTGCGAGCGCCGCGAGCGTTAGCGGCGTCGCCTCGACGGCAAACCGGCCGAGTGCCGACCAGAGCCGGCCAGTCCGGACCGCATCGCGCGTCCGCCGTGGCAACAAGACGAGCCGGACGATGTGTCGCAGCGAGTGCCACACGCAGAAGTAGACGCCGATGGCCAGCAGGGGAGGGACCACGGCGAAGTAGACGGCGAGCAGTAGCGTCTCGCCCGCGTCGATCAGCCAGGGGGTCCGGTCCGAGCCAGTCCGGACGTATCCCAGCGCGAGGTATCCCGCGATGAGCAGGCCGTACGCGGCCCCGAGTGCCAGCCGCGTCTCGACGCGGAACAGCCACGTCAGCCCCGCGAGCGAGTCCGCCTCGAACAGGGACGTCAGCGCCAGCGCGACGCGCCGGTACCAGTCGGGGAAGGCGAGCAGGGGCACGAGCATCGGGAGCCCGCCGCGAACGACGACCGCGAGCGCGCGCTGCAGTCTGCTCTCCAGCGCCTCGACCCGGGCGAACGCGAGCAGAGCGTAGAGGTCACCCTGGCCCCAGTGGAACCAGGTCAGCAGGATGAACCCGGCAAACGCGACCACGGGGGCGACGTACCAGACGACCCCGTAGGCCAGTCCGCAGACGAGGTAGAGCAATCCCACTGCGCCCATCGCGCGCCAGGTCGGACGCCGGCCTCGCACGCGGGGGAGCGCCAGGTGATCGACGGCGCCGTGGGGCAGTCCCAGAACGAGGGCGCTCACCGCCAGCGGGACGGCCTGGACCCAGAGGGGAACTGACGCCCCGAGCAGAAACGGGACGACGAGAGCAACCGTCACGAGCCACCCCGGCCAGAGGACGCCGCTGGCGATGGCGTCGCGAGCGCCGGCAGTGAGGTCGACGCCCGGAACGGACTCGGACACGGGTCACACCCCTGCAGACTCGCGGACGTCGGCGTACAGCGTCTTGACTTGCGGCCAGCGGTCGGTCACCCACCAGAACAACAGCAGGCCCTGGACGACGAAGAGGTTCGTCGACAGGAAAAAGAGCAGTTCTTCGATGGGGAGACCGAGCACCCCGACGCCGGTCAGGTACTGTTCGTCGAACGTCCAGATGCCGAGTTCGATGGCGATGCGGTCGGCGACCCAGAGATAGGCGCTGGGAACGAGCACGCCGACTGCGAGCGTCCGGCGCAGTTCCCAGAGCACGGGCCAGCCGAAACCCCACTGGAGCGCCAGGACGGGACCGGCCCACAACAACAGCGCCCCGAGGTAGTAGGTCGACTCGGAAAGCAGCAGCAGGCCCACACCGGCGACGAGGCCGCCACCGAGGACGCCCAGTGCACGATCGCCGAGAGAGATGCCGAACGGCCGGTCGGCCCGAGTTGGAAGACGACAGAGCCAGAGACTCGTGATCAGCGGCTGGAGGACGAAAAACAGGTACTCCTCGAGCGGGGCGTGCCAGAGTCGCGCGCGGACGGCCCCCTCGCCGTAGGACCAGACCCCCGTCGCGATGAGGTGGTTGTCCCAGGGGGTCGTGTAGACGACGGCGATCACGACGAGCAGGGCGACGCCAGCGGGCGCGGCGTACCGGCGACCGTCCGGCGGGAACTGAGTCGTCAGCGCCAGCCCGACGAGCGGCGGGAGGACGAACACCAGATGGAACTGCAGATAGCTGAGCGTGAGTACCGGTCCGACCGAGGGGAATCCAGTCATCACCGATCACCCGGTCGATACCCGACGGTCCGCCGCAGTTCCCCTATTCGTCTCGACACGTCCTGGTGTTGGGCGGGGACCGTCATGTCGTTTTGGCTGTTGTGTCAGAGTGATTCGTTCGGAGAGCTGTTGGCGAGAGGCCAGACCAAGCGGGGCGGCGGCGTTCAGCCGGCAGGCGCGGCGGCCTCCGGGGCTTCGACGGTGGCCTGTTCCAGCGTGCTCCGACTCCGCAGCAACAGGAAGCCGAATCCGACCTTGGCACTCACGTCGAGCACCATGAACGCGGCCGTCTCCCAGTACAGCGGGACGAGTGCGAGCCCTTCGGTGCCGATGAGCCAGACGATGGGGTAGGCCGTCCACAGCAGGATCGTCAGGTTCCGGAGCGTGCTGAACAGGTCCCCGACGTCACCGGGTTGGGTCGCCGCCTGGGCAGACAGCCGACTCACCAGGATGTACAGCAGAGCGAGGAAAAAGCCCGAACTGATCCCCCACCAGACGATCCGGAACGTCTGGCTCACGGTGATGATCGTGGCGATGAACCCGGTGACGATCATCCCCACGTCGAGACCCACGAGCGTCCCGATCGTGTTGCGATTCGCGCCCGCCAGCAGCGCCAGATCGAGCAACAGGAGCGGCGTCGTAAACAGCCAGTCCGCGTACCGGGCCCAGTAGATGTCGAGGGCTGCCTCCTGCCACGGGACCTGGAGTTCGATCAGGCCAAAGCCCATCGCCATCGAGAAGTACGACAACGCGGCGATGACCGGAATGAAGATCGTCACGATGTAGAACGCCTGTCGCTCGGGGTCCTCTTCGCGCCAGCCCATCCCGATGAACGCCAGCGCCCCGAGCGCCATCAGTGCCGTGCCGATCCACAGCCATATCGATTCCGTACCTGGTTGTGCCATGATACAATGAGCTTAGGAGACGACGATGATAAATGTCATTGGACAAAAATATTAGTATCCGCGCTGAGTGGTCTCGTAGGTTTCTCTTTCCCTACCCTGAAAACACGGGCGTTTCTAAACTAATATTATTAATTATATATTAACGGCGAGCAGGGTGGCCGACGTCGCTCGCGAGTACATGAATCGTGGGTGGTCGTGTGCCGAGTTTGCATTACGCAACTAGGGATACCCCGGTTCCTGTGGACGGTTCAGTCGCAATGTCGATACAGACAGACGCGGTGTACGAACGGGGAGTCCATCTCGCGGCCTGGCAGGCGGGCGTCGTCGGTGGTCTCGTCGGGGCGGGCGTCATGGCCGTCCTGATGGTACTCATGAATCCGCCAGTCCTCACCGCAGCCATTCCGGCCCTCTACGGGGTCAGCGGTGGGATCGCTGGCGTCACGATCCACCTCGCACACGGTGCGGTCCTGGGGGTCGCGTTCGCGGCCGTCGTCCAGTCAGGTGCAGTGGGGGACCGCACGGTCGGCCGGTTGCTCGGGGCGGGAATCGTCTGGGGCGTTCTCGTCTGGGCGACGATGGCAGCGCTCGTGATGCCGGTGTGGCTCGCAAGCGTGGGCTTTCCCATGGCACCGCCGTTCCCGAACTTCGCCGTGCCGAGCCTCCTGTGGCACGTCGTCTACGGCGGGGCCCTCGGCGCGGTGTACGTGGTCGTTCGCTAACCACTCGTCCATTTTTTCTAACCGACGTGGAGACGACTCGGCAACAAAGGGGCTTTACTCTCGAATCGTCTGGTACCGACCATGGAGCCGCCGGGGGCAGCAACGGTCGTCGTTCGCTACGGTGATATGAGCACGAAGAGCAGTCGCGTCCGCCGCGACATGGAACACCAGCTCGTCGAGAACATCGACGCGCTCCTGACCGATCGCGGGATTCCCGGCGACGTCGAGCGCCACTCGACGCGACCGCTCGTCCGGACGACGTCCGAGGCAGTCCGGGACGCGGCCGAGGCCGCTGCCGACGCGTTCGGCGTCGTCTCGACCAGCCCCGCGCGGTCCGTGCCACCCGAGAAAGACGCCATCCTCAATGCCCTCGCCGAGACCGCCGACGCCTGCTACGACGGCGGGAGTTTCGCCGTCAACGCCCGTCGGTCGGGGACGGACTACCCGTTCACGAGCGAGGAACTCGGCGAGGACGGCGGCCAGGCCGTCTGGGACGCCGTCGAGCACGAGTTCGAGCCGGCGGTCGACCTGGAAGACCCTGACGTCTGCTTCAACGTCGAGGTCCGGGAGGACGAAGCGTTCCTCTTCTTCGAGAAGGTGTCGGGACCTGGCGGGTTACCCCTTGGCAGCCAGCGCCCGGTCGTCGCCCTGGTGAGCGGCGGCATCGACTCGCCCGTGGCGACCTACGAGATCATGCGGAAGGGCTGTCCGGTCGTCCCGGTGTACGTCGACCTCGGCGAGTACGGCGGCCAGGACCACCGGGCGCGGGCCGTCGAGACCGTCCGCACCCTCCAGGGGTACGCACCCAACTTCGAGATGCCGCTCCGCGTCGTGCCCGGCGGCGACACCGTCTCGCTGCTTGCCGACGAACTCGAACAGGGGCGGATGCTCGCGTTCCGTCGGTTCTGTCTGCTCGTCGCCGAAGCGGTCGCCCTCGAGGAGGACGCTCGCGGGATCGTCACCGGCGAGTCCATCGGCCAGAAGTCCAGCCAGACCGCCCAGAACCTGAGCGTCACCAGCCCCGTCACGGACCTGCCGGTCTACCGACCGCTGCTCACGACGGACAAGAACGTCATCACCGAGCGCGCGAAGGAGATCGGCACGTTCCACGACTCGACGATTCCGGCGGGCTGTAACCGCTTTGCCCCCGGACAGGCCGAAACCAACGCCCACCGGGACCGGCTCACCGAGGCCGAACCCGACGACCTCCGCGACCGCGCACGCGAAGCCGTCGACGACCTCGAGCTCGTCGACACGACGTAATTCCGCGCTTCGCCCCGAGATTTTTGCCCGAAGACCGGACCACCCAGTCGCGTGACCGACGTGGGACACAGAGCACTCGTCGCCTACGAACGCGACAGCGACCGCTACGACCTGCACTACTCACACTGGGGCGCACACCGGTGGCAACTCGCGACCGCGATCACGCCCACACAGCCCTACGGACAGCCAACCACTCCGGAGAACGTGACAACCGCGACCGTCGATCCAACACCGCTCGCGACGGACTGCTCGTTCGGCGAGGTCCTCGAGTCCCTCGATTTCCAGCAGTACGAGGCGTTCTATCTCGTGACCGAGGCGTTCGCGGTGGAACCGTGGCTCGTCTGCTGGTTCGGCGTCCCGGGCGTCGACGAGAACCGACCCGGAGACGGCGGTCTCGTCGCCGTCGATCCCGAGGCCCCTCGTTCCGACGGGGCGGCCCTTCGAGAACAGATCAGGGACGCGAAAGAGACGGTCTGTACGCTGGTCGCCCGGGATCGAATCGACAGCGCGACGGCCCGAGCGGCGCTGGCCAGTACGGTCCAGTCCTGGGGACGGGAGGGGCGCACCGTCCGTCTGGGTCCGACGGCGAGCACTGCAGTCGAGTGAGCGACCGGTCCGCAACTGGGCCGGTCCCGACGGGCTTATTCGCCCGAAGGCCGGTAGTTTCGAGCAGTGACTGCGAACCAGGGGACGCCTGCAGAGACCGGCCAGCCTGTGGCCCACGTCGCGAGCCCGACGCCAGCCCAGGCGCAGGAACAGGTTGCAGCCGCCATCGACCGCGGCGACCTCGTGACGATCTTCGGCCACTGTACCGTCGAGTACGACGGGCGAGCGTCGAGCCACCTGGGCCCCGGCGACCGGCTCGTCGTCTGCAAACCCGACGGGACGACGCTCGTCCACACCGACGAGGGACACCAGCCGGTCAACTGGCAACCGCCGGGCTGCACGCAGGACGCGCGACTCCGCGACGGCCAGTTCGAGCTTCACAGCGTCCGCTCGACCCCCGAAGAGGAACTCCTCGTCACCTTCGAGGAACTGTTCCAGGTGACGGCCTACAACCTCACCGACGAGCGTGAACTTGCGCTCGTGGGAACCGAATCCGATCTACGGGACCGCATCCTCGACGAGCCCGCGCTGCTCGAACCGGGATTTTCCCCGTTGGCGACGGAACGCGAGACGAGTGCGGGCGCCGTCGACATCTTCGGCGAAGACGAGCGCGGGCGGCGGGTCGTCGTGGAGTTGAAGCGCCGTCGGGTCGGTCCGGACGCGGTCGGCCAGCTCACCCGGTACGTCGACGCGCTCCAGCGCGACCTCCACGCCGACGCGGAAGTCCGTGGGATCCTCGTCGCACCCTCGGTGACCGATCGGGCGCGGGAGTTGCTCGCGGAAAAGGGGCTGGAGTTCGTCGCGCTGGAGCCAGAGACCGATGCCGTCGCCGACGAGCCGACGGAATAACTAACCCACCCGGACAGTCCTTTCATCCACGAACAGTAGTTATAGACGTGTGCGCCATACCGGACCACGAATGCACCAATCGAAAGACGACCTCCCGGTTCGGATCGACACTCCGGACGCGGTGGCGCGCCGGCAACCGGACTTCGGTGACGCGACCGACTACGGAACGCTCGGTGCGGAGCACTTCACACTCACTGGGGGTACCGACATCACACCACTGCTCGAAGGACTGGAGGACGACATGTGCCAGTCACCGCACTGGGGCTACGTTCTGGACGGACAGCTCACGGTCACCTACACGGACAGCTCTGAGGAAACCGACGAGGGCGGGGACATGTTCTACTGGCCGCCTGGCCACACGGTTCGAGCCGACGAGGACTCGGACTTCGTCCTCTTTAGCCCCCAACACGAACACGGCGAAGTCATCGACCACATCGAGCAGCAACTGAGTGAAACTCCGTAGCGGGCGGCGTCACTCCTCGACCTGTTCCTGGAGTTGCTGTAGCAGACTGAGTGCTTCCAGTGGGGTGGTCGTCGCCAGGTTCTGCTCGCGAATCGTCGCCGCGAGGTCGGCGTAGGGCTCGTCCGAGTTCCCAGTGCCGTCCGCGCCGCCGGGCGCCTCTCCGTTCGCCTGCACGGTCGACGGGTCGTGCCCGTTCGTCCGGTTAGTTCCTTCGTGTGCACTTTCCTCCTCGACCGGCTCCTCGGCCAGGAGTTCTCGCGAGCGTTCGACGACGGCCTCGGGAACGCCGGCTTCACTGGCGACTTCGACGCCGTAGGACGCCGCTGCCGGGCCAGGGCGAATCTCGTGGTCGAAGACGACGTCACCGCCAGAGCTACCCGCTGACGAGCCGCCACTCGCTTCGGTCGCGGAGACATCTCCCCGTTGATCCGCGGCGAAGTGGAGGTTGAAGACGCCGTCGAGCGAGTCAGCGGCGGCGGTCAGTTCGTGGTGATGGGTCGCAAACAGCGTGCGAGCCCCGAGTTCGTCGTGGACGTACTCGGTGACGGCGCGAGCGATGGCGAGACCGTCGGTCGTGCTCGTCCCGCGGCCGACTTCGTCGAGCAGGACGAGCGAGCGCTCGGTGGCGTTGTCGAGGATGTCGGCGAGTTCCGTCATCTCGACCATGAACGTCGACTTCCCGCCGGCGATGTCGTCGCTGGCACCGACGCGGGTGAACACCCGGTCGACCAGGGAAAGTTCGGCGGCCGCGGCCGGGACGAAACTCCCGGCCTGGGCCATGAGTTGGATCAGCGCGACCTGGCGCATGTACGTCGACTTCCCGCTCATGTTCGGGCCGGTGATGACCGCGAAGAAGTCGTCGGCACCGAGGTGCGTGTCGTTCGGGACGAACGACTCCTGAGTCCGCTCGACGACCGGATGGCGACCGCCCTCGACGTGGGTCGCCTTCGGCTCGTCGACGAACTCGGGCTGCGCGTAGTCGTGTTTCGCGGCCACCTCGGCCAGCGACACCAGCACGTCGAGGGTCGCCAGCGTCTCCGCCAGTGATTGGACGCGCTCGGATTCGGCGGCGACGGTCGCGCGAACCTCTTTGAAGAGGCGATACTCCAGGTCGTCGGCGCGCTGTTCGGCCTGGATGATCTCGTCTTCGCGGGCCTTGAGCTCCGGCGTGTAGAACCGTTCCGAGTTCTTCAGCGTCTGGCGCCGCGTGTAGTCGTCGGGCACCGCATCGAGGTTGGCGTTGGTCACTTCGATGTAGTAGCCGTGGACGGAGTTGTGGCCGACCTTCAGCGAGTCGATGCCCGTGCGCTCGCGCTCCTGTCGTTCCAGCGAGTCGATCCAGGCTTTCCCGGACCGTTCGGTCTCGCGGAGGTCGTCCAGTTCCGCGTCGTATCCCTCCTTGATGACGCCGCCCTCCGTGACCTCGATGGGCGGTTCGTCCCGGATGGCGCGCCCGACGAGAGTCCGGACCTCGGCGAGGTCGTCCAGGTCCGCGCGGAGCGCCCGGAGCCTGTCGCACTCGCAGTCGGCCATGGCCGCCTTGATGTCGGGGACCACGTCGAGGGTGGCTTTCAGCGAGCGGAGGTCACGGGCGTTGGCGCGGCCCCGAGAGACGCGCGAGATGAGGCGCTCGACGTCGTACACGTCACGGAGGAGGTCGTGCAGCCGCTCGCGCGTGCGAACGTCGCCAGTCAGTTCCGCGACGGCGTCGTGGCGCGCCTCGATTCGGTCGCGCTCGACGAGCGGACGGCGCAGCCAGTCTTTGAGTTCGCGACTGCCCAGCGCACACGCCGTTTCGTCGAGCACGTCGATCAGCGTCGCGCCGGCCCGCCCGTGGACCGCGCGCCGCTCGAACAGTTCGAGGCTTTCGAGCGCGACGGCGTCGAGCAGCATGTACTCGCGCGGATCGTACCGCGTGAGGTGGTTGAGGTAATCAAGCCGCCCCCGCTGGCCGTCCTCGTCCCCCTCGGCA
Source organism: Halorientalis brevis (assembly GCF_023077655.1). Lineage (NCBI taxonomy): Archaea > Methanobacteriati > Methanobacteriota > Halobacteria > Halobacteriales > Haloarculaceae > Halorientalis > Halorientalis brevis. The sequence goes on along the minus strand of NZ_JALLGV010000008.1, from coordinate 340,959 downwards.
CCTCGCGTGTACTCGGCGTAATCGAGGAGTGCGCCGCAGGCCCGAATCTCCACGTCGGTCGCCAGCAGGTTCTCTGGCGACCCGAAGTACGACGCGACCATGTCGCGGGCTGCGTCGAGTTCGAACACCGCCTGGTCGTACGGCGTGACCATGCACTCGGCGTCGAAGGGGTCGGTGGGCGCGTCGGGGCCGACGATCGCCTCGGCGGGACCGAACCGCCCGAGTTCGTCGGCGATGGCCGACTCACGGTCGGCGCTCGTGGCGTAGAAGTCCCCCGTCGAGACGTCGAGGAGCGCGAGGCCGTACGCCCCCTCACCCGCCGCGAGACAGGCGACGAAGTTGTTGTCGTCGGTCCGCAGGAGTTCGTCCTCGGTGAGCGTTCCCGGCGTGACGATGCGCGTGACGGCGCGGTCGACGACGCCCGTCGTCTCCTCGGGGTCCTGGACCTGGTCGGCGACGGCGACGCGATAGCCGGCGTCGAGCAGCGTCTCGATGTAGCTCTCGGCGTTGTCGATCGGGATGCCCGCCATGGGATACTGTCCCGTCGAGTCCTCGCGTTTGGTGAGCGTGATCTCACAGAGTCGCGAGACCCGCTCGGCAGCGTCGCAGAAGGCCTCGTAGAAGTCACCCACCTGAAAGAGAACGAGCGAATCGTCGTAGGTGTCGCAGAGCTCGAAGTACTGGCGCATCATGGGCGTCAGCTCGTCCGCCCTGTCGGCCATTTTCTCGGGTGCGCCGAGTGCCGCGTCCATACGCGTGGGACAACACCGCCGGCGGCATAGGCCCTCCGGAACAGGCACGTCCCGTCCGGGGGTCTGCGGGTCTTGGCGGCTACTTGCGCGAGTTCGCGCCCATCCGGCGGATGGCTTCGACGAGCTGGCCGAGCCCGGCCTGGACGTCGTCGTCGAAGAGCGCCCGGAGCACGCCCAGCGGCCCGAGTTTGTCCGGCGGTTCCTCCTCGGTGAACGCGCCGAGGCCGGCGTCGACGGTCTCGACGACGCGCGGGTCGCCGACGGTCGCACCGAGCGAGAGCGCGCGGCCCAGGCTCTGTCCGAGTTCGTACGGTTCGAAGTCGGCGTCCTCCTGCACGTCGGTGAAGCCAGCGATCATCAATCGGAGGTCGGCGATGGGGTCGCGGGCGTCCGTTGCGGCCTCGCGCAGTTCGGGCACGAGTTCTTCGAGAAGGCCGTGGCTCGCGTCCAGCAGATCGAGCAGTTCGATGAACGTGTCCGCGTTCTCGCCGAGTTTTCTGACGAGGACGAACGTCTCCTCGCGTTCGAGCGCCACCCGGAGCTGGGCCATCGGCTCGCGGGCGTCGGTCGCTGCCTCGCGCAGTTCCGGGGCGATGTCTTCGGCGAGCCCCTTCGTCGCGCTGGCGAACTCGACGAGTTCGGCCAGGTCCTCGGCGTTGTGGCCGACCGTTTCGAGCAGGGTGACAGTCTCTTCGCGTTCGAGCGCGACACGGAGGTCAGCCAGCGGTTCGCGGGCGTCGGTCGCCGCCTCGCGCATCTCTGGGGTGAGTTCCTCGCCGAGCTGTTTGGTGACGACGACCAGCTCCACCAGCTCCCGGAGTTCGTCGGCGTTGGCTTCGACGGTGTGCAGCAGCGCTCGCGTCTCCGGGTCCAGTTCCGCAGTCGTGACGCCGTCGTCGGCGTCTGAGGTGTCCGACATCGTCACCACCTCATGGGATCGGGTCGTAGCCGCGCATCCACATGTTCCAGTACATCGGCGGGATCACGTTGACGTCCAGCACCCAGTTCGAGCGCGTCTCGACGGGGGCCGCGATCGGGTCCTCGTAGTTGAACTCGGCGATCATCGCCTTGCCTTTCTTCGTCAGCACCGGACAGGCCGTATAGCCGTCGTACTCGGCCCGGAGCGGCCGGTCTGCCATCACCGCCTTCAGGTTCTTCACGAGAACGTGGACCTGCTTGCGAGCGGCCGAGGCCGTCCGCGAGGTCGGGAGATTCGCGTTGTCACCGATGGCGAAGACGTCGTCGTAGTCGTCGTGCTGGAGCGTGTGTTTGTCGACGGTGACGTACTCGCCGTCGGTCAGCGGCGAGTTGTCGGTCAGCGCCGGCTGGCCGTACTGTGGCGGGACCGGCGCGTAGAGGTCGTACTCGACTTCGCGGCCGTCCGTCGAGACGACGCGCTCGTTCTCGTAATCGATCTCCTCGACTTCGAACTCCGCGAGGAACTCGATGTCTCGCTCGGCCCAGATCTCCTCGACCTTGCCGTTGTAGTGTGCCTTCGGCGACGGCGGCGTGCCGAAGGGCGCCTCGGTCGGTTTGGCGACCGCGACGTCGACGTCGTCGCGGATGCCCTGGCGGCGGAAGTAGTCCTCGGCGAGCATCGCCATCTTCAGCGGCGCGCCCCCGCACTTGATCGGCGTCTCGGGGACGGTGACGAGGAACTGCCCGCCGTCGAAGTCCTGGACGGCCTCGCGCAGGGCGACCGCCGCGTCGTAGTGGTAGAAGGGGTACACCGCGTCGGTCTCTTCCCAGGCCTCCAGCATGCCGGGGACCGACTCCGGCGCGAGGCGATTGCCGAGGGCAGAGATCAGATAGTCGTACTCGAGCGTCTCGCCGTCGGTCTCGACTTGCTTCGCGTCGGGATCGACGCCCTCGACGGTCGCCTGCACGAACTCGACGCCGTCGCGCAACAACCCCTCGACCGGTCGATGTTGGTTTTCGGGCTCCATGTACCCGAACGGGATCAGATAGTACGCGGGTTGGTAGTGGTGTTCCGCGCTCTTGTCGACGACCGTGATCGACGCGTCACGGTCGAGTTTCCGGTCGAGCATGTTCGCCGCCATCGTGCCACCGGCCCCCGCACCGAGAACGAGAACGTCATCAGTTGGCATAGCGGCCATTGGCTCGCCAAATACAAAAGACTTTATTTAATACATATATAGTGTGTTGTACAAAAAGAACAATATAATTCGTGGATCTGGCCCTCGATCTCCCGGAACGGGGAGTGGCCCACGGTGAGAGAGGGCGTCAGTCGGCCGTCGAGCCGGTCGACGGACCCTCGGTAGTCCGGAGTTCGCGGACGCTGCTGAGCACGACGGCGCCGCTCACTACCAGGGCCGAGCCCAGGATGAGCACGATACTCACGGTTTCCAGCGCGTCGATCCCCAGCGGGTTGCTGAGGTTCTTGCTGGCGACGGCCAGACTGCCGGCCAGCAGCATCGCGGCGAAGTACCCCTTGATGTCGTCCTCGTCGGCGAGACTCGTCGCCGCGGCGCCGATGCGGGCGCCGAGAGCACTCCCGCCGAGCAGTGCGGCGACGACCGGGATGTTGACGTAGCCCGACTGGGCGTAGGTGAACGCGCCGAACGCGCCGGAGAGGGTGATCTGCAGGATGTCCGTCCCGACCGCGACGGCGGCGGGCACGCCGAAGCCGTACATCATCGCTGGCATCAGGAGGAACCCGCCACCGACACCCAGGATGCCCGAGAGGACGCCGATGCCGAAGCCGACGGCCAGGATGATCCAGAGCGAGACGGTTGCGCCGCCGTTGAGCGAGACGAGCGGCGGTATCCGGATGTCCTGCAGGTGCGAGGCGAACCCGCCCTCGTCGTCCTCGCCGGTGGACTCGCTCCGCGCGTCACGGAGCGTGATGAGTCCGACCAGCGCCAGCAGGCCGATGTAGGCGACGCTGATGAACAGGTCGAGCGCACCGAGCGCACTGAGGAACTCGATGACGTACTTCCCGACCTCGATGCCACTCGTCATGCCGACGACCATCAGCACTGCCAGTTTGTAGTCGACCTGGCCGAGGCCGCGGTGTCGAAGCGCCCCGATGACGGAGGTACCGAAGACGAAGGCCAGGCCGCTGCCGACCGCGACCTCCGACCGGAACCCCATGACCAGCAGCGCCGGGGTGACGAGGAACGACCCGCCCATGCCGAAGAAGCCGAACAGGATGCCGATGAGCAGGCCGAAGCCGGTGAACGTCCCCAGCATGAGAGCACTCATTCCGAGTAGTTCCATCGCTACTCACCCCGCACCAGGTCGATGACGTACGTCCCGAGGGCTCGTTCGAGCGCGCCGTACCCGACGTAGAGCGCGATCGCTTCGAGCAGGACCAGGCCCACGAGGGCGGCGGCGTGTGCGTTTCCAGAGAGGGATTCGATTCCAAACATGATAGTGGAGAGTGATTTCCCTCAGTCGTCGGCGACGGCGCTGTCAGAGGTGGCAGCACACCGGTTCGGCCCGAGTTCGAGTTCGGTCTCCTCGTCGTCGTCGTCGGGTTCGTACTCGCCGGCGTTGGTCGCGATGACCTGCTCGTAGTTCGGCGGCTTCGACGGGAGGTTGTCGAACATGTGCTCGACGAACTCGTCTTCGTCCATCCGGAGGATCTCGTTGTTCTCCCAGAGGTAGCCGACGGTCGAGAACATCGGCTGGCCGGGCGTCACGTCGATGTACTCGCCGTCGTCGGTGACCGAGAAGTGACCCGGCAGGATCTTCACGTCGTTCGACTCGGTCATGATGACCTTGTGGAGCGTCTCGTACTGGACGCGCGCGCCGTCGCGGGCGTCCTGGTCCGCGAACTGCAGCTCCGTCCGACCGATGGACTCGACGAACAGCGTGTCGCCGGTGAGCAGCGCCTCGTCGTCCACGAGGTAGGAGGTCATGCCCGTGGTGTGCCCGGGCGTGTGGACGGCTTTGATCTCGACGTCGCCGAGTTCGACGACGTCGTTGGGCTCGATGGGGTCGAACTCGAAGTCGGGGTCACGCGTCTCGGCGGGCTTGCCGAGGTGGTACGGCACGTCGAGGCGGTCGGCGAGTTCGCGGCCCTTCGAGATGTGGTCCGCGTGGATGTGTGTGTCCAGGACGCGCGTGACTTTCAGCCCGTACTCGCTGGCGGCGTCGAGGAACTCGTCGGTGGCCCGGGTCACGTCGACGAGGGCGGCCTCGCCGGCGCGCTTCGAGCCGACGACGTAGCCCAGACAGCCCTTCGAGCGTCGCTGGAGCTGCAGCACGACGAGGTCGTCGTTCTCGGTGGCGATGGGTGCAACGTCGTACACCATGCTCCAGGCCTCCATGCCGCCCTCGACGGTCTTGACGTCGTGGGCGAGGCCTTCGCGTTCGAGGTACTCGGCGAAGCTGCTGGCGGAGTTGCCCGTCGCACAGATGGTGACGACCGTGTCACCCGCGTCGAGGTCGTCCGCGTCGAACTCGCCGACGAGTTCGTCGTCGTCGCCGGAGTACTCCACGTTCTCGGCGTCAGCGATGTGCCAGTCCGCGTAACTGTCCGGGGACCTGGTATCGAAGAGGACGAAGTCCTCGTCGGCGTCGATCATATCTCTCAGCTGTTCTGCCGTGATTGTCTCGACCATCGTCGCTGTATTGTACCGACAGCCCACGTAAAACGATTCGAGCGGGGAGAATAATTTCTCTTAGATACTGAGAACGAACGGGTATCGGAGAAAGTACCCGAAATAACTTCCGGGACATCACTCGGCTACCACGAACTGAGACACCGATATTCGCGTGCGAAACGTGACACTCGAGACGACGGTACCAGTAAGGTCTTTACGCGCAATCCGCTAGAGAGTATTGTAAAACCAATGCAAACCCCAGACGTCGAGGAAGCGCTGATGGACCTGCCGCCGAGTTCGAAATTCATCTACAAGACGCTGTCGCGGGAGGGGTCGATGACGCTGAAGCAGATCACGGAGGAGACGCTCCTCTGTTCCCGGACGGCGCGCTACGGACTCACTCAGCTCGAGGAGGAGAACCTCATCGAGGCGGCACCGGCGCTTCACGACGGGCGACAGACCTGTTACAGCATTAGCTTTCGGTCGATCGGGCGTGACCGAACCGGCTACCCGGAGCAGGTGCTCGTCAGACCGGACAGCGCGTACGACCGACTGTCGGAGTTCAAGACGGACGATCCAGACCTCCGGCTCGTCGAGATCTCGACGGAGTACGACGACGGCCACATTCCGGGCGCCGTCGAGCTCGACCCGCGAGCCGACTTCCTGGATGCCGGGACGCGGACGATTCCGAGCGCCGACCGGCTCGAAACGATGCTCGGCGAGCGGGGCATCACCCCGGACAGCACGGTCGTCCTCTACAGCGACGAGTTCAACGAGTTCGCAGCGTTCGTCTACTGGACGCTGAAGTACTACCGCCACCGAGACGTCCGACTGCTCAACGGCGGCAAACACTACTGGACGGAGAACGGCTTCCCGATGACGGGAACGACGCCGTCCGTGACCCCCGTCGAGTACGAGGCACAACCCCCGAACGACCACGTCCGGGCGTACCGGCAGGACGTGCAGGACGCCCTCTCGGAGGACGTGTCCATCGTCGACGTCCGGTCACGCCAGGAGTACTGCGGGGAAGCGGACGCACCCGCTCGCGCCAACGGCCACATCCCGCGGACGGTCAACATCGAGTGGGAGAGCGTCGTGCGAGAATGTGGCCGATTCGAACATCCGCGGGCGCTCGAGCGCCCGTTCGCAGAGGCGGACATCACCGAAGAGGACGAGATCATCGTCTACTGTAACGTCGGCGAGCGGTCGGCGCTGGTCTGGTTCGCCCTCTCGGAGCTGCTCGGCTATCCGGACGTCGCGAACTACGACGGCTCCTGGACCGAATGGGGCAACCTCGTCGACGTCCCCATCGAAACCTGCGACTCGATCGAAGAGTGACCGGGACCGATCGCGAATCGTTCTGAACGCACCATTTCTCCGGGCTCGGTCGGACTGATCACAGCTGCGTACCGTCAGGTTCGGCGACAGGACCCAGCTGTCAGCAACCTTTTCCGCAAGTTCGCCCTCGCGCCGAGGTCGCCAACATTGTCTCAGCTACCTCAGCGTTCAGGTACAACACCGCCCAACAACGGATGTCTATGGATCACATAGTCGTGCTCGGTGCCGGCGTCGGCGGCACGATGACCGCCAACATGCTTCGCCGCCGGTTGGACCGCACCGACGCCGAAATCAGTGTTGTGGATAAAAGTACAGAACATGCCTATCAGCCGTCGTTCTACCTGCTCCCGTACGGGTACATGGAGCCCGACGACCAGTTCCGGGAGGTAAGCGAACTGCTCCGGAGCGGCGTCGAGTTCGTACACGACGAGGTCACGGGCGTCGACCCGGACGAGAAGGTCGTCGACCTCGGAGACGGCGACCTCTCCTACGACTACCTCGTCGTCGCGCTGGGTCACCGGCTCGCACCCGAAGCGACCCCTGGGATGCTCGAAGGGTGGGAAGAGACCGACTCTGTCTACCCCTTCTATCACTTCGAGGCCGCGATGGAACTGCGCGACGCGCTCGAAGAGTTCGACGGCGGGACGTTCGTCGTCTCGGTCCCCGACACGTCGATCAAGTGCGGGGGCGCCCCGCTGAAGATGACGATGCTCGCCGAGGACTACTTCCGCCGCCGGGGCATCCGCGACGACGTCGACGTCGTCATGACCAAGGGCAGCGACGCCGTCTTCGGCGTCTCGCCCTACCGCGAGAAGCTCGAAGAGATCTGGGCCGACCGCGACATCGAAGCCAACCTGAACTTCACGGTCGAAGAGATCGACCCCGAAGCGCAGGTGATCCACTCGAACGAAGGCGACACACAGGAGTACGACCTCTACGCGCCGGTGCCGCCCCAGGAGGGGCAGCCGGCGCTGACCGAGCACTCGCCACTGACCGAGGACGACGTCGAAAACGACGGCGAGTACGTCAGCGTCGACGAGCACACGCTCCAGCACACCGAGTACGAGGACGTGTTCGCCCTCGGTGACGGCTGCAACACGCCGAACGCGAAGACGGCCGCCGCAGCGCGCAAACAGGCCCACGTCGTCCTCGACAACCTCACCGCCCACATGGAGGACAAGCGCCAGACCGCCGAGTACAAAGGGTACGCCGCCTGTCCGCTGCTGACCGAGAAGGGCAAAGCGATGGTCGCCGAGTTCGACTACGAGGAGAGCATCTCCGCGCCCGTCGAGAGCCGGATGAACTGGATCATGGACGTCAACGTCCTCCCGAGTTTCTACTGGGACTCCTGGCTGCGCGGCTACGATCCCCTCCCATAACAATGGCGAGCGATTCACACTCCGCCGACGCCGCGGTCGCGTCCGACGACGCGTCGGAACTGGCACGAGCCATCGAGGAGAACGACGAGGAGCTCGCGGAGCTACTTCGACTGCTCACGACGACGGAAGAACTCGCCGAGGACCTCGCGCCGGAACTCCGCGAGGCGGTCCGGGAGAACCGCGAACCGATCAGCGAACTACGGCTGGCCTTCGAGCGCGAGGAGACGCTCGTCCTCCTGCAGCGCGTCGGCGAAGAGGCCGACACGCTCGTCGAGTTGCTCGACGTCCTCGCCGCGTCGAAGGACCTCACGGACGACCTCGTGCCGGAACTCCGAGTCGCCATCCAGGAGAACCGCGACGTCATCGAACGGCTGCGATACTCGCTGGAGAGCGAGGAGACGCTCGCGCTCCTCGAACGCCTGGGCGAGAACGCCGACACGCTCGCCGACCTGCTCGAACTGCTCGACGCGACCCACGACCTCGCGATGGATCTCACGCCGGAACTGCGCGAGGTCGCCCAGGACAACCGGAACGTCATCCGCGATCTCCGGATGGCCGCGGCGGGCTTCGCGGACGCCCACGCCGAGAACGAGGTCGAGATGTACGAACTCGGCCGGAACGCCGGCAACATGATCGCCCTCGTCCAGACGCTCGGCGATCCGAAGGTCACCGACGCCCTCGGTGCCACCATCGACGGACTCGCCACGGAAGACCCCGAGCCGGTCGGCTTCTTCGGGCTCCTGGGCGCGCTGTTCGACGCCGATATCCGGCGCGCGCTCGGTCGGTTGCTCGCCGCCGCCCGCGGCCTCGGCAGCGTCTCCTTCGAGGAATCGGACTGACGCCGTGGGCAGGTGCCGAGTCGGATTCGACACCGCAGGCTTCCCACCGACACTCGCAGCCCGGACCACCGGGGCCAGATACCGGAAAGAATGTTTTCTAGTTCGCAAACGTTGTACGAGAGTCCGAAAAGATAGTTCGTAGAAGACCAGTTTAATGGGTCGTCTCCCAATTCGGAAGTAGGATGACACAGGAACCAGCATCCGCGGACGAATCGGCTGTCGAGACGCCTGGCATCGGCGATCAGTTCCCGGAAATGACGGTCGAGACGTCCCACGGCGAGTTGACCATCCCCGACGAGTACGAGGGGCAGTGGCTCGTCCTGTTCAGTCACCCCGGCGACTTCACGCCCGTCTGTACCTCGGAGTTCGTCGCCTTCGAGCAGCGTCGCGAGGAGTTCGAAGAGTTGCAGGCCGAACTGCTCGGCCTCTCGGTCGACCGCGTCCACTCGCACATCAAGTGGACCGAGTGGATCCGCGACAACCTCGACGTCGACATCCAGTTCCCGATCATCGCCGACGACCAGGGAACGGTCGCCGAGCGGCTCGGCATGCTCCACCCGGGCGCAGGAACGGCAACCGTTCGCACCGTCTTCATCGTCGATCCGGAGGGCACGGTCCGGCTGCGCCTGACCTACCCGATGGAGATCGGCCGCAACATCGACGAGATCCTCCGCTCGCTGCGCGCGCTCCAGAAGAGCGACGCCGCCGGCGTCGCCGCACCGGCCGACTGGCCGAACAACGAAAAGTTCGACGACCGCGTGCTCCTGTCACCGCCCGGGACCGAAGCTGACGCCCAGGCCCGAAAGGAAGAGGTGGCCGACCGCGAGGACACGGACTACTACGACTGGTGGTTCGTCACGCGCGAACAGTAACGAGCGCGGTCAACAGCACGCAGGCGACACCCGCGCGGTGACAGCCGCGACCCCGACAACGACTCCAATTTAAGTATGATCGATCCAGTCATCGCCAGCAGACTTCAGTTTGCGGTGACGACGATAGTCCACATCATCTTCCCAGTGATGAGCATGGGGTTAGCGCCCTTCCTCATCTACTTCACGTGGAAGGAGATACGGACGGAGGAACAGGTGTACGAACAGCTCCGGACCTTCTGGACGAAGATCTTCGCGATCTCGTTCGTCGTCGGCACCGTGACGGGCATCGTCCTGGAGTTCGAGTTCGGGACGAACTTCGCGGCGTTCTCGACGGCGGCGGGCGAACTGTTCGGCGGCCCGCTCGCCATCGAGGGCATGATGGCGTTCATGCTGGAGGCGACGTTCCTCGGCATCTTCGTGTTCGGCCGTGACCGGGTCACCGACCGGCTCTACATGCTGTCGAGCGTCCTCGTGGGCCTGGGCACGTGGCTCTCGGCCGTCTGGATCCTGATCGCCAACTCGTGGATGCAGACCCCGCGCGGCTTCGAGGTCGCCCGCGAGAGCGGCCAGCCGATCATCGCGCTGGTCGACCCGATCGCGGCGTACGCCAACCCCCGCTTCCCGTGGATGTACGTCCACATGCAGAACGCGGCCGTGCTGTCGGTCGCGCTGTTCATGACCGGCGTCGCCGCCTACTTCGTCTGGACGAACCGCGACACGGAGTTCTGGCGGAAGACGATGAAGGCCGGCCTCGCGGTTCTGCTGGTCACGGCCCCGTTCCAGGCGATCCACGGCGACGCCTACGGCCGCCACGTCGCCGAAACCCAGCCCCAGAAGTTCGCCGCCATGGAGGCACAGTACGACACCGACTCTTCGGTCGGACTGAAGTTGCTGGCGTTTCCGACGAGTTTGGACGACATCACCGATCCCCACGCCGAGGACCTGTTCGTGATCGAGATTCCCTTCGTCGCGTCGTTGCTCGCCAGCGGGGGTGATCCCGGAGCGACCATCACCGGACTGAACGACATTCCCACCGAGAGTCCGCCGGTCGCCATCGTGTTCTGGGCGTTCCGAGCGATGGTCGGGCTCGGCATGTGGTTCATCCTGCTGGCGTTCTGGGGCGGGTATCGGTGGCTCCAGGGCGACCTGTTCGACGACGACCTGCTGGCGAAGGCGCTGGTCGGGTCGTCGGTGCTGGGCATCCTCACCGTCGAGTTGGGCTGGATCGTCACGGAGGTCGGGCGCCAGCCGTGGGTCATCCAGGGCGTGATGAAGACCCACGCCGGCGTCTCGCCCGGACTGACCGGGACGGAAGCGCTCGCCACGCTCGCCGGCTTCGTCGGGGTGTACTCGGCGCTACTGGTCCTCTACTGGTACGTCGTTGTGCGTCTGATCCGCGAGGAAGCGCCGACGAAGCCGGCGACGCCGAAAAACGACGGGAGCGCCAGCAGGGAGGTCGTCCCGAGCGATGACTGACGTGATGACGCCACTGAGCCTCGCCGACGAGCCGCTGTTCGGGTTGCCGCTCCCGGAACTCTGGTTCGCGCTGGTGTTCGCCGTCTTCGGAACCTTCCTGTTTCTCGACGGGTTCGACTTCGGCGTGGGCGCGCTGTTCGCAACGCGCCGCACCGACGCCCAGCGCGAGCAGTTGCTGGCCGCCATCGGCCCCTTCTGGGACGGCAACGAGGTGTGGCTCGTCGTGTTCGGCGGCATGCTGTTCGCCGTCTTCCCGTCGGTGTACGCCGACCTGTTCAGCCGCCACTACCTGCTGATGTTCGCCATCCTCGGCGCGCTCATCCTCCGCGGCCTCGCGCCGGAGATGTACGAACAGCGCCACGACGAGGAGTGGCAGCGCCGCTGGGGGCAGGCGTTCGTCGTCGGGAGCGTCACGGCGCCGTTCTTCCTGGGCGTGTTCGTCGGGAACTGGCTGTTCGGCGTCGCGGGCGTCGCGTCGGTCGCGAGCGTGCTGACGGGGCTCGCCGTCGTCGCGCTCACCGTCGTCGACGGCGCCGTCTACCTCGGGCTGAAGACGCGGGGCGACGTCCAGTTGGAAGCGCGGCCGCTCGGCTACCTCGCGCAGGCGGCCTATCTCGTCCTGGCCGTCGCGGCGCTGGTCGTCGGCAGCGGTTCGGCACCCCACGTCGAACTGTTCTCGCTCCCGACGCTCGGTCTGCTCGGACTGACCGTGCTGCTGGCCGTCGGGCACGTGGTCGCTGGCCGGCTCGACCGCCCCTACCTGGCGTTCGTTGCCGTCGCCGGCCAGGTGTACGGCCTCGTCGCGCTCGTCGCGACGCTGTTGTTCCCGCTGGTCGACCCGGTGACGGGGCTGACGGTCGGTGACGCAATCGTGTCGACGCTCCCACTGAACCTCTCGTCGATCGGCGCGGCGTTCCTGCTGCCGCTGGTCGTGACGTACTTCGTCGTGCTGTACTCGGCGTTCAGCGGCCCAGTCGAAGAAAACGAATCCTACGCGTAGGCACCTCGCCTACGTCTCACGCCACTTCCGATAGAAGCCGACGCTAAACAGCAACAGGAGCAGCCCGATCCCGAGATTGCGGAAGAACGAGCCCAGATCGCCGGTGATCGACAGTTGCAACAGGCCGACGCCGACGAGAAACGCGATGACGACCCCCGAGAGGGCGAGCATCCACGTCGCGACGTCGACGGACTCGGAGTCACGCACGGGAACTCACATCCAGCGGGCCGCGGCCACACGCGACACTGGGACGGAGCGATACATCACCGTGACTGCAGAGTGACGTGCGTATCATGGCGTCTCGAAGGAGGCCAGCGATAACGAGGGTGTTGGTCAGTGCGTCGTCGTCTCGGGCGACAGTCCGATGCCCGCCAGCAACAGGCCGGCGGCGACGAGCAGGCCGAGGCCAAGCGCCGTGACGATGTCGCCGAGCCTGAGCATCCAGGCCGCCGCACCGAGGCTCACGAGAACCATCACCGTGCCGGCCACGAACAGGGGCATGTCGAACCGCTCGCGACGATCTATCAGTGACATCAGTTGATCACATCCGTTACTAGCCACCGAACCGGCTAAAGTAGCGGTCTGCGGGATATTATTGGCCGTTTCGGCCGGCGTGCCGTCGGTCCCGGAAATAATTGCGAGCCGGCCGCACCCAGCGACCGACAGCGAGCTCTCGGTCGCGGACGGTGCGAGATCGTATCGGCCGCATGCCGTCACGGGGTCGATTCCGGCGCTCTCTGTCGGCGTCCGGGCCGACCCGCACGTGTTCGGCCGAGCAGTGATCGACGTTCGGACCGTACGCGGACCACCATGGCAGCCACGAGCCGAAGCGGATTGCGGCTGACGCCCTTTCACGTCGCAGCGCTCGGTTTCTTCGGCGGCGGCCTCCTGCTGGCCGCCTACAACGGCCTCCAGGCCGTCGATCTGGTGTCCACAGTGAGCTGGATCGGCTGGAGTCACGTCCACTTCGTGACCGTCGGCGGGTTCACGCAACTGCTGTTCGGGATGCTCCCACAGTTCGCCGCACGCAAACTCGATCAGCCGGCCCCGGGTCGACGCGCCGTCCTGGGTCCCTTCGCTGGCCTGAACGGCGGATTCGCCGCGATCTGGTACGGCCGGGCGTTCGGCCGTCCGGCGTGGTTCGACCTCGGAACGATCCTCGTGTTCGTGACCGTGCTCGCAGTCCTCGGCAGTCTCCTGGCGATGGGGTGGCGAAGCGAGCGACGCTGGTGGCGCGACGTGACCGTCCGCACGTACGTCGCCGCGCTCACCGTGTTCCTGGCTGGGATCGTCTACGCGTTCGGCCTGTTCAGCCACCCCGTCGACGTGCCGGGTGGGTTGGACGGGCTGCGTGAAGCCCACGTTCACGCCAACGGCTGGGGCTTTCTCGGCCTGGCCGCCATCGCCACGCTGTACGACCTCTTCCCGCGCCTCGTCGACGCCGATCTCTACAGCGAACGCCTGCGGGCGTACTCGTCGTGGCTGTTCATCGCCGGCATCGTTCCCCTAATCACTGGCCCGTGGCTCGGGCTGGGACGAACAGTCACGGCGCCGGGCCTGGTGCTGTACGCCAGCGGCTTCCTCCTGTACGGCTACACGCTCGTCAAAACCTACCTCGCCGGAACTGGGTCGGGCGTCGCCCAGTCGGTACTCGCTGCGCAGGTCTGGGTGCTCGGCCCGGCCAGTTTCGCGCCGTTCATCCTCTTCGGCGTCCCGCTCGGCATCGAGTCGGCGTGGATCGAACAGGGCGCGCTCCACTTTTTCTTTCTCGGCTGGGCGCTCCCCATTGCGATGGCCGGGCTGCTCGTCACCGTCCGGACGTTGCCGTGCCTGCACGATGACGCGACTGAAGGCCAGGGAACGCTCTCGGACATGGTACCCCGGGACGGCACGCTCGACGTCCTCCCGACGTGGATGGTCGGCACCTGGAACGGCGCCGTGTTCCTGACGGGACTGGGCTTTTTCTTCCAGAACCAGCCGATTGCCACCCAGTTGTTCGGCGTCGGCTGGACAGTCATCCTGCTGATCTGGGGCTATCAACTCGGACAGATCATAGCCCAGCGACGACCAGGCCTCGCCTGGCTCCCGGGACTCGGCTGAGGGATACCGTAGCCCGTTACGGCCACCTGGTTGCAGCTTCCTCCGTTCGGAACGAACCCCAAAGAGCGTGGACGCCGAATGACGCACGGGATGATCGATCAACTCACCGCCGAGCAACTCGCCGCGAAACTGGACGCCGGGGAGCCGTTCACGCTGTTCGACACCCGACCGGCGGACAGCTACGACGCCTGGCACATCCACGGCGCCGAGAACGTTCCGTTCGGGCCCGGCGACGAACTCTCCGAGGACGACCTCGACCGCGTCCGCAGCAGGGCCGACGGCGGGCCGATCGTCACGATCTGCGGGAAGGGACTGACCTCGACCGGCTTCGGGTTCGCGCTCGAACAGCACGGCTTCGAGGACGTGGCCGTCGTCAAAGGCGGCATGCAGGACTGGAGCGAGGTGTACGAGGTCGTTCCAATCGAAACCAGTTCCGAGGACCTCGTGCTCGTCCAGCTCCAGCGCCGCGCGAAGGGCTGTCTGGGCTACGTCGTCGGCTCGGCCGAAACTGGCGAGGCGGCCGTCGTCGACGCGACCAGGCAGACGGACCAGTTCAAGATCGTCGCCGAGGAGGCCGGCCTCACGATCGAGCACGTCATCGACACGCACGTCCACGCCGACCACATCTCGGGCGGGCGCGACCTCGCGGACTCGCTCGGTGTGCCGTACCACCTCGGTGAGAAAGCCGCCGACCGGGACGTCGCCTACGAGTACGAACCGCTCGCCGACGGCGACGCGCTCGAACTCGGTGACGTGGAACTGAAAGCGTTCCACACCCCGGGCCACACCTCGGACGTAATGAACTACCGCGTGAACGACGAGGCGCTGCTGACGGCCGACACGCTGTTCGTCGAATCCGTCGGCCGCACGGAGTTGCAGTTCGGCGACGCCGACGCCGCGACGGGCGCGGAGTTGCTGTACGACTCGCTCCACGACACGATCCTCGACCTCCCCGACGACACGACGGTTCTGCCGGGCCACGTCTCAGTTTCGACCGACGGACGGTACGAGGTCGCCGCCCCGGGCGATCCGATCGCGGCGCGACTCGGCGACCTCCGGTCGGACCTCGACCTGCTGGGACTGGACAGGGAGGCGTTCGTCGAGCGACTCACCGACCAGACCCCGGAGAAGCCACCCAACTACGAGCGGATCATCGCCATCAACAAGGGGCTCGAAGCGCCCGCCGACGAGAGCGAGGCGACGGAACTCGAACTCGGGCCGAACAACTGCGCGGCCTGAGAGCCACACCGGATGGGTCAGTTCGCAGAGTTCGGCTCTCTGGCTCGGCGAAGCTTCCGTTCGACGTCGCGGCGTTCCGCCCTCGCGCCGACGGCACTGAGGGCGAACAACACGAGCGGGACGACCACTCCGGCCAGTCCGTAGTCCTTGGTTTTCAGCCACGGCACGACAGACACAGTCGAGACGAACCCAGCCAGCAGCAGCCAGCCGTTCGTCCGTTTCAGTAGGTCGAGTTTCATGGATAGACGTGTCAATCAGCCATTCGAAGCTCCATCACCGCTCCAGATAAATCCTGGCTTGTTCTGCCGAAAGAAACGAGAGAGCCCGACTTCGCTGGTCCCACGTCGTTCAGTCCGAGGAACCGACCGTCCGCCCGGTCACGGCTTCGAGGTGCTTGACGAGCGCCATCATGTCTTCCTCGCCGTGGCCGAGCGCCCGGGTCGCACTCGTGGCTTCACGGGTAGCACCGACCGCAGGGAGCGGCGTGCCGTCCTCTCCGGCGGCGTCGAGGACGAGGTTCAGGTCCTTGAACAGGAGATCGACGGGAAACTGCGGCGTGAAGTCTCGCTCGCTGACGACCGGTCCCTTGTAGTCGTACAGCGGCGCTCCGAGAACGCCGTTCTGGATCACGTCGAGCACCTCGTCCGTGTCGAGTCCCTGTCCCTCGGCGAAGGCCAGCGCCTCCGAGAACCCCTCCATCATCACCCCGAGCAGGAGGTTCGTCGTCAACTTCGTGCTCGTCCCCTCGCCGACGTCGCCGACGTGGCGCACGTCGCCGAACACCGAGAGCAGCGGCCGCACGTCCGCCAGCACGTCGTCGGACGCGCCAGCGAGGACGAGCAGTTCGCCCGCTTCGGCGGGGCCGACGGTTCCGAGCACCGGGGCGTCGACGAAGCGTCCACCCGTCCCTTCGACCGTGCTCGCGACCTCCTCGGTCGCCTCCCGCGAGACGGTGCTGGTGTTGACGACGGCCGTCCCTGGGTCGAGCCCCTCGATGACCCCCTCGTCGCCGGTGACGACCGCCCGGAGCGCGTCGGGGCCGGTGACCATCACGACGACGGCGTCGACTGCCGCCGCCAGGTCTGCGGGGGTGTCGTGGGTAGCGACGCCCTCAGCGGCGAACGGGGACATCGCGGCCGCCGTGCGGTTGTGGACGTGGAGGTCGTAGTCCGCGCCGTGAACGTTCCACGCCATCGGTTCACCCATCGCACCGAGACCGACGAAGCCGATTCGGTCCATACCCGCGATTACGGCCGCCCACAGTTTGTAAGCTCCCCTTCAGTCGACGGCCCGCGCCGGCCGAGATCGACGAACCGACAGCGAGACAAAGGGCACTCCCGAGCACTGAGTCGTGAACGAGGGACTGCTGTTGTCGGTCGCGGCGGCGCTGTGGCTGGGCTGTTACCTCGTCGTCGTCAAGCGATACTTCAGTCACTACCCGCCCGTCCTGTACGTCGCCCTGTCGAACACTACGAGCCTGGTGTGGTACCTCCCGGTCGTCCTGTTCACGGTGCCCGCCGACGAGCGGGTTCCCGCGTCACTGGACCTCGCTGGCGTCGCCGTGCTCGCAGGGACGGCCGTCTTCACCGGCGTCGCACTGCTCTCCTTTTACCACGCGCTGGCCATCGGCGACGTGTCGTACGTCGCGCCGCTGTCGAAGATCGTGCCCGTGTTCGTCCTGCCACTGGAGGTCGTCCTCCTGGACCAGCGGCTCTCGGCGCTGCAGATCGCGGGCGTCGTCGTCGCGACGCTGGCGGTGTACGTCGCCAACTACCGGACGGGGTCGCTGATCGGCCCGCTGCGTCGGATCGCGACGAACCGCGCGGCCGGCTTCGCGCTCCTGAGCGCGGCGACGTTCGGCGTCGTCGACGTGGGCAAGCGCGTGAGCATGCAGGAGCTGGCGGTGCCGCCGGAGACGTTCGTCGCAGTGATGCTCGTCACGGTCCTGCTGTTGGTCGCCCCGTTCGCGGTTCGCCATCGGGGAACGGTCGACGCGCGCGATGACGCCGTGAAGCTCCTGGCCGCCGGGCTCCTCGTGGCTGGCGGCCAGCACCTCATCGCGACGGCGTTCCAGACGCTGCCGGCCAGCGTCGTCTCGCCGGTCGTCAACACCCAGGCCGTCGTCGCAGTCGTGCTGGGAAGCCTGCTGCTCGACGAATCGCACTTCCGGACGCGACTGGCTGCGGCGGGGCTGGCGGTCGGCGGGATCGCGCTGATCACGCTCGGGTGAGCGGCAGAGACGGGTGCGCGCGGTCTCAGAACAGGCCAGTGATGAACCCCATGCCCATGAGTACGAGGACGGCCGCGGAGAACACCGGCAGGTAGGGCGTGTACTTCTCGACCTCGTCCTCGTAATGTTGATAGCCAGCGACCAGGGCCAGCGTCAGAGCGACGATACCCAGGACGACCGTGAGCGCGTAGACGCTCATCAGTTCGAGACACATGGTCGAGCCGGCGCACATGGCGATGATCTCGAACTCTTCCTCGTGGGCGAACCCGAGCACGAACGCGAACCACGCGATGCCGAGCAGGCCGCGGTCAGCTGCGTCATCTAGGGAGCCGTGCGCGTGCGAGTGGCTACCCACGAACGGGAGCAGCCCAGCGAGCCGAGCGAACAGCCCGGCATCGGCGTGGTCGTCGCTGGGGTGAGCGTGGGAGTGGCCGTGCGCTCCGTGGTCGTGCTGCGCGTGGGCCGGCGTCTCGTCGAGAGTCACGGTGGCACTGTCGTGGGCGTGTCCGCCGTCGAATTTGTCGACGGCTCCGGTGTGGCCGTGGTCATCGTGGCCGTGACCACCGTCGCCGTGGGAATGGCCGTGGCGGTACTCGCGAACCCCAAGCGCGATGAGCAGGACGCCAGCGACGAGACTGACGGGACCGCCGAGCTGGACGCCGCCGGCGACCGTGATCGGCTCGTTGACCTGGGTGAGCGAGAAGTACGATTTCGCGTAGAAGAACACGCCCACCATCGCGAGACTGCTGACGAGGTGGCCGACGCCGATGAGGAGGCTCGCTGCGAACCCGGAGACCCACTTGTTTGACTGGTCGAGTGCGTACGACGCGGCGACGGGCCAGCCGTGGCCGGGTTCGACCCCGTGGACGGCGCCGAGGACGACCGCGCCGATGAGCAGGCCGAGCGATTCCGCCTGGAACAACGCCATACCCGAAACACGGTGGATCGCACGTTTAGGGGTTGTTAATACCGGAACCGGGGTATCGTCATACCGAGGAGTCTTGTGGGAGCGACGCACACCACTCGGTATGCGGACGAGCTTCAACATTCCCGACGAGATCGTCGACGAGTTCGACCGGGTGTGGCAGGCCGAAGGCATGGAGAACCGGTCGCGAGCGGTCCGAGAGGCGATGCTGGAGTACATCGAGGTCCACACCCGGCTCGAAGACACGACGGGCGAAGTCGTTGCGCTCGTCGGCTTCGACTACCGTCACCACGACGTCATCAGAGACCTCCACACGGTCCAGCACGACTACCAGGACGTGATTCTGAACACGAGCCACACCCACCAGGGCGAGTGGTGTCTGGAGTCGCTGTTCTGTCGCGGCCCGGCCGAGCGCGTGCGCGAACTCACGTATCGGCTTCGTGACTTCGACGGCGTCCGGCGCGTGAAGCTCATGGTCATCCCCGACGACGACGAGTAGCGACCCGGGACCGACCACGAGGCTTGCAGTCAGGCGAGGTCGGCACGCTCGAATCGCCAGTACCCCAGCGCCAGCGGGACGAAGGCCCACGCGAGTAACACCGCGAGCCCGAACAGTTGGAGCCGAAGCTCACCGAGGTAGCCGATAGACGGATCACCCAGGCTGGCGACGAACTCGCGGCTGTGGACGAAGTTCTGGATCGGGTTGAGTCGCTGGACGTACGGATACCACGCCGGCCACGTGGTCGGATCGATCTGGCTGATGCTCGCGGTTGACGCGCTCCCTGTGAGCGCGAGTGCCGCGAGCGGAAGTGCGATTCCCTGCCAGAGTTGGAACGGCCCGAACAAGAGAAAGAGGCCGAGCATGCCCGCGATCGCCTGCAGTCGTGAAGTGACAGCCGCGGAGACACCGACGGTCACCGCAGCCCAGACCGCACCGTAGGCCATCACGTACAGAGCACTCACCACGAACAGTGCGATGGGGAGGGTACCGTACACTGCGACGACGGCGATGCCGAGCCCGAGCGTCGTGATCAGCAACACGAGCGCGACGAGTGCGGCGCGCCCCAGCACTTTTCCGGCGACGAGATCGCGACGCGTGACGGGATGGCCGAACAGGACTCTGAGACTGCCGGATTCACGTTCTCCGACGACGGACCGGTACGCGGCGATCATGGCGAGCGGTGCGACGTAGTTCTCGAACGCACCCGGGAGCCACTCGGCGGCGTCCACTGCGCCGTCGATGAACGGGGAGTGCAACAGGCTGTGAAAACTCGGAACGGTCACGACGAGCAACACCAGGGTGAGTCCCCACAGCAGTTTCGAGCGGGCGGCGTCTTCGAAGTCCTTCGCGGCGATTGCCAGGACTGGCAACGTCATTCATGCACCTCCGGCGCAGCGGTCTCGTCCGTGTACTCGACAAAGACGTCCTCCAGCGTCGTTTCGTCGACGTCGATGTCAGTGACAGTCGCGCCCGCACGTTCGATCCGCGAGATGACGGTCGCTTTGACGCCCGGATCATCGCAGTCGATCCGCAGTGTGTCGTCGACGACGGTCACGTCGCTGACGCCCTCGACTTCCTGCACGGGACCCACGTCCGGAGCGTTGTCGACGGACACCACGAGCGTGGACGTCGACCCGGTCGCCGATCGAAGTCCATCGACCGTGTCGACGGTGACGAGTTCAGCGTCGTTCATAATCCCGACGCGGTCACAGACGGCTTCGACCTGGTCGAGAATGTGGCTGGAGAAAAACACCGTCGCCCCGCGGTCAGCCTCCTCGCGGACCAACTGACGCATCTCTTTTGCCCCCTGCGGGTCGAGTCCACTGGAGGGCTCGTCGAGGACGAGGAGGTCGGGTTCACCGACGAGCGCCATCCCGAGCGCGAGTCGCTGTCGCATTCCCTTCGAGAAGCCACCGACCGATCGAGCCGCGCTGTCAGCGAGTCCGACGCGGCGCAGAACGGCGTCCGGATCGTCGTCGGTCGCCGCCAGTTCGATCGCGAGTTCGACGTGTCGACGGGCCGAGAGGCGATCGTAGAGGTCGTACCCCTCCGGGAGAATACCGATCCGCTCGCGAACCGCACGCGGTTCGGTGCGTGGATCGTGCCCAAGAACGGTGAGTTCACCACTGGTCGGCCGGACGAAATCCAGGAGCATGTCGATAGTGGTGGACTTCCCGGCACCGTTCGGCCCTAAAAACCCGAACACCTCGCCGTCGTCGACACGCAACGTGAGATCGCGGACCGCAGTGAAGCCGCCAAACCGTTTCGTCAGCTGTTCAGTCCGGATCGCAGTCATGTGGTGAGAGACGAAATCCGAGGACTAGAAACCAGGGTTGAGTGAAAGACTCGTTTGAGTCATGCGGTACCACACGGGAGCGGCGCAAACCGAGCGAGCACAGACGGGCACGCGCGTCGAGATCCCCACAGAGTTGCCGTGGCGATCCTCAAACTCGACAGCGGTACGTCTAAGTGCAACTCGCAGGTACCACTCGGTCATGAGCGAACTCGGGAAGGTCGACAGGGAGTTTTTCGACGAGTACATTTACCCGCACCTCGGCGCCGACCGGGACGACGTCACGCTCGGGCCGCAACACGGCGTGGACTTCGGGGCGATCGAGGTCGCCGACAGAGCCGTCGTCATGGCGACCGATCCCGTGTTCGTCATGCCCTCGCTCGGGTTCGAGCGGGCGGCGTGGTTCGCCTTCCACATTCTCATGAGTGACGTGGCAGTCTCGGGACTGCCGCCGACGCACCTGTCGGTCGACTTCAACCTCCCGCCGGAGATCACTGACGCGGAGTTCGAGACGGTCTGGGAGACCTTCGACGAGGAGGCCCGAGACCTCGGCGTCTCCATCGTGACGGGTCACACCGCCCGCTACGCCGGCTGTAACTACCCGATGGTCGGCGGCGCGACCCCCATCGCAGTCGGCGATCCCGACGAGCTGGTCCGCCCAGACGGCGCACGCGTGGGCGACCGCGTCGTCGTCACGAAGGGGCCGGCCATCGAGGCGACTGGGCTGCTCTCGATCCAGTACGAATCGTTGCTGGAGGGCGAACTCGACCCTGAGACGATCCAGAACGCGAAAGACCGGTTCTACGACATGAGTCCCGTCAAAGACGCGCTCACGGCGGCGGCCGCGGGACCGGTGACGGCGATGCACGACGCCACGGAGTGTGGCATCTACGGCGGCCTCTTCGAGATGGGACGGGCCGCAGGCGTCCGGATCGACATCGAGACCGACCGGGTCCCGGTCCAGCCGGGCGTGATAGAAGCCTGCGAGTTCTTCGGCATCGACCCCTGGATCTCGATCAGCGAGGGAACGCTCCTGCTGACGGTCGATCCGGACGGGGTCGACGACGTGCTCGGTGCGCTTGCCGACGAGGGCATTCCCGCCGCGGACGTGGGCGAGGTCCGCGACGGCTCGGGACTCGTCGTCGACGGCGAGAACACCGACCATCCGGGCGCGGACCCGTTCTGGGCCGCGATGGAAGAGTACGCCGAGAAACTGGAATCGGCGGACGAATAGCGAGATCGTCGTGTCCGTCAGAACGGCTGAACCGATAGATCGACCGCAGTCAGCGCCAGTCCTGGACCTCGGTCACGGTGTCTGATTGAAACCACGACGTCGGGTCGCCCCGGTTATAGATGACGAGGTCGCCGTCGGCGGTTTCGAAGCTTGCAAACGATCCGTGCTGTTCGAGGTCTGAATCGACAGTCTGTTCTTCCATGGTCTTTCGTGCGCGGTGACGGGCAGCGCCGCCGAACCGCAGCTACTCGATTGGGAACGGTTCACAAACATAAGCGTTGCGTTGAATGTAGTCTAGAAATTGATTAGCATACTAGGCGATATTAGGGCACGTTGTTCCCCGCGGAATCGCCGGCAGACGCGGCGAATGCGGGGCGTATCGCCACCATCTTAGTTACTGCCCGCCCAGATAGCGGGTATGACCACACGCCAGGCTGCACCCGACCGACCGCCGGTTGCACTGACCATCGCTGGCAGCGACTCCGGCGGTGGCGCGGGCATTCAGGCCGACCTGAAGACGATGGAGGCCTGCGGCGCGTTCGGCACCAGCGCGGTCACGAGCGTCACCGCACAGAACACCCGGGGCGTCGAGAGTTCGCACCGCTTGCCTACGTCGGAAATCGCGGCGCAGATCGAGGCCGTCCTCGACGACTTCGACGTTCGCGCGGCCAAGACTGGGATGCTCGCGACGAGCGACGTGATCGACCTCGTCGGGGAGTACACCGGCCACCTGCCGGCCCTCGTCGTGGACCCGGTGATGGTCGCCGCGTCGGGCGACCGGCTGCTCGAACCGGACGCCGAGGACGCCTACGAGGACCTCGTCGCCGCGGCGACGCTCGTGACGCCCAATGCCGACGAGGCGGCCGTTCTGACCGGCGTCGAGCCCGAGGACGAGGCCGACTGCCGAGCAGCGGGTGAGCGACTGGTCGAGATGGGCGCCGACGCCGCGCTCGTCAAGGGCGGGCACGTCCCGGGCGAGGCCGTCGTGGACGTGCTCGTCACCGAGGAGACCGTCGAGACGTTCAGACACCCGCGCGTCGACACCGACGCCACGCACGGGTCGGGCTGTACGCTCTCCAGCGCCATCACCGCACACCTCGCACGGGGTGCGGACCTGACGGAGGCCGTCTCGTCGGGCATCGACCTGCTGGCCCGCGGCGTCCGTTACCCGCTCGACGTCGGCGAGGGACCCGGCAGCGTCCACCACATGGTCGAAGTCCGCAACGACGCCGCGAGAGACCCTACGGGGGAGGCCGTCGAAAGCGTCGTCGAGCAGTTCGTCGACCGCGACGTGCGCCGCCTCGTTCCCGAAGTCGGCATGAACGTCGTGGCCGCGACGCCCTACGCGGAAATGCCCGAAGAGACCGCTGCCGTCGAGGGCAGAATCACGAAGACGCTCTCGGGCGTCAAGCCGAACCGGGGCGTGCGGTTCGGGGCGTCGAGTCACGTCGCGCGCTTTTTGCTCTCGACCCGGGAGTTCGACGGCGACCTGCGCTTTGCGGTCAACTGCCGGTTCGACGACGAGGTGGAAGACGCACTCGGCGTCCTCGACGGTCCCGTCGCGGAGTACGATCGAAGTGCCGAACCGGCGGACGTGAAAGCCGAGGAAGGCTCGACGATGCAGTGGGGCGCACGCCGAGCGTTCCGGGCGGCCGACGGGACGCCCGTGGCCGTCATCGACCGGGGAGAGGTGGGCAAAGAAGCCATCGTGAAATTGCTGGCAGCGGACGCCGAGACGCTGACAGAGCGCGTCTTCAGCGTGCTCGACGAACTGGAATCGGACGAGTAGAGCCGTCAGACCATCACGACGACGAGTCCGGCCAGCGCTGCGACGCCCAGCACTGCGGTGACGCGCCGGCCGAGGCGGCGAGTCCCGAGAACCCAGGTGAGGCCGGCCTTGACGAGCGTGTTCGCGATAGCCGCGATGACGATGCCGGTCGTCGCCACGTCCGGCGAGACCGATCCTTCGGCGGCGAGTTTGCTGAGAGAGAGGGTCATGGCGTCGACGTCGGCCAGTCCGGAGAGGAACGCAGTCACGTAGATGCCCCGGCTCCCGAACCAGGCGTTCGCGTACTCCGAGACCAGCAGCACAGCGGCGAACAGGGCACCGAAAAAGAGCGCCGACCGGAGCCGGAAGGGATTGGTCATCTCGGTGTCGATCGCCTCGCTTTCGTCGGAATACCAGTAGAGCGCGACAGTGGCCACCGCGGCGACGACAGTCATCACGAGCATCGGGACCGCGGCGTGGGGGAGCAAGGCGGGATTGACCACGGCGACTTCGACGAGCGCCCGCGGGAACATGACGGTCGCGGCGATGACGGCTGCGACGCCGGCCACCCTGTACAGCGACGGGTTCTCGGCCGTCCGCTCGGCCATCGACACCGTCGTCGCCGTCGAGGAGACGAACCCGCCGAGGACGCCCGTGAGGATGATGCCGCGTTCGGTGCCGATCGCCAGCGTCAGGAGGTAGGCGACGAAGCCGAGTCCGGAGACGAACACGACCATCAGCCAGACGAACTGTGGGTTGAGTCCGCCGATGACGGCAAGTTCTCGGTTCGGGAGCACCGGCAAGACGACCAGCGTCACGAGGATGAGCTTCGCGACGGCGCGACGTTCCCGTTCGTCGATGCGGTCGGCCACTGCGTGGATGGGGTCTTTCGCAGAGAGCAGAACGGTCATCACACCCCCGACGACGACGGCGACGAGGAGTCCCTGCTCGGAGTGCATCGTCAGCGCACCGAGGAGGGTCGTCACCAGCGCCGCCATCACCGTCGTCAGCCCGACGTCGCCGACGGTCGCGATCTTGGCCACGTAGGCGACGGTGAGAGGGACTGCGAGCACAGCGAGCGCGACCGGGAGCAAATCGGGGAAGAAGGCCTGCACCACCGCCCCGTAGAGCCCGAACAGCGGGAACGTGCGACTGCCCGCAAAGGTGCCCGCGGACTCGCTCTGCTCGCGCTCCATCCCGACGAGGCCGCCGATCCCGAGCGCGACGAGCAGTCGGACCACGAGCGACAGCGTCGATCCCGAAAGCGACTCGAACATCTCTCAACTGGCTACTCGAAGCCGGTACGGGTCAATGTTCGGGGTGTGGACGGTGGACACGGAAGTCACAGGCGGCGCGGCGGTCCCGGCCGAAGCCGGGACTCCGCCGGTCCAGAGCAGGACAGACGGCGGCTCTACCGCTGTGGCAGCAGCACGCGCGATTCGCTCGCGCGCACGGTCACGCCGTCGGAGTCCCGCGAGTCGAGATAGAAGGGGTTCGAGACGCTGATCTGCAGGCCGAGTTCGTCGCCCTTCGAACAGAACCGCTGGAGCGTCGGGTAGCTGAACCTGATGCGGTTGGTTCCGGAATTGCCGATGCGGTACACTTCGCCCACGTCGTTGATGTTCTCGCCGTCGTGCTGAAGATTGAAGAACAGGCGCGCCTCGTCGCCGTGGACGTCGAACGAGAGGTCGAGTTCGGGGGTACCGACGACCTCGACGTCCTCGCCGACAGTCCAGGTGTACGTGACCTCGGTGTCGTGCCACCAGCTCCACTGCTCGATGGTTGCCTCGCCGTCCCTGCTCGCGGCGCCGAGGTCGTAGGCCCGTTTCGAGACGTCGGTGGGCGGCCACTCGGAATCAGTCCGCCACTCGTCGCGCTGTTTGAGGTAGCTCGTCGTCCGGGGCACCTCCGCGTCGGTGCCGCGGACGTGCTGGTCCATCCACGAGACCGCGAGGCCGTTCATGTGCTCGCGGGCGTCGAGCGGCACCGCGATTTCCTCGACGGCGTGGCCGCCCTCGTAGAAAGCCAGCCGCGTGTCGACGCCGGCGTCCTGCAGCTGTCTGTAGGTCCACAGCGCTTCGTTGGGCTTGAACAGCGTGTCGTCCCAGCCCTGGACGAGGAACGCCGGCGTGTCGAAGTCGTCTTTGGAGGCCACCGAGCGGTTCCGGAACGCCTGTTCGGCGTCGGCCGGAATCTCGTTGTTCCACACGGCGTCTTTGTACCACTCGTAGAGCCGGTCGGTGACCTGCGAATCGGTATCGCCGTCGGCCGTTCCGATAGTGCCCAGGCCGAGCAGGATGGTGAGCCAGCCGCTCTTGATGACGCCGTTCGGGGCCAGCGAGTAGGTGAGATCGTTCCAGGTGATCCGCGGCACGATGGCGTCGATGCGGTCGTCGGCTGCCGCGGCCTGGAACTGGATGCCGCCGGCGTACGAGACGCCGTCCATGCCGAGTTTCGGATTTCCAGTTCCCTCGAGGGCGACTTCCGGCCGCTTCGCCAGCCAGTCGATCAGCGCCTGGGCGTCTTTGGTCTCACGCGGGCCGTCGAGGCCCACGGTACCGTCGGAATTCCCGAATCCTCGCGAGTCGTACGTCAGCACCGTGTAGCCGTTCTTGGCGTAGGTGAGCGCCTTCGGAGCTGTGAGCGGCGACTGTCTGAACGCGCCCCAGCCGTGGGTCATCAGCACTGTCGGACGTGGCCCGCTCCCGCCGGGCACGTACAGCGTCGCCGCCAGCTCCGTGCCGTCCCAGGAACTGATCGTGTGGTCCGACGTCGACACGCCGAACCCCGACGCCGAGGCCGTCCCGGTTCCGAGCGCGAGTCCCGTCGCGGCGACCCCCGCCGACCGCAGTAGCTGTCGTCTGTTGACACCGCTCCCATCCCCATCGGTTTCGCGTACCATTGAACTCCCCAACGTTTGCAGTGTGCAGCCACTCGCCCCTATTTTAATTGCCGCGCATCCACGGAAATTTATATGATGGTCCGAGATCGGACGTGACCCGAGGGAGACTCCCGGCGTCGCACCCGTCGGCGGTGACGACCCGTAGCGTTTTACCCCTTGTCGGGCACACCCGAAGGTATGACAGAGGCGACGGGCATCGTGGGGGAGTTTCTCTCCCTGAAGGCCGAGACGGACGCGGACGTGTTGGCGATGCAGTGTGGGGACTTCTACGAGTTCTTCGACGAGGACGCCGAACTGGTCGCCGAGGAACTCGACCTGACGATCTCCCAGAAGTCGAGCCACGGCTCGTCGTACCCGATGGCGGGCGTTCCGCTCGACGACCTGACGCCGTATCTGAAGGCGCTCGTCGAGCGCGGCTACCGCGTGGCCGTCGCCGACCAGTACGAGACAGCCGACGGGCACGCACGCGAGATCACGCGGATCGTCACGCCCGGCACGCTCGTCGAAACGGGGGCCGACGACGCGCAGTACCTCGCAGCCGTCGTCAGCGATGGCAGCGGGAGCGACGAGCGCTACGGCGTCGCCTTCGCCGACGTGACGACCGGCCAGTTCTTCGTCTCCGGCCTGGACGGCGCGGACGCGACGGCCGAACTCGTGACGGAACTCTATAAATTCGATCCCGTCGAGGTGCTGCCCGGCCCGACCGTCCGCACCGACGACGTCCTGCTCGACCGCATCCGCGAGCGAACGGACGCGACGCTGACCTTACACGCCGCCGACGCGTTCGCGCCCGGCAGAGCCCGCCACACCGTCCGCGAGCAGTTCGGCGAGGAGACCGTCGACGCGGTCGGCATCGCCGACGACGAGGGAGCGATTCGGGCGGCCGGCGCAGTGCTCTCCTACGTCGAAGAGACCGGGCAGGGGGCGCTGGCAGCCGTGACCCGCCTGCAGCAGTACGGCTCGGGCGACCACGTCGATCTGGACGCGACGACCCAGCGCAACCTCGAACTCACCGAGACGATGCACGGCGGCACGGACGGCTCGCTGTTCGCGACCATCGACCACACCGTCACGAGCGCGGGCGGCCGCCTGCTCAAGGAGTGGCTCCAGCGCCCGCGACGATCGCGGACGGAACTGGAACGCCGGCAGTCGGCGGTCGCAGCGCTGACCGAGGCGGCGATGGCCCGCGAGGAACTCCGCGAGATTCTGGACGGGGGCTACGACCTGGAACGGCTCGCGAGTCGAGCGGCCTCGGGGAGCGCCGACGCGGGCGATCTCCTCCGTGTGCAGGGCACGCTGGACCTGTTGCCCCAGGCCGCAGACCTCGTCGCCGAGACGCCGCGGCTGGCCGACTCGCCGCTGGCGTCGGTGATCGAACAGCCGGACCGCGAGACGGGCGCGTCGCTCGCGGCCGAACTGGACGAGGCGCTGGTCGAGGACCCGCCGTCGACGGTCACGCAGGGCGGCCTGTTCCGGCTGGGGTACGACGAGGAACTGGACGAGTTGATCGAGCGCCACGAGGCGGCAAAGGAGTGGATCGCCACGCTGGACGACCGCGAGAAACGCGAGCACGGCATCACGCACCTCCAGGTCGACCGGAACAAGACGGACGGCTACTACATCCAGGTCGGCAAAAGCGAGACCGACAAAGTTCCCGACGAGTACGAACCCATCAAGACGCTCAAGAACTCCGAACGGTACACGATTCCCGAACTGGAAGAGCGCGAACGCGAAATCCTCCGGCTGGAAGAACAGCGCGGCGACTTAGAGTACGAACTGTTCGGAGAGCTGCGCGAACGGGTGGCTGCCCACGCGGAACTGCTTCAGGACGTGGGGCGGGCGCTGGCCGAACTCGACGCGCTGGCGAGTCTGGCCGCCCACGCCGTCCGCAACGACTGGGCCCGGCCGGAGCTGGCCGAGTCGCGCGAACTCGACGTCCGGCAGGGGCGTCACCCAGTCGTCGAACAGACCACGGAGTTCGTCCCGAACGACCTCCGGATGGACGACGATCGACGCTTCCTCATCGTCACGGGGCCGAACATGAGCGGGAAATCGACCTACATGCGCCAGGCGGCGCTCATCACGCTGCTGGCGCAGGTCGGGAGTTTCGTGCCCGCCGACGCGGCCCGGGTGGGGCTGGTCGACGGCATCTACACGCGCGTGGGTGCGCTCGACGAACTCGCCCAGGGTCGCTCGACGTTCATGGTCGAGATGCAGGAGCTCTCGAACATCCTCCACTCGGCCAGCGACGACTCGCTCGTGATCTTGGACGAGGTGGGCCGCGGGACCGCGACGTACGACGGCATCTCGATCGCGTGGGCCGCCACGGAGTACATCGTGAACGAGATCCGGTCCCGGACGCTGTTCGCGACGCATTACCACGAGTTGACGACGCTCGGCGATGAACTCCCGTCCGTCGAGAACGTCCACGTCGCTGCCGACGAGACGGACGGCGACGTGACCTTCCTCAGGACGGTGCGAGACGGGCCGACCGACCGGTCTTACGGCGTCCACGTCGCCGACCTGGCCGGCGTCCCGGAGCCGGTCGTCGACCGCTCGCGCGACGTCCTCGACCGGCTGCGCGAAGACGAAGCCATCGAGGTACGCGGGAGCGGGGGCAGCGAGGGCGGCGACACGACGCAGGTCGTGTTCGACCTCGATTCCGGCCAGTTCAAAGGCGACGAGCAGACGAGCGGCGAGACGCGCGTCGCGACCGACGGCAGTCCGAATCAGGCCACGTCCGAGGACGACGATCCCCGGCTCGATCCGGCGACCGAAGCAGTGCTCGACGAGTTACGCGACGTCGACGTCAACGAGACGCCACCGGTCGAGTTGCTGGCGAAAGTGCAGGAGTGGCAGGCGGAACTCGACGGCGAGTGAGTTAGCGGGGCGGCGCCACGACCACGGCCTCGTCTGCCACGTCGAGGTGGGCGGCCGCCGTCTCGGTGTGGGCCACGCGGGCCATCGACCGCCGCACGCAGTCCCCGAGATCCATCGCGTCGAGCACGGTCTCGAGAACGTCCGGCCCGAGGTAGACGACGGCCTCACCGCGCTCGGTCGTGATCCGCTCGGTCCGGTCGGCGCGCTCTGCGAGGGTATCGCGAATCGCCATCGCCTGTTCGTGCACGGCCGTGAGCAGCGAGTCGATGTCGTTGGCAGTGAGTGCGCACGGGTGTGACGTGTCCTGCTTGCGCACGCGAGCCGTCTCCGCGTGCTCTCGCGGCACAGGATGGGTCTGGGCGGTATTGCTCATACTGCGACACTTGCCGGTCGGTCGTTTAGTTCGACCGATCTGCGACGGGCAGGGAGCGGAAAACCGTACGCAGACTGTCGTCTCGCTGTGCTGACGCACGAGCGATTAATGAGGCCACTTGTGGGTCTAGGAACTATGTCCCTCGACGAGCTCCGGGAGTATGGGATGGAGTGGATGGACGACGGCGAGATCAAGAACTTCCTGTCGAGCCAGGGCGTGGGCGTGCTGGGCCTCCAGGCCGAAGAGGGGCCGTATCTCCTCCCGCTTTCGTACGGGTACGACGGCGAGTCGCGACTCTACTTCACCTACGTGATCGGGTCCAGCAGCCGCAAGCAGTCGCTGACGGCCGAGACGGAGACCGCTCGCTTCCTCGTGTACAAGGCCGAATCGATGTTCAGCTGGGAGAGCGTGCTGCTGAAAGGCTCGATCGAGGCCGTCCCGATGGACCAACTGGACGACCACGAAGCCGCCATGGAGAACGCCTGGCGACCCGACCTGTTCGTCTCCGGAGAGACCTCCGGCGGCGTCGAAGTGTATCAGTTCGAGATCGACGAACAGGTCGGCATCAAACACACCGGCCTGCCGCCGGGGTTCCGGCGCGAGTCCGACGAGACCGAGGCGGACTGACGTGCGGCCACCAGCTGATTAGTAGCAGGTGAATATATACGAGCCGAGCGACCAGGACGCGTATGGAGACGGTTTCGCTCTCGCGGTCGCTCGCAGCGCCGCCCGACGCCGTCCGGGCGGAGGTCCTGGACGTCGAACCGTTCATGCGCGCGGCCGGCTTCAGCACGGTCGAACGCGACGGGGAGGAACTGACGATCGGGAAGGGGTTCGCGATGGCCAGCATCGAACTGGAGCTGCGACTCCTCGACGACGCGGACGCGGTCCTGGCCTACGAGCAGCGCGACGGTATCTTCGAGGAGATGTGGACCGGATACACCATCGAACCGACCGACGACGGCTGTGAGATCACGGCGACCACGGAGTTCGCGCTCGACGTCGGAGGCGTGGGGGCGATCCTCGACGGGACGGTCATCAGGCGCCAGCGGACGAAGGAACTGACCGCCCAGTTCGACTACCTGGCAGCCGAGACCGGCGAGTGAGCCCACACCGACAGCGTCCATCAGTACGAGTACACCTCGTAGAAGGCGGCGAGTCCGCCGACGCCGAGGACGTACCAGTAGCTCGCCACGCGGTAGAGCAGCGCGATGGCCGCGGCGGACCCGGCGCTGAGCGGCGTGAGCGCGACGAGTAACCCGACGAGAGCGACCTCCACGCCGCCGAGGCCGCCGGGCGTCGGCACGAGGCCGGCGACGGTGCTGGCGGTCACGACGAACATGACGACCAGCGGGTCGAGCGTGACGCCGACCGTCAGGCCGGCGAGATACAGCGGGATCGTGAACAGGACCCAGCCGGTGACGCCGAGCGCGAGCGTGTAGCCGAGCAGACGCGGTTCGTCGGCGATCCGGTCCATCTCTTCGTAGAAGCCGTGAATCTCCTCGCGGACGGTCGCGACGTCGACGAAGGGTGTCCGTTCGAGCACCGGCGTGAGGAGAGCGACGAGCGAGTACGTGACGGTCGTTCGATAGCGCCAGGCGAGGTAGCCGCCGCTCCCGACGACGACCGCGACGCCACCGAGCGCACCCGCGAGCAGGTCCGCACGACGGGGGAGGCCGCCGCGGAATGCGAGGCCGAGACCACCGACGACGGCGAACAGGAAGTACGGGACCAGGTTGAGCAGGTCGGCGGTCGTCAGCGTCGCCAGGCTCTCGTGGTAGCTGATCCGATCGTCCGTCGAGAGGAGGTACGCGATCAGCGGCCCGCCGCCGGCCTTCCCCATCGGCGTCACGTAGTCGGCGAAGGTGCCGGCGAAGTACGTGACGACGAGCGACGGGAACGGAATGTCGACGTCGATCACGCAGAGCACTTCGTCCCACGCTTTCGCCCAGGCGGCGAGTCCGAGGGTGGTCGAGGCGAGCGCGAGCCCGAACCACCGGGGGTCAGCCGCCCTGAGCGTGCGAGCGATCGCGGCCCAGCCGACGACGGTCCCGAACAGGTACAGGAGCACCAGCGCGATGGCGAACCCGGCGCCGACCTTCGCGACCGTCCCGCCGTTGAACGCGTTCTGGGTGGCCATGCGGGTCGTCCATGGTACGACGTGAACGTCCTTCAACCCGGTCCCGGTCGGGGCGCCGGTCTGACGGCGAGTGGATGCCACCAACCACAGCACGTTTTTGCCCCTGGGGACGTTCGAGCAGGTATGAGCGAGGGGTCCATCCGGGAACTCGATCCGAAGACGGTCGAGCGCATCGCGGCCGGCGAGGTGGTCGAGCGACCGGCGTCGGTCGTCAAGGAACTCGTCGAGAACAGCCTCGACGCCGACGCCAGCCGCGTCGAGGTCGCCGTCCAGCGCGGCGGCAAAGACGGCATCCGCGTCACCGACGACGGGATCGGCATGAGCGAGGACGAGGTCCGCCGCGCGGTCGAGAAACACACGACCTCGAAGATCCGCGACATCGAGGACCTGGAATCCGGCGTCGCCACGCTCGGGTTCCGCGGCGAGGCCCTACACGCCATCGGCGCGGTCTCGCGCCTGACCATCAAGACCAGACCTCGCGGGGGAGACACGGGCACGGAACTCCGCGTCGAGGGCGGCGACGTGGCCGAAGTCAAACCGGCCGGTTGTCCCGAGGGGACCACTATCGAAGTCGAGGACCTGTTCTACAACGTCCCCGCGCGCCGGAAGTACCTCAAACAGGACGGGACGGAGTTCGCCCACGTCAACGACGTGGTGACCAGTTACGCGCTGGCGAACCCGGACGTCCGGGTCTCACTGACCCACGACGACCGGGAGACGTTCGCCACGACCGGCCAGGGCGACCTCCAGAGCACGGTGATGTCAGTCTACGGTCGCGAAGTCGCCAAAGGGATGGTCGAGGTCGATCCCGACGAGTCGGACGAGAACGACTCGAACCTGCCAGACGGCCCGCTCGAATCGGTGTCGGGGCTCGTCAGTCATCCCGAGACGACCCGCGCGAGCAACGACTACGTGACGACCTACGTCAACGGTCGGTACGTCCGCTCGGGGACAGTTCGGGACGCCATCGTCGACGCCTACGGCAACCAACTGGCGCCCGATCGCTATCCCTTCGCCGTGTTCTTCCTGGAGCTTCCCGCCGACACCGTGGACGTGAACGTCCACCCGCGCAAGATGGAGGTCCGCTTCGCCGACAGCGACGGCGTCCGGGAACAGGTCCAGACGGCCGTCGAAGAGGCGCTCCTCCGCGAGGGGATCGTCCGCTCGTCGGCGCCCCGCGGTCGGTCCGCGCCGGCACAGGCCGAGATCGTGCCGGAACGCAGTGACGACGCCGAGGGCGATGCCGAGACCGCGGGGACGGCGGGGACGGCGGACGCACCCGAGGCGGACCGACCCGACGAGCCGACCGACGCGGCCAGCACAGAGCCGGCACCGACGGACCCGCCCACCAGACAGCAGGACCCGATCGGCCCCGACGACATCCGGGAGACGAGCGGCGTCAGCGCGGCGAACGGTGGCGATGTCGCCGACCCTGCAGAGGCCAGCAGTGGAGAGACCGAAGTCTCGGACGCGAGCCCCCAGGCCGACCCCGGTGTCGAAGAACGAGCGGACGGATCGGCAGTCGACCGGCCGTCGACCAGCCCACCATCGACTGACGGGCCGGCGTCGCAGAGCTCCGATACGCGACAGTCCGAGGCCGCCGAGTCCAGCGGTACCGAGAGTTCCCACGAGCAGGCCGGTCGCTTCCGACCGGGGTCAGCACAGACGCGCCTGGGCACCGACGACCAGGCGGCGGTGGGCGGAGACACCGAGGCGTTCGATCGACTCCCGGCAATGCGAGTGCTCGGGCAGATACACGATACGTACGTGGTTGCCGAAACGGACGACGGGGTGGTGTTGATCGACCAGCACGCGGCCGACGAACGGGTCAACTACGAGCGGTTGCGCGAGCGCTTCGCCGGCGAGACGGCGACCCAGGCGCTGGCGAACCCGGTCGACCTCTCCGTGACTGCTCGGGAAGCCGAGCTGTTCACCGAGTACGAGGACGCGCTCGCGCGCCTGGGGTTCCAGGCCGAGCGCGTGGACGACCGGACGGTCGAGGTCCGGACGGTGCCGGACCTCGTGGCCGAGGCGGCTGGTCCGGAACTCGTCCGGGAAGTCCTTTCGGCGTTCGTCACGGGCGAGGCGGCGGCCGCCGAGACGGTCGACGCCGTGGCCGACGAACTGATCTCGGACCTGGCCTGTTACCCCTCGATCACGGGCAACACGTCGCTCACCGAGGGGTCGGTGCTCGCGCTGCTGGAGGCGCTCGACGACTGCGAGAACCCCTGGGCCTGTCCCCACGGCCGCCCCGTGCTCATCGAACTCGACCGCGAGGAGATCGAGTCGCGGTTCGAGCGCGATTACCCCGGGCACGGCGGGTAAGACGGTACGCAGCACCGGATTCCGTCAGTATAGGCCTGGTCGTGGCGCGCAAAATACTATTCAAAGACAACAAATCCACAGAGGTTTTGCTGTAAAGCATGGTCGCTGAATTGGTCCTCAGTTTTGCGCTCGGATTCGTCGTCCTCGTCGCAGCCTCGTACGTTGGAACGACAATGGCACTCAGAGGGTTCTTTGGACGAGAGTATTACAACCCAGAGAACCGACAGTTCACCATCTCAACCACCGACGGCCCCAGAGAGACAGGTGACGAGAATCAGTGACGACACTCAACTAACCACCAGCATCCGCGCGACCGCAGGGAGCGCGGTTCCCGGAACTCGCGCCGTGGCGCGAGTTCCGCCTTTTTCGCCCACGTCCGCAAGAGTGGAGTTCTTGCGAGGCCCACCAGAAATCTTCAATTTCTGGGGACGTTTTTCGAGGAGCGGTCGCGGCGAAGCCGCGACCCGACGAAGAAAAAGGTGGTTTGTCGTGAGAAACGGCCCCACGAACTAAGCCCCCCGTATGCATTTGCAGGGATATGACGGATTTAGTGACATTCGGGGAGACGGCGCTGCGGCTGTCGCCACCACAGCACGCACGGCTGGAGACGGCGGACCAGTTGAACGTGTGGGCGACGGGCGCGGCGAGCAACGTCGCGGTCGCGGCGAGCAGGCTCGGCACGGACAGCACGTGGGCCTCGAAGCTGGCGGACACGCCGCTGGGCAGGCGGGCGGTCTCGGAACTGCGAGGCCACGGCATCACGACGGACGTTAGCTGGGTCGAGGCGAGCGAGGCGAGACAGGGACTCACCTTCTTCGAGGCGGGGAGCACACCGCGAGACAGTTACGTCCTGGACGATCGGCACGGCACGGCGATCGAGACGGCCGAACCGGCCGAGCTACCGATGGACGACGTGCAGGACGGGCAGGCAGTGTTCGTCAGCGGTGAAACGATCGCTCTCTCCGAGACGGTGGAGCAGACGGCACAGGCGGTGCTGCGTGCTGCCGGCGGCACGTCGGTACTCGGCCTCGACTACCGCCCGGACCTCTGGTCGGCCAGCGAGGCGCGCGAGACGCTGACGGACATGTTCCCGGCAGCCGACGTCCTGGTGGCGAACGAGGACGACGTGCAGACGGTTCTGAAGCAGACGGGCGAAGCGTCTCAGCTGGCCCATCAGATCGGCTCGAAGTACGACTTCGAGACGGTCGTCGTCACCCAGGGCGAACACGGCGCGCTGGTCTGGCACGACGCGACGATCCACGAGAGCGACGCCGTCGAAACGCAGGCCGTCGAGACGACCGGCGAACACGACGCGTTCATCGGTGCGTTCCTCAGCCGCCGGCTGGCCGGTGACGGCATCAGCGACGCGCTCGCGCACGGCGTCGCGGCCGCGACGCTGACCCGTACGATCCCGGGGCCGGTCCCCACGGTGACGCCCGACGAAGTCGAACGTATCGTCGACGAACTCGACGAGGGGAGTCCCGGAAACGCGCGAGGGGCGCTCCGCTAAGCCCGAGCCCACCACCGACGGGGCGTCGACTGAGTGACACCACACCGAAAGTGACGCGAGGCCGATAGAGGTTTATGACATCCATCCGACGGTGTGGGTATGACGCGCACGACCGCTCTACTCCTCATAGTCGTCGTCTTGCTGTCGGGCGTCCCGATGACAGCAACCGCACAGACGACACAGGATGTGACACTGACAATTTCCGTAGTCGATCGGGACGGCGACCCGGTCGCCGATGCAGGCGTCGAGGCCACCTGGGACGGTGGCAGCGCGACGGAGACGACGCGCTCGAACGGGCAGGCGCTGATCGACGTGCCGTCGGGTGCCAACGTCGAGATCGACGTGACGAGCGGCGAGTACATTCGGAACACCGACTACGACATCGAGAGCGCCAGTGCAGGTGACGTGGAGATCACCGTCGCCGAGAAGGGATCGGCGACAGTCGAAGTGACGAACGAGCGCGGAACGCCGGTCGAGGACGCCTGGGTGCGCCTCTGGCAGGACGGGACCCGCGTCGTCAACGAGCGGACGGACGAGAACGGCGTCCACGAGACCGACGCCATCGAGCAGGGCGAGTACCACCTGTTCGTGTTCAAGGAGGGGTACCTGCGCAACGACACGATGATCCAGGTCGACGGCGACGCGAGTGAATCGCTCAGCATCGAGCAGGGGTCGGTGACAGTGACGTTCAACGTCACCGACGACCACTTCGAGTCCGCCAGGCCGCTGGAGAACGCCAGCATCGACGTCAAGGGCGTCGCGACGGGCGTCCAGACCCTCGGGAACGGGGAGAACACGCTGAGCGTGCCCGTCAACAACGAGTACGACGTCTCGATCACGAAACAGGGCTACGAGACGGCGAGCGAGGACCTCAACGTCGACGAGGAGCCGACGAGCCTCAACGTGAACATCAAACGAACGCCGGCGATCAGCATCGATTCGCTGGCCGACCGAGTCGTCGTCGGCGAGAACGTCAGCATCGACGTGACCAACGAGTACGGCACGCCGGTCGAGAACGCCTCCGTCACGGTCGACGGCGCCAGCATCGGGGAAACCGACGCTAACGGGGGACTCACGTTCGCCGTCGACAGCCAGGGCGAGCACACTATTCAGGCGACGGCCGACGACCTCGTGGCGACCGCGACGATCGAGGGGATCGATCCCAGCGCGAACAACGGCGAGCAGACGGCCACCGCCGGAACCGACGGCAGCGACGGCAGCGGCCCCGGCTTCACCCCACTACTAGCGCTCGTCGGTGCGCTCCTCGCCATCGCCGTGCTCGCACGCCGCTGACCGGGGCCCGGTTTGCTGTGAGGAACTGTGACCCACAGAGCGGATAGAAGCCCGATTTAACAGGGATCGGCGGCAAGTCCCGGTATGGCAGACGCCGGAGCGAGTGCGCGACGAGCCGACGAGGAGCTCGGAGCGCTCGCGACGATCCGACAGTTTTTCGCGCTCGAACGGGACGTGCTCGTGCTTTCTGTCGCGATGTTCTCCTTTTCCCTGGGCTTCCAGATGACCAGTCGCTACCTGCCCCGCTACATGAGCCTGCTCGGGGCCGGCGGCGTGGCGATCGGCCTGTACGGGAGCGTCGGGAACCTCATCAGCGCCGTGTACCCGTATCCGGGCGGCGCGCTCTCGGACCGCATCGGGTCACGGGTCGCGCTGACGGCGTTCGGCCTCGCCTCGACCGTGGGCTTTCTCGTCTGGCTGGCCGCGCCGCTGTTCGGTACCGTGACGGTCGGCCCCACCAGCGCGGGACCGTTCGACGTCGAGGCGATCGTGCTGCCGGTCGGGGTGTTCCTCGGTCTCTTTCTGGCACAGACCTGGAAGTCCTTCGGGCTGGGCGCGACCTTCGCCATCGTCAAGCAGAGCGTCGCGCCGGACCACCTGGCGACCGGGTTCGCCAGCACCGAAACCGTGCGCCGGACTGCCTTCCTGATCGGGCCCCTGCTTGCGGCGGCCCTCATCGCCGCCCTCGGGTTCGACCGTGGCTTCCAGGCGGTGCTGGCGGTCGCAGCCGCCTTCGGGTTCGTGGCGACCGCCGTCCAGCATCGCCTCTACGACGCGAGCGGGGACTCGTTCGGAAAGTCCTTCGAAGGAATCTCGCAGGTCGTCGCGGACCTCCGGGGGATGCCCGAGGAGTTACCCCCGCTGCTGCTCGGAGACACGCTCGTCCGCTTCGCCAACGGCATGGTGTACGTCTTTTTCGTCATCGTGGTCACCGAGTTCCTCGCGGTCAGCGTCACGCTCCCAGTCGTCGGCTATCTCTCGCCCGACGCCCTCTTCGGCGTGTTGCTGGCCGTCGAGATGGTCGTCGCCCTGGTGAGCATGGTTCCAGTTGCCCGCCTGGCCGACCGCGTGGGGCTCAAACCCGTCGTCGCGATCGGATTCGCCGTGTACGCGCTCTTTCCGATCCTGCTCATCAACGCGCCGGCGAACCCCTGGATCGTCGGCCTCCTTTTTGCGTTCTCGGGGCTGCGTTTCGCCGGCCTCCCGGCCCACAAGGCGCTCATCGTCGGCCCCGCAGAACAGGACACGGGCGGGCGCGTCACCGGCGCGTACTACCTGATTCGAAACACCGTGACCATCCCGAGCGCGCTGGTCGGCGGCTGGCTCTACAGCGCGTACTCGCCGGAACTGGCCTTCGGTGCGGCGACGGCGGTCGGCGTCGTCGGGACGGCGCTGTTCCTGGTGTTCGGGAAACGATTCACCATCGAGGACGCGAACGGCACCGCGTGACGGCTGGTGTCCGGACAGTAGTTAGCCGCCGCCGGCCGTCCGGAACCCGCCGTCGACGACCAGTCCCTCGCCGGTGATCCAGGAGGCCTCTGAGGAGGCGAGAAAGAGAATGGCGTCGGCGATCTCCTCGGCCTCACCGAGGCGTTTGAGCGGGTACCCCTCTTCCATCTTCTCGCGAGCGGCCTCGGGATCGTCGTAGCTCTGGAACATCTGCTGGACCATCGGCGTGTCCGTGAAGCCCGGACAGACCGTGTTGGCTCGGACGCCGTAGGGACCTGCCTCGGCGGCGACGGCACGGGTGAAGTTGAGGACCGCTCCCTTCGTCAGCGAGTAGGCGGCCTGCTTGGGCAGTCCGAAGATCGACGCGAGCGAGCCGACGTTGACGATCGCGCCGTGACCCTGGTCTTTCATGATCGGCAGCGCGGCGTGACAGCCGTTCCAGACGCCCTTGATGTTGACGTCGATGACGTAATCGCGCATGGCTTCGCCCACGTCCTCCATGCTCTGGGGCGGATGGCCGGTGCCGGCGTTGTTGACCACGACGTCGAGGCCGTGCTCCTCGGCGGTGGCCTCGATCATCGCGTCGAACTCCTCGGCGTCGGTCACGTCGAGGCGATGCGATTCCGCCCCGCCCGTGTCGAGGTTCTCGATCTGTTCGACGGTCTCCGCTGCGCCGTCTTCGTCGACGTCGGTGACGATGACGTACGCTCCCTCCTCGGCACACCGGAGGCTGGTCGCGCGGCCGATCCCCGACCCCGCCCCCGTGATGAACACTGTCTCGTCTTCGAGTCGCATGCGACGACCGACGGACGCCAGCACAATAAATCTACCAGTAATAGCATATCTCCGAATATAGTTTCCAGAATTAGCCAAAGTGCTGTGTCTCGCTACCGAATTTGTCCTAACCCCGAATGCCAAGGAGTGCCACCGCGAGGAACGCGAGCGTCGCGAGCGTGGACGTGAATCCGGGGCCGTCCGCGGTGGTCGTCTCTGTCTGCTGAGATTGTTGGGCCGCAGTCACAATGGTAGACGTTCGCGACGTTGACGGTGAGGCGGTTGGTGACGCGGCGGGAGGCGTGCTCGTCGTGGATTCGGTCGGCGTCTCCACCGAGACCAGCGCTGCGTCGGTAACGAGTGACCCGTTCAGTGCCGCTGGACCGTCGGTCACAGGATACCCGGCTCGCCGTGCGTCCGGTCCAGTCGCCGGGAAGTCGAAGGACTCGTTGTCGTTGGTGTCGAGGTGCGGGACCGCAACGAGCGTCCGGTTCTGATCGAGAGACGAACGCAACTGTACGGTGACGTTCTCGTGTTCGCCCGGTACGAGGTAGTCGCTGACGCCGACAATACGATCACTCGCCAGGCTCCGATTGATCCGCGTTTGAACGCAACCCTGGGAGGCGTCCCGAGTGGCGATCTCGTCGACGACCGACGCCGGGTACAGGACGACGAAGCCACCGCCACCAGTCATCGCTCTATCGAGCGTGACGGTTCCGTTCTGCACCGACTGGGGATCGAACCGAACGTCCGAAAAGGCCGCTGGCGTGTCTGAACCGATCAGTCCCTCTGCCGTCGCCCCCGGAATCGTCGGGACCGATACCTCGAACGTCACGTTCGTCGGCAGATCAGCGTCGACGATCGCTTTCACTGACTGCTGGGTGTCGACGACAGCGGTCTCCTGTATGGGATACGTGGGATCGCTCCCGTTCAGTCGGATCGGCAACTCTGTCCCGGGTGCAACCGAGGTCTGTCCGGTAATGAGATGGCAGCGGAACTGCCCGCCGAGTCTGATGACGTCGCCCGAGCCGGTGTCGAACCGGAACGTCCGATTGACGAGTCGGAACTCGGCGCTGGCCCGGTATTGCGCCGAGTCATTGATGGAGAAGCTCGCGTTATAGATCATCCCCGAGATATCGGACGGGATCGGCCACCCCTCGAAAACAATTCTGTCGTGCTTCATCGCCACGTAGAGGGTGTCGTTGCCCTCGTCCGGGACGACTCGCAGTCCGTCGTTCGCTGCGGTTTCGTGGACGTCCAGGTATGGGTCGTCCGCCATCCCAGACATGTTCACGTTGTACATTTCCAGATTGAACTCGTCAGATCGCGTTTCGAGGGCGACGAACGCCTCGGTAGCGTTCTGACTGCTGTTTCGCTCCCGTCGGAGTGCATCGACGGCGCGTGGCGACTCGACAGCGAAGACGACGACGTCCTGCTTGGCAACAGTGCGACTCCGCGTGAGCGTCCCGTTCTCGATAGCATCGTGGACGTCCCGAGTGGTGCGTAGCGAATCGAACTGCGACGCTGGCGCGGTCCAGACCGACATCTCGACCGATTCATTCGCCGTGGTATTGGAGCCGTTCTCCGTCACCGTGGCGCCCCCAGCGGGAACGAACACGGTCGACGAGAGCGCGAGTGTGAGAGCGAGCACCGACAGTACCAGGATGCGACCGACAGGTGACCTCGAGTTCATAGCTATCTGAAGGAGGGCCGACGCGTC
Source organism: Halorientalis brevis (assembly GCF_023077655.1). Lineage (NCBI taxonomy): Archaea > Methanobacteriati > Methanobacteriota > Halobacteria > Halobacteriales > Haloarculaceae > Halorientalis > Halorientalis brevis. The sequence continues at coordinate 299,576 of NZ_JALLGV010000008.1, read as the reverse complement.
CACCGGCCAGCGGGGATCGTCCCCGGCCAGGGTTCGTCAGCAGTCGAAACGGGTGTTTGTAATGATAAAATTCTTCTGTTCTAACCATTACGCCACCGGTTTCACGAACAACCGGTGAGGACGGGTTTACCGAACGGCAGAGCCCGAAGATTAGTCCGCGATCGAGGGGCTGGCCGCGCAGTTGTTCGGCCCGAGTTCCAGTTCGAAGGCGTCCTCGTCGTCCAGGTCTTCGCGGCCCAGGTTCGCCGCGATGATGCGCTCGAAGTTCGCCGGCCGCGGCGGGACGTCCCGAAGGATGAGCGCCTGGAACTCCGCACGGCCCATCGAGTACACCGCCAGGTCGTCGCGGAGGTCGCCCAGCGTCGCGGTGTAAGTCCCGTCGTCAGCCGGCGTCGCCGCTTCGCCGTAGTGGCCGGGCGCGACGACCGTCTCGTCGGGCAGGGCCGCGAGGCGGTCGGTCAGCGACTCGTAGAGGTGGGCCGCCAGCACCTCCGCGCCGTTCTCGCCGCGTTCCAGGTCCGGGCGGGCGACGCTCTCGACGAACAGGCTGTCGCCCGAGAGCAGCACGTCGCCGACCCGGAACGCCGTCATGCCGGTCGTGTGGCCCGGGAGGTGGCGGACCTCGACCGTGGCGTCCCCCACCGTCAGTTCCTCGCCGTCGATGATCGTCTCGACGTCGTAGGTAACGCCGCGCTCGACGGCCATCCGCGGCAGCACTGCCGTTGCGCCGGTCTCGGCGGCGAGTTCGCGAAGTCCGCTCACGTGGTCGGCGTGGACGTGGGTATCGACGACGGTCGTGATCTCGGCGTCCCGCTCCGTGGCGTCGGTGACGTACCGGTCGGTGAACGCCCGGAGCGGATCGACTACCATGGCCTCCCCAGCCGAGACGATCATGTAGCCCAGACAGCCACTCGCCGGGCGCTGGTACTGGACGACGGTCGGGTCCGAGTCGGTGATCTCGCGGGCGCGATAGACGCGCGCCCAGCCCTCCATGCCGTCGGCGAGGTTCTGGGCGTCGATGCCGGCCTCGGTGAGCAGGCCGGCGACGTACGCGCTGGCTTCGCCGCGACCGCAGACCACGGTGATCGGACCGTCGCCGTCGACGTCGGCGGCGAGGTCGGCGACCGAGTCCTGGACGTCCGCCTGGAGCCACTTCATGTAGGGGACGAGCGTCGTTTCGGCGCCGTCGATCTGCCAGGCCTCGAACTCGTCGCGGTTGCGCACGTCGAGCAGTCGCACAGACTCGCCGGCGTCGAGGCGGTCGGCGAGTGTGGTCGGCGCCACCGCGTCCACCTCGACGTCGGGTTCAGGGTAGTCGGTCATAGGTCCCTGTAGACGGGGCTGGCGAATAAACCGTCTGCCGAGCCGGCCACAGCCACGGCAACCGATATATCCGACGCGTCCGAACGACACGCCATGAACGGCCAGACGCTCGTCGAACGCGTCCGGGAGGAAAAACGGACGGAGCTAGAGCGACTCAAATCGGACAAGGCACTCATCGCAGCCACCGAAGCGGCACTCGAACCGTCGACCGTTCTGGCGGTCGTCGTCGAAACCGAGCGGACGCTCGAATCAGCGTACGGGGAGTGGGCCGAGCGGGCTGCGACCGACGAAGCGGCGGACGCGTTCGCGGACGCTGCACGGACGGCCGGCCAGAACGCCGACCGACTCGCGGCAGCACTCGACTCCCTGCCCGAAGCCAGGGACCTCACAGCACCGCTCGACGTCGACGTGACGCTGGAGGCGGTCGCGGCCGGTCTCGTGGGCCAGTCGCTCGTCCTCGACGGGACGCTCCTGCAGGCGATCAACTTCTTCGTCAACGAGGCCGACGAGCGACGGGCGGACCTCGTCCGCGACGTGCGGACGAGCGTCAACGCCCGCCTGAACGACGGCGCGGTCGCCCTGAACGGCCTCTGCGAGAACGACGCCGAGTGGACGCAGGCGGAGACCGCCGTGACGGAGGTCGTCGACGCCGCCTACGCCGACTACGCCGAAACGCTCGGTGCGATGGGAATCGACCCGAAGCCGGTCTGTTGAGCGGCCGGTCAGGCCTGTTCGGGCGGTCGCTCCTGGAAGTCGATCACGGCCTCGCGGAACTCGTCGGGAACGCGCGTCGGGTCGCCGGTCTCGCCGTCGACGGCGACGTGGGTGACCGTCCCCTCGGCGAGCAGTTCGTCGTCGGCGGGCCGCCAGGCGGCATATTCGGAGGTCATGCTGGATTCACCGATGGTGGCGACGCGGAAGCCGTGGACCAGTTCGTCCTCGAAGGTCGCCTGGCCGCGGTAGTCCAGATCGACGTTCACGACGTGGATGTCCCAGCCAGCCTCCGCGATCGCCCCGTAGCTGTAGTCGATCGCGCGGAAATACGCCGAGGACGCCTCGTCCTGGAAAGTGACGTAGTTACCGTAGAACACGACTCCTTGCATGTCCGTCTCTTCGAAGCGAACGCGGTTCTCCCAGACGACGGGCAACTCGTCCATGCGACGTAGGCGCGCGGGGTGCAGTTAACCGTTGTCACGCCTCCTCGATGGTGTCGAGGACGCGCTGGGAGAACTCCGTCTCCGTGATGTCGTCGGCTGCGAGGTCGCGGAACCACGCGGCGTCCGCGTCCCACGACCCCAGAGGCTCCCCGTCGAGGTTCTTCACGATGCCGTGGACGTCGACCGCCTCCCAGCCTTCCTCGCGGAACTCTCGGAGGACGTTGACGACGCGTCCGATGTCTCGGTGCGGGACGCCCTCGGTCCCGTGGACCGTCTCGTAGGTGATCTCGACGGCGTCAGCGTCCCGCGCGAAGTCGGTGACGTAGATGCCGTGGCTCATCAGGCGGTTCTCGATGCGCTCGTCTATGTCGTCCGGGACGGACATACGCAGAACTAGGACCGGTCGGCGTTTGGGTCTTGGGTGGGACTCACGCGGGACGCGGGCACTCGTACTCGTCGCGGACGGTGTTGGCCAGCAGGCCGTCTTTCTCCAGGGTGAGATAGACGACGAGGAACTTCGTGTCCTCGGGGCGGATGACGAACACCTCGTAGGGCGGCTCCTCGCCGCCGTCGCCGAGTTTGTCGATCATCGGTTCCAGCGTCATCCGGCCGTCCTGGAACTCGGTGAAGATGTCTTTCTCGCCCTTTTGCTTCGCGAAGGTGTAGAGGACGCCGTTAGCGTCGCCGTCCGTGTCGTAGGTGACGTTCGAGTAGATGGGCATGTGCTCGCGCTTGCCCTGCTCGAAGGTCTCCTTTGCCTGCTCGAAGATGTCCGGGACGCCGTCGACGAACTCGACGAGCGTCCGGGTCTCGATGGAGAGTTCGGCGAACGACGGGTCGCCCTCGCCGCTCCACGCCAGCGTCGCCTCGACGAGATACCCCGGTTTGAGTTCCTGTACGGTCGACTGGAGGGGCTCGTAGTAGCCCGACGCCTGCACGTAGGTCGGCTCCTGTTCCCCTTTTTTGACGAGGAGCCACTCGTCTACCACGTCCGCACCCTCGCGGTCGCGGTCGCTCTCGAACACCCGATACGTCCCGGACTCGGTCGCTGCCATGGTGGTGCGTATACAGCCGATACCTAAAGACCCGTGGGTACGACAGTCAGCGCTGGCACACGGCGTCGGCGCCAGCCCGCACCGGCTCCCCACGCCAGCAGATTCATGCCGCTGGTGCCCGAACCAACGACCAATTGTGGGTCGCCCATGACATCGGACCAGACTCCCAGAATCGTCTCGTTACTCCCCTCGGCGACCGAGATCGTGTACGCCCTCGGACTGGAGCCGGTCGGCGTCTCCCACGAGTGCGACTACCCGCCCGAGGCGACCGAGAAACCGGTCGTCAACCGGTCACGGATCGATCCCGACGCCAGCAGCCAGGCGATCAACGACCAGGTCGCGTCTGCCGAAGACGGGGACGGCGTGTACGAGATCGACACGGCAACGCTGGCCGCGCTCGACCCCGATCTCGTCATCTCCCAGGGAATCTGTGACGTCTGCGCCGTCGACGAGGTGCTCGTCGAAGAGGCGATCGAGCGGACCGGCATCGACGCCGCCGTCCTGACGACCGATCCGCACAGCCTCGACGACGTGTTCGCGGACGTCCGCCGGATCGGCGACGCGACGGGACGAACGGAGCGGGCGGCCGAACTCGTCGCCGACCTCCGTGAGCGAGTCGACGCCATCGAGCAGACGATCGCCGGCATGGACGACGAGCGACCCAGCGTGGCTGTGCTCGACTGGCTCGACCCCGTGATGGTCGCCGGCCACTGGGTGCCCGAGATGGTCGCGATGGCCGGCGGCGAGTACGGCCTCGCCGCGCCCGGCGACCGGTCGGAGCCGCGCGAGTGGACCGAGATCACCGAGTACGATCCCGAGGTCCTCGTCGCCGCGCCCTGCGGGTTCGAACTCGAACAGACCGTCGCGAACGTCGACGAACTGACCGAGCGCCCGGGGTGGGACGAGCTGACGGCCGTCGAGGACGGTCGGGCGTACGCGCTCGACGGACACAACTACGTCAATCGACCCGGGCCACGGCTGGTCGAGACGCTCGAATATCTGGCAGCGCTGCTCCACCCCGACCTGTTCGAGGCGCCGCCGACGGACGCCGCCCGGCCGCTGGCCGAAGTCCTCGCGTAGATGCTGGTTCTCTCGCGAGGCGTCTACGACGACGTGGTAGAGCACGCTCGGACGGGTTCCCCCGAAGAAGTGTGTGGCATCCTCGGTGGCGAGTTCGGTGCGGACGAGAGCCACGCCGGCGCGAGCTATCGGACCGACAACGCCGCGGACGCGCCGCGGACCGAGTACGCCATCGATCCCGAAGAACAGTTCGCGGTGATGGACGACGTCGAGGACGCGGGACGAGACGTCGTCGGCTTCTACCACTCCCATCCACAGGGACCACCACGGCCGAGTCAGACCGACCGGGCGCGGGCGACCTGGGAGGGATACACCTACGTCATCGTCTCGCTCGACGGCGCCCACCCCTACGTCGGAGCCTGGCGCTGGACGGGAGACGCGTTCAGCCAGGAAGTCGTCGCAGTGCGGTGACGGCGGTCAGACGAGCATCGCGAAACCGACGTAGAAGTTCGACGCCACGACGGCCGAGCCGAGCCCGAGCACGACGAACATCCAGGACCGCCACAGCGGCACCCGCATGACGACGTCACGGCACTCGATGAGCGTGATCCCGACGACGGCGGCCACGGCGCCCTTGAACACGAGCAACAGCAGCGGGTCGTGCAGCAACACCGCCCGAACGATCGGGTTCGCCTCCAGCGAGAGATCGCCGGTCAACGAGAACGCGAGTAGCGTCGACACCGCGTCGCCGATTCCCCAGACGAACATCTGGGCGAAAACCAACTCGGCGTAGCCCAGTTCTCTCGCACCGAGAAAGCCGAGCCCGAACTCGACTCCGAAGTCAGGGGACGACGTCGACATGGTGTGGGAGTCACCTGCGTACCCACCAGTTGCCGAATTCCAAACATAAAGTTACGCGCCCGAATATCAGGAATGAAAACATATCGTGGGGAACCGGGACGACCCGTCAGTCGGCACTGATCGCGCAGGTTTCGACGTATTCGACGTCCTGCACCGAGGAGATGGCGGGCTCGTCGCCACAGACCGGACAGTCGGGATTGGGCTCGACGGGGACTTCCTCGAAGGTCATGTCCATGGCGTCGTAGAAGATCAACCGGCCGTCGAGCAGTTCGCTCTCGGGCAGGAGGTCGGCCCCGCGGAGAATCCACTTGACGACCTCGGTGGCCTGGATGCAGCCGACGGTGCCGGGCAGCACGCCGAGGACGCCAGCCTCGGAACAGTCGGGGACGGTTCCCGCTGGCGGCGCTTCGGGGAACATGCAGCGGTAGCACGGCGAATCGTCTTCCTGAGCGAAGGTGGTGACCTGCCCCTCGAAGCGGTAGATCGCGCCGTGGGAGAACGGTTTGTTCGCGAGCGTGCAGGCGTCGTTGACGAGATAGCGGGTCGCGAAGTTGTCGCTGGCGTCGACGACGAAGTCGTAGTCGGCGATCAGGTCGTCGACGTTCTCGGCCGTGATGCGGGTGTGGTGGCGCTCGATAGTGCAGTCGGGGTTGAGATCGGTGACGAACGCGGCGGCACTGTCGACTTTCGGGCGCCCCACGTCGGCGTCGGCGTGGATGACCTGGCGCTGGAGGTTGCTCCGTTCGACGTCGTCGTCGTCGGCGATGCCGAGCGTGCCGACGCCCGCGGCCGCGAGGTACTGGATGATCGGCGAGCCGAGCCCGCCCGCGCCGACGACGAGGACGCGCGCGTCGAGCAGCGCCTTCTGGCCCTCGGGGCCGACGTCGTCCATGATGATGTGCCGGGAGAACCGGTCGAGTTGCTCCGGCCCGAGATTGAGACCGCTCATACCCGTGGTACGCGGGCCGGGCGAATAAACGACCGGGTCCCTGCCGACCGTTCAGAGGTCGTAGAGGTCGCCGAACTTCTCGGTCGCGTAGTCGAGGAAGTAGTCGGCGGTGAACGACTCGCCGGTCGCCTCCCGAATCAGGTCGTCGGTGGTGTACCGGCAGCCGTGGCTGTGGACGTTCTCGGTGAGCCAGGCGTGGAGTCCGTCAAACTCGCCCGCGCGGACGTCACCCGCCAGGTCGTCCAGGTCGTCTTCCGCGGCGGCGAACAGCTGGGCGGCCAGCACGCTGCCCAGCGAGTACGTCGGGAAGTAGCCGAAGTTCCCGTGGGTCCAGTGGATGTCCTGGAGACACCCTTCGGCGTCGGTGTCGGGGCGAACGCCGAGGTACTCCTCCATCTTGTCGTTCCAGACCTGCGGGACCTCGGCGACGTCGAGGTCGCCGCTGACGAGGTCGCGTTCGATCTCGAACCGGAGGATGATGTGGAGGTGGTAGGTCAACTCGTCGGCTTCGACGCGGATGCGGTTGTCCGGGTAGATCCGGTTGGCCGCTTCGTAGAATTCCTGCGGGGCGGCGTCGACGCCGAGGTGGTCGTCGACGTGGCTGGCGAACAGGTCCCAGAACGGACGCGACCGACCAACGTGGTTCTCCCAGAGGCGCGACTGGGACTCGTGGACCGACAGGTCGCGCGACTGGCCCAGCGGCGTGCCGTACTGGTCCTGTGGCAGGCCGAGGGTGTAGGTCGCGTGGCCGAACTCGTGGATGGTCGAGCCGAGGGCGTCGAGCGGGTCGCCGGGTTTGAAGCGCGTCGTCACCCGCGCGTCGAACTGCGTCCCCATCGAGAACGGGTGCGGCGCCGTGTCGAGTCGGCCCCGATCCCAGTCGTAGCCCAGCGTGTCGAGCGCGTCTCTGACCAGTTCCTCCTGAGTGCCTTCGTCGTAGGTGCCCTCGAAGGGACTTGCCAGTTCGGCGTCGCTGTCGCTGATCTCGTCGATGAGGGGGACCAGTTCGTCGCGCAGTCGTTCGAGGACCCGCTCGGCCGTGTCGAGTCCGAGGTAGGGCTCGTAGTCCTCGAACAGCACTTCGTAGGGATCCCGGTCGGGGTCGATGTGCGCGGCGTACTCGCGTTTCAGCTCGACGACTTTCTCCAGCGTCGGGGCGAACGCCTCGAAGTCGTCGTTCTCTTTGGCCTGTTTCCACGTGGGCAGCGCGTTCGAGGTGGTCTCGGAGATTTCCTCGACGAGATCGCCAGGGACGCGCGTGGCGCGCTCGTGCTCGCGGCGGACTTCCCGAACGACGGCCTGTTGTTCGGGGCCGAGGTCGGTCGCTTCGAGCTCCTCGAGATAGTCGGCGAGGTCGTCGGACGTGAGCATCTCGTGGTGAACGGTCGAGAGCGCCGCGGTCTGCTGGGAGCGAGCGGGAGTGCCCGCGTCGGGCATCATCACCTGCTGATCCCAGTTCAGAATGCCCGCGGCGTTCTGGACGTTCGTCATCCGGGTCACGTGGTCGAGGAACTGCTCGTACGTCTCGGCAGTCTCCGGGGCAGCGGTGTCGCTCATCGTCGGTCCGTCAGGGCCCAGCGTCAAAAAGGGTCGCGCCGTCCCGGTGATTCGGCTCGCGAGCGAGTACAACGATTGATAACCGTGGGGAAAGACATATTGTAAAACCCTGGTAACGTCCCCCAAGGTCCTGTTCCAGGGGACGGAGTCGTCATGCACGGAAACTCGATTACAGCAGTGTTGGAATCGTTCGGCGTGAGCGAGACGGCGCGGCGCGCTGACGTGCGAGCCGGGGGTGGGCACGGCGACGTCGTCCAGGGACGCCCGAACACCAGCACGTACCGATGGACGTAGACATAGACTCACTCGAGACGCTGAATCTGCTCACCCGCGAGGGTGCCCAGGAGGCGAGCGACGCGCTCGGACAGATGGTGGACACGCCCACCGTCATCGACGTCACGAAGCTGCTGGTGGCCGACAGCGCGGACATCACCGCGGACATCCACAGCGGGACCAAACACGGCGTGCAGTTCGACGTCGACGGGAAGCTCTCCGGCACGCTCCTGTTCACGTTCGATCAGGAGTGCATCGACACCGTGACCGAGTTGCTCGTCCCCGGGGCGGCCAGTGACTCGATGGCCAGGAGCAGCGTCACGGAACTCGCGAACATCATGATGGGCGGGTTCCTGGCCGGCTGGGGCGACCACCTGGAGACGGGGCTGGACGCCTCCCCGCCGACCTATCTCGAAGCCGACGAACTGGACGCCTTCGAGATCGAATCGCTCGGTCCGGACACGAACAGCGTGCTGGCGTTCGGGAGCACAGTCATGTGGCGGGACAACACCGTCGGCCTCGACATCTATCTCATCCCCGACCGGGAGTCCATCGAGACCGTCCTCCAGGAGGAGCGCGATCGCGAAGACGCGCAGCCCCAGGCCCAGGATACCACCGCCGATTCCGGTGGCTTCGGCTTCAACCAGGGGAGCGAGAGCGACGCCGGCCCGTTCGCCGACGACGGCGACGATGGCCCCTTCGGCTCCGGTGACAGCGGTGACGAGACAGTCGGCCATGACGCCGACACCGCAACAGCCGACGACAGTCCCTTTGGCGTCCCGGACAGCGACGACGACTCGTTGGCGGCGGGTGACGGCGACGCTGAGGGCGAGGACGGCCCCTTCGACGACGGCGCAGACGAGTTCGGCTTCGAGATGGACGACGACGCGGGTGCAGACTCGATCTCGCTGGACAAGCTCTCGGTGTTCAGCGACCTGACCAAGGAGGGAACGGAAGCGGCGGCCGAGCAGGTCACGATGATGACCGGGATCGAGACGACGACCGAGATCGCCGGCATCACCTTCACGCCAATCGAGGACATCCCCGAGACGCTCGAAGACGGGGACTACGTCGGGACAACAGGCGAGTTCGAGGGGACGCCGAGCGGCTATCTGATCATCATGTTCGACGAGCAGTCCGCCAGGAACATCGCCGAGGCGATGATGCCGGTCGACCCCGGCGACGCTGACGGACTGACGGACATGCACGAGAGCGCCATCGAGGAACTCGGCAACATCATGACGAGCGGCTTCATCGACGGCTGGGCGAACGTGCTCCAGACCAGCGTCGAGCACACGCCCCCGGAGTTCGCCGAGGACATGGAGATGGCGTTCATGGAGATTCTGACCGACCAGCTCGGCCAGTTCCAGACCCACGCGTTCAGCATCGAATCCGCGATGCACACCCCCGAGATCGACTTCAACTGCAAGATCCTCGCGCTCCCCAACGAAGCCGAACTGGAGACGGCGCTCGACGCCCTCGACGTCGACCGCCAGGACGAGACGGACGTGGACCCCGACGACCTGTTCTAATCGTAGTGCATCGTCATCTCGTCGGCCCACACCGGAATCGTCGCAGTGTGTGACTGGTCGTCGAGGTGGACCGTCGCCGTGACCGCCCGCGGCGTGACGGCGACGACGCGGTCGAACGGAACGGTGGGCTCGGAGACGACTTCGCCCTCGCGGTTTTTCGTCGTCGTCTGGCGAGCCGAGATCGCCATCTCGTCGTCGCGCGTCGTGATGCCGACGCTCAGGTTCGGGTCACCGTCGACGGCCGACCGGACGACCGAGCCCACTTTTTTCGCCCCGGCCGACGCGCACTCGGTGACCGCCCAGTCCTCGAAGGGCGTCGTTTCGTAGATCGTCGTGCGCGTGGGCGGCCCGTCGCCGGGCGTTCCGACGCGCTTGTAGTAGGCGGGGTATTTGACGGCGTGCTCGTCGGGCAGGTAGTCGAGGTCCGGATCGGTGATCGTCCGTTCGATCGTCACGGGATCGCCGTCGGGACGGATCGGTTCCTGCCGCGCGGTCGCAGTCCCAGTCCCTGTGGCAGCGTCGTCAGGCGTCGCCGTGGAGGCGGTCGCCGTCGGCGCAGCGCCTGGCGACTGGGGTTCGTCGGTCGCATCGCGGTCGGCTCCGGGCGTGCTGACACAGCCGGCGAGGGCAGCCCCGGCGAGCGTCAGCGACTGGAGGACGCGTCGTCGTGAGTGAGTCATCACGGGAGACTGTCAGTACCACGGACAAGTGCTTTCGGGACGGTCAAACGCGCCTTTCAGTCAGACCAGTCCCGATTCAGCGACTCGGCGGTAGATCTCGTAACAGCGCTCGACGACCGCGAGCGACGCGCTCTCGTCGGCCGTGTGTGCCTCGCCGGGTTCGGCCACGCCGCAGATCACGCACTCGGTCCCCGCCTGGGAGAGCCACCCGGCGTCGGTCGCGTGGGGTTTGACGACGTGTTCAGGCTGGGCGTCCTGTGCGTCGGTCGCCGCGTCGAGCACCGCGTCGGCGAAGGCCGCGTCGTCGCAGGCCATCGGCGGGAGGTCCTGGTCGACGGTCCACTCGACGCCGTCGATCGTCTCGGCCTGCCCCAGGTCGGCGCGCTCACCTGGAACCGTGCGCTCGTCGACGGTCACCTCGCAACGCTCGGGGATGACGTTCCAGGCCGAGCCGCCGTCGATCTCCGTGACGGCGACGCTGCCGCCCAGGTCGTGCCCCAGGACAGTCGTCTCCGGAAATTCCAGGTCTCGAACCACGTCGACGGCGTCGGTGGCGCGGTAGATAGCGTTCTCGCCCTGGGCGACCTCGCTGGCGTGGGCGGACTGGCCGCGTGCCGTGATCGTGCTCCCTCGTCGACCCTTGTGGGCGACGGCGACGTCCGTGACACCAGGCTCCGAGTAGCCCGTCGACCCCTCGCCGACGACGGCGTAGTCGGGTTCGAATCCCTGGTCGATCGCACATCGTGCGCCGACGCCGCCGACCTCCTCGCCGACGAACGAGGCGAAGACGAGTTCCCCGTCCGGGTCCGCGTCGCGGAAGGCACACATCGCGGCCGCGACTGCGCCTTTCATGTCGGCCGTCCCGCGACCGTACAGCCGGCCGTCGCGTTCCTCGACGACGTACTCGCCAGCCGGGGTCACTTGCGAGTCGTCCGGCGGCACCACGTCGTGGTGGCCGACGAGTGCGAGCGAGGTGTCACCAGTTCCTTTGTGGGCAATGACGTTGCCGCCGCGGCCCTCGTCGGTGCCAGCGTCGTCCCGGGTGACCGTGGCGTCGGTGTGCTCGCGCAGCCACTGCTCGATGAAATCGCCGACGTCCGCCTCGGACTCGTGACTGGGAATCGAAACGAGGCGCCTGGTCAGTTCCCGCACGTCGTTCATACCAGCGAGAAGGAAGTCCCGGTTTGAGAATGTAGGGGGTCAGTCCTGGTCGTCCATCCGATCCGAGACGGACTCGTCCTCAGTGAGTCGCGCTTCGAGAATAGCCCGAACGTGCTCGCGCGCCCGGTCGAGCGATTTTCGGGTGTCACCCTCGGTGTCGTCCTCCAGTCGCGCGAGTTCTGCCCTGATGGATTCGAGGTGGTCCTGTCTCGGCTCGTCGTCCGACGCATCGAGGTTTCCGAGCGCCTCCGTGAGATTGTCGAGCACTTCGCTGACATCGCCCCCAGCATCCTCGCGGGCGTGCTGGAGCTCGGTTCGCAACTGTTCGAGTTCCGCGTCGGGGGTAGGACCTGGGTCGCTCATCGGGTTCCCTCCATCGGGTTTCGCATACCTCGATTGTGGGCCTGGACGCCCGTGAGTCTGCGTGCATCGTGGCTGCCGGTCGCCAACGACTCGCTGCCGTCAGACTCGCGCGTAATCGATCCCGCGATAGACCAGATACAGCACGGCGTTCAGCAGACCCACCAGCATGAACAGGCCACCGAGTGCCGGTCCGAGCCTGCTCAGCAGGCCGCCGGTACTGCCGAGGTTACCGACGAAGCCCGCGGCGAAGGCGGCGATCACGCCCCAGACGCCGAGGATACCCGCGATGCGAGCCCCGTCTTCGACGTACGTCGTCACGTCATGTGCAGGGGGAAGGTCCCGCGGCTGCGACGGGCTGCCAGAATCGTCGGTGGGTTGGTCCGGAGAGGGATGATCGTTCGGGGACATATCATCTCGTTACAAAGGCCCGAGAATAAAACTACACACTAACACGAGCATCAAGACCCTTATCAGGCGACGGGTTCCTACCACTGGTATGAACATCGTACCGGACACGAGCGTCGTCATCGACGGTCGCGTGTCCGAACACGTCGAGTCCGGCGACTTCGCCGACGCGACTATCTACGTCCCGGAAGCCGTCGTCGGCGAACTCGAATCGCAGGCCAACGACGGCCGCGACAGCGGCTGGGACGGGCTCTCCGAGCTGCAGGCACTCGCCACGCTCGCCGACGACGGCGAGATTACTCTGGAGTACGTCGGGCGCCGGCCCGACGCCGTCGAGAAGCGCGACGCGGGCGAGGGCGAGATCGACGCCCTCATCCGCGACACCGCCGCCGAGCACGACGCCACGCTCTTCACCTCGGACATCGTCCAGAGCGAGGTGGCCACGGCCAAGGGAATCGACGTCGAGTACGTCGAACCCCGGACCGAGGACACCACCGTCGAGTCGCTCTCGATCGAGGACTTCTTCGACGAGACGACGATGAGCCTCCACCTCAAGACCGGCGTCCGCCCGATGGCAAAGCGGGGCGAACTCGGAGACATGCACTACGAGGAGATTCGCGACGAGGTCTCCACCGAGACCCAGCTCAAGGAGTGGAGCCAGGAGATCCGGAACAGCGCCCGCGCCAGCCCCGACGGGTTCATCGAACTCTCCGAGGAGGGCATGACCATCGTCCAGTTCCGCGACATGCGGATCGCCATCGCCAGTCCGCCCTTCGCCGACGGCCACGAGATCACGGCCGTTCGTCCCATCGCCAAGACGGAACTCGACGACTACGAGTTCGCCGACGAACTCCGTGATCGGCTCACCGACCACCAGCGCGGCGTCCTGATCTCGGGTGCGCCCGGGGCCGGGAAGTCCACGTTCGCGCAGGCCGTCGCCGAGTTCCTCTCGAAGGCGGACTTCGCGGTCAAGACCATGGAGAAGCCGCGCGACCTCCAGGTCGGCCCGCACATCACCCAGTACACGGAACTGGGCGGCGAGATGGCCAAGACCGCCGACTCGCTGCTGATGGTCCGCCCGGACTACACGATCTACGACGAAGTGCGCAAGACCGACGACTTCGAGGTGTTCGCGGACATGCGCCTCGCGGGCGTGGGCATGATCGGCGTCGTTCACGCCACCCGGGCCATCGACTCGCTCCAGCGGTTGGTCGGCCGCGTCGAACTCGGGATGATCCCGCAGGTCGTCGACACGGTCGTCTACATCGAGGCCGGGAAAGTCGAGAAGGTGTACGACGTGAAAACCGAGGTCAAAGTGCCAGAAGGCCTGATGGAGGAAGACCTCGCACGCCCGGTCATCCTGATTCGGGACTTCGAGACCGGCCAACCCGAGTACGAAATCTACACCTTCAACCGCCAGGTCGTCACCGTCCCGATCGGCGCCGACGAGGACGGCGGCCGCGAGAGCGGCGTCGATCGGATCGCAAAGCAGGAGGTCGAACGCGAGATTCGCTCCATCGCCCACGGCCACGTCGAAGTCGAACTGCGCGGTCGGGACACCGCCGTCGTGTGGGTCGAAGACGACGACATCTCGCAGGTCATCGGCAAGGGCGGCGGACGCATCTCGGACGTGGAGAATCGCTTGGGCATCGACATCGACGTCCGCACCTTCAGCGAGCGCCCGTCCGGCATGCCGAGCGAGGGCGCCGCGGGCGGTGGCGGCGGCCAGCCTGGCCAGATCGTCACGCCCGAAGTGACCTCGCGCCACGTCATCGTCCCGATGGACGGCCACGCCGGCGAGACCGTCGAGGTCCAGGCCGACGGCGAGTACCTCTTCACCGCGACCGTCTCCCGTGGCGGCGAAATCCAGGTCTCCCGGGGCAGCGCGATCGCCGAGGAACTGGAGCAGGCGATCGATCGCGGAAAGACGATCACCGTCGTCCCCTCGTAAGTTCCGCGAGCGAACGCAGTGAGCGAGTGGCAGTTTTGGTCCAGCTTTTGCAAGGAGCGGTTTCCGCAGCGAGCGACGCGAGCGAGGAACCCGACGCAGTAAAAGGTGGGTGTAGAACCAGGTCTCCCGGGGCAGCGCGATCGCCGAGGAACTGGAGCAGGCGATCGATCGCGGGAAGACGATCACCGTCGTCCCCTCGTAAGTTCCGCGAGCGAACGTCGTGAGTATAGCGGGACCCTCGAAGGGGAGGGCGGGGAGTTGCAACCAACGTATATAGCCGTCGCAATATGATACCAGAGTTATGCGTGAGCTCTCGGCTGACGAAGTGACGACAGTGTTGAGTCGGAACGGCATCGGTGTTCTCGCGCTGCTGGACGGAGACCAGCCGTATCCGCTCCCGATGTCGTTCGGCTACGACGGTGACCGACCGCTGTTCGTGATGCAGTTCGGTGCAGGGCCGGACAGCCGCAAGTTCGACTGTCTCGAAGAAGGAGCGAAGGCGGGATTCACCGTTTACGAGGAAACGGAGCCAGGAACCGAGTGGCGAAGCGTCGTGATCACTGGCGAGCTCCGTGAGATTCGCGACGAAGAGACCGTCGACGCCTACACCGCGATCGCGGCGAACGCCGAGTTCGCGCCCGACATGGCGATCTGGGGGGTTCCGCTCGAAGACACGTCCCTCACGGTGTTCGAGCTGACGATGAACGAGTGTACCGGACGGGCGTTCTCGATGACCAGGTAACCCGGGCAGCGCGACCAGTACGAGGGCCGCTATTCTCTGGACGCGTCGAGGATGGCCGTCGTGAGTGCGGGTTGCGCGTCCCCGTCCCCGCGGAACCGTCGGGTGCGTGCCAGGAACGTGAACAGCGATCCCAGCGCGACCGCGCTGAGCGAAGCCGTCCCGCGGTCGCCGGCAAGCAGGTCCAGTGACGCGAGCGAGAACACGGCGAGCGCTCCCACCGCCGTGCCGACGGCAACGGCGAGCGCCACGTCCAGCGCGATCGTTGGAAGACGCTCTGGTCGCCAGTAGGCTCGCGCGTCGAACCGTTCGGGGAGCGTCATCAGAATCACGAGCAGGGGTTGAGCGAGTGCGAATCCGATCACGTACGCGTACGCCTCCGGGAGGCCGGCCGCTTTCAGTTCCAGCGTCGCGGCGATCGCGACGGCAGCGGCCGTAAGCGTCAGCACGACGCCGGCAGTGCCCCGCGGAAACACCCACGCGCAGACGGCGAGGAGAAGGAACCCCGTGACGCCCAGCGGGACGAGGAGGGCAGGGAGTTGCATACCTGCGGTGACAGCGGACAGGAACATAAAAACCGCAACGCGTTTTCTGGCTCAGAAAAACAGGGTGCCAGCCGAGAGGTGTGTGAGCGCGGTTGCACGGCTGGTCACTGGCGGACATCCGTCCCGCCCCAGTCAGGGCGGCGGTGACTGGAGCGGGGAACCCCCTCGATGAGACGTGGCGATCAGTCAGAGACAGCGGATTCGGTCTGTTCGGCGGCCTGGTCCTCGTCGTCGTCGATGATCTCGTAGAGGTTCTGGCGGGCGTCGGCGAAGTAGACGTCTTCGTCTACGGCACCGACGTCTTCGAGGCGTTCCAGGGCGTAACGGACGGTGCGAGCGGAGAGCATCGACTCTTCGACGATGCCTTTCTGGGTGAGCGGGCCGTTGTATTCGAGTACTTTGTAGACGAGCTTTGCACTCGGCGGAAGGTCCGCGATAGTCTCCCCATCGGATTCTGCCATCGGATAAACGTGGGCACGCCTGGTCCATAAAGATTGATGGACGGGACCGAGAGACCGGTAAATTCCGGATTTCGGGTGGTGGCCGATGACAACTGGCCGGCGTGAATCATTCCCGATATGTAACAATTCGGCGGACGTCAGCCACAGCCGTCGCGGTCGGACTCACCACGGTTCAAGAGGGAGGGTCTCCCGCACCTTTTGTCGGAATGCTTTCCAATGGTGAGAGGCGCCTTACTGTCGCGACGGCAGACGTGGACCGACGCCGCGAGCGACCGAGTGATGACGGCGCGGTGCGGGTCCGCGGGACGCCGCGGGTCGTGCGCGCGAGCGGGGAACGAACCTCTTTTGAGGGCGGATGGCTGACTGGAAGGTATGGCAACGGAATCGGTCGATCGACGGGCAGCCCACATTCGAGGGCTGACGGTCACGACGCTTGCCTCGCTGGCGGGCGTCGCCGCCGCAGTCGTCTCCCAGGCGGTTGCCGGATCGGCCACCGACAACACCGCGCTGTACGTCCTCGTCGGGACGATCATCGTTCAGTTCCCGATTCTCAGGGTCCTGGGCATCGAGGTGGAAGACTTCTCGACGAAGGATTACCTCTACGTGGCGTTCATGACGTTCTCGCTGTGGTTCGTCTCGTGGGGCGTCCTCCTGACCGCAAACACTCCGATCAACTTCTAACATGGCCGAAGACAGTATCGCCGTCGTCGACCTGGATAGGTGTCAGCCCGACCGCTGTAACTACGAGTGTGCGAACTTCTGTCCGCCGAACCGGACGGGCAAAGAGTGCATCATCACGCGCGATGAGCGCTACGAGAGCGCCGAACTCTACGAGGGCGGCCCGGATCAGGTGAGCATCTCCGAGGAGATCTGCCTGGGCGAGACCTGTGGCATCTGCGTCGAGAAGTGCCCGTTCGACGCCATCGAGATCATCAACCTCCCGCAGGAACTCGACGAGGAGCCGGTCCACCGCTACGGCGAGAACGCCTTCGCGCTGTACGGGCTCCCGGCCCCCGAAGAGGGGAAAGTCACCGGGATTCTCGGTCCCAACGGGATCGGGAAGACCACCGCCGTGCGCATCCTCGCCAACGAGATGATGCCCAATCTGGGCGAGTTCCACACCGAGCCCGACTGGGACCGCGTGCTCGACGAGTACCGCGGGACGGAACTGCAGGACTACCTCGAAGAGCTGCGCGACGGCGACGTGACTGTCGCGCGCAAGCCCCAGTACGTCGACCAGATCCCCGACCAGTTCGACGGGAAAACGCGGGATCTGCTCGAACGGACCGACGAGCGCGGCGCGCTGGACGACCTGGTCGAGCGCTTCGGCATCGGCGCGGTGATGGATCAGGACATCGACTCCATTTCGGGCGGTGAGCTCCAGCGGGTCGCGATGACGGCCACGCTGGCGCGGGACGCCGACTTCTACTTCCTGGACGAGATCACGCCGTACCTCGACATCGGCCAACGCGTCACCGCGGCGCGCATCATCCGCGAACTCGCCGAGGAAGAGGACCGCTCGATGCTCGTCGTCGAGCACGACCTGGCCATCCTGGACCTGCTGGCAGACGGCGTCCACCTCGCCTACGGTCGCCCGAGCGCGTTCGGTATCATCACGCCGCCCAAGTCGGTCCGGAACGGCATCAACGAGTACCTCTCGGGCTACCTCGACAACGAGAACATGCGCATCCGGGAGGAGGCGATCACGTTCGAGGAACACGCCCCACGGACCGCGACGAAAGCCGAGGCCGTCGTCGAGTATCCGGACCTGAAAAAGTCCTACGGCGAGGGCGAGTTCTCGCTGGAGGTCGAGGCAGGCAAGATTCACGAGAGCGAAGTGCTGGGCGTCGTCGGCCCGAACGGGATCGGGAAGTCCACGTTCGCCCAGTTGCTCGCCGGCAAACTCGAGCCGGACGAGGGCGAGATCAACTCCCGCCTGGAGATCTCCTACAAACCCCAGTACATCGACATCGACCAGCACATGCGGGTCGACGCGTTCCTGCGCTCCATTACTGATGACTTCGGAACCTCCTACTGGAACACCGAGATCGCCCAGCCGCTCCAGCTGGAGCGGGTCATGGAACAGAACCTCACAGACCTCTCGGGCGGTGAGCGCCAGCGCGTCGCCATCGCGGCCTGTCTCTCGAAGGACGCGGACCTGTACCTGCTCGACGAGCCGTCGGCGCACCTGGACGTCGAACAGCGCGTGATGGCGACCTCGGCGATCCGCCGCTACGCGGAGAACCACGACGCCACCGCGCTGGTCATCGACCACGACATCTACATGATCGACCTGCTCTCCGATCGGCTGCTCGTCTTCGACGGCGAACCCGCGGAACACGGGTACGCCTCCACCCCCACGAGCATGCGCGAGGGCATGAACGAGTTTCTCGGCAACCTCGACATCACGTTCCGGCGCGACGAACGGACCAAGCGCCCACGCGTCAACAAACCGGGCAGCCAACTCGACCGCCAGCAAAAGAAAGACGGCGAGTACTACTACTCGGCCTGACGAGAATGATAAGTATCCGGCGGCCATCGGCCGCCGGTTCACTGTCAGAGCAGGCTCTGACAAGCCCACACTCGTTCCCTGCGGTCACTCGTGTGGACACCGGACGCGCCGTCGGCGCGTCCGGCTTTTTTTAGCGTAGCTTTTCCGAGGAGGGGTTCCCACAGGCTGCCTGCGGCAGCCGAGGAAACCCCGACGAGAAAAAGGTACGACATCACGTTCCGCCGCGACGAGCGGACCAAGCGCCCGCGCGTCAACAAGCCGGGCAGCCAGCTCGATCGCGAACAGAAGAAAAACGGCGAGTACTACTACTCAGCGTAACCCCGTTTTCCACTGTCTTCCCGCCCGACACCGACGTTCGAGCGGTGCCGCCGGCGCGCGTTCAGTCCAACGACGAGTGACGGCAGCGAGTGATTCGTTCCTGTCACAAGAGCGCGGTCGGCAGCGCGCGCGAGTGGTCGTGTAGAGTTTTGACACAGGTTCGAATTTATAACCCCTCGGCTATTCGCGGCAGAACCCCCGACATCACCCCCACGTTCGAAAACCGATAAGTTATGGATATTATCCGTGACGTGATTCCAAACCTACGGATATTCTATCTTGCGCACTACCCACAATACTATTATAGGGGGATAGCTTGAGATTCGGTTGTCAATGAACGCAACGCGAACACGCGGGTACGTGGTGGTTGACCGATGTTAGGACTCGAATCGCTCGGCCCGGCGGGACAGGCGATCCAGAACGTCGGCGCCGTCCTCCTGGAAGCGATGGTACTGTACGTGGTCTACGGCGCGGTCACGACGGCAGTGTCCGGGAAGCTCAAGAAATTCCTCGGAGGAAGCTGACAGTGGCGATGGAACTGTTCGGCATCGCGGCGACGCAACTCGGCCTGTTCGTCGGGTTCGGCCTGCTCATCGGAACGCTCTTTGGCTTCTTCGGGATGGGTGGATCGTTCCTGGTGACGCCAGCGCTGCTGGTCATGGGATACGACTCGACGACCGCGGTCGGGTCCGGCCTGGCGTTCGTCTTCGGGACCTCCGTCATCGCAGCGCTCCGGCACCGCGATCACGGCCAGGTCGACTACAAGCTCGGGCTGATGTTCATCGTGGGCATGACCGCCGGCATCGAGGTCGGGAAGGAGATCGTCTATCTCTTGAAGGGGCTGGGCTTCGCCGACCTCGTGGTGAGCCTCTCGTACATCGGCCTGCTGGCGACCGTCGGCCTGTTCATGCTCCGTGACGCACGGACGGAGGACACGGGCGAAAGCGGCGAAGACCCAGCGATCGCACAGAAACTCCAGGCGTTCGAGATTCCGCCGATGGTGACCATCAAGGGCGGGACGCAGGTATCGCTGTGGCTGGCGCTGGCCATGGCGCTCGTCATCGGCGTCCTCTCGGGCTTTCTCGGGGTCGGCGGCGGCTTCCTGCTCATGCCCGCGATGATGTACGGGCTGGGCGTCCCCGCCGCCGTCGCGGTCGGGACCGACGTGTTCCAGATCACCGCCTCGGGCGCGTTCGGCGCCTTCACCTACGGGATGTCCGGCGCCGTCGACCTCTCGATCGTCCTGCCGCTGCTCGCCGGAAGCGCGATGGGTGCCCGCATCGGTGCTGGTGCGACCGCCCTCGTGGACGAAGACGAGATCACGGGCTACTTCGCGGCGATGTTGCTGGCGGGTGCGGCCGCCGTCGCCAGCAAGAACCTCGGCAACACGTACAACATGGAGATCCTGAACCAGATCAGCATGGCGCTGATCTTCGGCGCCGCGCTCCTGGTCAGCAGCGCGATCATCTGGGCCAGCATCAAAAGCATCCGCGAACAGACCGACGGAGGCGAGCAGAACGACACGTCGACCGCCGCCGACTGAGTTCGGTCGCTTTTCTCACGCTTCTAAGCCGTATTCGACGTCCAGCGGGTCCTGCATGTCGCCCATCACGGCTTCGAGCGCGTCGGTCGCCGTGAGCGAGCCGACGACCTCGCCGTCCGCGAAGACGAGCGCGAGTTCCTGCCGCTCGGCCTGGAACTGGTCGATGGCGTCGCTGATAGTCGTGTCCGCGGCCATAGTCATCGGCGGTGCCGCGATCTCCTCGAACGTCGTGTCGCCGGCCCGGAGCCGATCGATCGCGTCGATCACCTTCGGAGCGTACACGATGCCCCGGAAGTCCTCCACGTCCTCACTGACGAGCGGGAACCGGGTGTGCGGACTCGATCCGATACGGTCGAGGTTCTCGTCGACGGACGCGTCGGTCGAGAGGAAGACCACGTTCTCGGCATCGGTCATGACGGCGCTGATCGGTTCCTCGCCGATGCGGAAGGCGTTGCGGATCTCCTCGCGGCGTTCCTCGGGAAGTTCTCCCTGTTCGAGGAGGTAATCCAGGCGCTTGCGCAGATCAGCGCGGGTTTCGATCACGTCCGTCTCGGTTTCGAGCCACGCGCCGGTCATCTCGACGCCGAACAGCTTGAGCGTCCACTTGGCGACGCCGTCGCCGATCTTGATGGCCGGCGAGACGAGCCACGCGAACCAGTACAGCGGCGTCGCGCCGTAGCGGGCGACGAACTTCGTCCGCTCGACGCCGAGGTACGTCGGCGTCTGCTCGCCGTGGGTCAGGTGGAGGAGGTTGATGATGAGGAAGGCGATGAGCCCGCCGGCCCCCACGGACGCGAGCGTCGTGTCGCGGAAGACCGGCTCGAACAGCGCCGCCAGCGCCGGTTCGGCGACGATCCCCACCGCGATCGAGGAGGCGGTGATCCCCACCTGACAGCTCGTCAGATAGATTTCGAGGTCCTGGGTCATCTGCCAGGCGCGGCGCAGTCCCGGCTCGTCGAACTCGGCTTTCGGGTACTGGCGAACGCGCGTCAGCGCGAACTCGATGGCGACGAAAAAGCCGTTGGCCAGGATCAACAGCAGCCCCGCACCCAGCCGAATCCAGAGTTCGAGGGAGTTCATATGGAACCGTTCGTGCCACTGACCTGATATACGTGCTGGTCCCGGGTCCTGAGCGACTCGCCCGAACGCGGCCAGCGCCCGTGACACATCGACGTCTGAAACGCAACAACCAGTTATCCGGTCCGCGGGCGAACACTGCCCCCACGAGATGGACCGGGATTACCACGTCCATTCGACGTACTCCGACGGCCGCTTTCTGTTCCAGATGGTCCGAGCAGCCGCCGAAGCAGACCTCGACGGGGTCGGCATCGCGGATCACTGCAGCGTCTCAGATCGCGAGGAGATCCAGGAACAGAAACACCTGCTGGGGTTCAATCTCGATCAGACCTACGAGCGGCGACGAGAGGCCATCGAACGGCTCCGCGAGGAGACGGACATCGCCATCTACGACGGGGTAGAGATGGATTATCACCCAGCGGAGGAGGGCCAGATCCGGTCGTTCCTCGACCGAGCTGGGTTCCAGTACGCCATCGGCAGCGTGCACCACCTCGAAGGCGTCAACGTCCACGTCGAGCGGTACTTCGAACGGCAAAGCGACGCCGACTGCGAGGCGCTGGTCGAGCAGTATTTCGATCAGCTCGTCGCCCTCGTCGAGTCCGAACTGTTCGACATCGCGGCCCACATCGACCTGATCGAGCGCAATCCGGCCCTGCGAGGATACGCCACCGAGAGCCAGTACCGCCGGGTCGCCGAAGCGTTCACCGACTCGCGGACGATCCCCGAGTTGAACGCCGGCCGTGCGCTCGGCGAGTACGGCGAGTTCCATCCCAGTCCCGAGTTTCTCGACGTGCTCGCGGAGTACGAGGTCCCGGTTACTGTCGGGACTGACGCACACAAACCGGGCGAGGTCGGCGAGCGCGTCCGGCACCTCGAACGCTATCTCGATCGGCGGAACATCCAGCCGGTAACGGTCGAGTTCTGAACGGTGGTCAAGTCGATCAGATCGTGCCTCGTTATTCGTCGTCGGATTCGTCGTCCCGATACGGATCGAGGAGTTCGTCCAGCAGCATACAGCGCGGGTCAGTCGACGGATAGTTCGTGTCGATGTACTCCTCGGCGGTGTCGAGTTCGCCCCGAATGGCGAACTGACGGACCCGAGCGGCCGTCTGGTAGAACTGATCGTCCGCCTCGGTGGTCCCTTCGGCTTCGCTGATGAGCGTCGTGCTCGGCAGCACCTGCTCGCGGAGTTCGTCGAAATCGAGCATCTCCGGTTCGTAATCGGCGACCTCCGAGAGCACGAGTTCGACGGCGAAGCGCTGGAACTCCGA
The DNA here is from genome assembly GCF_023077655.1 of Halorientalis brevis. Classification (NCBI taxonomy): domain Archaea; kingdom Methanobacteriati; phylum Methanobacteriota; class Halobacteria; order Halobacteriales; family Haloarculaceae; genus Halorientalis; species Halorientalis brevis. The sequence continues at coordinate 276,823 of NZ_JALLGV010000008.1, read as the reverse complement.
CTTGCTGGAAAACGACTCCTCCGAGACCATCTCTTCGACCCGGTCCATTACCGTCTCGGAGAATCGAACTGTCGACTTGACCATGTGTAACACACTACTCGCGTGGTTCCATGTAAGAATATCCCTTCGAACGACACGTGACAGGGACTCGATACCGGGTCTCCGTCCGATCACTGGGAGTTCGTCTCGGACCAGCGAGCGATTCCAGGCGTCCGAAAATCACGGCTGATACCTGCAGACTGCGAGTCGAGGTCGCACGAAGCGAGCGACGCTGGCGCGACCACAGCGGTCAAAGCGGGGAGACCCGGCGGCGGCGACCAGTCAGCGGAACTCGACGCCCAGGTCGTGCATCCCGTCGTTGTACTTGGCGACGTTGATGAGCAGCGGCGTGATGGCCTCGATCTCGGCGGCGTTGGCGAGCGGGCCGCCGTCGACGGGGCGCAGTCCCTCGATGTCACCGGCGAGTTCGCTGACGAAATCGACCGCGTCCTCGTCGTCGCCGACGACGACCGTGTCGATGCCCAGGTCGGCGTCGAGATTCGCCAGACGCGCGGCCGGGAGGTTGTGGAAGGCACCGACCACCGGCACGTCGTCGGGCGCGGCCCCCGCGGCGAGTTCCGTGACGCTGCCGGCGCCGGGCCGGTTGTAATGGAAGCCGTCTTCGTCGCGTTTCATCCCCACGGCGGGGCTGACGAAGATCGTGTTCTCGTCGACCTCGTCGGCGACGGCCTCGATGGTGTCTGCGAGGTGGTACGCGGGGACGGCGAGGACGACCACGTCGGCTCTGGCCGCGGCCTCGTCGTTTGCCAGGCCGGCGATGTCGACGTCGACGCCGCGGCTGTCGAGTTCGGTTTCGTACTCGTCGGCCTTGGCCGCGGCGCGGTCGGCCTCGCGCGACCCGACGATGACGTCGTGGTCGGTGTCGTAGGCCCACCGGAGCGCCAGTCCTTCGCCGATGTCGCCAGTCCCGCCCAGGAGTGCGATTCGCATATCCTACAGTTCGGCGTCTGCACGTTAAGCGTTGTGCGAGCGGCCGACGTTGCCGGTCTTCACTTCGTGATCGCCGTCGCGTAGTCACCGGTCGAGCCGATGCGAATAGCCAGCCACGACACCAGCCCGAACGGCACCAGGAACACCAGTCCACGCGCCGTGATCGCAGTGACGCCCGCCGTCGGAACGGGAACGAGCGCCGCGGCGAGGACGCTCGTCAGCGTGACGATGACGAGATACGGGAGGGGAACCCACGAGCGCTCCTCGTGGTTCGCCACGTCGTCGGCGTCGAGGACCAGATACACCACCGGCACGACGATCAGCAAGAGGGGTGCCGCGACGGCCAGTTGGGTGCGAGGGTTCGGCGGCGCGACGGCGGCCGCCCCGGCGAACGCGAGAAAGACCCCGAAGCCGAGCGCCCACGCCAGCACTGCGGGGTTGACGACCACCGGCTCGCGGTTCATACGAGCCATAGGCGACGCGAGGAACCTGTCAGTTTCGGTGGTTCACCGGCCGTCTCAAGAGGAGTCGAGCACGCTGGGCAGATCGTTGACCGAATCGAGCACCAGCGAGGCGCCCGCGCGCTCGTACTTCTCGCGTCCCGATTCGCCGGTGAGTCCGCCCGTCAGCACGCCGATGCCGTGGTACGACCGGTCGGGGTCGGCGTCCGCCGCGTTGACTGCCGTCCGGACGTCGTCGAGCGTGTCGCCGGTGAACGTCACCGTCTCGGCGTCCAGTCGGTCGGCCAGCGTCGTCAGCGCGCGTGGATGGGGTTTGCCCTCTTCCCAGTCGTCCATGGTGAACCGGTGGTCGTCGGGGACGTCCAGGCCGACCCGGTCGAGCGCGATGTCGGCTTCGGCAGCGGGGCGACCCGTGAGGACGCCGACCGCGAACGCGTCAGTGAGCCGGTTCACGGTCTCGGGGTCGATCAGCACCGGTTCGTCGTTGATGAACCCCGACGCGTCGAGGTCCGGGTCGCCGCCTTCGAGGTCGCGGTACAGGTCGCTACCGAGGTACAGTTGCTGGAAGACGTCCCGGAGTCGCTCGGTGTCCCAGGCGTCGTAGATCCGCTCGCGCTCGGCCGGTCCGACGGCGTCGACGACGACCGTCTCGGCGGCCGAGAGTCCGCCGCCGGTCGCGGCGATCATGTCGGTAAAGCCCTCGACGTCGCGGTCGAACCCGTACTGACGGGCGAGCACGAACAGCGCCGCCGCGTACGTCAGTTCCCAGTCGTTGTTGAACCCGCCGGCGTCCTTGAACTGCTGGATGTCGGCCCGGCTGATGGTGTCACTGTAGACCTGCTCGATCGATTCGACGATGGCCCGGCGGTACGAGTCGGCGACGTCGACGAGCACCCCGTCGATGTCGAGCACGACCGCATCTGCCTGCATGGACGGGCAAAGGAACTGGGGGTTGAAAACCGCTTCTGGTCTGTCGAGCGCCGATGGCGTCACTCGGGACCGGTGTCGTCGGCCACGAACAGCGTCCCGACCGGGAGCGTCTCCCGGCGGACGGGGACCAGCGGTTGCTCGCCACCGAGCGTGGTAAAGAGGAAGGCAGCGCCGTGCTCACGGGCGAGTTCGAGCGTCGGGCGGTGGAGTTCCGGCGGGAGATTGCGCGCGTAGATGGCGTCGGCGTCGGCGTACACGTCGGCCGCCGGCTCGGTGACGTCGTCGCGGACGAACCGGACGCCGTCCGGGACGGACTGATCGTAGACGTCAGTGGCGACGACCGAGCAGCCGCGGTCGGCGAGCGCGGCGGCGACGTCGGGCCGGTTGCCGACGCCGATTTCGACGAGGGCGTCGAAGGGAGCCAGTCGAGCGACGAGTGCGTCGTTACGAGAAGCGGACACGGCGGGATGTTTATGGGTGGTCCCACCATAGGCGTTGGCATGCACGTCGACATCGTGCCGGTCGGAGACGTCCCCGCAATGGTCAAACGGGAAGCCTCCGCCGGGCTGCGGACTGTCTACGACTGTGACGTGACGGTCCACGACGCCCAGCCCGTCCCCGACGGGTCCTACGATGCTAATCGCGACCAGTTCCGTGCCGAGGAGTTCATCGAACTCGCGAGCCGCACCGGCTCGGGGGAGAAGAACATCGCGATTACGCCGAAGGACCTGTTCTACCGCCGGCGCAACTACGTATTCGGGCTGGCGTATCTCGACGGGAACGGGAGCGTCATCTCCACGTATCGCTTACAGACGTCCTCCGACGGCGGGTTCTCAAACCGGTCGGCCGGCGACATCTTCTCGGATCGCGTCCGGAAGGAAGTCGTCCACGAGATCGGTCACACCCTCGGCCTGGAGCACTGCGACAACAAGCGCTGTGTGATGAACTTCTCGCCGACCGTGCGCGAAGTCGACGTCAAAGAAGAGAACCTCTGTGGGTCCTGCGCGCAGCTCGTGCTGTAACCGTCCCGTCTCGTTTTTCACCCGTCTAGTAGCCGCCCGGCCGCCGTCGAGTCCAGTCGCTCAGGCGGTGGCGAACGCCGGAAAACGGACGCCCGGTCAGGCGCTGGCTTTTTCGAGCGCTGCTTCGAGGTCGTCGGCCTGCGTGACGCCGACGAAGCGATCGACGATGCCGTCGTCGTTCTCGACGATGAGCGTCGGCAGGGAACGTACCTGGTACTCGTTGGCCACGTCCTGTTCCTCGTCGACGTTGACTTTCTCGAACTCGACCGACTCCCACTCGTCTTCCAGTTCATCGAGGATGGGGTCCTGCGTCTTACAGGGACCGCACCAGTCCGCGTAGAAATCCTTGAGCGTGACTGTCATTGGCCTACGCGGAACGTTGTCCAGCGGTCCCGATAAGGGTTTCCACTGTGGAGATATCGTCGGGATTCTCGAGCGCGCAAGGCGAAAAGCTTAGGCACCGGGGACGGCGATGGATCAGTATGAGTAGTCAAGACGGTGGCGGCCTGATGTCGAGTGCCGGGCTCGTCCGATACTTCGACGCCGAGGATCGGAACGCGATTCGGATCGACCCACGAACGGTCGTGGCGTTCGGTGGTCTGTTCGGGATCGGCGTTCAGATCCTGAACCTGATAATGTAGGCAGCCCGTTTTCGCGACGTTTTCAAGCGTTCGTTTCGTAGCCGCGCGTATGCATTTCGACCAGCGGACACAACAGGCGCTCCGCGAGGCCGGCCTCGACACCGACGAGATCGAGGCTGCCTCGGCGTCTGTCGTCGACGCCACGCAAGAAACGGCCGCGGAACTCGAAGCGTTCTTCGACGATCTCGACGCCGTTCACTCCGACATGGACATGGCCCACAGCAGCAGCGACGTCGTCGAGCACACCGTCGAGTACGTCGACCTCTACACCCACGGCGCCGACCTCCGCGGGTACCTCAAGTTCGACGGCTGGGGCGTCTACGTCGAGGACGGCCGCGTCCTCACCGACGACACCGTGGAGCTGACGCTCGGACCGACGGTCCACGACCGCGTGAAGTTCACCACCGACCCCGACGCGCTATGAACGTCCGCGTCCGCGGCATCTACAGCACCGCACTGACCGGCCTGCTCGCCGATCACGCCGACCTCTCGGTGGTCCAGCCCTCGCCGGCGATCGACGACCGGTTCGAAAGCGAGTTCGAACTCGTGCCGGCGGACGCGGCCGTCGAGACCACTGACGACCGCCAGGGCGTCGGCGTCACCGGCGACGGGGACGCGGTCGGCAGCGTCGGGGCGCTCCTCGCGGACGTAGGCCTGGACACGTTCGTCTGGACGGACCCGCTCCCGCGCGACGCGGTGTTCAACGGCGTGGTCCGGGAAACGCTGGGCAGCGGTGCCGTCGTCGACCTCGGCGACGGCGTCGGGCCGACCCCGCAGACTGGGGCGGCGTCGGTCGCCGCCAGCAACGGCGAGGGGTTCCTCCCGTTCAACAATTCACCGGACCACGTGACCGAGGGAGACCGCGTCCGCGTGCAGGTTCGCGAGCCCGCCGCCCCGTGGGGATCGGACCGGCCGCTGCTGGACGCGGACGTCAAACTCCCCGGAACGCTGGCCGGCCTGGTCCGGGGCGGGCGGCAGCGAACCGGGACTGGCCCCGCAGACATCGTCGATCTCATCGGCAGCGACCCGCTGGACGGCTGGGCCGTCCGCTGGGGGCGACTGGCCGACGACGCGGAGTTCAGTGCGCTCGACGACGCGCTGGCAGCGACGAACGCGAGGGCCGAGCGCATCGACGACGCGCTCGCGGAGGCGCCCGATCCCGACGACGAGGCCCCGGCCTGTCTCTGGGACGGCGCGGCGACGCTGTGGTGCTGGTTCGGCCGCGACGCGCGCTTCGCGCTCGACGAGGAGCGAGCCGCGAGCGTCCCGACCATGCCCGGCCACCACCGCATCAAGGCCGGCGACGACAGCGCCAGCGCGGCCGTCGACTTCGCGGAGGCGATCTGTGGCGACGTCGACGGGGACGGGGAGTCGAACTTCCCGTTCGACGTGGTGACCCGACAGTTCGGCCCGCGCGCCGACGACAGCGTCGAGATCGGCCACGGCAAACCCGACGGGAGGTACATCAGCCTCGGCCGGGGCGACGTGGCCGAGTTCGATCCCGCGGGAACGCTCACGTTGCGTCGGGAACTCACGCCCGGCGGCACCCTCGACGCGCTCGGCGTGGACATCGAAGCCGGCGACGTCGCGGTGACGAAGTTCAAGGAGGGGCGCTGGTGGTACGCGACGGTGTACCGCGACGCCGACAACGAGCGGAAGGGAACGTACGTCAACGTCTGTACGCCCGTCGAAGTGTTCCCCTCGACCGTCCGCTACGTCGACCTCCACGTCGACGTGGTCAAACACGGCGACGGCACGGTCGAGCGCGTGGACGACGACGAACTCGACGCGGCCGTCGACGCCGGACACGTCGCCGCGGACCTGGCCGAGAAAGCACGCGGCGTCGCCGCAGCCGTCGAGAACGCCCTCTAGCGGCGACGCCGCCAGGCCTCGATCCCGAGCCCGGCGAGTGCCGCGGTGACGTCGAACCCGGGACCGCTGGCGTCGGTCGTCGATCCTGCTCCTGTCCCCGTCCCTGTTTCTGTGGCCGTCTCGTTGCCCCGGAGAGACGCTGCGGCCGCGTCGGGGATCGGGAAGGTGTAGAGGCGATCCGTGATGGTGACGTCCTGTCGGCGATCGATCCCGCTGGGTGCGACGATGGCCTCGGTAGCGACCTGCGCGTTCCAGAAACTCGCCGCCTCCGAGTCGCGCCACGCGGCGACCTCGGTGGGACTCGCGGGGTCGCTCACGTCGAACACCTTGATCCCGCCCTGGTACCAGGACGTGTAGAGGTGGTCGCCGGCGAACTGGAAGTTGTGTGAGGTGGTCCACTCGCCGCTGTATCGGGGGTCCGACGACGGGGGCGGCGCGATGGTCGAGAGCCGACTGGGCGCCGTCGGGTCCGAGACGTCCCAGAGTTCGACCCCGCCCGGGCCGCCGCGGCCGTCGCCCTGTTCTGCGTCCCAGGATTCGATGCCGATACCGAGCACGGACGCGTCCTCGTCGACGGCCACGTAGTGGTCGTTGCCCGGCGGCTGGAGGGCTTCGAGGCCGCTCTGGGCCTGCCCCAGCGACGCCAGGGCGTCGGCCGACCGACCGCGGACCTGGGAGAGCAGCGAGGGAGAGCGCGGGTCCGAGACGTCGACGATCCAGGTACCGGCGTCCCAGTGTGCGAGATACGCTCTGTCGTCCTGCACGTAGACGTCGTGGACCGGCCACAGGCCGGGCCAGACGTCGCCCCACCGCTTCGACCGGTCGAAGAGCGACCAGGACCCGACCTGCGTCGGCTCGTCGCCGACTTCGACGAGCGTGAGACCGTTGCGCTGGTAGCGGTTGGCCGAAAGGTAGGCGACGCCGTCCGCGAAATAGCAATTGTGAATCGGATAGCTGGTCTCGTGGACGCCGAGTCGCTGCGGGTCGGCAGGATCGGACACGTCGTAGAAGATCGCGGCGTTGAGGGCGTTCTGTTTCGGGTTCGCCGGACCGACGACGACGAGTCGGTCGCCGTCGACCTTGGCGTCGTAGATCTGGGACAGTGGACCGGACGCGCGATCGGCGAGGAGGTTCCGTCGGTCGGCGAGGACGGTCGGGTTCGCCGGGTCGGCGACGTCGATCGTGGCGAAGCCGTCCGTCGCAGCCGCGTAGACGGTCGTCCCGTCGGGACCGACGACTGCCTCTTTGATGCCGTCGACCGCGACGGTACCGAGCGGGGCGAACGCGTCAGCCGTCGGTCGAGAGCGAGTGGAGGGCGCTCCGATCGCGACGCCGGAGCCGAGCGAGACGCCGACGGACGCAGATACGAACTGGCGGCGGCGCATACAGCGTAGTCGGTCGTGGCGCACCTATGGATTGTGGTCGGCCACGCCGTGCCGCGTCAGGTACAAACCCGCCAGTGTGCTAGACGGAGACATGGACGAAGACGAGCAGACGGACGCGGCCGCGGCCCTGACTGAACAGGAACGCGAGGCCCTCCACCAGGTCGAACTGGGACTCGAGTGGTTACAGCGGGCACACGGACACCTGATCGAGTTCCACCACAACACGGGGCACGCGATGGACCACCTGGCCGATGCAGAGACGATGCTCCGGGAGTGTGGGTACGAGGAGCTGGCGAACGCGCTCCGGGACCAGTACCTCCCCCGGGGCGTCATCGACGAGGACCGCTGGTCCTACGACGTGCTGGAGTGTTTCCAGGAGGACATTCTCGCAGACATCCGGACGTTCGAGACGGAAACGCGCGAGGCCGTCGCGGACGGCCAGCGTCACGTCGCAGAGCGGACCCAGAAGTGGGAGTGGCGAGAGCGGGCCAGGCGGGACTGATCAGGCGTCGATCTCGACGTCGTCAGTGACCAGCCGACTTCGGACGTAGGCGTCTAGCTCCTGGCGGACGACGTCGACGTCCACGTCGTCGATCGTCGCCTGCCGGAGGATCGCCCCGTCGATCACCGTCAGCAGCATCTCGGCGGTTCGGTCGGGATCGACGTCACGGAACGTTCCCTCGTCGATGCCGTTCCTGACGATCTCGGCCAGTTTCGACTGGATGAACTCCTCGTTGGCCGTGAACTGGCGCCGGTACGTTTCGTCGGTCGCCGCCTGGGCGCGCAGTTCCAGCACCGCGCGCAGGAAATCGGGTTCCTCGAACAGTTCGCCGAACGCGTGACGGAACGCGGACATGAGCTGATCGTAGGCGTTCCCCGACTCCTGGATGGGAACGTCGGCCTCCATCTGTTCGAGCATGAACCCGAGGAAATCGACGAGCAGCGCGTCCTTGCTGTCGTAGTGGTGATAGAGGAGCGACTTGCTCTTGTTGAACTCGTCGCTGATGCGCTGGATCGTCAGGTCCGCGTAGCCGTGTTTCGCGAGCGCCGCGTACGTCGCCTGCATGATGGCCTCGCGAGTACTCGTCGGCTCGTCGTCGAACAGCTCCATCGGCGGGGCCATTGTTGACTGAATATTCAATCACCCACAAATAACCTTTCGCATCACCGGACGTCCTGTACCTAAGTGGAAAGTTTTTTGTATTGAATGAACGTTCAATCAGAGCAAGTAGCTGAATGAACGTTCAATCAAAATCATGAGGGGTTCACAGATCGCGGTCGCACTGGTAGTCGTATCGTTGCTCGTGCCGACGTCGGTAGTAGCGTCGGTCAACGGGAGTCCAGAGTTCAAAGTCTCAGTTCCGAACGAAAAATTAACGCCAGACGAGAGTACGGACCTGACGGTCAAACTGACAAATCAAGGACAGCTCCAGGTGAGTTCGACCAGGAATCCCAGTCTGAACAACGAAGTGACGACTGCACGGGGTGTGGAAGTGGAACTGAAATCCAATGGGGCACCGATCAAAGTCCGAGACAACGCACAGACGAAGGCCCAGATAGCCAAGGGAACGTCGGCACCGTTCGATTTCGGGGTGACAGTCGCAGAGGACGCCGAGCCGGGGACCTACGAGATGGAAGTCGTCGTCGAGTACAAACACGCCATGACGGTCGGGGAACTCGAGGGCGGAGTAAACGAGAAAACGACGAAGCGACACTTCGACGTGGAAGTCGAGATCGAGGACAGAGCACGCTTCGAGATCGTCGACACTGAGACCAACGTCCGGGTCGGATCGTCGGGGACCGTGGACATGACGATGGAGAACGTCGGCACCGAGGCGGCCAGCGACACCACGGTCGCGATGCAATCGCCCAACGGTGACCTTACCTTCGGGAACGGAGCGAGTTCGGCAACGCGATACAAAGGCACCTGGCGGCCCGGCGAGCAAAAGACCGTCTCGTATCAGGTCAGAGCCTCTGAAGACGCCAAAGAACAGAGTTACGCCTTCACGGCAACCACTGAATTCGAGGACACCGACGGAGTGAACTATCAGTCCGACCCGCTCAAACTGGGCGTGACCCCGCTGCCGGAGATGGAGTTCTCCCTCAGCAACGTCTCGAGCGACCTCCAGGTGGGGGAAGAGCGGACGTTACGGGGAACAGTTACGAACGACGGGGAAACCGTCGCTCGCGACGTCGTCATGCGACTTACGACGGAAAACGAGAACGTCAATCCGACCGAACGAGAGTACTCAGTCGGCAATCTCGAACCCGGCGAGTCCGCGAACTTCGACTTCGCGGTCGAGATCAGCGACGGGGCCGAATCCGGCCCGCGACAGTTCTCCTTCGTCGCGGAGTACCGTGATAGCGATGACGAGATCAGAAAGAGCGACTCCCTGACGACGCGCCAGAAGGTCGGCGAGAAAACCGACACCTTCGACGTCGACGTCAAGAAGGGGAGCCTCTCGAACGGCCAGACCGCGAACCTCGAGGTCGTCGTGACCAACACCGCGAGCGAGACGATGACGGACATCTCGGCGAAGTTGTTCGCCGACGACCCGATCTCGGCCGGTGACTCCGAGGCGTACATCGACGAGTTGCAACCCGGGAACTCGACGACGATCTCGTTCACCGTCTCCGCCAGCGGCGCGATCGCGAAGGACTACCCGGTCTCGATGGACTTCCAGTACGACGACGAAGACGGCGACACGTTCGTCTCGGACACGTACCGGGAGCCGGTGACTGTCACCGAGAAACAGGGCGGCGGAAGCGGCGGCTTCCCGCTCGTGATCGTCGGGATCGGCGTCGCGGCGGTCGTCGGCATCGGCGGCTACTTCCGGTTCCGGTAACCCGCGGAGATTCGTTTCATACATGGACTACCAGCGCATCATCGACCGCGTCGACGAGACCATCGTCGAGCGGCCGGGCCGAATCATCCTGGCCTTTCTCGTCCTGACAGTCGTGTTCGGGACGGGGCTGGGCAGCGTCGGCACCTCGGCCGGAACGTCCCAGTTCACCACCGGATTGCCCGCAGAGAAAGCCTACACTGCAGTCAACGAGGACTTCGAGGACCCGTTCGCGACCGACACCGGGAACACACAGCTCATCCAGTCGAGTCAGAACGTCCTCTCGAAGCCCGCCTTGCTCCGGATGCTCCGGACCCAGGAACAACTCGAAGACCAGCAGGGGCTCCGCGTCTCCTCGACGTCGAGCGCTGCGGGCCTCGTCGCCCAGCAGCTAGACCCGAAGGCCAGCACCCCCGCCGAGCGGGTCGACGCCGTCGAACAGGCCACGCCGTCACAGGTCGAGGCTGCCGTCGCGCGGGCGGCCGAACAGAACCCCCGGTTCACGACGCTCGTCAGCACCGACTTCAACCGCCGCTCGGCGTCGGCGTCGGCGACGATCGGCCTCGTCGAACACGACGTGCCGGCCGGCATCTCCCAGAGTTCGGGCCAGGGTGGGTCAAGCCCCCTGACGCCGCTCCAGGAGCAGAGCCAGTTCATCGTCGAATCGGCCGACAGCGGCGACAGCATCGACGTGTTCGGCTCGGGGATCATCGCGAACGAGTTCTCCAACGTCATCACCGACTCGCTGCTGATCGTCGTTCCCGCGGCGGTCATCTTCATCACGTTCTTCCTCGTCATCGCCTACCGCGATCTGATCGACCTGCTGTTGGGAGTCGTCTCGCTGGCGATGGCGATCGTCTGGACGTTCGGGTACATGGGCCTCGCGGGAATCCCGTTCAGTCAGATGCTCATCACCGTCCCGCCGCTGTTGCTGGCGGTCGGGATCGACTTCGGGATCCACGCGGTCAACCGCTACCGCGAAGAGCAGGTCCAGGGGAAGGACGTCGAGACCTCGATGCGCATCACGACCGACCAGTTGATCGTCGCCTTCTTCATCGTCACCGGGACGACCGTGATCGGCTTCGCGGCCAACCTCACGAGTTCGCTCCCGCCGATTCAGGACTTCGGCGTCGTCGCATCGGTCGGGATCGTCTTCACGTTCCTCATCTTCGGCGTGTTCCTCCCGGCGGCGAAGGTGTACGTCGACAAGATACGCGAGCGCTATCCGATCCCGCAGATGAGCACGACGCCGCTGGGATCGGAAGGATCGGCGTTCAGTCGCGTGCTCCGGGGCGGCGTCGTCATCGCCGACCGCGCGCCGGCGATCTTCCTCCTGCTCATGCTCGTCACGAGCGGAGCGGCCGGGTACTACGCGACGGGCGTCTCCACCTCGTTCACCCAGGAGGACTTCCTGCCGCCGGAGGACAACCCCGACTGGGTCATGCAGCTCCCCGAGCCGTTCCGTCCCCACGACTACACGGTCACCGAGCAGACGAACTTCCTCGAAGACAAGTTCGCCTCGACGCAGAGCGACTCGGCGACGGTCTACGTCCAGGGAGCGATGACGAGGGACACGGCGCTCGAGGACATCCACAAGGCCGGCGAGAACCCGCCAGACAGCATCGTCACCGACGACCGACGCGCCGACAGCACGAGCATCGTCACCGTCATTCAGTCCCACGCCGAGCGGGACGAGGAGTTCGCCGCACTCGTCGCGCGCAACGACCGCGACGACGACGGGGTGCCCGACGACAACCTGGAACAGGTCTACGACGCCCTGCTATCCTCCCCGGCGCGCGACCAGGCGCTGCGGTACATGACCGAAGACCGCCGGAGCGCCCGCGTCGTCTACACCGTCGAGGCCGAGGCCAGCCAGGGCGAGATCACGGCGGACTCCCGGGAGCTGGCTGACCGCTACCGCGACACAGCGATCGCGACCGGACAGATCGTCGTGTTCCAGGCCGTCTCGGACGTCATCTTCGAGTCCGCGATCCAGAGCCTCGCCGTTGCACTCCTGGGTGCGACGCTGTTCCTGGTGCTGGTCTACTGGGTACTGGAAGGCGAGGCGTCGCTCGGCATCGCGAACACCATCCCAATCGTGGTGACGGTGGCGCTGCTGGCCGGGACGATGCGTTTCCTCGAGATCCCGTTCAACGCGCTCACGGCGACGATGCTGGCGATCACCATCGGCCTGGGGATCGACTACTCCGTCCACGTCGTCCACCGCTTCGCCGACGAGCGCCAGGAACGGCCGCTCATGCCCGCACTCGACCGCACGGTGCGCGGCACCGGGGGCGCGCTGATGAGCAGCATGTTCACCACCGTGTTCGGCATCGGCGTGCTCGCGCTCGCGCTGTTCCCCGCCATCGGCCAGTTCGGCATCCTGACGGCGATGAGCATCGTCTACGCGTTCCTCACGTCGATTTTCGTCCTCCCCGCGGTGCTCGTCCTCTGGGACCGCTACACGCCCCACGACCTGGGCGCCGGCCAGCACTCGGCCCAACCGGAACTCGGCCCGGAACCGGCGACGGCAGTCCCCGGTCCCGAGATGGACGGCGAGAGCGACTGACGTACCGATTTCCTCGTGGGGATGCGCTCGCTCCGCTCGCCCACTACTCCTCGCAAAAATCTACGCTAAAAATGGCTGCTGGCTCGGTCTTCGTCGTCGGCGCGTAGCACCGGCTACCAGAGGGACCTTCGGTCCCTCGCTGACCTCGCCAGCAGTGAACCGCCTCGCTCGCGTTGCTCGCTCGGCGGATGCTGACGTGCGCAACACAGCACCGATACTGGGCAGCGAGCGTCCGTGTGACTAGCGACAGAGCGGGGCGAAAAATCCCGACGATGAAAAGAGATGGGACCCAAGGAGAGGTATGCTCGCACCCGACCTCTCCGGACAGACGGCACTCGTGACTGGCAGCGCGAAAGGCGTCGGCCGCGAATTGCTCCTCGCACTCGCTGCCTGTGGCGCAGACGTGGCCGTCCACTACCGGACGAGCGACGACGAAGCCGCCGAAGTGGCCGGGCGCGCCCGAGAGAGCGGCGTCGACGTGACGACCGCACAGGCCGACGTCACGGACCCCGACGACGTGGACGCGCTGTTCGAGACCGTCGAGGCGGAGTTGGGAACCGTGGACGTTCTCGTCAACAACGTCGGTGCGTTCGCGCCCGAGCACTGGGAGGACATGGATTTCGAGACGTGGAATACGGTACTGGAAACGAATCTGAACGGCACGTACCTCTGCTCGAAGCGTGCGCTCCCGGGGATGCGCGCCCAGGGGGCCGGCCGGATCGTCAACGTCGGCTATGCGAGCGCGGAGCGAGCGCTCGTCAGCCCGAAGAACTTCCCGTACTTCGTCGCCAAGACGGGCGTAGTAATGTTCACGCGGATGCTCGCGGCCGACACCCAGTCAGAGGGCATCACGGTCAACGCCGTCTCGCCGTACGTGGTCGAGAACTCCGACGAGTTCCCCGACGAGCTCCCGCGCGGGCGCCCGGCGAGTTTCGAGGACGTGATACAGCCCGTACTCTTTTTTGCTGCTCCTGATAGCGACTACGTCAGCGGTGCGAACGTGGAGGTTTCCGGCGGGTGGCTCCCCGAAACGGTTTGACAAATCCCTTACAAGCTCCGGAACGCTTTTTTTATATCGGGTCGGCCCTCCGGTGTGGCAGCAACGAACCCGGACGACAGTGACGGAGGTATCGCCGAGTCAGTTGTCGAGTTCCTCATCGAGCGCGTACTCACGTTCCCGTGGGCCGGTGGCCTCGTAGCGGGGAGCGGAGCGTTCGTGCTCGGATATCTACTCCTGGGCGCGTATTATCTCGCCGGGGTCATCAAGGAGCTTCCCGGTGCCGCGTCGGAGAAGGCGATGCAGCTGGGCTTTATTCTCTACAACGCACACACGATAACGCTCATTCCCGAAGCAGCGGAGCCACTCCCGTCCGGGCAGTCGATCGCGCGAACGCCGTTCTCGCTGCTCGCGAACGCGACGGACGCCGGCCTGTACTACGCCGTCCCGATCCTCGCGATCCTGGGGGTCACCGTCGCCTTCACGTACTGGCACGACCCGGACGAGCGGAGCGTCGCACTTGCGGTCATGACCGGACTGTCGATGACCATCGGGTACCTCCTGCTCGCGCTCGTCGGGACGTTCCTCTTCGTGCAGACCCAGCAGACGAACCCGGCAAACGGGACCTCCATTGCGATCGCGTTCCACCCGAACCGCGTTCAGACGCTGCTCTACGGAACGCTGTATCCGCTCGTGGTCGGGACCGTCGCCAGCCTGCCGACGCAGGCCATCGTCACGAACGAGGGGTGAAGAGAAAGAAGCGACAGCAGCTCAGAGCGGACGAATCGTCGGGATTAGCTGCCGTGGCCGCTGATCGCGTTGACGAATCGGTTGAGCGTCCCGTCTTTCTGCTGCTCGTTTTCGACCGGGATCGACTCGTCGTCGTCGGCTGCCGACGCGGCGTCGGCCGACGTCTCCACGTCGTCGGCCGGCGAGTCCGCGTGAATGTCGTCGACGGTCGGCGCGTCCCCAGGCGAGTCGCTGGCAGCGTCTTCGGGGACTGGTTCGAGCGTGCTGGTGATCCGCGGCGTCTCGCCCTCGCCGATGTCGAGGACGGCCGCGGGGTCGGTCGCGACGTCGCGACCGATGAGCAGGCGGACGACGAGCGTCCGGTAGGGCCGAAGCGGGTCGACGCCGGGAGTGTCGAGATCGGGGATGGTCGCGAGATGGTCGACCCCGACGATGTCGAGAATTTCCTCGTCAGAGAGACCAGGGGCGTGTCGAGAGATGATGAGACCGCCGACGGTGCCGCCGACGGTATCGACGAACTCGACGGTTTTCTCCGCGTCGAGGACGGCTGCCTTCGTCGGCGTCGTCATCACGAGGGTTTCGTCGGCCACCGCGATGGGGACCGCTGTTTCACGAGTGATACCACTTGACGTGTCGAGGACGACAGTGTCGTACTGGTTGGCGAGGTCCTCCACGACGCCGGTGAGCGCTTCCGGATCAGCGGTCGCGAAGGCGTCGAGTTCAGTCGCGCCTGGTAAGACGTCGAGTCGACCCGGCGTGTCCAGGACGTCTTCGGACTCCTCGATGATAGCCTCGTCAAGCGAACACTGGCCGCCCAGGACGTCGTGAATCGTCAGCTCGTGGGTCAGCCCGATCACCTCTTTCAGGTTAGACATGGCGAGGTCCGTGTCCACGAGCACGACCGCCCGGCCGGTCGCCCGCAACGTGGCCGCCAGATTCGCTGCCGTCGTCGTTTTGCCGACACCACCCTTGCTGCCGGCAACTGCATACACTGTTCCAGGCATCATCTGTGATATTCCCCGCACGCACAATAAAGAGGCACTACCGTTCGTGTCATTCAATTCCTGATTCTGGCCATTTACCGCGGTGAGAACCCATTTTCACCGATGATATCAAACGGTAGCGCCACTCTCGTTGCAGTCCTGGTTATCACACGTGAAAACTGCCAGTGGGCGTGAACGATGGCCGAACACGCACCGTTCACGGTCGGATCGCTGGGCGTAGGTGGTGGTCGGCCGGGGTGGCGGGCAACCCACGAGTACGACCGCGTCGACGAGGGGAACCGACAGGGTTTCACTGGGTGCGCCCGTGACAGCGCATAGATGACCAGAGAGAACATCGAGGTCCGCGGGGCTGAGGAACACAACCTCAAGGACGTCGACGTGACAATCCCGCGCGAGGAGTTGACCGTCGTGACGGGACTGTCGGGGTCGGGGAAGTCCTCGCTCGCGTTCGAGACGATCTACGCCGAGGGCCAGCGGCGCTACATCGAGTCGCTGTCGGCATACGCCCGGAACTTCCTCGGCCAGATGGACAAACCACAGGTCGAGAACGTCGAGGGGCTCTCGCCCGCGATCAGCATCGACCAGAAGAACGCCGCGAACAACCCCCGTTCGACCGTCGGGACGGTGACGGAGCTCCACGACTACCTGCGACTCCTCTACGCACGGGTCGGCACTCCGCACTGTCCCGAGTGTGGCCGCGAAGTCGGCGAGCAGAGCGCCCAGCACATGGTCCGGCGGGTGCTCGAACTCCCGGAAGGCACGAAAGCCAAGCTGGCTGCCCCGGTCGTCCGCGATCAGAAGGGCGCGTTCGAGGACCTGTTCGACGAGCTGGTCAGCGAGGGGTACAGCCGCGTCGAGGTCGACGGCGAGAGCTACGACCTCACCATGGACCGCCCCGACTTAGACGAGAACTACGACCACACCGTCGACGTGGTCGTCGACCGCGTGAAGGTCAGCCCGGACGCTCGCTCGCGCATCACCGACTCCGTCGAGACCGCCCTTGAGAAAGGCGAGGGGGTTCTGAAGGTCATCCTCCCGAACCCACCGGCAGACGTGGAACTGGGGGGCGCGACGGCCCGCGCGACCGGCGATCTCGCCGACGACGAAGCGGCCGAGAACGCAACCGACGACGATCGGCTCGTCGTCGAGTTCTCCGAGGACCTGGCCTGCACTCACTGTAACATCGACATCTCGGAGATCGAGACGCGCAGTTTCTCCTTCAACTCCCCCCACGGCGCGTGTCCGGAGTGTGAGGGCATCGGCTCCACGAAGGAGGTCAGCGAGGACCTCGTGATCCAGGACCCGTCGAAGCCGCTCAAGCACGTCTTCGAGCCCTGGAGCTACAACCGGACGTACTACTCGCGCCAGCTCGACAACGTCGCCGAGCACTTCGGCGTCAGCCTCGACACGCCGTTCGAGGACCTGGACGAGGACGTCCAGCGGCAGTTCCTCTACGGCACCGACGGCGTGGTCCACTTCGAGTGGACGACCAAGAACGGCACCCGCGAGAAGACCGAGCGCTTCGAGGGCGTCATCAACAACCTCGAACGCCGGTACGTCGAAACCGACAGCGACCGGGCGCGCGACCACATCGAGGAGTACATGGCCGTCACCACCTGTCCCGAGTGTGAGGGAACGCGGCTCAAGGCCGAGTCCCGCGCCGTTCTGGTCGAGGACACCGACATCACGGAGGTCAACCGAATGTCCATCGGCGACGCCCTGGAGCACTTCGAGGGCATGGAGGAACACCTCGACGAGCGCGACACGAAGATCGCCGAGGAGATCTTAAAAGAGATCCGCGCCCGCCTGGGCTTCATGTGCGAGGTCGGCCTCGAGTACCTGACCCTGGACCGTGAGGCGTCGACGCTCTCCGGTGGGGAGAGCCAGCGCATCCGCCTGGCCACGCAGATCGGCTCCGGGCTCGTCGGCGTGCTGTACGTGCTCGACGAACCCTCCATCGGCCTCCACCAGCGGGACAACGACCGGCTGCTGAACACCTTGGAGGAACTCCGCGACATCGGGAACACGCTGCTGGTCGTCGAACACGACACGGAGACGATGCGCCGCGCCGACAACATCATCGACATGGGCCCCGGCCCCGGCAAGCGCGGCGGCGAGGTCGTCGTCAACGGCGACTTCGACGAGGTCGTCGACTGCGAAGAGAGCACCACCGGCGAGTACCTCGCGGGCGAGCGGACCATCCCCGTCCCCGAGGAACGGCGCGACCCCGACGGCCACATCACCATCGCGGGCGCCCGCCAGCACAACCTCGACGATCTGGACGTGGACCTCCCGCTGGGTTCGTTCACCGCCATCACGGGCGTCTCGGGCTCCGGGAAGTCCACCCTGATGCACGACATCCTCTACAAGGGACTCGCTCGCCGGATGAACGACAACACCTCCGTCGATCCCGGCGAGCACGACGACATCGAGGGCCTCGACGAGATCGAGACCGTGCGCCTGATCGACCAGTCGCCCATCGGGCGCACCCCGCGCTCGAACCCCGCGACCTACACGGACGTGTTCGACCACATCCGCGAGCTGTTCGCCGAGACCAGTCTCGCGAAACAGCGCGGCTACGAGAAGGGTCGCTTCTCGTTCAACGTCAAGGGCGGCCGCTGTGAGGGCTGTGGCGGCCAGGGCACGGTGACGATCGAGATGAACTTCCTCTCTGACGTGCAGGTGCCCTGTGAGGAGTGTGACGGCGCGCGCTACAACGACGAGACGCTGGACGTGACGTTCAAGGGCAAGACCATCGCGGACGTCCTCGACATGAGCGTCGCGGAGGCCTACGAGTTCTTCGAGAGCCACAGCCAGATCCGCCGCCGGCTCAAGCTCCTGAAAGACGTCGGCCTGGGCTACATGCGACTGGGCCAGCCCTCGACGACGCTTTCGGGCGGGGAGGCCCAGCGGGTCAAGCTCGCCGAGGAACTCGGAAAGAAAGACGCCGGCGAGACCCTGTACCTGCTGGACGAGCCGACCACCGGGCTGCACCCCGAAGACGAGCGCAAGCTCATCGACGTGCTCCACCGGTTGACCGACAACGGCAACACCGTCGTCGTCATCGAGCACGAACTCGATCTCGTGAAAAACGCCGACCACATCGTCGACCTCGGCCCCGAAGGCGGCGAGAACGGCGGCGAGGTCGTCGCGACGGGGACGCCCGAGGCCGTCGCCCGCTCAGAGGACTCCTACACCGGTCGCTACCTCCGTGACCTGCTTCCGGCCGTCGATCTGGAGGGACCGCGCGCCGACCGGGAACACGCCGCCGCGGTGACCGACGCCGAAACGGAGACGGAAGCCACCGGCGCGGGCGACGACTGACCACGACGCGAATTTTTGCTGTTAGACGCTGTCGTCGGTGACGGCCTCGTCTGACGGAGCTGTTTCCGTCGTCTCGGCGATCAGTTGTTCCGCGGTTCGGAGGGCCGACGCGCTGAGGCGCGGGCCGACCTCGTCAATGGAGAGCAGGAGCGCCGTGGCCCTCGCGGGGTCAGCGTCGCCGCGTTCCGCGGCTCGGATCAGGACCGCGAGTGACCCGGCCACGGGAATCGAGAGGGTCCGACAGCACTTCCGTAGCGGATTGTCGTCAGTAATGACGACGGCGTCGGGAGCGGCGAGCGCGTGGGCAAGCAGCAGGATGTCTCCGTTGTAGGTAACCCGATCGACGTCGCGGCCGAGATGCATCGCCGCGTACTGGACGTACTGGTCGGGCGGTGGGGCTGCGATCTGTAACCAACCAGCGTCGACGGCTCTCTCAAGCACTGTCGCAGCCGGTCGGCCGACGATCTCCTGGTCGACCGGCACTGGCATCCACAGCACGCCCGCCATCGTCCGCAGAAGGTCCGTCGCACCGATCTCGGCGAAGGTGATGAACACGTCAGCGTCGATCAGGAGCGTTCGGTCGGTCCGATTCATCGGAGCACCTTGACGTCCCGTTCGATGTCCGTCGCGTCGTCGTTCGAGAGGGTGTCCCGGTCGTTGGCTGCCGCCATCATCTCACCGATGGTGAGGCCTGCGAGTTCGGCCGCTCCTCGCATGCCGACCTCTCCGTTTCTGTAGCGTTCCAGCGCAATCTCGATCAGTTCGTCGCGAACGCAGGTGCGGATCGCGTCTCGAACGACGTCGTTCCGACTGCCACCGCGAATCTCGACCAATCGATCCAGCAGCGCCACCTCCCCTTCCCGCAGTCGGGTAGTGACGGTCTCCATGCCTACTAGGGTGGGCGCTCGGAGGTATATCGCCTCTTGCCGGCGGGTTGCCGTCTGCCCACTGATGGTCAGGATTCGTCGAAACGCTCAGGAGGGAGAACGTCCACTGAGAGGTATGGACGCTGATCGACGGGCCGGCGTCATTATGCTGCTGGGCCTCACCAGCGGCGTCGGCCTCTTCCTGCTCATGGGCCAGTTCGGCTACACGGGCCCGCTCCGCTGGGCCGCGCTGGCGCTGGGCGTCGCCGTTCCGAGCGGGATCATCGGACATTTCCAGGATCGGGAGCCACCGGGTGCTGACTGACAGCCACGTACTGATCCAAGCAGTCGAGGAACCCAGGCGCCGAGACGGCTATCCGTCTAGGAGTGCAATTCGTTCGCATGACTCGCATCTACGCCGCAATGGCGGACTCCCTGCTCGTGGCGACCGAAGAAGCGGGGGACGTCCGCGTCACCGAGCGGCTGCGAACCCACGACCTCAAGTGCGTACTCGCGACGGCCGCACGACCCGACCGCGTGCTCGTCGGCACCTTCGACGACGGACTCTACCGGAGCACTGATCGCGGCGACACTTTCGAGCGAGTCGGAGCAGACACCATCGAGTCGTCGACAGTGATGTCACTGGCAGCCAGTCCCGCTGACCCGGACGTGGTGTGGGCCGGAACGGAACCCAGCGCCGTCTACCGGTCGACGGACGGCGGGGAAACCTGGCGCCGACGACCGGGGGTGACCGACCTGCCGTCGGCAGCCGGGTGGTCGTTTCCGCCGCGGCCGTCCACCCACCACGTCCGCTGGCTGGAGGTCGATCCACGCGACCCCGAACACCTCTACGTCGGGATCGAAGCGGGCGCACTGATCCGGACGGACGACGGCGGCGAAACCTGGCGGGACCACCCCGACGGAGCGCGCAGGGACAATCACTCGATGGCGACGCACCCGGATCGCGAAGGCCTCGTCTACACGGCCGCGGGCGACGGGTTCGCGGTCTCCAGAGACGGCGGCGACACGTGGTCGCATCCACAGGACGGGCTGGACCATCGATACTGCTGGAGCGTCGTCGCAGACCCGGGAGATCCGGACCGACTCGTCGTGTCCGCCGCACGCGGCGCACGGACGGCCCACTTTCCCGGCGCGGCCCAGTCGTACGTCTACCGGCGCGACGGGCGCGACGCGGCGTGGCAGCGCGTCGACAGCGACGTCTTGCCGACCGGTGAGGGAGTCCTCCGCGCGGTGCTCGCGACGACGGGGGAAGCAGGCGTCGTCTACGCGGCGAACAACCACGGCCTGTTCCGCTCTGCCGACGCCGGCTCGTCGTGGGACGCTCTCGACGTCCCGTGGCCGGAGCGGTTCGAGTCACAGACGTGCCGCGGACTGGCGGTCGTCGCATAGCGAACAGGGGACACGGCGGCTCCGACGGACGGTGTGTCCCACGACCGCGACCCGTCCGCCGGCAGGAGTCAGGTCACGTCGCGGGCTGGTCCCGTCCACATACGTGAACTTTCGCTGGCGAAGGGGCGCAGGGCAGGGAACAACGAAAGTATTTGTCGCACGAGACGGACTCCAGTGACATGTACGACTTCGTCGTGGTGGGTGCCGGGCCGGCGGGTTCGCGGTTCGCCCGCCGGGCCACCGAGTGTGGGCACGACGTCCTCGTCTTCGAGCAGGGAGAGGTGGGGAAGCCGCTGGCCTGTTCGGGCCACGTCAGCACGGACGTCTGGGAGTACACCCCGCCGGGGGCGCGTGAGGAACTCCTCCAGAACGAGGTGTCCGGCGCACGGTTCCACCGCGGTGGCCCCGAGAGCGACGCGCATCCCTTCTACAAGGACGAGGTGATCTCGAACGTGATCGACCGCGTCGGCCTGGACAAAACACTCGCGGACGCGGCCCGTGACGCCGGTGCGGACCTCAGAGAGCGACACACGGTCCTGTCGGTGCGCGAGCGGCGCGACCACGTGGAGGTGACGGCCCGCGGACCGGACGGGACTGATACGTATCAGGCGCGCATGGTCGTGGGCTGTGACGGGCCACGGTCACGCGTCCGGACCGAACTCGGCCTCCCGGAGCCGGGTGAGTTGCTCCACGGCGTCCTCGGATTCACCGAGGAGCCCGACCACGACGATTTCGTGGACGTCCACCTGACAGTCCCGACGTTCTTCGCCTGGCGCATCCCGCGCGGGGACGCCGGCGTGGAGTACGGCCTGGCGACGCCGCCCGGCGACGACGTGCGCGCCGAGTTCGAGGCCTTTACCGACGCGTACGGCGCCGAGACGACCCGTCGCTGTTCGGGACTGATTCCAATCGGCCCACCGAAGCGCGTGACGGGGCGGCGGGGGTTCCTGATCGGGGACGCCGCCGCCCAGACCAAGCCGTTCACCGGGGGCGGCATCCTCTACGGGATGACGGCCGCCGACCACGCTGCACGGGAGATCGATCCGACAGATCCGGGGTCGCTCGGGGACTACGAGCGGGCCTGGCGCGACGACCTGCGCTCGGAGATTCGCCTGGGCCACCTCGTCAGGGCCGGCTACTCGATGCCGGGACCGGTTCAGGAAGTCGGCATGCGAGCGTTCTCTGGTGAGATCGGCGTCCACATGGACCGACCGAGCACGATGTTCTCGACGGAACAGTTGAAAGCGCTGCTGTCGCGCACCTGAGACTGAGCCTGAAGGCGCTCCCGGCCGTGTGACGAGACATGCGCGCTTCAAGATTCACACTGGCTGCGGCCGTCCTCGCACTGCTGGCCTGCCCGCTGGCGATCATCGCTCCCTTCGCCCTGAACGTCCCGCCCGGGCCGCGCGGCGGGATCTCGCTGTCGGGACTCGTCGGCGGCATCTTCGCAGGATACAACGTCTACGCGGTCTGGCGAAGCGGCCGACCGCACTTCGCAGCGGCGGTGATGGCGACTGTCTTCGGCGTCTGGCTCATCCTCGCGCCGCTCCAGTACGACGTGGACGCACCCATGATCGCGACGACGCAGTTCGCCGGTATGGTGCTCGCGTCCTTCGGCGGCTTCTCCGCGCTGGAGGCAGTGCAATCGCGCTGGGTCGACGCCGGCGAGCGGGCGACAACGAGAGACTGACGAGTACCGCGGTCCAGCCCTGGCTCCCGTCGTCAGTCCTCGTCGCCGTCGGACGAGAGGTTCTGGACGACGCCGACGGTTCCCTGGAAGCCGTTGTCGAGCGGGAGCAGGGAGATCGAGAGGTCGGCAGTCAGGTGCTGGCCGGACGCGTCCCGGGCCGCGACGGTCATCTCGCAGGTCCGCCTCCCCGTTTCGAGGAGTTGACGAATCGCCGAGCGGCAGCGCTCGACGTCTCGATCACGGAGCAGAACTGAGACGTGTTCCCCCACGAGCGACGCCCGGTCGTAGCCGGCTGCCGACGACAGCGCGGCGTTCACGTACGTGAACCGACCGTTGCTATCGAGCGTGTAGATCGGCACGCCAGCGACCTCGACGACCGACCGAAAGCGTTCGACCGCGTCTTCGGAGTCGAGGGGAGTGACACACATGAGCGAAACTCGCCGAACGGTAATTATAGCCTTTTTGTAACCGTGGTCGACCCGGAACCGCTCACTCGGCAGCCGGATACGTCGGCAGTCGCGCAGAGGCGTCCGACCCGTCGACGAACGGGAGGTCGACGACGGACGCGGCCACGTCCTCGCCCGCGACGCGGACGGTCAGGTCCTCGGCGTCGGTCTCGAAGTCGACGAACGCGAGCGCGATCGGCTCCTCGCGGTCAGGGCTGTCGACGGCGCGCGTCACTTCGCCGACGGCGCTGTCACCGGCGAAGACGGCTGCGCCGGCGTCGGGGACCGCCTCGACGGTGAGCCCGACGAGTCGCTGGCTGGGTCGGCCGCGGTTCTCGACGCGGGAGACGACTTCCTGGCCGACGTAACAGCCCTTCTCGAAGTCCAGGGCGTTGCGGACGCCGGCGACGTTGGGAATGCGGCCCTCCAGTTCCGTCTCGAACAGTGGCGTCCCGGCCTCCAGGGTCAGCGTGTCCCAGGTTCGGTAGCCGAAGGGAGCGGCGTTCATCCCGCGGTTGACGAGCGTATCGAACACGTCTTCGGCAGCGTCGGCGGCACAGATCACCTCGTAGCCCTCCTCGCCGGCGAGGCCGTCGCCGCGAACGACGGTGACGCCGGCGTCGACCATGGACCCGCGGACGAACGAAAGGTGTTCGTCGGGCGAGGCGGCCTTGTTGAGGACGCTGGCGATCTTCTCGGTCGCCTTGGGGCCGTGGACGCCGAAGACGGCGAAGTCGTCAGTGGCGTCGCGGATCGACACGTCCTGGATGAACGTCTTGCTCTCCCAGTCCTCGGCGACGGCGTCGGTCCGTGACGGGGGCACGAAGACGAGGAGGCGCTCGCCGGCGTTGTAGACGTACATTTCGGTCGTGATCGCGCCCTGTGGGTCGAGCAAGAGTGCGTAACAGCCCTGGCCGTCGGTCGCGGGGACGCGGTTGGAGACGGCGTTGTCGACGAACTCGCGGCGGTCGTCGCCGTCGACGACGAGGACGCCGTAACCGAACTCACAGACGCCGACGACCTTGCGGACGGCGCGGTGGGTTCGCTCCGGACGACCGTAGGTGTCGACGACGCGGCGACCGCCACGTTCCGTGAACGTCGCTCCGTGATCCTCGTGGACGTCCTGGAGGACAGTCATCACCGAGAAAAGGACCGTCGACGGCGTTAAAGCACCGGTTCGGGACGGTCCGTTAGCGGCCGAGCCACGCGCGAATCTGGTCCAGCAGGGACTGGTCTTCCTCGGGGTCGTACTGCCCGATGGCGTGGTCCTCGGGGACGATCACTGTGCGGTCGTCCTCGTCGGTCGCTTCGATGAGTCCGTCGGCTTTCAGGTCCGCGAGCGCGGTTTCCAGTTCGTCGATGTCTGCGTCCACACGGGAACGTAGCTCGAAAACGGTCATGCCCTCGTCCCGTCGGTCGGCGAGAGCGTCCAGCACCGCGACCTGCGTGTCGCTGCGGTTGCGGTACTCCCGCTTTGCCCTCATACTCCCCCGTTCGGCCGGGTGGGTCTTACAGTTGTCCCTCGGCCCCACCGTGACGGCCTGTACCCAGTCGCAGCGTGCGCGGTCTCCTCCGCCGCACGGAACACGGTCACATCCGGACGCAGCTAAACTGCGTGCCAGCTATTTTCGAAATAATGACTCATCACATCTGGCAGATGTCAGGTCGATAAGCAGTACGCTTATTTACCGCACGGCGGCAATATCGTGTCAATGGGTATCAAGTGTTCGCTACTCGGGCACGATTTCAGCGGTTCGAAAGTCGAAGAGGAGCGAGAGGAACAGGGTAGCGAAGTCCTGATCACGATCAAGGAGGTCGAAACCTGTGATCGCTGTGGCAAACAGCGCGTCGTCTCGGAGAACAAGGAAGTCACGTCGCTGGAGGCCGCGGAGGACGCGGCGGCCGACGACGCCGAGGAGATCGAGGACGCGACCGACGACGACGCCGAGGAACCCGAGACGGGTTCGTCCCCGTCCGGAGTGACCCCGACGCCGGACATCGACGCGGCCGAGGACGACGCCGAACTCATCGGCGAGGCCGAAGACGAGGACGAGGCGCCCGCCAGCGACGACAGCGACGCCGAACAGGAACCGGACCACCAGCCCGACCCGGCCACGACGGGCGAGGACGAACCGGACCAGTCGGTGACTGCGGCTGACGACGACGCGGTCATCCTCGGCGATGACGACGACGACGAGCCGGACCGGGAACCCGGCGAATGGCCCGACGACGAGCCGGATCACGGCGTCGAAGCGGACGCCGAGTCCGAATCGACGGCTGAACAGAACGAGGAGGAGACGACGACCACCGAGGAGTGGCCCGACGAGTTCGGTCACGACGAAGCGACGAAGACCGCCCCGGAAGTCGAGTGGCCCGAAGAGGACGAGCCCGCCAAAAGCGAGTGGGAACCGACGGAGAACCTCACGAAACAGATCGACGGGGCCGACGTCGAACCGGCGGGGAGCGCAGCCATCACCGTTCCCGAAGGCGAGTTCGAGTGTCCCGAATGTGGCTTCAGGACCTCCGTCGAGGAGTCGTCGCTCCGTGCGGGCGACTTCTGTCCGGACTGTCACCGTGGGTCGCTCGAACACCGCGCGGAAGATCAGACGCGAAAAGAGTAAAACGGCTCCTGTGTATACGTCCGTTCATGCGGGAGTACAAGATGCGTCGGGGCGAACATCTAGAAGAGCGCGTACCAGACATGAAAGCGAAGATCGAGGAGACCTTCGGCCCGGTGAGCGGCACCGAGGAGTACAAGGGCAGTGATCTGTACGTCGTCGAAGACCCGGACAATCCCGTGTTCGAGCGGATCACGGCGGGCACTGTCGAATACAGCGGCAAGAAAGACAAACTCGGCGTCGACTTCGAGGAGCGACCGGCCGAAGAAGTCATCGCCGCGGGCGAGGCCGAGGCCGCCGCCGACGCCGTCGACGCGAAAAACGACTTCCTCCTCGAATGTACCGGACGTGACGCGAAAAGCCGGCGCGACTCGATGAAACGCGCCGTCGAAGACGACGCCGACAAGCCCGACAACGTCTGACGTCGTATCTCCACCGCGTTTTCAACCCCTCAGCTAACGGATAGCTACGCGTCACTCATTTATACCTGGCTGTCATAGGTTAACATACGCCTCGCCCGGAGGCGGTCAGAAGTATCCGGTCGCCGAGTCGGTCCCGTGTTCCCGCGTCGTTACTGACAGAGACGAGATCGGATGGATGGTTTGGTTTGGATTCGCCCTGCCGGGGGCGAACACTGGCAGTCGTGCGTCACCACGACGTCAGCACAGTATCCGGCTCACACGCCATTTGCATATGCTTTCTGGTAGTATCGAACCGCTGAGAAGCGACGCGTCGTCAGGTGGCTCGCGGCGAGTGCAGGAGCTACCGTTCGGCCGCGAAGATGCCGTAGGTCCAGAGGCCGTCGTCTAAGGTTTCGTGCTGGTAGCGAGCGGCGACGCGGTTTTGCGCCTGGGTCTCGGTGCGCAGGCCCGTCTTCAGCATGACCTTCTCGATCGGTGCGGCGAGTCGGCTGACCCAGTAGAGTCGCTTCGAGGAGGGCATGACGTTCTCGGTGGCGTCCTCGAACCGGATGTCGTCGAAGCCGCGTTCGTCGAGTTCTTCCCGGAACGTATCGGCACCGGCGAGGTTCGGGACGGCCCACCCGTCGAGCCACTTGTCCATCGACTCGCGCTCGTGGGGCGTCATCTGGTCGACTGCCCGGAACCCGTCGGAGAGAACGAGCCGGCCACCGTCGTCGAGCAGCCGCGCGGCCTCCGCGATGAAGTCCGCCTTGTCCTCGGCGTGGCAGATGGCCTCGATCCCCCAGATCACGTCGAAGGAGTCGTCGGGGTACGCGGTGTTCGTGAAGTCCTGCCGTGAGAACGAGACGCGGTCGTCGACGCCGCGCTTGCTGGCGAGGTCCCGAGCTTTTCGGAGCTGCATCGGCACGAGGTCGATCCCTTCGACGGTCGCACCGCGGTGGTCGCCGAGCCAGACGGAACTCCCACCGACGCCGCAGCCACAGTCCAGGACGCGATCGTCGGGACCGACGTCTACCTTGTCCGCGAGCACGCGGTTCATGTTCTCGACGGCCGCCCCGTGTGTCGAGTACTCCTCATCGTGGTAGCCGGCGTGGAGCCCGTGACTGACGGGCAGTTGCCAGATGAGTTGATAGTCGATGTGGCTCTCGGTGTAGTACTCTGCAATCGTCGCTGTGTCCATGCTCCCAGCCCCCATGGCTGTATAATTAACATAAATGCAGCAGTAACTAACTTTCGGTGCGCGAGAATTCTACTTGGAAAAGTTCGGAATTAATTTGAGATCCTACTCGTCCGTCTTCGGAGTGGAGAGGAGACAGGAAGTCGCAAAACGACAGACAGTGGTTCGATCGTCGGTCAGACTAGACGGCGGACGGCCGGGTTCACTCCTCGTCGTCGACGATCTTAATGCCGCGGTTGTTCACCGCGGACGGGTCAAGGCCGACTTCGTTGAGGAACGTTCGGTATTCGCGTTCGCACTGTTCGGCGTCCTTCTGTTTGTCCGAGGCGTGGTCACAGAGGTCCGCGAGTTCCACCGGGACGTCGTTGGTGTAGACGATCCAGTGGTTGACCAGGTCCGACAGCCGGCGGATGGGGCTGGTGAAGTGGCCGTAGATCTCGAAGTTCAGTGCGTGGTGGCCGCCGAAGGGGTCGGACATGTACTTCGCCCGGGGCATCACCTTCATCACGGCGCGCTGGATCTGGTGGAGCTGTCGGTCCGGCGCGTCCTCCAGGGTCTCGTTGACGGCGATCCGCGGGTCGTCGTGGCTGGCCGAGACGGAGACGCCGTCCAGGTCCTGGATCTCTCGGAGTGCCTCGTTCCACTGGTCGGGCGTCGGCTGTGGGTGGACGCGGTACATCGCCTCGAGCCCGCGCGACCACTGGAGCTCGTGCGTGACGGCCTTGTTGGCCTTGAGCATGCACTCCTCGATGATGGTATGCGCGCGGTCCCGTGCGGGGTTCAGGACGAGCGAGCCGTCCTCCTTGCGCTGTTCGTGGAGTCGGTCGGCGAGTTCCCACACCTGCTCGCACTTCGTCGCGAGGTCCACGTCGGCGTCCTCCAGCAGGTCGTCGGCGCTGTCCGGATCGTCGAGCAGCGTCTCGGCCTGGGAGTACGTCAGTCGCGCGTCGCTCCGGATGACGGACTTGTAGATGTCGATGGTCTCGTAGGAGAGCGTCTCCGGGTCGAGGTGCATCTCGACGGTGTGGGCGAGGCGATCCTCGTGAGGGACCAGCGAACAGACGGTCTCGGCGAGGATCGGCGGCAGCATGTGGATGGTGTAGCCCGGGAGATACACCGTGTTGGCGCGTTCGAGGGCTTCGGTCCACATCTCGCTGTCGGGGTGGACGTAGTGGGTGACGTCGGCGATGTGGACCCAGAGGACGATCTCGTCGTCGCGAACGTCGATCGAGATCGCGTCGTCGAAGTCCTGGGCGTCGACGGGGTCGGTCGTCCAGGCGGTCATGTCCCGGAGGTCCTCCCGGTCGTCGATTTCGTCCTCGATCTCCTGCTGGACGTCCTCGGTGCGTTCTTTCGCTTCGTCCAGCACTGCCTGCGGGAACTCGTCGCGAATATCTAACTTCTCGAACAGTTCCTCGCGCTTGTTGGCGAGGTGGCGGGCCATCTCCGCGTCGATCTCGACGGGGCCTTGCCCCTCCGCGGTCCCGGCCTCGGCCTGGTCGCTCATGACGGTCGGTACGACTAGGCCACAATTAGGTTTGTCGAACGAACTGACCGCAGCGAACTGCCGATCAGGACTCCGGTGGGGAGTCGCGCTCCCGTTCGATCAGTTCGTGATACCGGGCGAGGAACGCGTCCTGGTCACACTCGCCGGCCGCGCTCTCGACGAGCAGCGATTCCAGGCCCCTGCGCGGCTGGTGACAGAGGTCACGATGGCAGCGCTTACAGAGGTGCTCGAACTCCTTGTTCTCGCGGTCCCATCGGTCGCCGTGTTTGTCGTACTCACGGGCGTTACTCCGGGCGACCGACCTCCCGCAGGCGATACAGGTGACCTGCGAACCGTCCCGGGTTCGCCGGGAACCCCACATACCAACCGGTTCGACTGGGTCCTACTTAGCACTTTTCGAGCCGGCACTGGAACTGTATGGGGCGAAAATCACCGCACGTCCGACAGCGCCACGGCGTGGTCGCGGTCGGCAGTGAGCCAGGCAGTATACAGGCTGTCTACTTCGTCCGTCGAGAAGATGGTGACCTCCGACGGGTCGTCCCAATCGTCGTACATGCACTCCAACTCGAACGCGGGTAACTGGTCGAACGGAACGTCGGCTTCCTGTTCGGACCTGTCGACAACACTCATAGCTGGCTCACCTCTGTGTCGGCGCCCTGCCGACCAGTCTGGCCAGCAGTCGGCAACGCGGCCCACCGCTCGACCGGCTGTGACGACGAGGGCGCCATCTAGCCGAACGTGTGAGATGGATTGACAAAATACTTCGGCGCACAGTATCATATGTGATAATTGGAGGTGGATGGAAGCGCGGAGCGGTCGATTTATGCGGTGAGCGGGCACACGGTCGGGTATGCAGGTCAAGTCTCGACACCATCTTCGCGCGGACGCCGTCTCCGACCTGGAGACGGCCCTCGGAGAGCAGTTGGGCGTCGATCTCGACGCCGACACCTACGAGAAGGTCGAACTGGAGGGGACGGCGTTCGACATCGTGCTCGTCGACGGCGAGCCGGCAGTGGTGTACATAGATGATGAGCCGTTCCTGACGGTCCAGGGCGCAAACGAGTACGACCCCGAGCGCAGCATCGTCACCGTCGACGCCGGCGCGATCTCGTTCGTCAGCGACGGCGCGGACGTGATGCGGCCCGGGATCACCGAAGCCACCGACGACATCGCTGAGGGTGACCTGGTCGTCATCGCCGAGGAGACCCACGGCAAGATTCTGGCTATCGGTCGCGCCCGAACGAGCGGTGACGACATGGTCGGCGACGAGGGCAAAGTCGTCGACTCCATCCACCACGTCGGCGACGAGCTGTTCGAATTCTCGGTCTGAGAGTCGGTTTCGGTCGCGACACAGTGACGGACGGCGTAGCGCTCGCAAACCACGAAGCGGCAGACGATTCGGAGACGAACTGTGGCAGGTGCAACGCAACTCATCACGCTGGTCGTCACGATCATGGGTCTGGGAGTCGCTTCCCAGGTCATCGCCGACAGGCTCAGAGTCCCGAGCGTCCTCTTTCTGATCCTTGCTGGCGTGATCGTCGGGCCGGAGGGACTGGGCTACATCACCCCAGCGGAGTTCGGTGGCGCTCAGACGCTGCAGGCCATCGTCGGCCTCAGCGTCGCCATTATCGTCTTCGAGGGCGCCTTCCACCTCCACCTCGAACGGCTCCAGGAAGCGC
Organism: Halorientalis brevis; assembly: GCF_023077655.1. NCBI lineage: Archaea > Methanobacteriati > Methanobacteriota > Halobacteria > Halobacteriales > Haloarculaceae > Halorientalis > Halorientalis brevis. Next base: position 246,220 of record NZ_JALLGV010000008.1, on the reverse strand, counting down.
CCAGAGAGACGATCCGGCTCGTCACCGTCGGTGCCGTGGGCACGTTCGTCGGGACGGCCGTCGTCGTCCGCTACGCCCTGGAGACCGGCTGGGATCTGGCCTTCCTCGTCGGCTCCCTGCTGGTGGCGACCGGCCCGACCGTGATCACGCCGATCGTGAACGTCGTCCCCGTCCGCGAGCGGGTCGCCTCCACGCTGGAGACCGAAGGCGTCGTCAACGACGTCACCGCAGCCATCCTCGCCATCGTGATGTTCGAATTCGTCGTTCTGCAGGACAACGGGCTCGAAACCGTCGTCGTCGAGTTCCTCCGACGGCTCGGAATCGGCATCGCCGTCGGCGTCGCCGTCGCGGCCATCGTCTGGTTCCTCCTTCGACACGTCGACCTGTCCGTTGAGAACGCACCGCGGAACGCCCGGCTCATCGTCCTCATCGCGGCACTTGCGGCATACAGCGTCGCCGAGACGTTCGTCACCGAAGCAGGTATCGCCGCCGTCGCGGCCAGCGGGTTCGTCCTCGGAAACGTCGAAATTCCCTACCGCGAGGACATCGAGCAGTTCAAAGGCGACGTGACGCTGCTCGTGCTCGCCTTCGTGTTCATCGTCCTCGCGTCCCTGTTGTCGCTGTCCGACCTCCGGGCGCTGGGCATCGGCGGGCTGCTCGTCGTCGTCGGCGTGGCGGTCATCCTCCGACCCGTCCTGGTCATGCTCTGTACCGTCGGCGACCGACTGACGGTTCGAGAGCGGCTGTTCGTCAGCGCCATCGGGCCGCGGGGAATCATTCCGGCTAGCGTCGCCACGCTGTTCGCGCTCGAACTCCAGTCCCAGAACCCCAGCGCGGCGACGACGCTCGTCGGCACGGTGTTCCTCGTCATTCTCGCGACCGTCGTGTTTCAAGGGGGCCTGGCACGACACATCGCACAGACACTGAACGTGATTCCGATGCGCGTCCTGATCGTCGGCGGCGGTCGCGTGGGCAAAGCACTCGCAGAGCGACTGGAAGACCGCGGGGAAGACGTCGTCATCATCGAGAAAAACGAATCCAAGGTCGACCAACTGCGCACGGACGGGTTCACCGCCCGGCAGGGCGACGGCACCAAGCGCGAGACACTGCGAGCGGCGGGCGCCGAGAACGCCAAAGTCGTGGCCAGCGCGACCCGCTCGGACGACGTGAACCTGCTGGTCGGGCAACTCGCCAGGAACACGTTCGACGTCGGAACGGTCGTCGCCCGCGTGAACGAACCCGCCAACGTCGACGCCTTCGAGGACCTCGACATCGAACCGATCTCGACGGGAATGTCCGTCGCCTGGTCGATGGACAACGTGATCGAGCGGCCGGCGATCGCCCGCTGGATGACCGAACTGGACCGCACCGGCGACGTCCAGGAGGTCGAGGTGACCGCCGCCGCCACTGCGGGCACGACCGTCTCGGAACTCGCCGACGAGCTGCCCGACGACTGTTACATCGCACTCATCAGTCGCGAGGACGACAACCGCATCCCACACGCCGACGAGACGATCGAACGCGGCGACCACCTCACGTTCATCGGCCGCAAACCCGCCGTCCGCGAAGCGATCTCCTACTGCCAAGCCTGACCGGCTACTCCCCGGTCGGCCAGCGGTCGCCGCAGGAACCACCGTCCCGAAGCGCGCCCGACCTAGTCTCATATTATTTATATATGTCTGACGAAAAACCTATACTTTTCCCGGAGAGTTTGCGGTGTATGGGCTTCATGAACAAACTCATCGGGGACGCCGGGGCGTCACGGCGAACGGACGACTACGTTGAACTCGATGGGGTCAACGCACCGGAACCGGAAGCAGAAACGCAGGTCCACATCGCTCGCATCAGCGAGAAGCAGGACGTCATCGACATCAAAGACACCGTCTACGCCGGTGACATCGTGATCGCCGACATCACGCGGCACACGACCCAGGACCGGACGATGGATCAGATCACGGACGAACTGCAGCAGGTCGCTCGCGGCGTCGGCGGCGACATCGTCCAGAAGGACGAAGACCAGATCATCATCACCCCTCGCGGCGTCAAGGTCAGCCGCGAGAAGCTCGGGCGGTAACGCGGCGCTCCGAGGCCCGTTAGATCGCGCGAAGCCACTTTTCTGGGGGGGTCACTCGGCTACCGGTACGTTTTCGTCGGCCGGCGTCCAGGCGAAACAGAGGATACTCCCGACGCTCGCGACGACCATGCCGACGAGGAGCCCACCGAACGCGACGGGGAACGAGATCGTCGCCAGGACGAGCCCGGCGAGTCCGATCGCCGTCGAGTACTCGGGGCGCGTAAGCACGCCGACGCCGAGGAAGACGAGCAGCGCGCCGACGACCACACCCAGACTGACGACCGACTGGCTCTGGAGCATGCTCGTCTGCAGGAGAAACTGCAGCGACGGCCAGGCGATGACGAGACCGCCGGCGATGAGGGCCAGTGCCCCCCAGAAGGGGCGGGTCGCTCGCCACTCGCCGAACGTAATGGTCTCGTCGCCGGTCATCGACGCCTCGGTCTCGCTCACGGCCCCATCGCCGCTCTGCGTTGAGGAGAGTGACACGATCATAGTCAGTCCGTCATGGTTCCGTTCAGGCAGTTCGACGGCGGTTCCGTGGGGTGTGCGTCCGCCACCGGGCGATCACGCTTGCCCGGCCTGACTTTTAGCTTGAAGTTAGTCAGCGTCGTCTTCGTACTCCCGAGCTGGTGGCCAAGCAGGGTCGCGTCCTTGCCGTCGGTGAGCGTCGGGTTCGAGTCCACTTTGAATCGGATGTCGTTGATCGTCCCCTGCCCGGACTCGTTTTGAGGCGTACAGGTCCAGTAGTCGACGTTGTCGACCTTGATCCCGGGGTCCTCGATCAGCGGGATGTCCACGAGGTTCAGCCGCGCCTCGTTGTTCTCGGCGCGGTACTCCGAGATGTACACCGACACCGCCCGAGGGTCCTCGCCGTCCTCCGTGTCGGCGATCGCCTGCGTCGCCGAGAGTTCGACGTGTTCGAACGTGTTCTTGTCCCGGTTGTAGAAGTTCTTGAAGATGAGGAAGTCGTTGATGATGACCTTCCGGCCCTTCGCGCTGTCCAGTTGCTGGCGCGCGACGCGGTCGAACGAGCCTGCCGCCCGCTCACTCGAATCGACGTTTGCGTCGAGACACGGCTCGGTGAAATCGAAGTCGATCGGCATCGTGATCAGCGGGTCTTCGGGCTGCGGGCAGTTCGCCTGATAGCTGTAAAAGCCCGCGTCGAGCGTTCCCTGGTCGAGGACGAGTCCACCGAGTTCGCCCTGCTGCTGGGGGACCCGCTCCTGTGCAGTCACGGCGGGCGCACCGTTGAGGATCAGGAGCGCGACCATGCCGACGACGAGCAGGGACCGCCCGTGGCCGAGGACGGAGTCGAACCGGCCGAAGCGAACGGCCGGTCCGCTCGCCCGCCACCCCACACAGAGGACCGCGCCGACGCCCGCGACGAGCAGTGCGGAGAACACCACCTTCGGATGCTCGATCGGGGTCGGGGCGTACAGCATCCCGACGACGTCCGCCAGCGCGACGCCGCCACCGATCGCGCCCGCGACAGCCGAGTGAGCAGGGCGGGCGACGACGACGAGGGCGGCGACGAACGCGATCAACGGCGCCGCCACGCCCGCGATGCCAGCCGGCGTCACGCGTGACAGCGAGGCACCGCCCAGCAGCGCAGTCGCCTGCCAGGTGAGCACCAGGCTCCCGAGTGCAAGGAGGAGCGCACCCGCAGACGGCCGACCGCTCGCCCACGCACCCAATCCCGATCCGGTGGGAGCGTCTGCCGGCGAGTCGTCAGCGTTCGTCTCGTGGTCCTGCGCGCCTCGGTCGGTGTCCGTGTTACGTGCCATACTCGTAATCCCCGTCGCTGTTGACGTCCCACTGCACCCGCAGGTCGAGGTTCGACAGCTGGACCTGATCGGCAGTCAGACTCGACATCTCGATTCGTGCGTTGTACAGCTGGAATCCGGGCTTCTCACTCTTTTTGACGGCGCCCGGCGTGCTCCCGCCGACTTCCATCGGGTCGTCCGTGTTCGGCGCGTCTTCCGGGTTCGGCCCCGCGTACGAGTAGAACTGCTCGAACCGCGACTCGTTGTAGCGCTCGTCGAGGACGAACCCGCGCCAGCGTGCGGTGCTGGCCGTCAAATCGTTCGTCCTGAACGTCACGCCCTGCAGCGTCGCCGTGTCACTCTGGATCAACAGCCGCATCGTCCCGTTGAGACCGGGCACGTCGCTCACGTCGAGCGTCTTCTTCAGCGTCAGATACTCCGCGTAGCTCTTCGTAATCCGGAACTTCGCAGCGGGAACGCCGGTCGTTCTCGTTTTCGACGCCGTCGAGATCGATTGCTCCGCACCCAGATAGTTCGCCTCCACGACGAACCCCCCCGACGGGGACAGTGGTGCCGAGACAGCTAACCCCACCCCGGAACTCATCACCAGCAGTCCGACGAGCGCCCACAACGAGAGCAACACGCCAACGCCGCTGGCTAATCGTTTGGTGTCGTACATGCGTCAGTCCTCACAGACCTGCCGCGAGTCCCCGACCACCGACCAGTCAGCAGCACCAACGCCGAGCACAGCGACCGATCCACTGCGAGATACCCGGCTACCGCTTTGCACACTGCGCGCTACGACGATGTGGTGCCGTCCCCCCGGTAGTTAGCTCGGTCGCGGTCACTTCGTCCACGGACCGATCGGAGCCAACTCGCGTTCGGTCTCTTGGCCCCGACATGGATACCAAGTTACATCAATGTTCCGACCAGGAAGGAAAATTCGAATGCGGGAAGTTTACGAATTAACTGTACCGTACGGCAGAAAACAACCCCCAAAGACGGAAGGGAGTTCGTACTGCTTAACCGCTCGCGACCACAGGTTCCGGACATGCCGCAGGCAATTCGGGCCCGAGATCTCGAGAAGGATTACGGCGACGTGCGGGCCCTCGACGGGCTCGATCTCGCCGTCGAATCCGGCGAGTTCTTCGGCCTGCTTGGACCGAACGGTGCCGGAAAGACCACGTTCATCAACATCCTCGTCGGCCTGGTCCACAGCACGGACGGCGACGTGAGCGTATTCGGCCACGACGTCGAACGCGAGTACCAACAGGCGCGGGACGCCATCGGACTCGCCCCCCAGGAGTTCAACGTGGACCGGTTCTTCCCGATCAAGGAAGTCCTCGAACACAAAGCGGGCTACCACGGGATTTCCCGGGCGGAGGCCAGCCGCCGGGCCGAAGAAGCGCTCCGAACCGTGGGCATCTACGACAAGCGAGACACCCGATTCGACTGGCTCTCCGGCGGGATGAAACGCCGGTTCATGCTCGCCCGCGCACTCGTCTCGGACCCGGATCTGCTCATCCTGGACGAGCCGACGGCCGGCGTCGACGTCGAACTTCGACGCGACCTCTGGGACCTCATTACGGATCTGAACGACGACGGTACCACGATCTTGCTCACCACCCACTACATCGAAGAGGCAGAGCGGCTCTGCGATCGCGTCGCCATCATGGATCAGGGCCGGAAAGTCGAGGTCGCCAGTCCCGACGAGCTGATGAATCGCGGGACCGATAAGCTCACGATCGGTTTCCGGTCGCCACCGTCGACTGCGCCCTCGCTCGGCCTTCCCGACGTCCGCGACGTCACGCTGACTGACGACCGGCTCGTCGTGACCGCTGCACGCGGAACGGCCATCGTCCCGGACGTGCTGCGCGAACTGGAGTCACAGGGGTACGAAGTGAGCGACCTGGACATCAAACGTGCCTCCCTCGAAGAGGTGTTCGTCGATCTGACCCGCACGGAGAGTGCCATCGAAGCGTGAGTCGAGATTCCACCGACGCGCTCGCTGGTAACGGCGAGCGTCCGACCGACGCGCACGGCGACGCGGAGTCGAGCGTCCTCGATCGCCTGTTCCCGACCGGGTTCCGGACGCTGTTCCGACGGGAAGTCCTGCGGTTCGTCCGTCGGCCGCGCAACACCTTCCTGCCGCCGGCCATCACGAACGTCCTCTACTTCTCGGTGTTCGGCGTCATTCTCGGCGGTCGCATCGACCAGATCGCCGGGTTCTCCTACATCGTGTTCATCCTGCCCGGCCTGATCGTGCTCGGCGCGATCTCGAACGCCTTCGAGAACGCTTCGTTCTCGATCTTCCACGGCCGCTGGAACGAGTACATCCACGAGGTGCTGACCTCACCGCTCCCGTACACGTCGATGGTGCTCGCCTACATCTTCTCGTCGGCGCTCCGGGGCGTGCTGGTCGGGATCATCATCGGCCTGGTCGGCCTGGGCTTTACCTCAGTGAGCGTCGCCCAGCCGCTGTATCTCGTCGCGTTCATGCTCGTCATCAGTCTGCTGTTCGCGGGCTTCGGCGTCATCGGCGGCCTCTGGGCGCGGGATTTCGACTACCTGACCGTGATGAACCAGTTCATCGTCCGCCCGTTGACGTTCTTCGGCGGCGTGTTCTACTCGCTCGACATCCTGCCGCCGCTCTATCAGACGCTCTCGCTCCTCAATCCGATGGTGTACATGGTCAACGGCGTCCGCTACGGCTTCCTCGGGTACTCGGACGTTAAGCCCGGCCTGTCGCTCGTCGTCCTCACCGGACTGACGCTGGCGGTGATCCTCGTCGACATCGCACTGTTCCGACGCGGGTACGGCCTGGTCGACTGAGCACCCGCACGATTCCTTTTGTGGGACGCGCGCGTACACGCGAGATGATGAGTCCCGTCCTCGCGGTCAACCGACGGAACCTCAGTGCGCTCGGGGTCGTGTCCGGACTGTTGGCCGTCGTCTACCTCCTGGTACCCCACCCGGTCGCACAGTACGGCGCGTGGCTCGTCGTCTTCGTCGTCTGGATGGCGTGGTTCGTCCTCGCCGGCATCGACTGGCTCTCGCAGGCCGACTTCTGACGGGAGAGCAGTATTGTCCGGATCGGTGATAACCACCCACACACGAGTGGCAAGTCGTGAGGGCTTTGTACCCTGGGTAGGTACGTCCTACTGTCACGGGACGGCAACGGAACCACCCCACATTTCCCCCACCCCCCACATCGACGTCTCGTGACGCCATCTGGCTCTTCACTCGAGCCGGTTACCACACCACCTCTCTCTTTCCACACTGTCTATTAGTCACCGACTACCTGTGGGACGGCGGCCAATTGTTTTTGCGCGCGTGGCCCGAATACCGGGTATGGGAGAGATCGACCCCGACACGCTGCTTCCGAGCGAGCGCATGCGCGAACAGGCAGTCGCCGGCGACGTGACGCAGATTCATCGCGGACAGCAGTACGCCGACGTTGGCGATACGTTTACCGTCGGCGAGACGACGTTCGAGATCGTCGAGGTAACCGATCGCACGCTCGGCGACATGACCGACGCCGACGCTCGTGCAGAGGGAGCCAGAGACCTCGCCCATTACAAAGAGATCCTCGAACACGCCCACGACAATTTCGAGTGGGACGACGAGTCCGAGATCGTCTGTCACCGCTTCGAGCCCCAGTAAGTCACCGCTCGGTGACGAGGAACTCCCGGCCCTCCGGCATCCGAGTCGTTATCTGCGGCGACACCGGCGGCTCTCCGTCGTCGTCACCGAGCCAATACAGTTCGTACTCACGACCGATCGTCGCGAGGACGAGCTGCGCCTCCAGCAGCGCGAACTGGCGACCGATACAGATGCGCGGGCCGCCGCCGAACGGCGCGTACGCGAAATCGTGCAGGTCGGTCCGGAGGTCGCCAGCCCACCGCGAGGGCCGGAACGTATCGGGCTCCTCGAAGAAGCGCTCGTCTCGCTGGACGACGCGAATCGGGAGGGTGACGACCGAGTCCTCTGGAATCCGGTAGCCGTCGACGACGACGTCGGCGTCCGTTTCCCGCGGCAGCATGTAGACGGGCGGAAACAGCCGCAACGTCTCTGTGACGATCCGCTCCGTGACCTCGAGGTCGTCGACGTCAGCGATCGTCGGTGGCCCGTCGAGGGCGTCCACCTCCGCGTGAAACCGTTCGCGGACCGTCGGGTTCGTCGCCAGCGCCCAGAACGCGAACGTCAACGTCGTCGCCGAGGTGTCGTGTCCAGCGAAGATGAGAGTCACCAGCTGATCGCGGAGCCGCTCGTCCGACAGCATCCCGCTGTCGGTCGCCCCTGCCTCCCGCAGTCCGACGAGCAGGGAGAGGAGATCCGTCGCCGCCGCCGGCTCCGTCGAGCCATTCCCAGCCGCGGCGTCGAGCAACCGGTCGGCTTCGGCCCGGAGCGTCCGTTTTCCCCGTTTGAACCGTCGACGCGCCGGCGTCGGCAGCCACTGGGGAAGCACGTACGAGGTGGGCCGAAACCACTCGTTCAGCGCTTCGGCCGCCTCCCGGAGCCGCTCGTCCCCGTCGAGTTCGAGTTCGCGGCCGAGCACCGTCGCGAACAGCACGTCCAGGGCCATGTCTCTGCACTCCTGCTGGAGTGCGAGCCGCTCCCCGTCGGCCCACCGACGGGTTCGACGGCGAATCTGCTCTACCATCCCGTCTGCGTACCCCGTCACGCTCTCCCGCGAGAACAGCGGCTGGAGCACGTCCCGCTGTTTTTGCCACTCGTCTCCCTCGACGGTCAGCAACCCCTCACCGAAGGCGATGCGGAAGTCCTCGCTCTTGCGAAACCGCTCGCGGTCGGTCAGCAACGCGCGCTTTAGGTAGTCGGGATGACCGAGTCCGTACACGTCCCCTTGACTGGGGATGCGAACCCGGACGACGTCCTGCGTCTCGAACGACCGCTCGATGAACCCGAACGGGTCGTACATCTGACGGACGAAGTGCAACTGCGGCGGTCCGAGGTTCGGAGGATAGGGCGGTACGGGCAGGTCGTCGCTGTCCCGGTCGCTCCCCACATCCCCTGACCCCGCTGTCTCTCTCCCGCCCCGGAACCACTGACCGAAGTCTGAGAGCATAGCATCACAATCGTCGGCCAGTCAAAATAATCCCGATGTCAGCAGAGATAAAGAGCGAGGGCGTCGTGACGATCAGTCCGTCGCGCTGTCGAACTGGGCGTCCTCGTGGCCGCGCCAGGTCGTGGGATCGTACAGGCGGCTCATCTCGCCACCCTGCTGACGGATCGCGACCGCGGTCGCAAAGAGGAACGCGGCCGCGAGGACCCGGCCAACCAGGACGAAACTGGTCGCGACCACGGCGTCGCCCAGTCCGTAATAGAGGCTCTGTTCGGCGACGACGACCGCCGCGAACGCGACGAGCGCCGGCGTGAACTGTCTGGTGACGGCTGCGATGCTGGTGCCCTCCTGTTCGCGAACGGTCGCGATCGCACACACGAGCGTGTACACGACAGCGATCGCCAATCCGACGGTCTCGACGAGCGCGACTGCCAGCGGCGGGCCGAGTAGATACGCGGCCCACCACGTGAAGACGAACGTGCCGAGCACGGCCGGCAGGACCCAGGTCGGCAGGTCCCGTGACGCCAGCACGCCGTCGTTGCCGGTCGCAGTCCGGTACATGGCCCGGACGCCGACGGCCCCGAACAGGAAGAAAAACAGCGTGGCACCCAGGCGAAACGTCCGCGCGCCGGCGACGAGACCCTCGCTCGTGGCGAGCAGTTCGACGAGTCCCGCGACCGCGTACACGCTGGCAGCACCGATCCCGACCGCGAGATACCGCCAGCGCTCGCGGTACGGCTCGGCCAGCACGTGATTCCGATAGCGCAGCAGATAGAACAGCAATACCCCCGTAGCAACGAGTACTGCAGCGAACCCGAGGACGCTGACCAGCGCCAGCGTCGCCGCCGACTCCGTGGCACCACCAGTCGCCAGTGGTCGTGCCGCTCGGAGCATCCGAGCGGGCGATACGAACTGGGCCAACGCGAGCAGCATCGCTATCATCGTACCTGACGATAACGCACGGGAGTACTTCAGCAGCCAGCGGATTCCCACCCGGTGAGAACCCGGCCCAGCCGAGTAACGAGTACGCGGACAGAATCCACCTGAACGACGGTGAGAATCCAGGGAGGGAACACGACGAACGCGACGCAACCGCACGCACCGTGACAGTGCCTGCTCGTCGTCGATCGGGTACCGGCAACTGATCGAACCCATCTTCCACGAGAAGGTAACGGTGCAATGAACTCGCAGGGAACGAAGCGGCCTGCCGTTTTGCACGCATCCGCCGAGCGGAGCGAGGCGGTTCCCCGAGTCCGAACGCAGTGAGGACTCGGCCTTTTTCGCCCACGTTTTTCGAAGAGTGGTCGCCGAAGGCGACCCGACGATGAAAAAGGTGGAGTGGACTCGCGGGGAACGAATCAGTTGGCTGTAACAGTAGCATCCGCCGAGCGGAGCGAGGCGGTTCACCGAGTGCGAGCGAAGCGAGCACTCGGCTGTTTTTAGTCCAGGTTTTTGCGAGGAGTGGTTCGCGGAGCGAACCCGACGAAGCAAAAAAGTGGAGTGGACTCGCGGGGATTTGAACCCCGGGCCTCTTCCTTGCGAAGGAAGCGATCTACCGCTGATCTACGAGCCCGCACGGCTTAGTATTGGACCGACGCCGTTATACCTTCCGTTTAGTCCTCGAAAGCGCGCGCGTGAAAACCCCGCGCGTGAGACGACGATATCGAACGACGGGGAGTCGTTCGTTCGTCGCGAACACCGTCGTTCGCTCAGTTCCGAAAGACGCCGGCGGCGTCTTTCGACCCTCGCAGACCGAAGGTCTGCTCAGTCCTCGAGGACGATCTCGATGGAGACGTCGTTGGGCACCTGGATGCGCATCAGCTGGCGCAGCGCCCGTTCGTCGGCGTCGATGTCGATCAGCCGCTTGTGAACGCGCATCTCCCAGTGTTCCCACGTGGCGGTCCCCTCACCGTCGGGGGACTTCCGCGAGGGAACTTCGAGCGTCTTCGTCGGGAGCGGCACCGGGCCGCTCAGCTTGACGCCCGTCTTGTCTGCGATCTCACGGACGTCGTCGCAGATGTCGTCCAGGTCCTCGGGACTCGTGCCTGCGAGCCTGACGCGAGCCTGCTGCATGCGTTAGTTAGGCTCCTCGACGTCTAGGACCTTACCGGCCGCGACGGTCTGACCCATGTCGCGGATCGCGAAGGAACCGAGTTCCTCGATCTCCGAGGACGGCTCGATGCTGAGTGGTTTCTGCGGACGAACCGTGACGACCGCAGCGTCACCGGACTGGATGAAGTCCGGGTTCTCCTCGGCGGTCTCGCCGGTGGACGGGTCGATCTTCTTGTCGATGGACTCGACGGTACAGGCGACCTGTGCCGTGTGAGCGTGGAAGACCGGGGTGTAGCCCGCCGTGATCACGGACGGGTGCTGCATGACGACGATCTGTGCCTGGAACGTCTCGGCGACGCTCGGCGGGTCGTCGGCCGGACCACAGACGTCACCGCGGCGGATGTCGTCCTTGCCGATGCCGCGAACGTTGAACCCGACGTTGTCACCGGGACCAGCCTTCGGGACCTCTTCGTGGTGCATCTCGATCGTCTTGACTTCGCCACCCACGTCGGACGGCTGGAACGAGACGTTGTCGCCCGTGTTCAGGGTCCCCGTCTCGACACGTCCGACCGGGACGGTCCCGATACCGGAGATGGTGTAGACGTCCTGAATCGGCAGGCGCAGCGGCGCGTCCGTCGGCGGCTGGGGCTCCGGCAGCTCGTTGAGCGCTTCGAGCAGCGTCGGGCCGTCGTACCAGGACGTGTTGTCCGAGGCCTCGGAGACGTTGTCACCCTCGAACGCGGAGGTCGGGATGAACTTCGCGTTGTCCGAGTCGAAGGCAACCTGCTTGAGCAGCGTCTTGACTTCCTCGACTACCTGGTTGTAGTCCGACTCGCTGTAGTCGACGAGGTCCATCTTGTTGACGGCGACGATGAGCTCGTCGATACCGAGCGTCTTCGAGAGGAAGACGTGCTCTCGGGTCTGCGGCTGGACACCGTCGTCCGCGGCACAGACGAGCACAGCGTTGTCTGCCTGGCTCGCGCCAGTGATCATGTTCTTGACGAAGTCGCGGTGGCCAGGACAGTCGACGATGGTGAAGTAGTACTCGTCGGTGTCGAACTCCTGGTGGGCGATGTCGATGGTGACACCACGCTCTCGCTCCTCGGCGAGGTTGTCCATGACGTAGGCGAACTCGAAGCCACCTTTGCCCTTCTCTTCTGCTTCTTCTTTGTGCTGTTCGATAACGTGCTCGGGTACGCTCCCCGTCTCGTAGAGGAGTCGCCCGACCATTGTACTCTTTCCGTGGTCGACGTGGCCAATGACGGCCAGGTTCTGGTGCGGTTTGTCGCTCATTGGTTTATCTCACGCGCAGAGGCGCTATATCGGAGTCTTTTGGTTGAGGCTGTTAAAACGATTTCGATAGGGAGCGTTCGTCTCCGCCCCGCCGTCTTGCGTTTTGACAGACTGTCACACGACCCCAGAGAGAACAGGGCACGCCCGGGCTTGAACGCAACGGTCACGTACTGCCCAGAGAAGGGGAGAGCTACAGTTCTGGCAGTCGGCCGACGTCCGAGAGGACGGCCGTCGCCGTTTCGGGGCCGCCAGCGCCTCGGCCGCTCAGGTTCAGTCGACCGGCGTTGTCGGTCTCTAACTGCACGATGTTCGTCGTCCCGCTGACCGCCAGGTCACTCTGCTCGGGGACGAGTCGGGGACCGACCCGAACGGTATCACCCGTGATCTCGCCGATGAGTCGCACCGTCCGGCCGTCTTCGTGTGCGAGTTCGAGCGCGCTGCCCGAGACCTCGGTGATTCCCTCGACTTCGGCGTCGTCGAGCCGGTACGTACGCTCACCCTGCGCGAGGACGTTCGCGAGGATGACGCACTTCAGTGCCGCGTCGATCCCCTCGACGTCGAACGTCGGGTCCGCCTCCGCGACGCCCATGTCCTGAGCCTCGGCGAGGACGTGTTCGTAGCCGAGTCCCTCGGCCGCCATCCGCGTGAGGATGAAGTTAGCCGTCCCGTTCATGATGCCGCGCGCCGCGGAGATGTGGCCCGGCCCGTAGTCCTCGACCGTCGAGAGAACGGGGATCGCGCCCGCGACGGTCGCCTCGAACCGGACGCTGCCCTCGCTCGCGACTTCCAGTTCCCGAACCTCGTCGTACCGTTCGGCGACTGGCCCCTTGTTCGCCAGGACGGCGTGGCGGTCCCGTTCGAGCGCCGTGCGGACGTGGTCGAAGCCGGGCTGGGCGTCGTCCAGCGTCGTCGGCGTCGCCTCGACCAGCACGTCGTACTCGCCATCGAGCGCGGCGTCGGGCGACGCGGGCCCGACCTGCCCCTCGTCGCGTTTGCGGTCGAGGGCGGCCGCCACGTCGATCCCGTCCGGATCGGCGACGGCGGTCGACGAATCGGCGAGCGCGGTGACGGTGTGTCCGTACTCGCCAGCGAGTTCCGCGACTGATCGACCCACGTCGCCGGCACCGAGAACGGCGACCTTCATGCGTCACCACCCACCGTGAGCGGTTCGATGACGTGAAGGTCTTTCTCGGTCGCGACCTCGCGGACGGACGCGAGCGCGGGTTCGGCCGCCCCGCTCTGGATCGCCAGGCGGAGGCGGGCGCTCGCCCCGTTCTCGGTTCCTTCGGGCGCAGATAGCGACACGTCGGTCACCGAGGCGTCGGTTCCCTCCTGAATCTGGGAGAGGGTGTCCGAGAGGTCGGTCTGGACGAGGTCGCCGACGAGCAGCAGCGTCACTTCCTCGCTGTAGCGCTCCGCGCCGGCCTGGATGACGTTGACGCCGTTGTCCCGGAGCGCCTCGACGATGGTGTCGAAGCGTTCGGGCGTCGCCTCCAGGTCGACTTCGACGGGGATGTGCCCGCGCGGTGTCAGGTTGCCCCGCTCGTGGAAGATCGAGAGGAGATTGCCTCCGTTGTCAGCGATCGGGTGGAGCGCTCGCAACAGTTCGCCCGGTTCGTCGACAAGTTCCAGCCGAATCGTGTAGGCGTGGACCTCGTCACCGTGTCCGTCACTCATGACAGGCCACCTCCGGTCGGTCGCCGTCAGCACGACGGGCTGACGAGGGGCGCCACGCAGTGGGGAACCCACCACAGACGGCCCGGTCTTCGGTCATGCCTGCATCTCACGCACCGCCCGGTATAACTTTTTACTTCGTTAGGTTTCGCGGGGCGCGGTCGCAACACCGTGTGGCACTCTCAACCAACCCGCCCGCGCCGCGTGCCACCCTCAATCGAAACGACGTGACTCGACACGCCGAGCCTACGGCAGAATCCGCTCGTACAGCGCGTCGATCTGGTCGTTGATCGCCGCTGCCTGCTCCCTGTTGGTGCCCCAGGGGTTCCGCGAGAAGTAGTACATGCTGGCGAGAATGACGCTCACGGTCACCGCGAGCTGTTGGTCCGCGACGACGAACCCGATCACGAACGTGGAAAGGCCCGCGATGAGCCCCCCGATAATCACGTCCAGAAGCTGCGAGAGGAACGACATACCCAGGCTACGGGTCTGTCGTGGGTAAAGCCCCCGACTACTCGTCGTCCCAGTAGTCGACGTCCGCGTCCGTCGGGAAGTACCCCTCGAACGACCGCTCGTCGCGGCCCCCAGGTGGCGAACCGACGTAGACGCCGAACTTCTCCATCTCGGGGTAGATCGTCACGTCCGGCTCGTCCATGGTCGACATCGCGAGGTATCGAAGGGTCTCGTCGCCGTCGTTGACGACCTGATGCGCGCCGGACTCGTCGGCCGGGAACGCGACGTAATCGCCGGCCGTTAGCGAGCGTTCCTCACCGTCGAGCCGAAGCATCCCTGAGCCGGCCAGTACGTACAGTGCTTCCTCGTTGGCGGTGTGGTAGTGATACGGCCACGACCGCTTGCCGGGTTCGAGTTCGTAGAGGCTACAGCCCAACTGGTCGGCGTCGGTTGCGGCCGCGAGTTCCTTCCGGCGGAAGGCGTTCTCCCCTTTGTCGTACGCTTTCCACTCGACATCGTCTTCGTTGATCTTGGACATGGGAACAAGAACGGTTGGCATCCCAATGAAAATTATGTGGCTGGTAGCGGGAGAAATCGGAAGCGGTGCTGGGCGGTAGGCACTCGGATAGCAACTGCTCGCGAGCAAAGCGAGCGAGCAGCAGTTTTTCGCCCACGTTTTTCAAGGAGCGGTTCGCCTTCGGCGAACCCGACGCAAAAAAGGTGGGTGGTCTAGAAGTAGTCGATCGCTTCGGGCAGTTCCGTCTTCATGCCCTTGCGCTCGCGAATCTCCGTGATGGTCTCGGGCTGGAGGTTGTCAGCCATGACCTGGAAGCCTGCGTTCTCGGTGTTCCAGGAGGCACGGCCCTCGGTCGCGGAGCGGATGTCGGAGGAGAACCCGATCATCTCGTCGACAGGTGCGACGCCCTCGACGACCATGAGGTCTCCTTCCTGGTACATGTCGTCGACGCGGCCACGGCGACCCTGGATCTCGCCGGAGGCAGCGCCCATGTGGTCGTTGGGCACGTCGATGCGGACTTCCTGGATCGGCTCCAGGAGCTTGATCTTCGCGTCGACGAGCGCGTTGTGGACGGCCTCCCGGACTGCGGGGATGACCTGTGCCGGACCGCGGTGGATAGCGTCCTCGTGGAGGCGAGCGTCGTGCAGGCGGATGAGTGCGCCTTCGACGGGCTCTGCGGCGAGCGGGCCGTCGTCCAGGGCCTCTTCGAGGCCTTCGACGACGAGTTCCATCGTCTCGTTGAGGTGCTGGATCCCCTTCGTGTCGTCGATGAGGATGTTGGTGCCGTGCATGGTCTCGACTTCCTGGGCGGTGTCCTTGTCGAGGCCAGCCTCCATCAGGGCTTCACGGCGTTCGAGTTCCGGCATGTCCATGGACGCGTCGCCCATCTTGATGGTCTCGATGACTTCCTGGTCGAGCGGCTCGATGGAGATGTAGAACCGGTTGTGGCGGTTCGGCGAGATGCCCTCGACTTCGCGGGACTGCTGCTGGGGCGCCTCGCGGAAGACGACGATCGGCTCACCGGTGTTGACCGGGATGCCCTGGTTGCGCTCGATACGCTGGGTGATGACTTCGAGGTGGAGCTCACCCTGGCCGGAGATCAGGTGCTCGCCGGTGTCCTCGTTGATCTCGATCTGGATCGTCGGGTCCTCTTTGGAGACCTGCTGGAGCGTCTCGATGAGCTTGGGCAGGTCGTCCATGCGCTGTGCCTCGACGGATTTCGTGATGACCGGCTCGGAGATGTGTTCGATGGACTCGAACGGCGTCATCTCCGTGCTGGAGACGGTGGAGCCTGCGATGGCGTCCTTGAGACCGGTGACGGCGGCGATGTTCCCGGCGGGAACGCGGTCGACTTCCTCGCGCTCGCCACCCATGTAGATCCCGACGCTCTGGATGCGGTTCTTGCCCGCGGTCCCGGAGACGTAGAGCTCCTGTCCTTTCTCCAGGGTCCCGGAGAAGACACGACCGGCGGCGATCTCGCCGGCGTGGGGGTCGACGCCGATGTCGGTGACCATCAGGACGACGTCGCCGTCCTCGTCGACGAGGCGCATCTGCTCTGCGAGTTCGGACTCGTCGTCACCACGCCAGACGCGCGGAATACGCATCGGCTGCGCGTCGATGGGGTTCGGGAAGTGCTCACAGACCATGTCCAGCACGACGTCGGCCAGGGGCGTCCGGTTGTGGAGTTCCTGGCGCTTGTCGGCCTGTTCGAGGTCGATGATGTCGCCGAAGTCCATCCCGGTGCGCTGCATCGACGGCATGGAGACACCCCACTTGTACAGGGCGGACCCGAAGCCGACGGTGCCGTCTTCGACGGAGACGGTCCAGTCGTCGATGTCGTCCATCTCCTCGGTCATGCCCCGGATCAGGTCGTTGACGTCGCGGATGACCGCGGTCAGACGCTCCTGCATCTCCTGGGGCCCTTCCTGGAGCTCCGAGATGAGGCGGTCCACTTTGTTGATGAACAGTGCCGGCTTGACACCCTCGCGGAGTGCCTGGCGCAGCACGGTCTCCGTCTGCGGCATCGCGCCCTCGACGGCGTCGACGACCACGAGCGCACCGTCGACGGCGCGCATCGCACGCGTCACGTCGCCCCCGAAGTCGACGTGGCCAGGCGTGTCGATCAGGTTGATGAGGTGGTTCGTGTCCTCGTACTCGTGGGTCATCGACACGTTCGCCGCGTCGATGGTGATCCCACGTTCCTGCTCGTCCTCTTCGGTGTCCATCGCGAGCTGCTCACCGGCAGTCTCGTCGGAGATCATCCCCGCCCCTGCGAGCAGGTTGTCCGTCAGCGTCGTTTTCCCGTGGTCGACGTGGGCGGCGATGGCGATGTTCCGGATGTTCTCCGGTTCGTCCATCAGCCGCTCACACTCCTGTACAATCTTCTTACGTCGGCCCATTATACTCCCTCTTATCGGAAGGAGGGTCAAAAGTGAAGTGGTTTGGCTTGCACCTTTTTTCCGCTCGGGTGCGCTCCGCGAACCACTCTCCACTCACGGGCACGTAGTGCCCGTTCGTACGGCCCGAGGGACCTTCGGTCCCTCGCGGCGCAAAAAATCTGCGCTAAAAAAGCCGCCTTCGCGGGGCAAAGCCCCGCTCCAGCGGTGTCTGCGTGAGTGCGCCGCACGAACGAAGGCGTGGAAGACACAGGGTGTCTTCCAGTGAACCGCCTCCCTTCGTCGCCGGCCTACGGCCGGCTGCCAGCGAGACCGAAGGTCTCGCCCCGGTCGGCGGATGCTTGTGATTTGCGTCTCGCCGGTATTGAGTGCTGAACACATACTTTCTGTTAGTACCAAGTGATTTTCAGAGTGGCGTGCTGAATAGAGGGCGCGTATCTCGCAGATCGAATCGCTCAGATGTAGTGCAATCGGGTTAGTCAGTACAGGGAATGAATTACCCGTGCGGGTATCGTATCGATTCTGTATGCCTGAAGAAGTACTGTTCAAATCAGAGAGCGACCAGAGTCGAGAAGAGATTGCATCGTACCTCCGGAACGTCGCGGACAATCTCGACAGCGGAACCGCTATCACCCTGAAAGCAGGCTCCGAATCTGTCACACTGGACCCCCCAGCACGACCGACCTTCGAGGTCAAAGCCGAACGCGAAGGCCCGGCTGGCAACATGACTGAACGAAGTGTCGAGTTCGAACTCGAATGGGACGAGAACGACGGTGAGGAGGGCGGTGGAAGTGGCGACTTAACAATCGAGTAGTTACCTTTGCACGGACATTGAGTGCTTGATTCAACAGGGGATTTCTGTGCTGACTACAACCTCTGTAGTCAGCGTGCAGTTTTTGATGGCTACTCGATGAGTCCTTGTTCGAGATGAGAGAGCCGTTGTCTGTACTGCTACACCAGCATCCGCGCGAGCGAAGCGAGCGCGGTTCACTGAATCGAGGCCGGAGGCCCAGATTCAGCCTTTTTTCGCCCACGTTTTTCGAGGAGAGGTTCGAGCGCGGCGAAGCCGCGACTCGAACCCGACGAAGAAAAAGGTGGTGCGTCAGAGTAATTTTGCTTGGGTCCCTGTTATCGGTAGACATGGACGTACGCGTGCAGACAGTCGGTCCCACGGAGCCATTTCTCAGTGCGCGTGACCTGTTCCAGACCGAATACGACCTCGACCGGCCCGTCGAGGTCCACGTCCGCGAGGACCCGGACGAACGAACCTGGACCAGCCACGACGACGACCACCACATCCTCAACATCTCGCGACAGGCCGCCACGAGCGCGATGGCTCGCGAACTCGCCCTCCACGAGTACGCCCACATGCACCGCAACGAGCAGGGCCACCCATCGCACACCCAGTCAACCGAGGAAGTCCTCTACCTCGCACTCTCCGGGCGGAGCGTCGAGCGCCGGAAGCTCACTCACTGCTATCAGATCGCCAACCACATGAAGGACATCTACGCCGACGACATCACGCTCTCGGTCGCGCCCGCAGACAAGCTCGTCGCCTTTCTCGAGTCGGGACTGGCGATCGCGCTGGCAGACCGGCCCGTCGATCCCGCCACCTGGACGCGGCGAACGCCCGCGTCTGACCCCGAGATCACCGCGGTCAACGCTGCCTTCGCCCTGGCGCTCGTCGAGCGCCACGACCTCGTCGGCCGCGACCACCGGCTGTACGACCTGGCGCACGCGGCCGCACAGGACGCGCCGAGCATCCGGTTCGAGACGTTCAAACGTCATTTCCGCACGCTCGCGCGCGACCCCGGCGAGAGTGAGTACCGCAAAACGCTCGTGGACGTCACCCGCGAGTACGCGATCGACTCCGGCCAGGCCGCAGACTGAACGCGACCGGTGTTACTCCGACTCCTCGTCCTCCCAACTGAACCGTCGTGATTCGTCGGGCGGTTTCCACGCGAAACTGAGCACGCTCCCGACCCCACCGAGAACCGTGCCCGCGAGGAACCCGCCGAGCGCACCGAGCAACGCCAGCGTCGAAATCAGCATTCCGAGAAACCCGAACAGACCGGAGACCGACGGGAACGTAAGCACCGTCACGCCACAGAGCAGGAGAAGGACTGCGAACAGGACCGCAGTCGTCGAGAACCGACCGGTCGGGAAGAGGAAGAACTGGTCGTAAGCCGCCGGAAAATAGCCCGTCACGAGCGCCGAGAGGACGAGCAGGGTTCCGCCCCAGAAGGGACGACGGCGTCGCCACCGACCGAACCCCTGCCACCAGCGCCGAACCGCTTGCACGCGGCGAGAACCGTCGGTCATGTCGACGTATCACATCTTGTTGACTGATAAATAACGGTTGTGACGAGCGGACTCACAGTTTGTACCGGTCGTCGAGTTCGAGGTCGGCGTCCGAGTCGCTCACCGAGTCGGCGTCGCCGTCGCCCGACTTCGAGTCCGTGCCGTTCGCGCCGTCTGTTTGCCAGATGAATCCCGAGGACCCCTGCCAGATGAAACCGCCCGTTTCCTGCCAGATGAACTCGGATGCTTCGGCCAGTGTCGTCTCGTCGTACCCGCACTCCGCCGGCGGTTCCCAGGCGTAACAGAGGATTCCACCAATCGTCCCGACGATCATGCCGACGAACAGGCCACCGAGTGCACCGAACAGGGACAGCGTCGAGAGCGCGATGCCGAGGACGCCGAAGATCGACGACAGTTCCGGTCGCACGAGCGACGCGATGCCACAGAACACGACCAACACGGCGAACATCATGCCGATGATCGTGAACGCCCCGCCGATGAACATCAGTTCGGACGTGAACTGCACCGGGACGTACCCGATCATCAGGCCGCCGAGAGCCAACACTGAACTCCCGAGCAGCGGTCGTGGCTGTCGCCATCGGTGGAACTCCCCCCGCGGATCGCTCACCCAGTCACCGAGCGCCGAACGTCCCCCAGACAACGGTCCCATTCCAGCGTTAGTCGCATCTCAATCTGCTTTTGTCTTTCGGCAGACCAATCGAGCGTAAAATTTGCGGCGAACCTGTCGTCAGGTAATACTGATCTCGATGGTGGCAGTCGCCGTCGCGCCGTCGTCGTCGGTCACCGTCAGCGCCACCGTGTAGTTGCCCGTCGAACTGTACGCGTGGGTGGGCGTCGCGCCGGTCGTCGTCGTCCCGTCACCGAAGTCCCACTCGTACGTGCTGATCGACCCGTCCGAGTCCGACGACCCCGTGCCGTCGAAGGCGATGGTCTCGTTGACCGTCGCCGTCGTCTGGTTCGCGGTCGCGTTCGCCGTCGGGGCCGCGTTCGACTCGACGGTGATACCGAGCGTGTCCGTCGCGGTCGCCCCGTCGTCGTCGGTCACCGTCAGCGTCGCCGTGTAGTTGCCCGTGGCGTCGTACGAGTAGGTTGGCGTCGCCCCCGTCGTCGTGGTGTTGTCGCCGAAGTCCCACTCGTAGGTGCTGATCGACCCGTCCGAGTCCGACGACCCCGTGCCGTCGAACGAGATCGTATCGCTCGTCGTCACCGTCGTCTGGTTCGCAGTTGCGCTCGCGGTCGGTGCCGAGTTCGCGCCGACGGTGATCTCCACCGTATCGGAGTCCGTCGCCCCTTTGTCGTCGGTCACCGTCAGCGTCGCCGTGTAGTTGCCCGACGAACTGTACGCGTGTGTGACGTTCGCTCCGGTTGCCGTCGAGTTGTCTCCGAACGCCCACTCATAGGAACTGATCGACCCGTCCGAGTCCGACGAGCCGCTTCCGTCGAAGGAAATGGTATCGCCAGTGTCCACCGACGTCCGGTTCGCGGTGGCGCTCGCAGTCGGTGACGAGTTCGCCCCAACCGTGATCTCGACTGTATCCGTCGCTGTCGCTCCTTTGTCGTCGGTCACCGTCAGCGTCGCCGTGTAGTTGCCCGACGAACTGTACGCGTGCGTGACGTTCGGCCCGGTCGCCGTCGAATTGTCTCCGAACGCCCACTCATAGGAACTGATCGACCCGTCCGAGTCCGACGAGTTCGTTCCGTCGAACGCGATGGCGTCACCGGCGATCACCGACGTCCGGTTCGCGGTCGCGTTCGCCGTCGGCGCCGTGTTCTCGTCGACGGTGATGAAGACTTCCTCCCGGTCCGTGATGTTGTCGTCGTCAGTCACCGTCAGGTTCACCTCGTAGGTACCGGCGGCATCGAACGAGTGCGTGACCGTCGGACCGGTCAGGTTCTTCCCCCCGTCGCTGAAGTTCCACTCGTAGGAGACGATCGAGCCGTCCGGGTCCGAGGAGTTGGTCCCGTCGAACGCGATCGCGTCGCCGACGAGCGCCGACGTCCGGTTCGCCGTCGGTCTGGCTTCGGGGTCCTTGCTCTCGACGGTCACGGTGACGGTTTCCGTCGCGGTCGCGCCGTCGTCGTCGGTCACCGTCAGGTCCACCGTGTAGTTCGCGGGCGTACTGTACGTCTGCGACGTGGTCACGTTCGTCGAGGTCGTCCCGTCGTCGAACGTCCACTCGTAGGAACTGATCGAGCCATCGGCGTCGTAGGACGCTGACGCATCGAAGGTGACGGTTTCGTTGACCACGATCGGGTTCGGGGACGCCTCCGGGGCCGGCGTCGGCGCTTGATTCCCACCGATGTCCTCGTCCATTCCCCAGTCCGGCTGCGTGGTCGCGCACGACCCGTACTCGAAGTCGCCGTCGCTGTCCGGATCGTAGCACGCCACGAGTTTACTCCCGGGGACCGAGATGGAGTTCGTCGCCAGGTAGTGCGCCCGAATCTGGACCGGCTGGCTCCCGACCCCCTCGAGTGTGACCGAACCGTTGGACGCGATCTCGAACTGGCCGAACGCGTCCGGAGACTCCATTTCCTTTATCGAGAAGTCGTTGAACGTCGCCTCTTCGGAGCGAAGCACACTCGATTTCAGGACGACGGACGATCCCGACGTGTTCCCCGTCGAGACGAAGCTTATCTGCATCTTCCCGGATAATCCCGGTGTCGAGCCGAGATCGATCGTCTTCGTGAGCGTCAGATCCTCGAGTGTGGTTTCCTGGAGCTCCGTGATCGTCTGAGGATAGGAGTCCAGTTCGCTGGTGTCACCATTGCCGGGATACAGGAGCAGGTTATCCGCCGTGACCTGCTCTGCCGTGATGGTGAACCCACCGATGCCAGCCAGCGGGAGCGCGTAAGCCACGCCAGTCGAGAGCACTATCCACCCCACGAGCGCCCAGACTGCAATTGTAGACCCTGCTCCCCTCGCAATTCGTGTCCTGTTGTACATAATTTCCCACTCCCCTGTGCGGACCACCCACGCCCGCGTACCGGTTACTGAAAGACAACACCAGACATATCCATGTTAAAATACCCCCGGCCATTGACGGCCCACTATATCAATATGCCCGTGCAAACGAGGACGTTAATGACCGGGGGCGTATCGATGGGGAATCAGTGGCGGCACCGCCGTCAATAGCCAGCCGGTACAAGGCGAGCCGCGCTGTAGAAAGCCGAGGAAGCAGAGTACTCACCACGGGCGGCGGCCGGGAGGAAGTCGATCGTCGACAGACAGTCCCTGTAGTCCCGAAACGGGAGTTCGCGACGGCAGGTATCCCCGGCGCAGTCAGCTGTCAGTCACCGGCATCTGGTGATCATCGCTGTCGTTCGACAGTCGAAAAAGCGACGCGGGGACGGTCAACAGAACGTGTCGAAGTAACAGTTCGCGACCTCGACCTGGACGGTGTCCGTCGCAGTCACGCCGTCGTCGTCAGTCACCGTCAGCGTCGCGGTGAACGTTTCTTTCTTGTCCGGATCGATGTCGACGACGTTGTATCCGCCGTACGTGGTGATTTCACCGCTGCCGGTCGAGTCGTCACCGAAGTCCCACGCGTAGGAGGTGATCGAGCCGTCGGGATCGGACGACGCCGACGCGTTGAACGTGAACGTCGTCTCTTCGGTTCCGGAAGTCGGCTCGACGGCCGCACTCGCAGTCGGTGCGTCGTTGACGTCGATCGTCACGGTGTCCGTGTCAGTCGCACCCTTCACGTCGGTCACCGTCACCGTGGCCTGATAGGTGCCGCCGGAACTGTACGAGTGCGTCGGCGTCGCACCGGTCGCGGTCGTGCCGTCGCCGAAGTCCCACTCGTAGGAGACGATTCGGCCGGTCGAATCCGTCGAGTCGGACGCATCGAAGGTGATCGACTCACCGGGGTTCGGTGCCGTGTCGTCCGCGGACGCACTCGCTGTCGGCGGTTCGTTCGGCACGATCGAGACGTCGACCGTGTCCGTGCTCAGGAGCCCCCAGTTGTCGGTCACGTTCAGGCGCACCGTGTACGTCCCCGTGGAACTGTACGAGTGAGTCCGAGAGACGCCGATCGCAGTCGTGCCGTCGCCGAAGTCCCACGCGTAAGAGGCGATCGAGCCGTCCGGGTCCGACGAGTTGGAACCGTCGAATCGGATCGTCTCGCCGGTGATCGCCGTCGTCTTCTCCGTCGAGATCCGCGCTTCCGGCGCCTTGGTCCCGACGCCGACGGTGAGCGTGTCCGTCGCCGACTTCCCTTCCTCGTCGGTCACCGTCAGCGTCACCTCGTAGGTGCCAGTGGCGCTGTAGGTCCGCGTCGCGGTCGTGCCCGTCGCAGTCGAGCCGTCCGAGAACTCCCACTGGTGGGACGTGACCGACCCGTCGGGATCGAACGACGACGACGCGTCGAAGGTGACCGTCTGGTTGGTGTCCACCGGGTTCGGGTCCGCAATCGCGACGGGATTCGGCGCTTCGTTGCCGCCCATGGCGGGGTTGGTCCCCCAGTCCGGCAGTGATCCGTCACACGAACCCCACTCGTAGGCGTCGTCGTCGTCAGGGTCGTAACAGACCGAGAGCCTGAGGTTCGGCGTCGAGATAGTGTTGATCGCCAGGTAGTGAGCGCGGATACGAACGGGATACTGACCAGACCCGTTCAGCGTGATCGGACCCTTCGATTCGATTCCGAACTGGCCGAACGTGTCCGACGACTCCATCTCTTTGATCGCAAAATCGTTGAACTGGGCACTGCTCGACTGCAATGCGGTCGATTTCAACAAGACAGCGCCCCCTTCGCTCCGCCCCTCCGTGACCAAACTGACTCGGAACTTCCCGGTCAAAGCCGGCGTCGAGTCCAGATCGATCGTTTTCGACGCCGTCAGATCTTTCAGCGTCGTTCCCTGGAGTTCCGCGATCGTCTGCGGGAACGCCTCCCGCTCACTGGTATCACCGACGTTGGGATACAGGACCAGGTTGTCCGCCGACACGGAATCCGCTGTGATCGTGAACCCGCCGACGCCAGCGAGTGGTAATGCGTACGCGACCCCAGTCGACATGATAAACACACCGAGGAGCGCCCAAACCGCGATAGCCGTACCTGCCCCCCGGGCAACTCGTTTGCGATTGTACATAGGTAGTACCTGAACACACCCCGCTACGGGCACTTCCCCACTGCCCGATCGACGGGTTAGCTGCGGTAGTTCGTTGTAACAATCCTAACGCCCCTTAGTCTTAAGCACCTTATACGAGGGATTTTATATATGCCGGCGCCACATCGCGTCGTTCAGTCGTCGTGCACCAGAAAACCGTCATCTGCGCCTGTTGGCACGACACCGAACCGACAGGCAAGAGAAGTCAGGAACGGGTGCGATGCCGGCCGTGTGAACGCTGGCTGAAATCGACGGCACAGTCCGACCCCGACGGAACAAGAACCGCCACTGTCGGTGATCGGGATGCCGAGTGTCGCCGAAAATCAGCACGTGGCGGCGACAGTCGCGGACGTGAACAGCCCACTGCCGTTCGGCCCGGTCGTCGTCGGGTCGGCCTACTGGTCGCCCTGCCAGCTGAACTGCACGTCTTCGTTCGCACTCGGAGTGCTACTACTGGTGGTCGTCGTCGCCTCGGGATTGGGGTTCTGCCAGGCGATACAGAGGTTCCCGCCCGCGATCCCGATGAGCATCCCAACGAACAGCCCACCGAGTGCGCCCACGAGCGACAGGATCGACAGCGCGATCCCGAGGACGCCGAAGATGGTCGACATCCCCGGCCGGGCGAGGACGAACGCACCGGTCAGGAACACCATCACGGCGAATACGAGGCCGATGACGGTGAACGCACCGCCGATGACTGCGAGTTCAGTCGCGAACTGAATCGGTACCCAACCGATGATCAAACCCGCGAGCATGAGCAACACCCCTCCCCAGAAGGGGCGCGGCTCTTTCCAGTCGTTGAACTTGGCGAGGCGGTCATCGAGTCGTCGCTGGATCGGTGTCGGAAGCGCGTGCCACAGTGCTGATTTTACGGACATGGTATTTGGTATCGTGTGTTTCTGTATGGTTCTGTTGTACTAAAAAAATTCGCGGTCAGTTAGTTGACGGCGACGTTACGTGTAGTCCTGCGGATCGGTGTAGTTGCCGTTGTTGTTGGTGTCGAGCTGCACCTCGAGTCCGAGGTCGGGCAGCGTGATCGTGTTGGTCGCGAGGTAGGTCGCGCGGATCTGCGCGCCCTCGAGCAGCAGAGCAGGGTTGGAACCGCCAGTCAGGTTGACCTGGCGCGTGACCGAGGCTTCAGTCGCGTTTGCCGGCGCGCGCAGCGTCAGGACGTTGTGAAGACCCGCCTGGGAGTCGTTCGCGTTCTCCTCGTCGATCTCGAGGCCGCTGAACTGGGCCTTGTCAGCCGACAGTTCGGGCGTCTTGAGGAGGAGCTGTCCGGACGTCACGTTCGAGGATCCGCCACCGGCGGTAATGACGAGCCGCGCGTTGGCGTCCGCGACGTTGTACTGATTGAGGTTGAAGCGCTTGATGAGCTTCAGGTTGTCAATCGTGACAGCGTTCAGTTCGACGATACCCTGCGGGTACTGGGAGGTGTTCTCCGCGTCACCCGCTCCGGGGTACAGGATGAAGTCGTCGCCCGTGATCGTGTCTGCTTCGATCACGAAACCGCCGATACCTGAAATGGGTGCTGCGAACGCCGTACCGGTGCTCAGGAAGAGCATCCCGACGACGGCGACAACCCCCAGCGATGCGCCAGTACTCTTGGCGAGGATGGATTTATCGTACATGTGTTCTCTCACTCTCGTAGGTTACTGCGTATCTGCACGCGTGGTGCACAACGAATCGTCACAGTTTGCCCCCCGAAACAGTCGGCACGCGTGCGAGTGCCGACCCCCAACACCACGGGACGCACGCTGGCGGTAGCCTCTCCCCACGAGGCCCCACCCAGCGTGGCTGTGGTCGAACCACAGCGGGAGGTTTCCCCTCATATCGTCTGTCGTCACCACGACATCGTATGCAAACACTCTGTCTACCCTGATTGTTTTCCCGGATATGGACGGGCATTTATTACAGTACGACGTGGTAAGGTAAAAACGCCATCTCGCAACTATCCGAAACCACGAGACGGCAGCCGACACGGACGCCTGGCGACGTCACTCGGCGGTGGCAGTGATCGAAACGAGACTGCAGAAAGGTGGCGACCGGTTAGCGTGCGGCAGCCGCGACGCGCTCGTTCTCTTCTTTCTGATTGACTGCGTAGGTCTGGACGTCGTTGTTCGCCGCGCCGATGAGCTGGTCTGCCAGCGCCTCCTCGGCGGAGGTCGGCGTTTTGAACGAATCCTTGTGCACACCCTCGGCGAGGAACTTCAGGGCCTGGTCGACCCGTCGCTGCGGGGCGACGTCGACGGCCTTCGGGACGGAGATACCACCGTATTTCAGGCGAACCGTCTCCTCACGCGGTGCGCTGTTCTCGACTGCGCGCACGAGGATCTGGACCGGGTTCTCCTCGGTCCGGTTGTGGATGAGGTCGAACGCCTCGCGGACGATGCGCGTGGCCTGCTGTTTCTTTCCGGTGTTCTCCTCGGTCTGCATCAGGCGGTTGATCAGCCGCTCGACGATGGAGATCTCGCTTTTCTTGAACTGCTTCGAGGCGTGGCGACCCATCGTGTGGGCGATGGGCGTGACCGTGATGTACCGTTCGGTACTCGGGTCGTTGTACTCGATCTCGGTGATGTCCCACTCCTCGAACAGCTGTGCGACTGCGCTGTCGTCGTCGGTGCCGGCAGGTGCGTCCGGCTCGGGTGCGTCGCTCGACATTGTTAGCGCACCGGTTTCTCCGCGTTCCCGCGAACGAGTTCGATCAGCGAGACGCCGTTGACCTTCTCGACCTTGTAGTTCACGCCCGAGAGGTCACCCATCGCACGACCCTTCGCCCCACCGATACCGGCGATGGTCACTTCGTCGTGTTCGTCGATAAAGGAGATCGCGCCGTCACCAGGACAGAACGCAGTCACCTGCTTCCCGTTCTTGATGAGCTGGACGCGGACGCATTTCCGAACTGCGGAGTTCGGCTGCTTCGCTTCGACAGCTGTCTTTTCGAGCACGATACCGCGACCCTGAGGTGCACCCTCGAGGGGGTCGGACTTCTCGCGAAGTCCCCGCTCTCGGCGCGCGTACTTCGAGTCGGACCAGCGGTGCTGCTGCCGGTCCTTCTTGAGCTTCCGCGCGGCGTATTTGCCGTTCGCCATAGTACCGTCGAATATCCAACGGAGCTACTTAAGCACAGTCTTTCGGAGCCACCTTTTTTAACGGGAGAATCGCGCTCGCCTGTGGCGAGCGCTCAACCCCCGTCAAAAATCTGGACCAAAAAAGGCTGCCGGTTCGTCGCTGCTCACGGGCTTCGCCCGTTCGCTCCGAGACGCTCGCTGCGCTCGCGCCTCGCCCGCCTCACCGGCAGTGAACCGCGCGCCACTGGCGCGCGGATGCTTATGTCCAGTCCAATCCGTTGGAACTGTTTCAGATTCGAGGTTTCAACAAATCTTTTGACTGTGGAGTGGCCACTTACAGATGGCTTGAGGGTCATTCCGGGATTCATCCCCTCGGATGATTTTTCCGGACGATTACTGCGATACCACCAGGTCAGCGACCGAACTTTGCCGGTTATCCAGTGAGCACGAGTGACCACGGGGGAGCCCCCAAGACAAGCATCTGCGAGCGAAGCGAGCGGTTCACGGAACTCGCGCTCTGCGCGAGTTCCGCTTTTTTAGCGTGGATTTTTTGCGCGAGCGGTGCCCGCAGCGGGTCGAAGACCCGCGAGGACACCCGAGCGGAAAAAGGTACGCTCAGGTTAGCTGAATGTCGTCCACGTCGAAGTGGCGTTCGGCCATCAGCCGGGCGGCTTCGATGTTGCGCCCGCCCTTGCCGATGGCGACGCCGGTGTCGTCGTGGTCGACCTCTGCGTAGGCGACGGTGTCTTCGTTCTCGCTGATCGTGACGTTGTACACGGCGGCCGGCGCGAGCGCGTTCGCGACGAAGTCCGCGGCCGCGTCGGCGTCTTCGATGAGTTCGACCGGACGATCCAGTTTGTCTTCGATCCGCTCGACGTTGCGTCCCCCCGGCCCGATGGCATCACCCATGTCGCCGGCCTTCACGACGAAGATGATCCGGTCGTGATCCTCGTCGACCACGCAGTCGCGAATCGTCACGCCGACCTCGTCCTCGAAGAGGGCGATGTACCGGCGCTCGCGGTCCGAGAGGGTGACAGTCATCGGCGCTTAGTCGGCCCCTTCACCGTCGCCGCGGGCAGGCGAGGAACCCATCCGGAGGTTCACGTCGCCGGTACCGAGCTTGATGGGCTTGCCGACGATGACGTTCTCCGTGACGCCGTTGAGGTCGTCGACTTCGCCGTGGATGGCGGCGTCGAGCAGGTGGTTGACCGTCACCTCGAACGCTGCCCGGGCCAGCACGGACTCCTTGTTCCCGGAGATGCCGTGGCGACCGATGGACTCGATTGTCCCACGATTTGTCATGATGTCCGAGACCAGCATCAGGTGACGGATGTTCACGTCGTCGAGTCCCTGCTCTTCGAGCGTGTTCATCGTCTCCTCGATGATCGACTCGCGGGCCGCCTCGACGCCGAGGTTCCGGTAGATCTCGTGGATGTTGTTACAGGTCGAACGGCTGGCGTCGACGCCCTCGATCCCGAGGACGTCGCCCAGTTCGGACCCTTCGGTGTAGAGGACGAACTCGCCGTCCGGTGCCTGGTCGGTCTCCTCGCGGCGGATGACGACGCGATCGATCTCCTCGATCCCTTTGAAGACGATTTCGCGCAGGTCCTCGACGAGCTGGAGGAGTTCGCGGTAACTCGGCTGGTCCGGGCCGAACTCGATGACAGTCTCGTCGAGCTGGACGACCTCGACGCCGAGTTTGGACTCGATGGTCTCGGAGATCTCGGCGACGATGTCCGAGAGGCGGTCGACGGTCGGCCAGCGTTCCTGGAGTGTGTCCGGGTTGAGGTTCACGCGAACGAGCATGTCGGCGACGTCCGTCGAGATGTCACCGAGCGCGAGGATGCGCGTCGCCTCGATTTTCCAGACGACTTCGTGGGCGCGCTCGCGGTTCTCGGCGAACTCGTCCTCGAGGTGGACCGTCATCATCGGCGTGTCCGGCGTCTTCCGGGCGTCCACCAGCTCGATGAGCCGGGGCAGACCCTGGGTGACGTCGATCTCCGCGACGCCCGCGTAGTGGAACGTGTTCATCGTCATCTGCGTCCCCGGTTCCCCGATGGACTGGGCACTGACGGTGCCCACGGGGTCGAGCGGGTCGACGCGCGTGTCGAGATAGCGGGTCTCGACTGCTTTGGCGATGTCGTCGGCCTGTTCGACGCTGACGCCGTCGCGCTGTTCGATGGTGCTGTACACCTCGTCTTTCAGCCGTCGCGGGAGGTTGGTGTCCTCGACGACGGCCTCGATGTCTGCGGATACGTCGTACTCTGTCATTGTTTAGTCGTCACTCTGGGCCATCCACCAGTCGTCGGCGTGTTCGGAGAGGTTCGTCGGCGCGGCCTCCTCGCCGAGGAACTGCTGTTTCTCGGTCTCGTCCGCGAACTCCGCGTCCATGACGCGGTCCGCGATCTGTTCGACGTCGATGTCGTTCTCCTCGCCGGAGGAGACCTTCACCGGACTGGTGCCGTCTTCGCCGAACTCGAACTGGACGATGGTGTCGCTGGTGTCGCGCACCGTCCCGTCGTACTGCGTTTCGAGTTCCGAGAGGGCGTTGATGAGTCGGCGCTGCAGGTAGCCGGACTTGGAGGTACGGACTGCCGTGTCCACCAGGCCCTCGCGACCACCCATCGCGTGGAAGAAGAACTCCCGCGGGTTCAGCCCGCCGCGGTAGGAGTGCTCGACGAAGCCGTGTGCCTCCGCGGACAGGTCGTCTGGCTTGTAGTGAGACAGGGTGCGGTCCTCGTAGCCGCGGTTGATCCGCTCACCGCGGACTGCCTGCTGACCGACACAGCCGGCCATCTGGGTCAGGTTGAGCATCGACCCACGAGCCCCGGACTCGGCCATCACGACCGCCGGGTTGTCGTCGTCGAAGTGCTCCTCGGCGATGTCACCGGCGGAGTCACGCGCCTTCCCGAGCGTCTGCATGATCTTCATCTCCAGGGTCTCGTCGACGGTTCGGCCCGGGAGCGATTCGAGTTCGCCCCGGTCGTAGGTCTGGATGAGTTCCTGGACGCGCTCGTAGGCGTTCTCGATGGCTTCGTCGATCTGCTCTTCTGCTTCCCGGGAGATCGACTCGTCGTCGATCCCGATCGAGAACCCGAAGTGCATGATCGAACGCATCGCCAGGGACGCGACCTCGTTGATGAAGATGCGGGCACGCGTCTTCGAGTACACCTTGGCGATGGTGTCGACGATCTCGCCGCCGAACGCACCGACCGCGTCCTCGTCGATGGTGCCCTGCGTCATCTGGCCGTCCTCGATGACGACGGTGTCGCCCGCCGAGGACGTGAACTCGACGTTCAGGTCGTCGGGCAGCAGTTCCGAGAACAGCGACCGCCCGGTCCAGTACGGCACGCCGTCTTCCTCGCCGTCGGGTTCGGGCAGTTCGTCGATCCGCGTCGCACGGAGCAGGTCCAGCGCCTGCGTCTCGTTGAAGTGCGGGTTCTGGTTCGTGAGGAGATAGGTCCCGCTGATATGGTCCTGGATGGCCCCGATGATGTTCTCACCGAAGCGCGGGGAGAGGATCTGTTCCTGGACGCGCATCAGGACGCGGGCCTCGGCACGGGCCTCCTCGTTCTGCAGCGCGTGCATGTTCATCTCGTCCCCGTCGAAGTCTGCGTTGTACGGCGGGCAGACGACGGTGTTCAGCCGGAACGTCTTGTACGGCATCACGACGACCTCGTGGGCCATGATAGACATCCGGTGCAGCGAGGGCTGCCGGTTGAAGATCACGATGTCCCCGTCGATGAGGTGGCGGGACACTTCCCAGCCGGGTTCGACCTTCTCGGCCAGTTCCTCGCAGTTCTTCTCGGTGACCTTCAGGCGACGTCCGTCGGGCCGCTGGACGTAGTTCGCGCCCGGATGGGCCTCCGGTCCGTTGGAGACGTAGCGTCGTGCCTCCTCTAAGTTGCGCTCGTTGACGTTCATCGTCTGGGTCATCTCCGTCGCGACCCGGTCCGGCACGCCGACCTCGTTCAGCGAGAGCGTCGGGTCCGGCGAAATCACGGTACGCGCCGAGAAGTTGACGCGTTTCCCGGACAGCGAGCCACGGAAACGCCCTTCCTTCCCCTTGAGACGCTGGGAGAGCGTCTTCAGCGGACGACCCGAGCGGTGGCGGGCCGGCGGCGTTCCCGAGATCTCGTTGTCCATGAACGTCGTGACGTGGTACTGGAGCAGTTCCCAGAGGTCCTCGATGATCAGCTGCGGAGCACCCGCCTCGCGGTTCTCCATGAACCGCTGGTTGATGCGGATGATGTCCACCAGCTTGTGCGTGAGGTCGTCCTCGGAACGCTGGCCGTTGTCCAGCGTGATGGACGGGCGAGCCGTGACCGGCGGGACCGGCAGCACGGTCAGGATCATCCACTCGGGTCGGGAGCGGTCGGGCTCGATGCCCAGCACCTGGATGTCCTCGTCCGGGATGTCCTCGAACCAGTCCCGGATGTCGCTGGGCATCAGCTTGTTCATGTCCTCTTCCGTGAGATCGACGTCGAGCGCGCGCTCGATGGCCTTGCGGTCTTCCTCGCGCGGGCGGAACTCGCCCGAAAGGATGTCCTGGACGCGGCCCTGGTCGATGCCGGTCTCGTCGGCGAGTTCGACCGGGGAGACGCCGCGGTCGTCCTCGTCGTCGGGGTCCGGCTCCATCGCCTTCGCGATGCGGTCCGGGTACTCCGAGGAGAGCACCTGCTGGACCTCGTAGTACGTGGTCGGCTTCTCGTGGTTGATGTCGTACTGCTGGGCGCCGCAGAACGGACAGTGGTCCTTCTTGCGGGCCTGCCGGATGGCGGCCTTGGTCACGTCGTTCAGGTCGTCCTGCAGTTCGCGGGCGCGACGCAGGCGACTGACGAACTCCTCGCGTTCCTCGTCGTTGAGACAGAGCCGCGAGCACTCGCGGCAGGTCCCGCGCAGCAGTCGGCGGATGAGTTTCGCGAAGCCGACGTGGATGACGGGCGCGGCGAGTTCGATGTGGCCGAAGTGGCCGTTACACGACCCGGAGTGTTTCCCGCAGGTCTTGCACTCCAGCCCGGGGTCGATGACGCCGAGGCGCGGGTCCATCAGTCCCATGTCGATGGGGAACCCGTCGTCGTCGTAGGTGTCGGCCGTGATGACCTTGGTGGCGCTCATGTCCCGATACTCCTCGGGGTCCATCAGCCCGAAACTGAGCTGACCGATCTCTTTGGGTGCGTGTTGACTCATTTATACTGCGTCCTCCAGTTCGATGCGCGGCGCAATGCCGAGCGCCTTCATCTCGTCGAGCAGGAGCTTGAATGCGTACGACATCTCGATCTCGTGGATGTCCGTCTCCTCGTCGCAGTTCGGGCAGTACACCCGACGCTGGTCGACGTTCTCGACGGCCGCCATGCCACAGTTCGCACAGATGTAGATCCACTCGCGGTCGGACTCGTCTAAGAGCCGTTCCTTGAGCGTCATGGCCGCACCGTGTCCGATGAACACGTCGCGTTCCATCTCCCCGATACGCAGCCCACCTTCGCGTGCGCGACCCTCGGTGGGCTGGCGGGTGAGCACCTGCACCGGCCCGCGCGAGCGGGCGTGCAGCTTGTTCGAGACCATGTGGTAGAGCTTCTGGTAGAAAATCGTCCCGACGAAGATCTCCGCGTCGATCTTCTCGCCGGTGACGCCCGAGTACATGACCTCCTTTCCGCTGGACTTGAAGCCCTTCTCCTGGAGCCCACCGCGAAGCTCGTCCTCGTCCTCGCCGGTGAAGGCGGTCCCGTCGACGCGGCGACCCTCGAGGGACCCGACCTTGCCGCCGAGCATCTCCAGGACGTGGCCGACCGTCATCCGCGACGGCAGCGCGTGCGGGTTGACGATCAGGTCCGGGACGACGCCCTGTTCGGTGAAGGGCATGTCTTCCTGGGGTGCGATGTGGCCCACGACGCCCTTCTGACCGTGTCGCGACGCGAACTTGTCCCCGAGTTCGGGGATTCGCTCGTCACGAACAGAGACCTTCGAGAGCTTCGAGCCGTCCTCGCCCTCCATGAGCGTGACGGTGTCGACGACCCCGGACTCGCCGGAGCGCATCGTCACCGAGGTCTCACGCCGCTTCTGGGGCGAGAGACCGCCCATGTCGTCCGGTTCTTCGAGGAACCTCGGTGGACTGGTCTTCCCGAGGAGCACGTCGTTCTCGCCGACCTGCGTCTCGGGGTTGACGAGGCCGTCCTCGTCGAGGTGGGTGTAGGCTTCCTCGCCGCGAGCCCCGCGGACGTCGTCGTCCGGGATCTCGAAGCGGTCTTCCTGGCCGCCGGGATAGCGGCGTTCCTCGCCCTCGTAGGTCCGGAAGAAGTGCGAACGCGCGAGCGCGCGGTCGACCGAGCCGCCGTTGAGCACGAGCGCGTCCTCGATGTTGAACCCTTCGTAGCTCATGACCGCGACGACGAAGTTCTGTGCCGCCGGGCGGTCGTCGTAGCCGATCTGTTCGGTCGTCTGGGTCTTGACCAGCGAGAGCTGCGGGTAGTGCAGGAGGTGCTGGCGGGTGTCCGGCCGAATGCGGTAGTTCGCGCTCGGCAGGCCCAGCGACTGCTTGATCATCCCCGATCCCATCGTAATACGCGGCGAGGCGTTGTGTTCGGGGTAGGGAATCATCCCGGCACCGATCCCGAAGATGAGCTGCGGGTCGACTTCGAGGTGGGTGTGGTCCGTGGTGAGGTCGTCCTCCTCGACGGCGACCAGGATGTCCTCTTCCTCTTCGGCGTCGATGAATTCGACGTAACCGCGCTCGACGAGGTCGTCGAAGCCGAGTTCGCCGGCTTTCAGCGCCGCGACCTCCTCGTCGGAGACGAGCGGCTCGCCGTCCTCGACGATGAGGAGCGGGCGGCGCGCGCGGCCGGCGTCGGCGTTGACGATGACCTCGTCCGTGCGGTCCTTGACCGAGACGTTGACCATCTCGCTGACGTCGCCGCGTCGGCGCGCCTGTCGAATGTCATCTGCGAGCTTGTGCGGGTCGGGATGTGTCCCGACCAGACTACCGTTGACGTATACTTTCGCTTCTCGTCCTTGACTCATATCTTTAGTCGTCCGCTGGCTGCTCGATGGACTCGATGCCGGGGATCCCCTCGACACCCATCGACGCGAGTTCCTGTTTGAGGTGCTGCTGGTCTTCGATGTCCTGTGACAGCTCCATCGCCTGTGCGAAGTTCTTCACCAGCCCACAGTTCGGGCCCTCCGGGGTCTCGGAGGGACAGATGCGACCCCACTGGGTCGCGTGCAGGTCACGCGCCTCGAAGTGGGGCTGGCTGCGGGAAAGCGGCGAGCGAAGGCGACGCAGGTGGGACAGCACACCCATGTAGTCGGTGCGGTCCACGAGCTGGCTCACGCCGGAGCGGCCCCCGACCCAGTTCCCCGTCGCGATCGGGTGTTCGAGCCGCTCGGTCAGGACGTCCGACCGAACGACCGTCGACACGGAGAGCTGCCGGTTGCGCATGTTCGCGCGCTCGAGCTGGTACTTCACGTCGCGTGCCAGCTTGTTCAGCGCCGTCCGGAACAGGTCCTTCATCAGGTCGCCCGAGACCTTCAGGCGCTTGTTGGCGTAGTGGTCCTTGTCGTCGGATTCGCGCCGGCCGAGCGCGAGCTCGAAGCAGGCTTCGGCCATCCGGCAGAGGTAGTACGCCTTGTTGATGCGCACTTCTTCCTCCTCGACCCCGTCCTCGTGGAGGTGGGGCAGGAGGTACCGGTCGATGACGTAGTTGGCGCGCTTGAGCTGGTAGTTCTTGCCCTGGCCGGAGGCGACGCGCTTCCCGAGGGTCTCGATCGCCTCGTTGGTCGTCTGGACGTCGGCGGCCTCCAGGTTCTCGAGCATGAACTTCACGATCTCGGGGTCGTCGCTCACGCGGTGGACGATCTCCTCGTCGGATTCGAGTCCGAGCGCGCGCACGAGCGTGACGAAGTTGATCGAGCCCGAGACGGAGGGGAACGACACTTCGAGCAGGCCCTCGCGGTTGCGCTCACACAGTACGAGCGCGCGATAGCCCCGTCGCTGGCTGAAGGTTTTGGCGACCTGGATCTCGTCGCCGTACTTCGTGTCGTACTCGGCGAGGATCTTGTTCGGTGCGAGGTCTTCGGAGGTCATCAGCACCCGCTCGGACCCGTTGACGATGAAGTAACCGCCGGGGTCGGCGGGGTCTTCGCCGATGTCGATGAGTTCCGCATTGGAGAACCCGGAGATGTTGCACTTCCGGGAACCGACCATGATCGGCATGCGACCGATCTTCGTCTCGGTCTGGTCTACGACGTGTTCTTCTTCCTCGTTGCCACCCTTGATGATGGCCATCTCCATGAAGACGGGCGCGGCGTAGGTGATGTTCCGCAGCCGGGCTTCCTGGGGGTAGAGGAGTTCTTCGGAGCCGTCCGCCTCCCGCACGCGCGGGGTGACGACGCGAACGTCACCGAGTTCGACGTAGACGGGCTCTTCGCCCTCCTTGTCGCCGATGTCGGTTTCGATGGTCTCTTTTTCGTCGACCACCCGCTGCATTCCCCGGTCGAGGAAGGAGTTGAACGACCGGAAATGGTGTTCTGCGAGCCGTTCTCTCGAAAAGTACTCACGCGAAATCTCGCGTCGGTCTTGCGTATTCATTATTCCACCACGAGGCGATATACGGTCGCCTGATCGGTCGTGCGGGAGTCCCGGGTGATCTCGATGACGTCGCCCACCTCGGCATCATCGGGGAGCGCCGGGTCCGCGCGTTTGATTTTCGGCAGGTCTGTTCGATCGATGTTGTACTCTTCGAGGACCTCCTCAAGGACGTCCTCGTCGAGCACGCTATGCTCGGGTACGAGTTCGTGTTCGCTTACATCTACCATGGGTTGTGGCTGGACTGGCTGGAGAAGGTTGCTGTCACGAGATACTACAGCGTCCTTGCGCCGGAGCCCATTTAAGGCTTGTCAAAACACGTCGAGCGGCGCTATCCGACCCGCCCAGGGCCGACCGTGGGAGGGAGCGACGAGCGAACCTATCCCAACAGACGGGAACTGAGCACATAGGAGTTTGGGTTACCATGAGTAACTCCTGTGCGAGAGTACGGACAGGAGCGACCGTCGTACGATACTGAGCGGCGTGAGAACCGAGAGTCGATCGGCGGTGGAGTCGTGGGAACGCATGACGACGCAGGTTCGTTTGGAAAGTCTTAATACTCCCACCCGGAAAGGAGGAAATGCGTTCGCCCGGATGGTGTAGTGGCCCATCATACGACCCTGTCACGGTCGTGACGCGGGTTCAAATCCCGCTCCGGGCGTCCTTCTTCCGCGGACTTCAGGAAGAAGCTGATGTGTTCGCCCGGATGGTGTAGTGGCCCATCATACGACCCTGTCACGGTCGTGACGCGGGTTCAAATCCCGCTCCGGGCGCTTCTCTGAATTTTACTCACCCAGCGACGCGTTTCATCGCGTCGCGTTCGTAGAATGTGTGTACGACTGAAAGGGATTTGAACACAAGGAGTCGCAGCCGTCGAACGAAGCGAGACGGACCGTCTCCGCACGGGTTCAAATCCCGCTCCGGGCGTCCTTTTTCCGAACTCAGTTCGTGAGCGACCAGCTTGTCTGTGTCGCGAGCCCCGAGTTCGGGAAATAGCCAGTGGGATTTGAACCCTGCCAGTCGCGCGCAGCGAAGCGAGCACGTCTGGAGTCTGGTTCAAATCCCGCTCCGGGCGCTTCTCTGAATTTTACTCACCCCAGCGACGCGTTTCATCGCGTCGCGTTCGTAGATTCTGTGTGCGACTGAGAGGGATTTGAACACAAGGAGTCACAGCCGTCGAGCGAAGTGAGACGGCTCGTCTCTGCATCGGTTCAGATCCGTCACTCCAAGCGCATCTCTGCTATTCGTTCGCTATGGCGGTGTGTCGCCGCGTCCATCGAGAAAGCGGCCAGGGGACACGTCCACAGTCAGGGAGGTAATCCGCAGTGAACTGCCGAGTCGCGGTCGGAAGGATTCTCTGAGCGGGGACAGGAACGTCGGCAGACAGGTGTGAACGATTGGGCCACTTTAGGTAACTGCTCGGAATACTCCCGGTCGCGCCGAGCGGGACTGTCCGGCGCACGAGGTGGATAGTATGAGCACATCACGCAGGAATAGTCAGCAGTGTCGGGAGCCGTTACAGCGGAGGACGCGCCGATGACGCGACCACGAGCCGTTCGGCAACTCGCCGCACTCGCGATGGGAGTCCTCGTCGTCGTCGCGACTGTCGGGTACGCCGGGCCGATTCTGGCACGCGAGAACGCAGCGAACCAGCAAGACGCCATCGAAGCGGGCATCCAGAAAGGCGTCCGGCTAGCACAACAGCAGGGAGCGACTGTGACGCAGCGGCAGGTCGCAGCCATCCGACAGGGAGCGGAGGCTGCAGTCAGCCAACGACAGCAGGTCACGACCAAGCAGCTTCAGGCCGCCGTTGCAGGTGCGACAGTCGGAATCCTCACCCAGACGCAGCGAGCGTCGGTCAAACAGATCCAGGCGATCGCCAGCGGATCGATCAGCGGTGCCGTAACCCAGTCCCAGCGAGCGTCGGTCGAGCAGGTCCAAGCCGCCGCTCGCGGGGCCGCTAACGGCGGGCTTACGCAAACACAAGACGCCAACGTCAGGCAGTTACAGGCCGCCACCGCAGGTGCGAGTTCGGGAGCGGTCGCTGCCACGAGGCAGAACCAGCGAGCGTCGGTCGA
Organism: Halorientalis brevis; assembly: GCF_023077655.1. Taxonomy (NCBI): domain Archaea; kingdom Methanobacteriati; phylum Methanobacteriota; class Halobacteria; order Halobacteriales; family Haloarculaceae; genus Halorientalis; species Halorientalis brevis. The sequence goes on along the minus strand of NZ_JALLGV010000008.1, from coordinate 207,760 downwards.
ACAGATTCAGATGGCCACCAAGGCGGGGGTCACAGGGTCGCTCACGCAGCGGCAGCGAGCGACCGTCACGCAGATCCAGGCCGCCGCCAGGGCCGCGTGTTTCGGGGCACTGACCCAGCGGCAGACGACCGACGTCAAGCAGATCCAGGCCGCAGTGCGGGGCGGAGCGAAAGGAGGCCTCGCCCAGACGCAGCGAGCGTCGGTCAAACAGATCCAGGCCGGCGTCGCAGGCGGGACGAGAGGAGCCTTAGAGCAGACCCAGACGACCAACGTTAAACAGATTCAGGCGATCGCACGGGGTTCGTGTGAAGGGGCCGTAACGCGGGCAGCCCAGGACCAGATTGTGAACGTGCGGCAGGTGCAGGCAGCCGCCCGAGGAGCGGCTTTCGGGGCCGGCAGCGTCACCCAGCGACAGGACGTGAGCGTCAGACAGCTCCAGACGATCACGGGTTCGAGTGCCGCTGGGGCACTCTCGCAGTCCCAGGTCGCAACCGTCGAACAGGTCCAGGCCGCTGCGACCGGTGCCGCAGGTGCCGCGGTCCAACTCAACGTCCAGACCGTCTCCATCCAACAGCTCCAGGTCGCCGTCGTCAACTCGGCGGCGTCGGCCGCTGAACGGGCCGGAGAGCGTGACTGGGCCGCCCAGCGGACTGCCGCAGCCGCGATCTCGAACGTCGACGCGGAGTTCTCCGGAGACGTCCGAATCGACGTCACGTTGCCACCGAGCGACGAACAGCCACTCACGCCGACAACGCCGACCACGCCGGAGTCACCAACGTCGCCCGAATCACCGACCACACCCGAGTCGCCAACGTCGCCCGAATCACCGACCACACCCGAGTCGCCAACGTCGCCCAAATCACCGACCACACCCGAGTCGCCAACGTCGCCCGAATCACCAGCCACGCCAGGATCGCCGATCACCCCAGTGTCACCGAGCTCGCCAGTGACGCCAGGGTCACCAGCTTCACCCAGTTCCCCGGAGTCGCCGATTTCCCCGGGGTCGCCGGTCACCCCGGGGTCACCCGTCACTCCGGTCTCGCCCGGGTCACCGATCTCGCCGAGCACGCCGGCATCACCGATCTCGCCGAGCACGCCGGCATCACCGATCTCACCTGGTGACCCAGTCGAAACGCCCTCGCCGGGAACGGCCTCACCCCAGGAGCCGGTCGAAACACCGGCACCCGTCGAGACGCCTGAGCCTGTCGAAACGCCGGAACCGGACGACGCTGAAGAAGGCGACGGGGCCACTGAAGACGGCTAACACCGTGAGCGGAACGCGAGGGGAACCAACCCCTTTCAGGACGTCACCGTCCAGACGGACTCGCGGTCAGTTTAGCTGTTCCGCGTCTCGAACGTCGGTAGACCCCTCTATCGAGTGATAGATCAGACCAAAGCGTATAGTGCCGGGGTGAGAAACGGAGGGTATGAGCAGCCGAGATGAAGCGCCGCGGGAGATGCCCAAGGCGCTGGTTGAGGATTTCCTCGAACAGGAAGCGGGGACGCGAGCGTTTCTGGACGAGTTACAGAAACTCGCGGCCGAGGGGCGACACGACGAGGTGCGCGACCGGCTGCGTGATTTCGCAGAACACTCCCAGGGAGCCTTCTTCACCGTCGCGCTGAGTCTGGGCGGCACCGCGCAGTTCTTCGCGGACGTCGAAGCGCAGATGGACGCCGAGACGGGCGAAATCCTTCGGGACCTGGAGGAGACGTACGGGACGCTCGCCGACGAGTTCAGCATCGTCCGGACGGAACAGACCCAGGACAGGAAGAACCCGGTCACGAGCATGAGCGCCTCGACGACGTACCGGGACGAAGAGGAGGTCCCGCTGATCGAGTACACGCCGCTCTCGGGCGAGATGGCGTTAGCCGAGAGCCGGGAGTCGCCGGAGGAGGTGCTCCAGGTCGCTCACTTTCTGGTCCAGTCGACGACGGACGCACTGGAAGTGGCGCTCGAGGAGGACCAGGCGGTCAACACCGAGGAGCTGAGTTCGCTCATCGACCGCCGAGAGGAGTTGGAGATGGAGCTGAGCACCCTGCGCGACCAGATCGACGAACTCCGACGAACACCGGTCGACGACTGACCTGACACCGCACGGTCTCGTCTCCGGTGAGAGAGTTGCAAGAGTTTTATGCCGCGGGTGGAAAGTGGTGGCAGAACGAACAGCATGGTCGAGAGGCTTCAAAACCAAGTCGAGAAAGAGGAACGCGATCTGCGTATCCTTCGCGAAGTAATCGCTGACGGACCGATCGGGATCGTGAAACTCGCCGACCGGACGGGGCTCCCGGAACACAAGGTACGGTACTCGCTGCGGATGCTCGAGAACGACGAGTTCGTCGAGCCGACGCCCAACGGTGCGATTCCGGCCGACGACATCGACGACCGGATCGCACACGTCAACGACGGACTCACCGAATTGATCGGGCGACTCGAACGGCTCCGCGACGCGGACGCGCCGTCGGTGTAATCGCACCGGTAGTCGGTCACGGGGTGTCACGCGACCGAGACGAGCCAGGCACTTATGTTGCTGCGAGTGCGCACGTGGGACAATGGCCGTCACCGACGCCACAGCGGAGTGTACGGCAGTACTGGACGAGGTGCAGTCTGCAGTCATCACCGACAGGCGATTTCTCAGGCAGGTCTTGACGGGGATGGTAGCGCGTGGCCACGTCCTCCTGGAGGACGTCCCCGGCGTCGGGAAGACGCTCACGGCACGGAGCATCGCGACAGCCCTGGGACTGGAGTTCTCACGGGTACAGTTCACGCCCGACCTCTTGCCGGCCGACGTGATCGGGACGAACGTTTACGACGAGCGCGACGGTACGTTCGAGTTCTCTGAAGGGCCGATCTTCGCCAACGTCGTGCTGGCCGACGAAATCAATCGCGCCCCACCGAAGACGCAAGCGGCCCTGCTGGAAGCGATGGAAGAAGGACAGGTGACCGTCGACGGCGAGACCCATTCGCTTCCGGAGCCGTTCTTCGTGCTGGCCACGCAGAACCCCGTCGAACAGGAGGGGACGTTCTCGCTGCCGGAAGCCCAACTCGACCGGTTCATGATCAAGAGCAGCATGGGCTACCCCGACCGCGACGGGGAACTCGACCTGCTCGACCGGCGCGCCGACCGGACGGCCCAGGCCCCGAGCGTCAGTTCAGTGCTCGACCACCAGCGAGTGACGGCGCTCCAGGAGATTCCAGAGACCGTGACGGTCGAGCCGAAGGTCCGCGAGTACGTCGTCGACCTGGGCCGGGCGACGCGAGAAGACAAACGGGTTCGAGTCGGCGTCTCGCCGCGCGGCATCCAGCGACTGTTCGAGGCGGCCCGCGCGTACGCTCTCATCGAAGGGCGGGACTACGTCGTTCCCGACGACGTCAAAGGGATCGCCCCCGCGGTGTTCAGCCACCGACTCGTCCTCACGGCGGAATCGAGCGTGCGATCGGTGTCGAAGCGCTCCGTCCTCGGCGACGTGCTCGACCGCGTGCCGGCCCCCTCGGTCGACGACGACTGAGCGCTATTCTCGCAGGACAGACGCCAGGAAGACGACCGTGCCGAACGCGAGCGTCAGCGCACCGGCGGCCAGCGCCGTCTCGGTGACGGCGGGGACGACGACCCGCCCGGCGATCAGCACTTCGAGGACGAACGCGCCGCCGACGGCGAGCAGGCCGACAGCGAGCGATGCCCCGACGTGAACGACCTCGCCGCGGGTGGTCGGCGCGTCGAGCGGGAGTTCCTCGCGCACCCCGACGGCGAACTCCCCCGCGTCCCAGACGACGAGCGCGAGCGCCGCGGTGATGAAAGCGAGCGCCGGCGAGCCACCGAACAGGACCAGGACGAGGGCGAGTCCGAACACCGACGTGCTGGCGAGGGCCGGCCCGAGCGCTCGCTCCGGGAGGATCGGCGACCCGGCGAGGAGCGTCAGCGCGATGAAGAGGGCGCCGACGACGATGAGAGAGCCGAAGGCGACGAGCAGCACGGCCGGGAGGAGCCCGCCTGCGAACAGCGAGCCAGCGGCCGGCCGCACGCTCGCCGGCACGGCCGCGAGCAGTCGCTCGGGCGTGGTCACCAGCGAGAGCACGGCGACCGTGAGCAGTGCGACCGAGACGGCGCCCACGGCGGGCAGCGCCGGCCGCAGCAGGTCGGCCTCGGAGCGGCGGCGCACCAGTCGGCGGAGTCGTTCGCCGACGAGGATGGCGGCCATGGCACCCATGACGAGCACGAAGAGCACGCGGAGTTCGACGCTGGACAGCAACCAGCGGGCGACACCGGCGAACGGCGGGTCGAGCAACCGTGCAACGGCGGCAGGCGACGTGGCTCCGACGAGGGCGGCACTCACGAAGATGCCGACCGCCGCGAGGGCGGCGACGGACACCACGCGGCCGAGCGCGCTACTCGCGTCGTCGATACGAGCGATGACCGTCGGGCGCTGCCGGGGCGGGAACAGGGTCTGGAGCGGGACGGTGCGGACGACCAGCCGGAACAGGAAGAGGACGGCGAGCGGATACACCAACAGAGTCAGCAGCGCGAAGCCGCCCTCGGGAGCCAGGAGCGTCCGGCCGACGGCCAGCAGCGGTTCGGGGCTGTCGACGACGAGGCGCGCGAGAAAACCGATCGTCGACTCCCAGGTGACGACGGCGACCACCGCGAACTGGGCGACGGTCAGCGGGACGAGCATCCCGATGTATCGCACGAACGACCCGGCCAGGACGGCGCCCTCGCTGAGCGGAACGGCCGTCAGCACCGCGGCGAAGCCCCCGAACACGAGCAGGAGAACCGTCACTTCGACCAGATGGCCGACCGGCGTGCCCGTCCGGAGTGCAAAGGAGACGCTGACCCCGAGCGCCGCCGCCAGCAGCACCGACGCCGGCGTCAAGATCACGCCCGACGCCAGCAGCAGCCACAGTCGATCACTGTTGAGTGCGTAGAGACCGAGCGCCAGCAGCCCCCCGGACGCGAGCGCCAGCGCGGTGAGCGCGAGCCCCAGGAGTCGGCTCCCGATCACCAGTGCCGCCAGTACCGCCATCAGGCTACTGACGGCAGCCGTCAGCTGCACCTTTGAGAGCGTCACCGCGACGCGGCGAGAGACGCGCTGCTCGGCGGCGAGACCCGACAGAGTCGTCGCCCGTCGGTCCGTTGCTCCGTCGGCGTCCGCCGTCTCGCCGCCGTCGGGTTCGAGCCGTTCCCCGGCTCCGTCGTCCGTCATCGCTGCCACCCGCCGTTGCGCGCGTCGATGACTCCGGCCAGCGCGACCTGGAGGGGCGTGTCCGGCTGCCAGTCGACGGCCGGGACGCCGAGTCGCTGGAGGTCGGTCAGCCGCGTCCGGCGTCTGAGGTCCGTTACGGCCTGGCCCGGCGTCGGGGCTGTGCCCGTCACCGAGCCCGTGACGTTCGGACTCAACACGGTGACGTCGTGGTGGTTCGCCAGCAGCGTCTCCACGACGGCGGTCGGGGCGTCGTCGGCCAGCGGCGTGCACAGGACGACCTGCGCGTGGGACGGGAGCCGCTGGACCAGGTCGAGACCGAGGTCCGTCCCGCCGGCCGTCTCGTGGGCGTCATCGTCGCCGCCATCGGCTGCGACGGCGCTATCCGGGCCGTCCGCACCCGCGGACGAGCCGCGACTGTCCGCGCCGTCCTGCAGGCTGTCGAACAGGTCGGTGGCAGCGGCTTCGGTGTTCGCACCGCGCCCGGGCGGGACCCAGGTGCGCTCCGCGGCCGGCGAGAGCGTCGTGACGCCGGCCTGGTGACCCTCGTCGGTCAGCGTGAGAAAGCCCTGGGCGGCAGCGTACACGGCGTAGTCCGTCGTCGACGGCCCGCCCTGTGGGAGGGAGAACGTCACCTCGGAGCGAGCGTCGATGACGAAGACGACCGCCGCCGCCCGCTCCTCGCGGTAGGTGACCGTCGCCAGCTCGCCGGTGCGGGCGAGTCGTCGCCAGTCGACGTGCGAGAGCGGGTCGCCCCGCCGGTACTCCCGGACGGAGTGGAACTCGATGCCCTCACCGCCCGCGTCAGTCGGATGCTGACCCGGGAACGGCATCGTCTGGTCCAGGAGCGGGAACTCGTCCAGGAGCGTGTCGCAAGTGACCGTCGTCGTCCCCGACGGTTCGAGCATCGCCGTCCCGACGAGAGTCCCGGCGAGGCTCCGACCCCGGACGGCCACGCTCCCGAACTCGTGTGTCCCACGCGGGGGCAGCACGTCGTACTCGACGGTCGCGGTCTCGTCGGGTCGCAGCGCGACACCGGCCGCGGGAGCGCCGTCGACGACCGCGACGTCTTCGGGAACGGTGTCGACGAGGCGCAGGTCCGGGATCGGCCGGTCGCCGTCGTTCCGGACGGTCACCGTCACCGTCACCGGTTCGCCGGGGTTCACGTGGTCGTCGCCGAGCGCACGCTCGATTTCGAGCGACGGCGGACCGAGTCCGGTGACGGAGCCGTAAACGACGTAGGCGAGCGGGATCGTCCCGATCAGCAGGACGGTGTGGTTCCCGACGTACAGTCCGACGGCACTCGAAAACAGCGCAGCGACGAGCGCGCCGTGCCAGCGAGCGACGGGCATCATCGTTCGGTCACCTCGGTCGTCTCGGACCCGCTCCCCTCGGATTCGCCGGAGGTGGCGTCGCCACCGAACAGGTCGCCGTCGCGGCCGGTCACCGACACGTCCGCGGACGCCTCGGTGCGGAGGGCGTAGAGCGCGCGGATCGTCCGAGTCACCTGGCGATAGAACGCGCCGTCCTCGCTGATCACGTCGCGGAACCAGAGACGCAGCGGGACGTCGGGAGCGTCCGGGCCGCCGACGAACGCCGCCGCGCTGGGGTCGTCGGTCCAGCGGCCTTCTTCGATGGCGCGGGCGGCCGTCTCCCAGTCGCAGCGGTGGACCTGCTTGTAGACGTCGGTCGCGAGTCGGCGCAGGTCTTCCCGGACGACCGCCTCTTCCTCGGTCGTCCGGCCGCCGATCCGCCCGGCAGCGGCGAGGTGCTCGTCGAACTCCGCGCCGGGGACGAGTCCGGCTGGCTCCCCATCGTCGGTGGAATCGACCGGCATCGCCGGCGGTGCAGACGGCGTCTTCGAGGACCACAGACCCTGAACGACGGCGATTGCACCCGCGACGAGCGCCAGCCCGGCGATACCCACTGTGTTCGCCACGTCGTCCATCAGCGAGACGAGGTGTGGCCGCGAGACCGGCAACAGCCCCGGTGCCAGCACGACGAGCGAGGCCACCGCCAGCAGGACGCCCGCCGTAACTGCGACCAGTCGCGTGCGTCCACTCATTCGTTCTCACCCCCGTCGGTCGCAGGGGGCGCCCCAGAGCGAGCGGCGTCCGCGTCCCTCGCGTCGGATTCTCCAGTGTCGGTTACGCGGGCGTCGCCGAGTTCGCGTTCGGCGGCCGCGACGTCGTCGAGGTAGCTGTCGGGGTCGCGTCGGCCGTACTCGATCGCCCGAATGGCGTCCCGGAGCGTGCCGACCGCGCCGCTCGGGAAGCCTTCCTCGATCCCGATCGCTGCGAGTTCGCCAGGCGTCTTCGTGCGGTAGTCAGCGACCGGGAGTCGCGCGCGGAACTCGCGCCAGGCGCGACGGACGCGTTCCCCCGGATCGAGGCCGGACGGCTCCACCTCGTCGACAGCCGCGGTGGTCTCGTCGGACCCGGCGTCGGTACTGAGTGCGGCCGACACGGACGACTCGGCACTGGTCGCCACCCCGCGAAGGGCTGCGAGTAGCCACGCGAGCATCGCGCGCGGTCCAGGCAGCGCGCCGAAGTCGAGCCGGCGTGCGCTGAGGGCAGCCACGACCGTCCGCCAGGCGGTCCGAAGCGTGCGGGCGACTCGCTCGGCGATCACCGGAAGCCGGGAACGGAGGCGTTCGACCTGGATCGCCAGACCGACGAGCGCGGCGACGAACGCGCCCGAGAGCCAGCGGAGCGTCGCGAGCAGGTGCTCGCGGACGGAGCGGCCGGCAGCACTGGCGCGTCGACGGAGGACGACCAGCACTGCACCGAGACCGAGCGCCAGCACCAGTGCGACGCCGGCGGTCACGAACCGATACGTCACCGGCTGGTGCTCGGTGATTCCGTCCGCCGTCTCGACGTGGACGGTGGCGCCCGTCGCCAGCGGCAGGGACACGCTCGCCGTTCCGTCCGGTCCAGTCGTCGCGGTCCGCCCGCCGACGGCGACAGTGGCGCCCTCGACCGGCGTCTCCCCGTCGGTAACCGACACAGTGATCGAGAGGCCGGGGAGTGCGAATCCCGAGGTAGCCACCGAGACGTTCGCCAGGCGGAGCGTTCGGTTGCCGTACGCCTCGCCGCGACTGACTTCGACTGTCGTTCGCTCCCGCCCGGGCAGCGACACGGCGAGCGTTCCCCGCTCGTCCGTCGTTCCCACCCGCGAGCCGTCGAGCGAGACTCTCGCGTCGGCGATCGGGCGGTCGTCGATCGTCGCTTTCACGGAGACAGTTTCGCCCGGATCGACCGGGCCGTCGACCGCGATCGCTACGTCGGTCGGCACGTCGAACGAGCGAGTGACGTTCGTTCCGTTCCGTTGCTGTACGGCGGTCCCGATACCTCGTCCGTCGGTGGACGCAAACGACCCCGGAACCGTCGCACCACCGGGAGCGAGAAGGGACCCAGTCCCCGCCGCCCGGCTCTCGTTGTCGCTGACGTCGATGGTCAGGCGACCGGCGAACGGAACTTCGCCGCGAACCATCCCGGACTCGTTCGTCCGGCCGATCCGCTCGCCGTTGAACCGCACCGTGACGCCGGCGGCAGGGTCGCCGTCACGCTCGACGAGAACGGTCACCCGCTGGCCGGGAACCGGGTCGTTCTGGAGAGCGATACTGTAGCTCGGACCCGGCGAAGGGTCGAACGATTCGCCGGGGCTCCCCTCCTCGGAGTGATTGTACGCGTCGGTCGCCTCGGTCGCGTTCGTCCCACCGGACCCGTCGTCGCTGGTCCGCGGCTGGTCGCCGGCAGTCTCGCTGTCTTCGCCGGTCTGGCCACCAGCCGACTCGTCGGGGGAGCCGCTCGCCCCGTCGCCGGACGACCCCTCGGCGGCCTGGTCGAGGAAGCGTCGCGCCGCCGCGTCGGCGTTCCCGGTCTCGGCGGCACGCTGGTAGGCCCGGAACTCGCTCTGCAGGCGGCTCCGGCCCGGCGTGGGGTCGAACCGAACCCAGCCGGTGTCGGGGAAGTACACCTCGACCCAGGCGTGGGCGTTCATCGCGCGCACGAGGTACGTTCCGTTCCCCTGGGGCTGGCCCGTCGAGTAGCCCACCACGTAGCGGGCGGGAACGTCCTGAGACCGGAGCATCACGGCCATCGAGGAGGCGAAGTACTCGCAGTACCCGCTGTCCATCTCGAAGACGAACTGGTCGGCCACGTCGCCGCCGTCGTGACTTGCGTTCAGCGAGTAGCGCTTGTTCGCCTCCAGCCAGGACTCGATGGCGACGGCTTTCGCGTAGGGCGTCTCCGCGTCCCGCACGATCCGGCTGGTCCGCCTCGCAACCCGGTCTGGCGTGCCCGCAGGGAGTTGCGTATAGGTCGTTTCGATCGACCTCGGGTAGTCCGTCCCGGCCTGTCTGAGACGCTCCGGGGTCCGCGGCGGGGCCTGGCTGACGACGGTGTACGTCGTGTTCGCCGGCATCGCCGAAGCGGCCCTGATGGTCCCCTGGTCAGTCACTCGCAGTTCGTCGGCGAACCCGCTCTCGACGTCGGTGGGCTCGTAGACGCCCGGCAGCGCGGTCGCGGGTTCGAGCAGGCGATACTCCTGGGTGACGGTCCGCCGATCGGCCGGCTTAGTCGACGGACGGCGCGGCCACTCGGCAGGGGCCGGCTCACCGCGCGTCGTCCAGCCACTCCCTGTGTAGGTCGTGAACGCGCCGGTCCGCCAGTACCCCGGTTCGGAACTCCGGACGAGAAGGTGCGGCGTCGCGGACTGATTGCGGAGACTGTCGCTCAGCAGGTTCTGCGTCGACCCGACGCCGGTCTGCGAGCCGGGATTGAGCGCACCGAACCCGCTGGACCCGCCCTGCCCCTGGCTGCTGGTCCGCTCGCGATCGCCAGCCACTACCTGGCCGGGACTGCCCGCCGAGAGGTTGCTGAGCAGTCCGTCGACCAGGGATTGTGAGTCGGCCGATCCCCCCGACGGAGAGCTAGAGCCGGCACTCTCCCCCCCGAGAGCTCGCTGCACGGCACTGCCCGCACCGCCGGCGTCGTCGCCGGTCGCGGACTGTGGAATCAGCGACCGGCCCGGTGCGTCGCTCCCGACGACGGGCAACACCGCGGCGACGAGGACGAACCCCACGACAGTCAGGAGGGCAACCACGGTCCGGTCACGTGACGGCTGCCCCGCATCGGACGACATTGTAGATGACCCCTACCGGGAGCCCGCGGCTCCCGTAATCTGTACCTAAAACTGCGGTAGGATTGGTTTAAACGTTGCGCGGATATTATCACGTTCGATTATCGCGGGAAGAAACCCTCCGGTGCGCCCTCAGAGCGTTGCGAGGAGCCGGTCGATGTCGTCGGCGGTGTTGAACACGTGAACCGACGCGCGAACGGCAGCGGGCTCGGGGAGCGATCGGATGACGATTCCCTCCGCTCCGAGCCGTTCGACGAGGGAATCGGGATCGTCGGCCGCGAACGTGACGAGGCCGGACTCGTACTCGCGGGGCGACAGCAGGCGGTCGCCGAGGCCCGCCTTGAGCCGGTCGGTCAATCGTTCGACGTGTGACTGGACCGTATCGAGACCGATGGCTTCGAACGTGTCCATCGCGGTCGCGAGCGCTGCGTGGGGCGCCAGCGAGGTCGTGCCGATCTCGAGTTGCCGGGCGTCCGAGTAGCGCTCGTACGTATCCGCGTTGGGGTCGGTCACACCGCGATAACTGATACGGCGGGGTTCGAGTTCGGCCGCGAAGTCCGACGACACCGAGAGGAAACCGCCGCCCCAGAGACCGAGGAGCCACTTGTGGCCCGCCGCGGCAACGGCGTCGGCGCCCCACTCGTGGACGTCGATGGGGTGTTGCCCCGGCGACTGGACGGCGTCGACGACGACGCGCGTGTCCGCGTCGTGGGCGATCTCGACCACGTCACCGATCGGAATCCGCGTCCCGTAGTTCCAGGAGAGCGAACTCAGACAGAGCACGCGCGCGTCCGCGACGACTTCCTTGACGGCGTCCAGGTCCACGCGTCCCTCGCGGGTTTCGAGGACCCGAACGTTCAGGTCGAACACGTCGGCGGCCCGCTCCCAGGGCAGGACGCCAGCGGGATGTTCGAGGTCGGAGTAGACGATCGTATCGCCCGGTTCCCAGTCGATGGCGGCGGCCAGCCGGGAGATGCCGTCACCCGTACTGTGCGTCAGGGCGATCTCGCTCGGGTCGGCACCGACGAACGCGGCCACGCGCTCGCGAACCTCGGCGAGTTCGCCGTAGAAGAAGTCGTAGGGGCTGCCGGTGACGTGGCTCTCGTACTCGTGGCGTTCGAGCACGTCGGTCGCGGCCTCGACGACGTGGCGCGGGCTCGGTCCGCTCGCGCCGGTGTTGAGGTACGCGGTCTCCTCGATTGCAGGAACGTCCGCACGCAGGTCCTCCGGGTTCATGGCGGCCCTTCGGACGGGACGGATTTGAACCCCAGCTTCTTGCCAGTCGTTACCGTGTGACGACCGTGTTCGTCAGCGTGCCCAGCCCCTCGACGGAGAGCGAGACGGTGTCGCCGGGCTCCAGAAACCGCCCGAGTTCCAGCCCACAGCCCGTCCCGACGGTGCCGCTCCCCAGCACGTCGCCGGGGTGCAGCGTCTCCTCCGCCGAGGTGTGTTCGATGATCTCGCCCCAGGAGTGCCCCATCTCGCCGACGGTCCCCTCGGACCACGTGTCGATCTCGCCATCCTCGCTCTCGACCTCGATAGTGAACGCGGCGTTCGGCAGGTCCAGTTCGTCGGGCGTCACGAGGTGCGGGCCGAGCGCGTTGGCGAAGTCCTTCCCCCGCGCCGGGCCGAGTTTGCCCTGCATCTCCTGGAGTTGCTCGTCGCGCGCGGTGAAGTCGTTGAACAGCGTGAAACCGGCGATGTACGCCTCGGCCTCGTCGGCGTCGACGTCGGTGCCTCGCGTGCCGACGACCGCGCCGATTTCGAGTTCGACGTCGAGCTGGTCGCTGTAGGACGGCCAGGACACGTCGTCCCCGGGGCCGACGACGGCGTCGGCGTTGCCCTTGTAGCAGACAGGGATCTCGTACCAGATATCGGGGACCTCACCCATGCTGTTGCGGACGTGCTCCTCGAAGGCCATGTAGTCCCGCAGGGAGTTGGGCCTGGGGAGCGGACTCAGCAGGTCGACCTCGGCGGGATCGTAGCGCAACCGCGCACCCCCGGGACCGGTAGAAGCGTCCGCGTCGGGCACGGTCTCGACGACGTCCCGGGCCGCGTCAAGCGCTCGGTCGCCCCGCTGGAGGAACGACAGCATGTCGGCAGGGGCGACGGTCTCGGCCACCTCGACCGGTGTGGGTTCGCCGCGCTGGTCGAGGACGTGAGCGTAGCCCGCCGTCACGTCCAGCAGCGTCCCGTCGTGGTCGATCCCCACCCGACGCATCGGTCCGACGGCCGTCTCGACCGCGAAGCTTGCGAGTCGCATGCCGAACAGAGAGGTTCGCTGACAGGTATAGTTTGCCCCGATTCACGCGAGTCCGTCCACGACGAGCCACCCGAGGCCAACGGCGCCGAGCGCACCGACCAGGTTGACCGCCGCGTTGATCGCCGCCCGACGTGGCTCGCCGGTCTCGGCCAGGCGCACCGTCTCGAACGCGAACGTCGAGAACGTGGTGAAGGCGCCACAGAACCCAGTTCCGAACACGAGAAGCGCCGAGTCGCCGATCGGTGCAGTCACCAGCGCTCCGAGGAGGAAACTCCCCACGACGTTGACCGCCAGCGTGTCCCGCGTCCGGGCGTCGATGCGCTCGCCGAGCAGGTGTCGCGAGAGCGCACCGAGGACGCCCCCAGCACCCACCAGGAGCGTGGGACTGACCATCAGGCGATCACCCGGGCGACCCAGCGCCCGCCGAGGATCGCCGTGAAGCCGAAGACGTAGTTCACCACCACGTTCGCGACGGCCAGCTCCGGGGCGAGCCCTGCCGTTTCGACCGCGAAGGTGCTGTACGTAGTGAACGACGAGAGGAACCCGGTCCCGATGACGAGCCGCGTCTCTGCACTCAGGACGCCTGCCAGGTGTGCTTCGTACAGGAGGACGCCCAGCGCGAAACTCCCGAGGACGTTCGCCGCGAGCGTGCCCCACGGCAGCGTCCCGGCCGGGAGCGCGACCGCGACGGCGTGGCGGAGCGCAGCGCCCACGAACCCCCCGACGGCGATCAACAGGAAGGGTTCGACGCGTTCGAGCGCGTGCATCGGCCCCGCAGCCGTCTCCTCGGACCTGTCAGTACCCATCTATCAGCAACCATGAGTGAACACCACTACGACCCTTTCGAAAGACGCGGCCCTGCGGCCAGAGTTTATCAACGGGGACGGACCCAGGCGGGTCCATGTTCGAGCGATTCAGCAGTGACGAACGGGCCATCGAGGGACTGCCGATTCGGCTCGTCATCGCCCTCGTCGTCGGGGTCGCGAGCCTCAGCGTGATGATGAACACCATCTCGGGGCTCAGTACCCTGGGCGTGTCGGAACTCGACGCACAGCCCGAGCCGGAGGTCATGGGAACTGGCGAGCAGTCGGTGACCGTCAGGGTCGTCGACGCGGACGGCGAACCGGTCACGAACGCGACGGTCGTCGCCACGGGCGGGACGGCGAACCTGCGCGGGATACGGACGGCGACGACCGGCCCGAACGGCCGCGGCACCCTCACGTTGAACGCGAGTCTCGGGCCGAATCAGGAAAAAGGGACAGTACAGTTAGACATCAAACCCCCAGCGAGCGGGCAGTACACGGACAAGCGGGCGAACACGAAGGTGCTAGTGGTCGCGAAGTGACTACACCTGTTCGTCCCAGTCAATCCAGTCTTGCTGCCAGCCGCGGCGCCGCTCGGCGTCTCTGCGCGCGTGCTCGCGGTCCTCGCGGCGCGTCCGATTGCGTTCGACGGTGTCGGCCTGCTCGCCCTCCACGAGCATCGGCTGGAAGGCGACGCCGCCGAGCCGTTCGGCCACGTCGCCGTCCTCGACGACGACGAGCGACTGTTCGTGCGCACCGAGGGGCATGATCAGTCGGCCGTCGTCGGCGAGCTGGTCGACCAGCGCGCGCGGCGGCTCGATCGCGGCCGCTTCCAGCAGGATACAGTCGTAGGGCGCGTACTCGGGGAGGCCGTCGATGCCGTCCCGGCAGTCGACGAGCACGCCCTCGTAGCCCGCGTTCGCGAGGTTCTCGCGGGCCTCGTAGACGAGCCGGCGCGTTATGTCGATGGCCTGGACGTTCCGATCGCCGACGATTTCGGCGACGACCGCGGCCGTGTAGCCGACGCCCGCACCGACCACGAGGACGTTGTCGCCCTCACTGGGGGCGAGGGCTTCGAGCAGTCGCGCGGCGGTACTGGGGGAGAGCACGCGCGTCCCGAACCGCTCCAGCGGACGGTCGGCGTAGGCCGCGCGGTCGTCCTCGACGAACTCGTGGCGCGGCACTGCCCGCATGGCGACGCTGATCGCGTCGCTGTGGACGCAGCCTTTGCTCTCGTGTTCGAGGCTGTCGACCATATCGTCGCGCAGTACCGCTGGTTCCATGTCCGGAGGTTAGTGTGGACGCTATTGAATCACGCGCCTCTTGCCGCCCGAACATGTCGGCGTCGCTCGGTTTCGCCGGGTCGGACAGGGGCTGTACCAGTCGAGTACGCTCCGGACAGGAACCCAGGATGCACGGCTGTATCTCGAACTGCCCGGTGTGAAACTCCCGTCCGACTCTCACTGCATCCGAACGAACCGAACGCCGCCGTGCTCCTCGCGGGCGAGCGAGCCGTCGGCCCGCCGCCGAGCGAGGACGAGCGTTTGTCGGTGTGCCCCCACTGGCGCGAGCACGAGGCCGCCGGGACGAACCTGTTCGACGACGTCCGCGGGAAGCTCAGATGCGGCGCAGGTGAGATACGCCCGGTCGTAGGGGGCGTGTTCTGGCCAGCCAGCCGCCCCGTCGCCCGCTCTGATCGAGACGTCGCCGTAGCCGAGGCGGTCGAGGCGGCGACGCGCGGCCTCGGCCAGCGATTCGCGGTACTCGACGCTGTAGACGTTCTCCGCGCCGACGAGTTCGGCCGTGACCGCGGCGTGATAGCCACAGCCAGTGCCGATTTCGAGAACGGTATCCCCCTGCTGGAGGTCCAGCAGGTCGGTCATGATCGCGACCATGTGCGGCGCGCTGATGGTCTGGCCCTCGCCGATCGGGAGCGGTGTATCCTGGTATGCCCCACTCCGATTCCCCTCGGGGACGAACTCGTGGCGCGGGACGGCTCGGATGGCGGCGAGCGTGGCCTCGTCGAGGCTAGAATCCCGGTCGCGGAGGTGCTCGACGAGGGCGTCTCGCTCGGCCGCCCAGTCCATGCTCACCAGGCCGACCAGGCGGTCGAGGTCTCGTCGCGGACGTACAGCCGCTTGACGTCCTTGGCGACGATGGTGTCGCCGTCGTAGTCGAGCTTGTCGAATTCGTACCCCTCGGCGTCGTCGCGGACGTGTGCGCCCTCGATGGTGAACTCCACGTCGCCGAAGTCGTCGGTCTCGCCGATGGTGAACTCGTAGTCGCCGGGGACCTGCAGGGTGTAACTCTCGGTGTCCTCGCGGCGGCCGTCCCTGGGATGTTGCGTGACGTTGACGCTGACGTTCTCGACCTCGCGGGTCCAGATGGTGTCGACGTCGGCTGCCTGGGCAGACTCGACGCGGCTGTCGTCGTCCAGTTCCAGGCTGGTAATGCGGACGGTCATGATCGCCACGTCAGTCTCGGCGACGAACTCCTCGCCGACGGCGAGGTCCTCGTCTTCGGGCACGTCGACGGTCGTCGTGAACGACTCGCCCTCCTGGGAGACGACGACTTTCCGTTCGACGGTGTCGTCCTCGGGCAGTTGCTCCTTGTGGACGTGTTCGCACTCGGTACAGCGAAGCGTCACTCGCCCGCCGCCGGTCGACAGCACCTCGTGGACCGTCTCCAGCTCGGGCGAGCAGGACGGACAGGGAATGGCGACGCGGTCGGGTAGCTCCGAATCGGACCCGGATTGGCTCATGGAGGCGTCTATTCGGTACAGACGTAAAAACACGCTGACCGCCTGGGAGCCCCGACACGGGGACACATGCGAGTTCGGTCTGGAGGTTACACGCCGGACGGCAGTTCGATTCGCTCGCCGTCGACCGACACCGTCGGATCGCGGATGACGCCGTCGAGGTGGATGGGCGCCTCGGTGTCACCGCCGATGGCGTGGTCGTCGCCGATCGCGATGTGCACGGTACCGGCGGCCTTCTCGTCGAGCAGGACCGAGCCGATCAGTTCGGTGACGCCGACGTTCGTTCCGATGCCGAGTTCGGCGAGATTGTAGGCGTCCTGGCCGACCTCGTCGGCGGCAGCCTCGAGTTCCTCGCGAACGGCGGCGTCGGAGACCTCGGTCACGTAGCCGTCGTCGACCTCGAATTCGAGAGTCTGCTCTTCTTCGAGCAGGCCGTGGGGCATCATCGTCCCGTCGACGACGAAGGTGCCGTTTGCGGTCTCCGGACTGAGGAACACCTCGCCGGCGGGGAGGTTCGACATCTCGCCGGCCTCGTGGACGATGCCGGTGTCCTGCTTCCACTCGCGGTCGCCGGGGCGGAAGACGATGTCCGTCCCGAGATCGGTCTGGACGCGGACGTTCCCGGCGCCCGAGACCTGCTGGTAGATCTCTTTGCAGCGTTGCTTGATCTCGGAGTAGTTCGCGTCCAGCCCGGTGACGAACACCTCCTCGGTGATGCCGGGGAGGGTGGCGACGCGAGCGCCGGCCTCGTTGGCGTCCGAGCGGGCGCGGGTGTGGCTCAGACTCTTCGTCGTCGGGGCGAGCACGACGTCGGCGTTGCGCATGGCAGCCGACACGGCGGCCGGTGGTTCCTCACCGTGCTGGTTCCCTGGCGGGTACCGGACGATCGAGGCGTCGTCGGTGCGTTCGTTGGCGACCTCGTAGAGGGACTCGCCGATCTGCTGACGCTTGTGATCGGTGACGATCAAGCAGGACTCGGTCGACTGGAGGCGCATGCACTTCCGGACGGCCGTCTCGGCGGGCGCTCTGAGACGCTTGGGTGGCATACCCGGAGCTGTGTCCGGGAATGGAATAGGTGTTGTCCTACCGCTCCTCGCGGAGTTTGAACTTCTGGACCTTCCCGCTGGGATTCTTGGGCAGTTCCTCGACGAAGTTGTACTCGCGGGGTCGCTTGAAGTCGGCGAGGGCGTCGCTCTCGCGGACGTATTCGTCCAGCGTCTCGGCGTCGGTCGCCCCGACGACGTAGGCGGCGACGACCTCGCCCCACTCCTCGTGGGGTTCGCCGACGACGGCCGCCTCGATCACGTCGGGATGGGAAAAGAGTGCGTCTTCGACCTCGGTCGGGTAGATGTTCTCGCCGCCGGAGATGATCATGTCGTCTTTCCGGTCGACGACGTAGAGGAACCCGTCCTCGTCCAGATAGCCCAGGTCGCCGGTGTAGTACCACTCTTTCCCGTCGGCCGTCCGGAGCGACGACTTGGTGGCGTCCGGCCGGTTCCAGTACTCGCGCATCGTACACGGCCCCGAAAAGAGGATCTCGCCGATCTCGCCCTGGTCGACCTCCGCGCGGGGGTCGGCGTCGGGCTCGACGATGCGCAGGTCGTGGTTGAGTGCCGGGACGCCGGCCGATCCCTGTTTGGGAATCTGCTCGTCGGGGTGCTGGAACGTGCCGCAAGGGCCGATCTCGGTCATCCCGTAGGCCTGGAGGTAGTCGTCGCAGAACGCGTCCATGCAGGCGTCCAGCACGTCCTCGGGCATCGGCGACGCGCCGTACATCCCGAGTTCGAGCGAGGAGACGTCGGCGTCGACCTGTTCTGCCGTGTGGGCCATCCCGTTCCAGGCCGTCGGCGCGGCGAACATCACCGACACGTCGTACCGCTCGATGTCCTGCAGTACCGCGACGGCGTCGAAGTCGTGGTGGATGACGCTTGTCGCACCGACCTGGATGCGCGGGAACAGGGCGGCGTGCAGTTCGGCGCAGTGGTACAGCGGGAGCGCCGACAGCCCGACGTCGGTCTTCCCGATACCGCCCTCGGCGGCCACGATGAGGTTGTGTTCGACCATGTCGCGGTGCTCGTGGACGACGCCTTTCGGCCGCCCCGTCGTCCCCGAGGTGTAAATGAACGCGTACACGTCGTCCTCCTCGACGACCGTGTCCGGCCGGTCCCCCGAGGCGTCGTCCAGCAACGGGTAGAAATCGTGGGCGAACGCGGGCGTGTCCTCGTCGATGTAGACGTAGTCTTCGACGGTGTCGAGGGCGTCGCGCGCGCCGTGGACGGCTTCGCGGGTGTCCGCCTCGTAGACGACGACGCGCGAGTCGGCGTCGTTCAGGATGTACTCGACTTCGCCGGCCGGAAGCCGGTAGTTCAGCGGATTGAACACGGCCCCGAGTTTCGCGCAGGCGAAGACGGTGAGGAGTATCTCCGACCCGTTGTAGAGCATCGTCGAGACGCGGTCGCCCTTCGTGACGCCCATCTCTGCCAGCGCGTTCGCCAGTTCGTTCGCCCGCTCGTCGAACTCGGCGAAGGTGAACCGCTGATCGCGCCGCGGGTAGATGATGGCGTCACGGTCGGGATACCGCTCTGCAGTGAGTTCGAGAGTCTCACGCAAGGTTGGGTACATGTAACACACCAAACTTGCCACCAGTACTTAATTTTTCGGCGAAGGTTGCAGCCGGTCGTCGCTGCCAGAACCGATCACTGCGACCCGGGTACCATGCCGGAACATGAAAGTACTTACCACCGTCCCTGCCAGTTCCGACATGGACCTCCGAACGATTCCGCGCCTGCTGAAGAACGGACTGATGATCGTCGGCCTCGCGGCCCTGCTGTTCGTCGTGTTCTCGTTCGGCTGGAACGGCGAACCACCGACGGTCGAACTGGAGTAACGGGGACGACGCCGCGCGAACACGGTTCTCCCGACACCGACCGCTGTTTTGCCGACCCTGCAGACACGCGTCGCTTGCAGAACGGATCACTTCACAGGGACAGTCGCAACGCCGGTCCGAACGCCGGCGCCGGCCGCGCGTCGCCGACGAACCTCGAAACGATTAACCGGGATGCTATGGGATTTCCGGGTATGATACAAGTCGGAATCAACGGCTACGGTACCATCGGGAAGCGGGTGGCGGACGCCGTCCGGGCACAGCCCGACATGGAAGTCGTCGGCGTCGCCAAGACGAGCCCGAACTTCGAGGCCGAGCAGGCGGTCAAGAAGGACTTCCCCCTGTACGCCGCCGTCGAGGAGCGGATCGAACTGTTCGACGAAGCCGGCATCGACCTGGCCGGCGAGGTCGAGGAACTCGTCGAGGCGAGCGACGTGGTCGTCGACACCACGCCGTCGGGCATCGGCGCGCAGAACAAGTCGATGTACGAGGAGTACGACACGCCCGCGCTCTACCAGGGCGGCGAGGACGCCGACCTCGTCGACGTGAGCTTCAACGCGCGCTCGAATTACGAGGAGGCCGCCGACGCCGACCACGTCCGCGTCGTCTCCTGTAACACGACCGGTCTCTCGCGACTGATCGCCCCGCTCGAAGACGAATACGGCGTCGAGAAGGTCCGCGCGACCCTCGTCCGCCGTGGCGGCGACCCCGCCCAGTCCGGCCGTGGCCCCATCAACGACACGCTGCCGGACCCGATCACGGTCCCGTCCCACCACGGCCCCGACGTCAACACCATCTTCCCCGATCTGGACATCGACACGCTCGGGATGAAGGTGCCGGCGACGCTGACCCACACCCACAGCATCAACGTCGAACTCACCTACGGCGCCGACACCGAGGAGGTCCGCGAACTCTTAAAGAAGGAGTCGCGCCTGTTCGTCATCCCCGAGCGGCTGGCCATCGACGGCTCCGGCAAACTCAAAGAGTTCGCGCTGGACTCGGGCCGCCCGCGCGGCGACGTCTGGGAGAACGCCATCTGGGGCGAGTCCCTCACGGTCGAGGACGACGAACTCTACCTGTTCCAGGCGATCCACCAGGAGTCCGACGTCATCCCCGAGAACGTCGACGCCATCCGCGCCGTCACCGAGTCGGCCGACCGCAAGGAGAGCATGGAGACCACCGACGAGGCGCTCGGCGTCGGCTTCGACCTCTGAGCAGCCGGGACAGAGCGGTTCCTTCGTAGGAACCACCCGTTCGACGCCGCGGCTCGATTCGAGTGTTGACAGTGCCAGAAGGCTTTTCCGGACTACAAACCTTACCGACGAGTATGAAGGACGACCGCGACGACCACGACCCCATCGACGACATCCTCCGGGAGATAGAGCGGGTGATGAACGAGATGATGGGCGACGACGTCCACATCGACCGCGGCGGGGCAACTGGCTTCGGCTCGGACCTCCACCTCGATGTGTACGAGGAAGACGGGGAGGTGCGTATCGTCGCGGACCTGCCCGGCGTCGAGAAGGACGCGATCGACCTGAAATGCGACGGGAAGGTCCTCACCGTGTCGGCAGCCAGCGACCGCCGCGACTACGAGGAGCGCGTCCGCCTGCCAACCCGCGTCGACGAACACTCCGCGGCAGCCACCTACAACAACGGCGTCCTCGAGGTCACCTTCGACCGCGCCGACGACTCGGCCGACATCGATCTCTAATCGGCTGTTTTCCTTTCCTCGCGAGTAGCTACCGATACGCCATCCGTCTCGAAACTCCGGATTCGAGCGCAGCCGAGTGATTTATTCCGACGTGGGAACGGGAGAACAGGGGCTCCAGTACTCGTCGAACCAGCCCGGAGGAAGGATCGACCGACGAGGGCCGGGCGATCGCGTTCTCCGGTTCGTCGGGCGCGGTCACCGCGACGCCTGGCCGCGCCGGATGCGTTCGCTGCCCAGTTTGTACAACTCGTAGCAAAACGCCGCGAGTGCGACGCTGAACAGCCCGAAGGGCATGAGCGGGCCGCGAATCCCCTGGACGTAGAGGAGCCGTGCGAACAGCATCAGGAACAGTGCACTCACCAGCGCACCGTATCGCGATTCCCTGAGAGGCCGGTAGCTGTACGCCAGCGAGAAAGCGATCAGTAACCCGCCGTAGGCGAGCGCCAGTTCGCTGTCGATACTAAACATCTCCGGGTACTGGAGATACCCGACCGCGAGCACACCAGCGAGGGCAGACCCGAGCACCAGGAACGGGAGACTCAGGTCGTCCCGCAGTGACGGGGGCATATCTTTCGGGATTTTGACGTGGCGGCTAATATATGTTGGTGTCGTGTCGAACGGGCGTGTGACCGGCGTCTGACGCCGTTTTACTCCGTTCGAGCCGGCCGACGTTCAGTTGGACCGCTGACGATTATGTGGCTGGGCACGTAGGGGTCACTGTGCCGGACGCCATCGACTGGGCGATCACCCGTGAACGGTCGCTGCTCCTCAGAGTCTGCCAGGACGGAGCGGTTGCAGTCCTCGGCGGACTCGTTCTGCTCGCCAGTATGGGGATGATCGCCTGGGTCGGGGCGGAGGCCCTGGAGAGGAATTTCGTGCCGCTCGTGCTCGCGCTCGTCGGTGGTCCGTTCTCGGTGCTGTACCTGTTGCCGATGCTCGCCGACGCGACACAGCGACCCGACCGCTCGCAGTTCCTCCCGGTGTGGCACTCTCCACGAAAGCTGCTTGGGCTGGCCGTCGGGGGTGCCGCCGGCCTCGTCGGAACCACCCTACTCTCCCCGCTCGTTGCCGTCCTGCTGGTCGTCGGCGTCACGTTCGGACTGGTACCGCTCGCCGGCTTCCTCGCCACGAACGGCCGGTTCGACCCGGAGACGCGGACGCTCACGGTCGACGGTCGGAGCGCGTCACTCGACGCACTCACCGGCGTCCGGCGAGTGTCCGTCGGCCGGGTCACGGTCACGTGGTTTTCCTACGCGCGCGAGGCCAGCCACTGGACCGTGCCGCGGCTGGTCGTCCTCCCGACGGCAGTCGAACAACAGCTCAGACAGCACGTGTCGGCAGGCATCGCGGCACCGATCGAGCCGCCAGACGACGCCGACGAGCGACGGGACGCGAACCGCACCGTGCAGGCGACGCTCGTCACGTTCGCCCTGCTCTTTCTCGGCGTCGCCGTCGGCCAGTTTTTCGTCGCCGACCTCCCGACGGCCGTCGCCCTCTGGGCGAGCAGCCTCATGGCCCTGTTCGCGCTGATTTTCCTGTGGCTGGCCGTCAGGGAATAGCCCATGTCGACTATTCGGCCGTCCTCCGAATCAACCCCGCCACGTCGTCCCAAAATCCGTCTTCGTACTTCGTCTCGCTGTCGATGGTCGGCCGGGCGTTCGTCTCGTTGACCACCGCTCCGTCGTCGGTCACGAGCAGGTCCACGCCCAGCCACGGAACGTCGAGCGTCTCTGCGGTCCGCTCGGCCAGGACTCGAAGCTCCTGGGGAAGGTCCACGCCGGTCGCCTCGGCACCGCGGTGGACGTTGTGTTTCCACTGGCCAGCGTCGAATGCGTCCGGCGGCAATCGACGCTCGACGGCACCGACGTACTCGCCGTCGACGACCATCACGCGGTAGTCCTGCGCGTCCGGGAGGAACTCCTGGACGAGAAACGAGCGGTCGCCCGTGGCGCGATAGTCGTGGACGAGATCGAGATAATCGATAATACCCAGGAAGGAATCGAGGTCGGTGGCCTTCGCGACGCCGACGCCGCGCGTCGCGGAGTTGGGCTTGACCACGACCGGCGGGTCGAACCGCTCGAACGCAGCCACGAGGTCGGCCTGTTCGACGGGATTCGAGACGACGACGGTCTCGGGAACCGGAATCCCGGCCTGGCCGAGTTCGGCGATGACGCCGGCTTTGTTTCGCGACGTAAGGATCGCCTCGCGGTCGTTGACCCACGGCACGTCGAGCAGCGCGTCGGCGACGGCGCCCTCCATGATCCGCGAGGGGTAGACGAATCCCACGTCGAAGCCGGCCCACTCCTCGCCGGGGTCGCCGAGCGGGATCGTTCGCTCGTTGGTCCGGACGTACTCGACGCGGATTCCCCGGTCGGCGAGCGGGGCCTGCATGCGCTCGTAGGTCTCGGCGTCGGTCGCGACCGCCAGCCGAAGCATGGCTGAGCCTTAGCGCGTATGATCAAAAATCCGCCGAACCCCTCAAAGCATTTACTGTGTTGTCAGAACATTAGACGTACTTCTCGATAATGGGGCCGAAGTACAGGTTGGACAATCCACTCGTCATCGCTAGCATCCTCACGGCGGTTATTGGACTGTTGGCGGTGCTATTTTTCTATTCATCCCCCACGTCGATTTTCGGACCGTTCTTCTGGCTCAGCAACTTGACCCTCTCTTTACTCGGAGTGCCCTGTAATGGATTCGGCTGTTACGCAGTGCTGCTACCACTCTCTGCCGGCTACATTGCGGGGTTCTGCGTCCTCGCCGTCATGGCTGGCAGCTACATCGACAAGCGGATACTGAGCTAAGAGTGCGGCCTGGCCAAGAGCGCATGGTCGCACAACTGGGCGACCTGCGCGACTCGGGGAAGGGAAGGAAAACAGCAAGCCACATCGAATGCACCGTCGCGCTCGCCTCCATGGCGAGCGCTGCGGTGCAGACTCAAGCGCGTGGCCAGCATCGCTGGCCTGCGCGCAATGTGGTGCCTGGTTGGAATACTAAGGGCGAGCGGACCCGCCAGGGTCCGCGAGGGCTTAGGCCTACGCGATCAGCAGTTCCTCGCCGCGCTCGACCTTGATGCGGCACGGCGGCGAGATCTTGTTGTAGGCGCGGCGGAAGGCGTCCTTGACGGCGTCGGCCTGGTCGACCTCACAGTACGCGGTGAAGAGGCGCTCGCCGGACTGGATGCGGGCGGCGGTGCCGACGATCTTCCCGAACGCCTGGCGCATCCCGTCGGACACACGGTCCGCACCCGCACCGGTCGCCTGCTTGTTCTCCCGGATGACGTGGTGGGGGAACTTCCGCAGGACCATCTTGTAGTTGCCCTCACCGAGCTCTTTGATGAGGTGACGGTTGGCGGACAGGCGGGAGGCCTCCATCGAGCCGTGGCGGAGCTGCACTTCCTCCTCGACGATGAGGCTGATCTGGACGGGGTAATCCTCAGGATCTGCTTCCTTGTTCCCCATCTGGTGCTGTGCGATCTTCGAACCCGGGATGCCGGTGATGTACTCGCGGCGCGTGTACGGCGGCTTGCTGATTTCCCGGTACATCGAGGCGGGCTTGTCGGACATAGATACTCTTGGCAAATCCGTGGCTGAGCGCGTAAATAAAGCCGTCGAACTACAGTTCTCGCTGGCGCGTGATCGGTTCACAGTCCGGACGGCCGCTGCTCACCCCGTGGCGACCACCGGAGACATCCAGCTCGAATCGCAAGACAGCAGGCGGTTACGCCGGTGTCACTGGCCTGTTTTTACAGCTGGCGGCCATATTCGGTGCCAGCATGAACCAGCTCGTAGACGGCGAGTGGCGGACCGGCGAGTACGAAACGACCAACGAGAACGGCGAGTTCGAGCGCCAGGAGACGACCTTCCACGAGCGCATCAAAGACGCCCCCGACGCCGAGTTCCCCGCGGAGGCGGGACGGTATCACCTGTACGTCTCCTACGCGTGCCCGTGGGCGCACCGAACGCTACTGGTCCGGGCGCTGAAAGGATTGGAAGACGCGATCACCGTCGACGTCGTCGACCCGTATCGCGACGAGGACGGCTGGCAGTTCACGCCCGAGAAGGACGGGTGCACGCCCGACACCGTCAACGGCTACGACTACCTCCGGGAGGCCTACACCGCGGCCGACCCCGACGCCACCTGCCGCGTGACCGTCCCCGTCCTCTGGGACAAAAAACGGGACACCATCGTCAACAACGAGTCCGCGGAGATCATCCGGATGCTCGACACCGAGATGGACGGCGTCGCCGCGAGCGGCGCGAGCGGCGGCTCGTCGGACGTGTCCGACGGCGTCGCGAGCCGCGACGTGGACCTGTATCCCGAGGGCTATCGGGACGAGGTCGACCGCATCATCGACGAGATCTACGAGCCGATCAACAACGGCGTCTACCGAGCCGGGTTCGCACAGAGTCAGGACGCCTACGACAGCGCGGTCACGGAGCTGTTCGACGCGCTCGCCCACTGGGACTCGGTGCTGGCCGAGCAGCGCTACCTCGCGGGCGACCGCCTGACGGAAGCGGACGTCTGCCTGTTCACGACGCTCGTTCGCTTCGATCAGGTGTACCACACCCACTTCATGTGCAACAAAAAGCAGATCCAACAGTACGACAACCTCTGGCCGTATCTCCGGGACCTCTACCAGACGCCGGGAGTCAGCGACACCGTCGATATGGACCACATCAAGGAACACTACTACACGACCCATCCCGACGTGACGCCCTCGGGCATCATCGCGGCGGGACCAGACCTGGACTTCGCGGCCGACCACGACCGCGACGAACTCCCGGGCGGCCCACCCGAGGACCTGCTCCCGCTGGCGTAGTCACTCCTCGACCAGCGGCGGGACGGCCTGTTCTCCGGTTCGCACCCGTCTACGCACCATCTCTTCTCTGAGTTCGCGACATCGGGCGACCGAGAGGCCCACGTCGATCGCGTCGAGGACCAGGCGGTCCAGCCGGCGGGCGGCGTCCCGATCGCCGGCCAGCAGCGCGTCGGTCGCCGCAGCGATGGCCTCGCTGGTCGCCGGCGAGAACGACCGAGGATCGGGCACGCGGAGCGTCTCCAGTTCGTAAGTCATCACCTGCAGTGCGCCACCGCCCTCGGACCGCCCCCAACACTCCAGCAGCCCCTTGGTGAGCGTGGTGTTGAGGACGCCGAGGAGCGTCCGTGCGTCCACGGCGTCGTCGACCCACAGGCAGTCCACGGCGTTGCTCGCCAAGAGCCCGTCGGGATTGGCGACGACCAGCACGCGCTCGTCGAAGAACTTCGGGACGAACACCGCCGGAGCGGTGAGGTCTCCGAGGTCGAACCACACCGACCGCGACGCACACGAACTGCGCTCGTGGAACCCCTGTCGCTCTCCCCACTCGACGTAGTCGCGCAGCGCGTCGTAGCCGTCACGGGCGAGGGCGTCAAGCACCGCGGCTTCGAGGTCGTCGCGCCCGTGCTCGGCCCGGACGGTCGTCACGTAGTCGTGGACGTCGAGGAGGGACCGGTCGGTGTCGCCGACACCGACGACCCGCTCGTCGACGTCGCGAATGCTCTTGATCGCGGGCGTTCGGAACCGGTCGGCGACGTCGGCAGCGCGACCGTCCGCGCCGAGGAAAAAGAAGTCGTTCGCGCCCGTCATGACGCCGCGGTGGACCGTCGTGAACGCGCCCAGCGGCGTGAGCGCGTCGTCGGCGAGCAACCGGATGAACGGCGCCGGCGCGTCGAGGTAGGGCATGTGTTTCGACGCGTCCGCGTCGGCGAGCGCGCGCTGGTGGACGGTAACCGTCCGGATGCCGTCCCCGTGGCGGACGGCCATCGACGAGTCAGCAGCGAGCGATCCGGCCGCCTCGATCGTCGAGAGAAGCGTCGCGACGGAGACCTGCTCGTCGAGCCGACAGAACCGAACGGGCGTCGCCCGACGTGCCGCCCTGCTGTCGCAGCGCTCGGCCATGAGGAGGACGGTATCGATCAACGCGTCGTCGAACGCGCGAGCGCCGAACCCGACGACGGCGACGACGCGGTAGTGGTCGAAGAGGAACCGCTGGAAGGATTCGCCGTATCTGGTCGTCAGCCACTTCGCGGGGAGCACGACGCCGAGCCGGCCGCCGTCGCGGAGGAACCGCGTGGCGTGCGTGACGAAGTAGACGTAGGCGTCGCTCCGTCGGCTCAGCGCGCGGTCGCCGTCGCGATACGGCGTCCGGCCGGCCGGTCCGAAGGCGCCGAGATGCTCCCGCGCTCGGTCGATGTCGGTGTGTTCCTGCCGGACGTACGGCGGGTTCCCGACGACGGCGTCGAACTGGCCAGCGCTCACCTCGGCTGCCGTGGCGGTGCACGAGCGGGCGGGACCGGGCGCAACGTCGAAGAAGTTCGCCTCGTACAGTTCGAGGGACGCCGTCTCGGCGTCGGCGGCAGCGAGCAATCGGTGCGCAGTCACCGCCAGCGGGATGGGGTCGGCGTCGATCCCGACGACCTGTTCGAGGCGGTCGGCGGGGGGCCGATCGGGTGCGATCGCGGCCAGTCTGTCGTGTGCGACCAGCGTGAACACGCCACTGCCCGTCGCCGGATCGAGCACGCGAGGGCACGCGTCGTCGGCCCGTGGCTGGATGGCCCACCGGCTGAGCGCCGTCGCGAGCGCTGGATCGGTCGTGAAGTGGCCGCCAGCCGCTCGTTCCTCCGCTGAGAGTCGGGTCTGGTAGGCAGTCGCGGCCGGCTCGTCGTCGCCTTCGAGGACGGCCGCTACGTCGGCCAGGCGGGCCCGGACGTCAGAATCCGTCGTTGCCTGTGCCAGCCAGTCCGGACGGGCGTTCCCATCGGCGGCCGCGACGAGAGCCTCGAATCGCGTCGCGAGTGCTGACGCGGACTGCCGGTCAGGCATGTCACTGGGAACTCCACGGCCAGCACCAAATACGCCAGGGTGGACCACCCCGGAAGCGATGGGCTACCGACCACTCGGTTACAGACGTCACGGAGAACAGGCGTCGGAACTAGACGCGCGGCGTGCGATGGCTGAGGACCTGCTCGTCGTGGTCCTCCCGGCCGGCGTTCGCAGTGTTTCGTCCCGTCACCATCGGGACGACCGGCGCACCGGTGTTCTCCGCGTCAGTGTACCGTCGTGTCATGGTTCGAGACGGCGACAGGCAGGCGAAAACCCCTCCCCCTGCACTCGTTCGCCGTATTCTATCACGGTCGTTCACCCAGCATAAACGTAATCATCTTTCATCTTAAACTATAGTTATTTTATAAGTCAGTATTAGGATTATGTATAAATCCGCGTATTATATTACGTAATAAAATCCCCTCGGCAGATAACCACCAGACTGCGAGGGGGAGAGTTGGAATAAGTGTTAGTGAAATGCTAGTACTCCACAGCCGGAAAGTCTTTTACTACCGATGAATGTGGGTTGTATATATGCGGCGACGCACCTTCCTCGCTGTTATGGGGGCGGGGACACTGACAGGTTGCAATGCACTGGGTGGGAACAGTACCTTCGAGTCGAAGAAACCGGGCGATGCCTTCTCGAACGTGGGGACGCCGTCCGGGTTGGGGAAAGGCGATACCGGGACGAGCGCCCGCGTCACCCTCGGGAAAGGGCAGTACACGAACCTCGGCTTCGAACTCGGTGAGCGATCCAAGATGGTCGTCACCGGGCAGGTCACCAAGAACGCGCCGATCGACATGTACGTCATGACCGCCAGCCAGTTCAACGATTTCAAGCGCAAGCCGAACCTGGTTCCATCGGAGACGGCAGCCGAAGGCGTCACGTCGATCGACGTCACGAATCGGTTCTCCTCGGGGAATTACTTCCTCGTGTTCGACAACACGCCCCTCGGACAGACGGAACCGTCCGGAGAGGCCGTGGCCGATTTCGAGTTCGTCCTGACGGGGACCGGAAACGGCTAGCACGCGAGTTCGACGACGCAACCGCCGTGAGATAGCGACCGAGCGGCACCCCGACGGCGATTTTTATGCGATCCACGCGTAGAGAGATCCATGACCAGTATCACCGACGGCGAGTCGCTCACCTGTGAGCACTGCGGGGCGACCGTCGATCCCGCGGACGCGACCCGGAGCAAGACGATGGGTGACCTGGATCCGACGAAGTGGCAGACGCTGTGTTGCCCAACCTGTGGCGGGCGGCTCAAGACGGTGTACGTCGGCGACGAGTGAGGGAGAACTGTTGAAAGTACAACTACTTGTGAGAGAGCGTGAAACTGTCGCGTCATGCGACGGCGAGCGCTGCTCACGACGGTCGCGGTCAGTGCCATAGCTGGGTGTCTCGATCGCGGTCAGTCCGGGTCACCGACCGAGAACGACGAGCCGTCCGCCGCCGACGAGACGCCACCGCGGACCGAGACGCCAACGCCGCTTCAGCGATTCGAGAGCGTCCCACCGAACGACGTGATCTCGGACGTCGGAACCCCAGCGGGGCTGGAGGCCAATGAAACCGGCACGAGCGCCCGCGTGCGGCTCGAACCGGGCGAATACACGCGCCTCGGCTTCCAGGTCATCGAGAACACGGAACTGGACGTCACCGGACAGGTCACGAAGGGTGCGCCTATCGATCTCTACGTCATGACCGGCGTCCAGTACAACGAGTACAGACGCGAGCCGAACGTGGTTCCCGCGGCGGCGGCGATCGAGAGCGTCACGTCGATCGATCTCACGAGAGGGTTCTCCGACGGTAACTACGTCCTCGTGTTCGACAACACGTATCAGGGGGAAACCAGCCCCTCAGGGCCAGCCGAAGCGACGTTCGACTTCGTTCTGCGGTCGGACGCCGAGTCCGACAGTGGCACGCCGGCCAACACATAACCGACTCGCGCTCACAGAGGTGATATGGCAGTCACGAACGAGAGCGACACGTTCGACATCGGCGGGGAGTTGACAGTCCATCGACTCGGCTTCGGTGCCATGCGGCTGTGCGGTCCAGAGGTCATCGGCCCGCCGGACGACGAGGCCGCTGCCCGAGAGGTGCTCCAGCGGGCGGTCGATCTCGGCGTGGACTTCATCGACACGGCAGATTCCTACGGCCCCGGCGTGAGCGAGCGACTCGTCCGGGAAGCCGGCGTCACCGGAGACGCCGTCGTCGCGACGAAGGCCGGTCTCTTGCGGAACACGGACGGCGACTGGCTCCCCCACGGCGATCCCGACTACATCCGCAACCAGGTGCTCGCGAGTCGGGATCGGCTCGGCGTCGACACCATCGACCTCTACCAGTTCCACCGTCCGGACCCGGACACGCCCTTCGAGGACTCCGTCGAGGCGTTCGCCGAACTCAAAGACGAGGGACTGGTCGACCACGTCGGCCTCAGCAACGTGACCGTCGATCAACTGGAGACGGCCCGCGACCAGGTCGAGATCGCGACCGTCCAGAACCAGTACAACCCCGGCAACCGGGACGACGCCAACGTGCTGCAGGCCTGCGAGGAGTACGACATCGGCTTCATCCCCTGGTTCCCGCTGGGTGCCGGCGACCTCGGCGAAAAGGCGGCTGTGCTCGACGAGATCGCCGACGAGCACGACGCGACCCGGATGCAGGTCGCCCTCGCCTGGCACCTCCAGCACTCACCGGTGACGCTCCCGATTCCCGGCACGTCCAGCCTCGACCACCTCGAAGAGAACGTCGCCGCCACGGCGATCTCGCTCAGCGACGAGGAAGTGCAGCGACTGAGCGAGTGACACAGAACGAACAGGTATGCGCCAGCGCGGGCCGAAACAGATAACAGCGGACGTGTGATACCACCGACTATATGGAAGACGAGGCGTGGCAATCTATCGACATTATCAAGAACAAGCAGGGGAAGCCACACGTCCTCCAGCAGAAGGTGAAGGTGTACACCAGCGGGATGACCGAGGAGTCGGCAGGATACACGAAGCCGCTGCTCGAACACCGGCTGGTGCCGCTGGAAAAGCTGACGAAGTAGGTCAGTCGTCCGTCTCGCGATCGGTCCAGAAATCGAACGAGCGGCCGGGAGCGAACACGTCCAGACCGACTGCCGTCGCGTCACCGGTGTTTTCGACGCGGTGTGACTCCCAGGGGTCGAGCCAGACCGAGTCGTACTGGCCGAGGGTCGCTTCCTCGTCTTCCGTGTAGATGGTGAGTTCGCCGGCGAGGACGAGACACACCTGGCCGTTCTCGTGGTCGTGCATCGGCGAGGAGTGGCCCGGCGGTTTCTCGAACCACTCCAGACTCACGTCGTCGTCCCCGGCGAGCGCGACGCGTCGCCAGCCAGCGTCCGGTTCGTACGCCTCGGCGTCGTCGAAATCGATTCGGTCCATGTGTCTGCTCAGCAGCGTCGAGCCTCTCGGTTCTGTCGGTTCGCCCCGAGCCTGCGGCGTCGGCCGGGATCGCCCCGCCCTTTTTGCGTGTCCGGTTGCTCTGTTCGGTGATGACCGACGACGCGCTGTTCCTGGGCGTCGCGTACACCGACGACGGCTGGCTGGCGGCCGCCTTCGACGCCAGCGGGTTCGCCCACGCCGACGTCTTCGCCGAGGTCGGCGAGATCTGGGCGCGTTACGAGGAGGTCGTCGAGCGGATCCTCGTGGACGTCCCCATCGGACTCGTCGACAGCGGAGAGACGCCCCGTCCCTGTGAGGAGCCAGCCCGCGCAGTGCTGGGTCCGCGGGCGACGGCAGTGACCGATCCGCCCGTGCGGGAGGCCGCTCGAAAGCGCCGCTACCCGGCCGCGGACCGCGTGAACCAGCGGAAAGCCGACCGCCGGCTCTCGAAATCGGCCTTCGCCGTCAGCGACGGCATCGTCGCGGTCGACGAGTTGCTCCAGGAAGTGACCGAAGCACGCCCGGTGTTTGCCGAGGCGCATCCGGAGGTCTGCTATCGCGCCTTCGCGGGGACGACGCTCGAACGGGAAAAACGGACCGCCGGCGGGTACGCCGAGCGGATGCGCGCGCTGGTGACGTTCACGCGTGACGCCCCGCCGGTCGTCCAGGAGTGCGCTGAGGCGACGGCCGGACACGACGTCGCCGTCCACGACGTGCTGGACGCCGTCGCGCTCGGGTACACCGCGCGCCCCGGACCGGGCTCGCTGCGGTCGCTCCCAGCGGACCCGCCGACCGACGCCACCGGGCTGCCGATGCAGATCGTCTACCGCGCCGAACAGCCGCTCGAACCGACGTGACCGACCAGCGCAGTCGCTCACCGGTGTGAAAGAAATGAAAATCGCAGTGCAGGTCTGAAACGCTTACAGTCGGGTGACGTTGGTCGCCCGCGGACCCTTGTCTGCTTGTTCGATGTCGAATTCGATCTCCTGGCCTTCTTCGAGGTCCGGGCCGCCGACGTCTTCCATGTGGAAGAACACGTCTTCGTCCGCGTCGTCAGTCTCGATAAAGCCGTAGCCGCCGGTGTCGTTGAAGAAATCGACTTTGCCTTCCGCCATCGTTAGAGACGCTCCACGTTGGTCGCTCGCGGACCCTTGTCGGCCTGCTCGATGTCGAATTCGATCTCCTGGCCTTCTTCGAGGTCCGGACCGCCGACGTCTTCCATGTGGAAGAACACGTCCTCGTCCGCGTCGTCAGTCTCGATGAAACCGTAGCCGCCGGTGTCGTTGAAGAAATCGACTTTGCCTTTCGCCATCGTTAGAGGCGCTCCACGTTGGTCGCGCGCGGACCCTTGTCGGCCTGCTCGATGTCGAATTCGATCTCCTGTCCTTCCTCAAGGTCCGGGCCGCCAACGTCTTCCATGTGGAAGAAAACGTCCTCGTCCGCATCCTCTGTGTCAATGAAACCGTAACCGCCTGTGTCGTTGAAGAAATCAACCGTACCGTTTGCCATTGCTTCTAAAGAGAACGGAGGGAGGGTATTAACACTTCCGCGACAAGAGATACCACGACCCG
The DNA here is from genome assembly GCF_023077655.1 of Halorientalis brevis. Classification (NCBI taxonomy): domain Archaea; kingdom Methanobacteriati; phylum Methanobacteriota; class Halobacteria; order Halobacteriales; family Haloarculaceae; genus Halorientalis; species Halorientalis brevis. The sequence goes on along the minus strand of NZ_JALLGV010000008.1, from coordinate 175,159 downwards.
GCCGAAATTCCAGAGCCGACTCGGTCAGAGCCGCGGATACAGCCATACGAAAATAGACAGATTACAGAGAAGACACGATCGGACGTCGAGCCCGCAGCGAGTGGCCGCCGCCATCCGTTTCTCAGTTCCATCGCCGTCGCGTCACGGACAGTTCCGTCGACGATGTCGAAAAGCAGAGAGGTCTAGCACGCGAGCACGACACAGAGAACCGACGGACGGCGACGTGGTCGTTCGGATGGCACAGAGGCAACACCAAGCGTCGGGAAACCAGACAGCGTACCACGCACATGGCGGGCCGCGGGAACGACGCCCAGAGCGAACCAGCAGCACACACCGTCAGTGACGCGCTGACGCGAGCCTCGTCGGCCGATAGCTGCGAGCGTGCCAACGCTGTCGGTCGAACTGACCACAGGTCCGCCACGGACGTTCCGACAGTACCGAAAACAGCCCCAGAGTGTCGCATCAGTCGACGTGCGGCACGATCTCGTCCGCGAGGAACTCCAGGTACTGCCCAGAGTCGAATTCGGACGGCCGATACACCTCTACGTACCCGCTCCGGGCGGCCGTCATCTTCACGTCGCTGTCGTCGTAGGCGTAGGACAACCCGAGCTGGTTGAGCGTCGAGTCTTCGAGGGTTTCCCGGAGGTCGTGAGTCCGGCGCAGATCCTCGCCGTGGAAGATACCGTTCACGGCGTCGTCGCCGGTCCCGTTGAAGCCGGCTTTCCAGGGCGTCGCAGCCTCCTGTTCGGCGAAGAACGCGTCGAGATCGAGCGTCGCGCGTTCGATGGTCGTGTTCGTCTCGGCTCCGATGAGATCGAACGCGAACGTCCCGCTCCCGCTGTCGACGGCCACGAACTCGCCGGGCACCCCCACGAACTCCGTGTACCGCGTGACGGGCCCTGCCGCCTCAGTGACGTGAATCTCGCCGTCCTCGATCGACGTCTCCGTCCGGGCTGCGAGTTCCTCGACGGCGGCGCGACCGGCGAACGCCATGCCCCCCGACGGAAGTGAGAACACGCGGTCGATCACCAGACAGCGCTCGAGTTCGTGGTCGTCCTCAGTGACCGTCTCCGAGACGGAATCGACCGCCTTGAACGAGCCGTCGACGACGCCAAGCACTCCTGCCTTCATGTACACCCTCCATCAAAGCGACATATAATAACGTTTGACCTCGTTATCGGGCGACACATTCCGGGATCGTCCCGGTGTTCCGAAGTTCGTAGCTGCCCGTCGAGGAGCGCAGGTCACTCCGCTGCTCGCAACGCGCGCAACGGCCCACTCGGCTCGTTGAAGTAGGTCACGCCGTCCGCAACCGCAAGTGAGCCTGGGACGCTCGATGGGACGCGCTTGGCCCACAGTTTCTCGCCCGTCTCGGTGTCGAACCCGTACAGAGTACCCTGCTCGCTCGTGACGACGAGCACCCCGTCCGATGCCGACGGCGGCCCCAGCACACCGTCGGTCGCCTGAGACGCCCACTCGACGTTGCCGTTCGCGGCGTCGAGGCCGACCATCCGATAGTCGTTCGCACGCTGTGCGTACACCGAACCGTTCCCGACTGCGATGCGTTCTTCCTGGAACGGGCCAGGTGCGAACCAGCGTATGCGACCCTCGCTCAGATCGAGCGCAAGCAACTTCGAGGGAGTGAGCGCAAAGACAGTGTCGTAGGCGATGGTCGCAGCAGCGATCGGTTCGCTGCTGGCAGCCGTCCATCGGACGGAGCCATCCGCGACGTCGATGGCACGGAGCGGGTCGCCGCCCGCCAGGACGACGCCATCTGCAACCGGTGGCGGACCCGCCAACCTTCCAGCGGCGTCTGCCGTCCAGGTGACCTCACCCGAGGCCACGTCGATCGCGTGGAGCCGACCGTTCGACGTGTACACCCGCCCGTCGACGATGGTCGTGCCGCCGTCCCAGATCTCGCCGTCGGACGAGACTGTCCAGCGAACGTCGCCACTGCCGGCCTCGACGGCGCGGACGTCTTCCGGAGTGCCGAACGCGACGACGCCGTCCCCGACTGCGAGCGTGCTGGTTCGGGCGGCCCCCTCGTGGACCCACTGCTCGGTGCCGTCTTCGACGGACAGCGCCCGGACGTTTCGACCGGCGTACACCGTTTCGTTTGCGACGACCGGGCCCGACACGTCGTAGGCGTACTCGACTGCCGAAACGGACCACGCCGACGTCGGGCGGGAGCGAGGTGCCTCCGTCCCCGGGGTAGCCGCGCTCGCGCCAGGGTCGTACGCGACAGCAGGCCACGCGTCTCCGCCGGCGACGGCTGATCGACTCGACGGCGTCACGAGTCCCGGATAGTCCGCGTACACCTCGTCGTTCTCGAAGGTCGCGTCGAAGCGGAACTCGCCTTCCTCCGGTCGATCGAAGCCATCCTCCCCGACGAACCGCGGCTGGAACGCGAGGACGACTTCCCGTTCGAGGCCGGACGCAAGGAGCACGGGTCGTTTCCGATCGATCGACCCCTGTGCCTCCGTGTGAGACAGTTCCAGGACGAGCGTGGCCAGCCGTGCCGCATCACCGGTGTTTTCGACAGTCACAGCGACTTTGACCATCTGCCCCTCGCCGTCCAGGCGTTCAATCCCGTTCACCTGCAGTGGACCGCTGTATCCGGACTGCCCGCCGCCCTCGTCCGGCGTTTCGGAGTTGCCCGGCGTCTCTGACTCACTTGCGTCGTCGAGAAATCCCAGACAGCCAGTCAATCCACCGAGTGAAACGACAGCCCCGGTCAGATAGCGACGGCGCGTCACCAGTGATCGGTCATCAGCCATACCCACCAGTGAGGGACAAATGGTAAATAAATCTATACAAATTGGTGTCAGGCACGCTCCTGTCCGTACACAGGACGATTCACCCCTGTCGGCGCTGGGGTTGCAGAAATCGACTCACGTTCACGGGACACGCCCCGCTCGGCGTTGTTGCGTCGCCGAAAGGGATGCCGCCTCCCGGATTTGAACCGAAATCAGACGTGCTCGCTCCGCTGCGCGCGACTGATAGGGTTCAGAAATCCGCTCGGGTCGCATTTCTGTCGCTCACGGAATTGTTCGCGACAGAAATGCCGCCTCCCGGATTTGAACCGGGGACAGCCCGATCTTCAGTCGAGTGCTCTCCCAGTCTGAGCTAAGGCGGCACGCCGTCAGGCGTATCTCGAACGATGCGGGTGGTAGAAAAAAGGATTTCGAAAGTCTCGTCAGGAGCGATCCCAGCCAAACCAGGGCCACACCAACTGCCTGGGACCGAACGGAGGGCCTACAGTCATCGCCGCCGAAACCCGTCTATGGACGGCGACGGCGGAGGTCCAACCTCGACCAACCCATCCCGAATGGACGTCCCCGAACTGACAGCGGCACTCTACCGGCACCTCGCGGCGACCGAACAGTTACCGCTCGATCCCGTTGCGAATCGATGGCTCGGGGAAGCGCAAGCGGTAGCGGCCGATATCGCCACCAGTGACGTGACCCCGGCGGTAGCGATCGACCGTGCGGCGACCGTCGTGCAGTTGCTGGAGAGCACTGGCGACATCGACAACCCGGAGGCCAGCGAGCACGTCGCCACCAGCCTCACACTCGCTCGGGAACTCGCAGCCAGAGCGTGACTGCATGTGCGGAGAGCGCGTCAGCGGGACCGATCGGAGACAGGGAACTCCTGACCGAGCGTCGAGATGCCTCACGTCGTGACCGGCGTGGTCACTCGTCGCGCTTGACTGCGAGGAATTCGAGGAACGGCGTGAGTTCCTCGATCGTGTCGAGCGACTCGGCGACGTTGGCAGCCGGGTCGTACGTGATGATACCGAGGCTGTCGAGTCGCGGAAGGTGGTTGTGATGGAGTTCGGCCGCGATTCTGTCCGAATCGTGAATCGGCAACGCCGTTCCGATCGCCAGTTCGTCTGCCAGTTTCTGGACCCCCATAGCACCGTCACTGGCAGTGAGCAACCGCAGGACCGCTCGCCGCTGGTCGTTTTTGAGTGCGTCCAGCAGGGACTCGACCGGGAGTCCCTCGCGGTCGGGGCGGTTGTGAGAGAGTTGGCGAGGCATACCCGGCTGTATTCGCGGCACTACCAAAGGATTAAATCGCGAACGCCAATCACGAACTGATTGCTCACCCCGACGGCGCGTCACACGTCCCGCGTCTGTTCGGCATCGACGAGTCGGTCGAAGAACTCGCTCGCCCACCGACCGGCAGCAGGGGTATCGTTGCTGAGGACGGCTGCACTCTCGTCCGGCGCCGCTGGAACCACGATCACGACGGTCTGGTCAGCCACCAAGACCTCGTAGGGCGCTGTGGTCGACGCCTCGTAAATCTCCGCGCCGGGGGCCGCACCGACGGCGTCGAGGACAGTCGCGTTCGTCGGCGGAACGTACGCTGTGAGCTCGGTCGCGTCACGGAGCGGCCCAGCAGCCTCACTGACTGCTGTCGTCACGTCGCCGCCATCGGCCCGGGAGAGCGACGCACCGTCGAGCACCCGAGTGTCGATGCTGGCGTCTGCAGGCAGTCGCGACAGCACCTCCCGAAACTCGGCCATTGTTCCGAGACCGTCCGTCGTGTGGCGGAAGTTCTGACAGAACAACTGTCCGAAGTTCGTGAGAGAGTACCCATCCGCCGTCGAGGTCAGGATTCCCGCCTCCTGGAGTTCCCGATACGCGCGGTCCAGCGTCGGCCGCGAGACGTCGACCTGCGCGGCGACCGCCTCCTTGTCGAGCGTGCCGTCGGCGATCAACTGCAAAAGAGCGGCTCGATTGTCCATGAGACGAAAGAGTTCGACGACCGAATCGGAACCCATTGACATCTGATTTATGTGTTGGGAACAAAACGATACTGGTTGTCAGGACCCGAATCCAGAGACAGCGATTCGATGCGAAGGGTTCGGACGGATTCGAACTAGATGCAGACGTGCTCACTAACGTTGCGCGCGACTGCCAGAATTCGAATCCGCCGAACGTTTTGTACACGCGGCGCTCGGAGGTGAGCGCCGCGAGAACCGCAGTGGGTTCGGGCGGATTCGAACCACGCGGACGTCGCTTCGCTCGTCCGCTGGGCCGCGAATCGCCCTCACGTACGATTCCGTCGCTCGCGGGTTGCTCGCGACAGGAATAGTGGGTTCGGGCGGATTCGAACCACCGACCTCGGCCTTGTAAAGGCCGCGTCATAACCAACTAGACCACGAACCCTACACCGGACAATACCCACGCCGAAGAATAACACTTTCTCTCTCGGTCGATACGCTTACCCGGCTCCCAGTAGACCACACTGCCATGCCCTCGAAGGTGGCCGCCTCGGCGACGGCGGGCGTCTTTGCGATCATCGTCGCCGCCGTCGTCGTCCAGACCGGCGTCCTCGCACCGCCGCTCGACGAGAGCGACTACGAGACCACCACCGTCACCCTCCAGGACCAGGACGGCACGAATCGCTCGACCGTCGACGTTCGCATCGCCGACACCGACCGGAAGCGATACGTCGGCCTCAGCGAAACCGCCTCGCTCGGCGAAGACGAAGGGATGCTGTTCGTCCACGAGCGCGAGGAGCGCCACGCCTACGTGATGCGGAACATGTCCTTCCCGCTCGACATCGTCTTCATCGACGCGAACGGGACGATCACCCGCATCCATCACGCCGAGACGGAGCCGAACACCGCCAACCGGGACCTCACCCGGTACCCGGGGACCGGGAAATACGTCCTCGAGGTCGAGCGCGGCTACACGAATCGGACGTGCATCGAGGAAGGAGACACCGTCGTCATCCCCGACGCCGTCGACTAACCCCGGGAAACACCCGGATGCGACGCCCTTTTGCGGATCGACCACCTGTTGAGAACGATGGACATCCACGCGGCTGAGGAGGACGACCCGTTCGAGGAGGCACGCGAGCGGGCGGACAATCCGATGCGGCGGCTGTTCACCGAGTACGGTCGGGAGAACGATCGCGCGTTCGCGGTCGGCGTGTTCGGCAGCGTCGTCGCCCGGATGCTCGATCTGTTACCGCCGGTGTTGCTCGGCCTCGCCGTCGACGCCATCCTGCGCAACGACAAAGCGTTCGGCCTCCCGCTGGTCCCCGACGGGCTGCTCCCGACGACGCAGACCGGCCAGCTCGTCCTCACCGTCGGTCTCATCGCGGCGGCGTTTTTCGGCGGCGCTGCGTTCCACTGGCTACGCAACTGGGGCTGGAACGGGTTCGCCCAGCACATCCAGCACGCCATCCGGACTGACACCTACGACAAGATGCAGCGGCTAAACATGGATTTCTTCGCCGACAAGCAGACCGGCGAGATGATGTCGATCCTCTCGAACGACGTCAACCGGCTGGAGAACTTCCTCAACGACGGGATGAACTCCATGTTCCGGCTGTCGATCATGGTACTCGGCATCGCCGGCATCCTCGTCTGGATCAACTGGCAGCTCGCCGTCGTCGCGCTCGTCCCGGTGCCGCTGATCGCCTTCTTCACCCTGAAATTCATCCGCACGATCCAGCCCAAGTACGCCGACGTCCGGGCCTCCGTCGGCAAAGTCAACTCCCGGCTGGAGAACAACCTCGGCGGGATTCAGGTCATCAAGAGCGCCAACACCGAGGGCTACGAGTCCGACCGCGTCGCCGACGCCTCGCGGGACTACTTCGACGCCAACTGGGACGCTATCGGGACGCGCATCAAGTTCTTCCCCGGCCTGCGCGTCATCGCTGGCGTCGGCTTCGTCCTCACCTTCGCCATCGGCGGCTACTGGGTGCTCGTCTTCGAGCAGACCGGGGCCGCCCCCTGGCTGTTCACCGAGCCGCTGTACACCGGCGAGTTCGTCACGTTCATCCTCCTGACACAGCGATTCATCTGGCCGATGGCACAGTTCGGGCAGATCATCAACATGTACCAGCGCGCCCGCGCGTCGGCCGAGCGCATCTTCGGCCTCATGGACACGCCCGCGCGGATCGCCGAGAACCCCGACGCCGAGCCGCTCTCCCTGGACGGCGGAGACGTCGCGTACGAGCACGTCTCCTTCAGCTACGACGACGAGCCCATCCTCGACGACGTGTCATTCACCGTGGACGGCGGCGAGACGTTCGCGCTCGTCGGTCCGACGGGCGCCGGGAAGTCCACGGTCCTGAAACTACTGCTCCGGATGTACGACGTGGACGACGGGGAGATTCGCGTCGACGGCCAGGACCTCCGGGACGTGACCATCCAGAGCCTCCGCCAGGCCGTCGGCTACGTCAGCCAGGAGACGTTCCTGTTCTACGGGAGCGTCGCCGAGAACATCGCGTACGGGACGTTCGACGCGACTCGCGAGGAGATCGTCGAGGCCGCCAAACTGGCCGAGGCCGACGAGTTCATCACGAACCTCCCGGACGGCTACGACACCGAAGTCGGCGAGCGTGGCGTCAAGCTCTCGGGCGGGCAGCGCCAGCGCATCGCCATCGCCCGCGCGATCCTCAAAGACCCCGAGATCCTCGTCCTCGACGAGGCGACCAGCGACGTGGACACGGAGACGGAGATGCTCATCCAGCGCTCGCTCGACCGACTCAGCGAGGACCGCACGACGTTCGCCATCGCGCATCGGCTCTCGACGGTCAAAGACGCCGACCAGATCGTCGTGCTCGACGACGGTCGGATCGTCGAGCGCGGTACCCACGAGGACCTGCTCGCAGAAGACGGGCTCTACGCCAACCTCTGGGCCGTCCAGGCCGGCGAGATCGACGAGTTGCCCCAGGAGTTCATCGAGCGCGCCACGCAGCGGCGCGCCCAGACGGACGCGGACGACGACTGAGATCAGCGCCAGTCTTCGAGCGAGACGTACGCGCCCTCCTGGGCGGTCATCCAGCGCGTCATGATCGTCGCGTCGGTGACGCCGGCCGGATACAGCGTCAACTCGTCCGGCCCGTCCGCGTGGGGAACGAGGATACTTTCGAGGCGAGCCTCCTCGGCTACCGCTGCCTCCTCGGCCAGCTGCTCGTCTCGCGTGCGACCACCGTCGTCGGGTTCTGAGTACGACATCGTGTGTTCACCTCGCTCACGTCACGCGGCGTGACGCCTAGTTAGCGATACGAGAGACGACCATAAAACGGCAGCAGTCGATTCCCATCCCGCAGGAACGAAAGCCATACTTCCCCAGCGACCGAAAACCGCCGACGGTTTTTGCCGGTGGCGCCTGACACGCGAGTATGCACCTCGCGGACGCCACCTGGACCGACATCGACGACGCGGACGCTGACCTCGCCGTCCTCCCCGTCGGCAGCACCGAACAGCACGGCCCACACGCGCCCCTGGGAACCGACTACCTGACAGCCGAGGCCATCGCCGACGCGGGGGCCGACGCACACGAAACCGCGGCCGACCAACCGGTCGTCGTCGCGCCGCCGATTCCTGTCGGGGTCGCCGAAGAACACCGCCAGTTCACCGGGACGCTGTGGGTCAGCGAGGACACCTTCCGCGCGTACGTCCGGGAGACCGTCGAGTCGCTCGCCAGTCACGGGTGGACGCGCGTCGTCGTGGTCAACGGCCACGGCGGCAACGTCGCGGCGCTCCGGGAGCTCTGTGGCGACGTGACGCGCCACACTGACGCCTACGCCGTCCCGTTCACCTGGTTCGACGCGGTCGATCCAGAAGACGTGTCCATGGGCCACGGCGGTCCCGTCGAGACGAGCGTCCTCCAGCATCTCCATCCCGACCTCGTCCACGAAGACCGCCTCGACGAGGCGGGCGACGGCGCCGCCGACGGCTGGGGCGACTGGCAGAGCGGCGTCAACCTAACCTACGACTCCGCCGAGTTCAGCGAGAACGGCGCCGTCGGCGATCCGGGCGAGGCGAGTGAGGAACTGGGCGAGCAGCTGTTCGACGCGGCGGTCGACGCGCTGGCAGATCTCCTGGCACGCGTCGCCGACAGAGATGTCGATCAACCGAACCACAAGTGACTTTCACGACAGCCGACGCTACTGCGTATGGGACGCGACACGATCGTTAGCTGGGAGACGTTCGCGCTCTTTCTCCTGTTCCCACCGCTGGCAGTGCTGGCGATCGTCTTCTTTCCAGTGACGCTGCTCGTCGTCTTCTACCTGTACTACCGTGGGCGAGAGAAAGCGAGAGCGGCAGGGGACGGCCGGTCGTCCTCGCTGGAGTGACGACAGCGACGAGGGCGTCTGGGCAGGGGCTCTCCGCGACGAAGCTGGCTGCGGTTCGAGACCCGGCGCGGCTAGTCCGCGGCTTCCGCCTCTTCGGCGTCCGCGTCGGCTTCGGCGTCTGCATCGTCGGCGTCGCTCTCGTCGGTCTCGGCCGCTTCGTGAGCGTCGTCGAGTGCGCCGCGGAGTTCGGGGACGGTGCTCGCGAGATCGCTGACCTGCTCGTGGGCGTCCTCGATGTCCTCGAAGACGGCGTCGAGGGTCGCGATCTGTTCCTCGAGGTCGTCGGGGTCCTCGAACGCGTCGGCACGTTTCCCCATCGTGTACCACTTCTTGGCGTCGGTGAGGTGGGCCGCCGCATCGTCGGTGTCGAGCGCCGAGCGCAGGCCGTTGAGCACGCCGAGCGTGTTGTCGGCGTCGGCGTTCCAGATGGTGTCCGACTCGGGTAGTGCCTCGCGGGCTTTCGTCAGCGAATCCTCGACGTCGTCGCGCATCTCCGAGGCCGCCTCGTCGAACAGTTCGTCGTCGTCCAGAGTCGTCTGACCCATGACTGACGCTTCAACGGCTGAGGGTATAAATACCCGCCCGAAAGTGAAAGTATAACCGCCAGCAGTCGACGGGGTCGGTTCAGTACCCCCTCGATAAACAGCGGGATCGCTGGCGTCTGTCGGCACTCACTGGCGGACGTCGGCCCTGAGGTCGGCGATCACGTCGAACTCTTCGTTTGTGTCGCCGAGGATCAAGAGGGTGTAGAGCCGCAGGAACGTCTGCAGCGGGACCTGCACGAGCGCCAGGAGCGCAACGAGGAGCGCGACGTACAGCAGCGCGAGCACGACGAGGACGGCACCGACCGCCAGCGAGAGGTGGGCACCGCCGGCGACGAAGGCGATCCCGCCGACGAGAGCGAACGGAATCAACAGGGAGACAGCACCGATACCCATCGCAGTTGCGGCGATGAGGCTGATGGCGATGGTCAGGACGAACGCCACGACGACGTAGACGCCGAACTGTTTCAGCTGGCCGCGGAGGGTCGGCCAGAACCGACGCCAGCCGCCCAGGACGGTGCGGTCTTCGGCCAGCATGACGGGGACGACGAACGCGGTGGTGAACCCGTTGACGAGGGCGACGAGCGTGAAGACGACGATCATGACGGGGACGAGGACGAGGATCGCACCGAGAATCTGTGCCGGGATCGGATCGGTCGGAACCCCGCCGAAAAAGACGACGGCGATGGCCGCACCGACGAGGCCGACGGCCGCGAAGCCGAGCAGGGAGACGCCGAGGCGGAAGCCGAACAACCTGAGTCCGGCCCGCCAGTGGCGGCCGAAGTAGCGCCTGATCTGCACCGCGTCACGGCTGAGCGATTCGACGAAGACGAACTCCATCACGGACCCGATGAACCCGAGGACGAGGCCGAGCAGGATCACGACGCCGATCACGACGCCGATCAGTAGCCAGACGTCGTCGGTCGGGATCGGATCGGGCAGGTCAGAGGGCACCTCGGTCGGTTCGAATCCCTCGTCGCTGGGGCCGGCTTCGGTGTCCGCGAAGTCCGAAGAGGACGTGCCGAAGTTCGCGGGGGATTGCAGTCCGAGACCGCCACCGACGAACAGGACGATGAGGGCCAGGCGGAGCCAGCGCGACCGATCGAACGGGAGAAGGAACGACTTCGTCGCCTCGATGGCGTCACCGACGTTCTCCACGGCGTAGAGAGACATGCCAGACAGTTCACATGCGATACGTAAATACACCCAGTGACAGCTTCTGACTCGGAAACCCTGGCCGCTCAGGACTGCACGTCGGCGACGGCCATCAGCGGGTAGCCGTCCTCCATCTCCATGCGCGCCAGGACCTCGACGCCTTCGTAGTCGATCAGCATCTCGACGTCGAGGAAGCGACCTGTGAGTTCCGTGTACTCGGCCGCGCCGTCGTCGATCGCGGCCGCGAGTTCGTCGGTCAGGACCTCGACGGTCACGGATTCGCAGAACGGTTGATTCTCGATGGACTCCTCCATGGCGCGCGCGAGTGAGTCGGCGCTGTCGGGGCTGACCGGCGTGCCCGCGAACTGGTGGTACAGCGAGCCGAACTTGATGCCCGCCTCGAAACAGGCGGTCTGGGGGTCTGTCGGATCCATGACGGAGGGACGTGGGCGCTTCAGAAAGTCGCTTCCGTTCGACCAACACCCGGCACGGTTTGCCGTGGAACGGTCAGACACGGAACTCCTATACGGAGTGACCGACTCGAGAAGGTATGGACTACGAAGCGCAGCTCGACCGTGCCTACGAGGAACTCCCCGAGCGCACGGCCAGCCAACAGCGGCTCCAGATCCCCGACCCGGAAGTCCAGGAAGACGGTGCGTTCACACGCCTGACGAACCTCAAAGAGATCGCGGACACGCTCTCGCGCGACGCCGAGCACGTCCACCGGTTCGTCCAGCGGGAGTTCGGGACCAACGGCCAGTTCGACGGCGACCGGTCGCGATACAACGGCTCGTTCGACGAGGCCGACTTCGAGGCGGCGCTCGACCGCTACGCCGAAGAGTACGTCATCTGTTCGGAGTGTGGCCTGCCGGACACGAAACTCACCACCGAGGACCGCACGCAGATGCTGCGCTGTGAGGCCTGTGGTGCGTTCCGACCCGTCGAGAAGCGGGCCGGGAGCAGTAGCAAGTCCTCCTCGACGACGACCACGCTCGAAGAGGGCGAGACGTACCAGGTCAAGATCACGGGCATGGGCCGGAAAGGCGACGGCGTCGCCGAGAAAGGCAAGTACCGCATCTTCGTCCCCGGCACCAGCGAGGGCGACGAACTCCAGGTCTACATCGACAACATCAGCGGGACGCTGGCGTTCGCCCGGCCGGTGCAGTAACTGACAACGGATTTGCAGACCGCGAACCGTATCTTACTTACTGACGCCGCGGTTCAGAGTTACCTGAATGGACGACCCGGTTTTGCTCACGGGTGCGGGCGGTAACGTCGGCGAGGCGATCCTCGGAGGCATCGGCGACGAGTACGACTGGCGGCTCATGTTCCACAGCCCACCGGCGGACGAGCCCGACCACGAGTACCTCGTCGGCGACGTCACTGACGACGAGACGGTCCAGGCGGCCGTCGACGGCGTCAGTGCCATCATCCACCTCGCCGGCGACCCGCGCCCCTCCGCACCGTGGAAGAGCGTGCTCTCGAACAACATCGACGGCACCCAGAAGATGTACGAGGCGGCCGTCGAACACGACGTCGAACGGTTCGTGTACGCCTCCTCGAACCACGCCGTCGGCGCCTACGAGACCGACGAGCGCACGCCCGAGATGTACCGCCCCAACGACGAGTTCCGCCTGGACGGAACGGAACTCCCCCGGCCTGGCAACCTCTACGGCGTCTCGAAGGCCACCGGCGAGGTCCTCGGCCGCTACTATCACGACGAACACGGCATCAAAGTCTGTAACGTCCGCATCGGCAACCTCACGGAAGGCCATCCCCCGATCGACTACGAGCGCGGCCAGGCGATGTGGCTCTCCTACCGCGACTGCGCCCACCTCCACGAGTGCACGCTCGAAGCCGACTACGACTTCGAGATCGTCTACGGGATCTCCGACAACGAGCGTAAGTACTACTCGCTTGAACGGGCCAAGGACGTGCTGGGCTACGAGCCCATGGACAACTCCGCCGAGTGGGACGGCGACGAGCGCGTCGACGCGAACTGATTTCTCCGTCCCGGTTACTCGAACAGCCCGTCGACGTCCGCTTCTCGCTGCTCGCGCCGCTGAACGTGTTCCGCCAGCCGCTGGTAGACGATACCGCGATGGGCCGCATCGCGCGCGAAGTCCAGCACGAAGGTGACGAACTCGCTCGTCTCCTGGCCCGCGTCGACGTCGGTTTCGGCGTAGCGAATCGCCTGTTCGACGACCGACTCGTCGTAGTGTCGGTCCTCGGCGTACACCTCGGCAGCGACGGCGGCCGCCTCGAACGACAGCTCCGCGAGTTCCACGACCGCGCCGTCGTGGGTGAGTGCGGGCGGCCCTCCCCGCTCGATCACCTCGGGGTCGTCCCCGAGCGCCCCCAGGAACGATCGGACGGCTGTGAGGTCCACGCCGCGGTACTGCTCGCCGAGGTCGACGAGGTACGCCGCGGCGCTGTCGGCCAGGCCGGTCGCGCCCGCCCAGTTGCGCTCGCTGGCGTGGTGGACGGCGGCGGTGAACTGGATGAGCCCGTGCAGGAACTGCTCGTCGTCGGTGTCCCGTTCCAGACCGAGCCAGTACTCCTCCCAGGCGTCGTGTGCGGCGTGAAAGTCGCCGGCGTTGTAGATCGCCAGTCCCGCCCGGAGGTTCGGCTCCATACGGGCAACCAGGAGCGCCGCCGAGAAATGGATTGGGACTTCCCCGTTAGAGCCGAGTGCGCACGTCCTGTTCGGCACCCGGTAGATCGCAGGGAGGACCCGTCGACACGTGTGAAAATAGATATCTGGGAGCCGGTCCGAGTAGCAAACGTGACGGACAGTCAGGAAGACTCGGGTGGGGAAAACGAGGACTCGACAGTGAGCCGTCGGGACGTACTGCGACGGGCTGCGATCGGGGCAGCAGCGCTGACGGGCGTGGCAGCGGTCGTCGGCGGTACCGAAGCGAAGAGTTGTCTCTCCCTGGCTGGCACCGATGCGCCGGACGACTTTCCGATGATCGAACACGGGAGTACCAGCGGGGACTTCCCAGCGGCCCCCGACGAACTGACGATCTTCGTCCACGGTTGGTTCGAACGCCTCGGCGGTGACGCGACGGGGCAGTCGTATCTCGCGAAGCAGGCGCTCCGCGATGCGGAGTACACCGGCGCAGTCGCCGGCTTCGAGTACGACGGAAACGACCCGTGGTGGTGGGCGGCCAAGGACGACGCCGAAGCGGACGGCCGAACCTTCGCCGACTGGCTCACGACCTACCAGTCCCAGCATCCGGCGACGGACGTCCACGTCATCTGCCACTCGCTCGGCGGGCGCGCATCACTGGCGTGCCTCGACGAGCTCCAACGGGACGACGCGCGCGTGACGTCGCTCTCCTTGCTCGGGGCTGCTGTCGACGCCGGGTCGGTCACCGAGGGCGCGGGGGAAACCGGCGACTGGTACGACGCCGTCGCCGACGGCGCCGACGACGTGTACAACTATCACAGCGCCAACGACGGCATTCTCGAATACGTCTACAGCGTCGGCGAGTTCGGTGACGAAGCGCTCGGCGAGGAAGGCGCCGACGGGACGCCGCCGGACAACTTCACCGACGTCGACGTGACCGACCAGATAGACGACCACTGCGAGTACTTCCAGCCCGACGTCGGCTGTCTCGGCGACGTCGGCAGCCGGCTCTAATCGGCGGGTTCGTCGCGTTTCGTCGTCCACTCGGCCACGCGCGCCAGCACCGTTTCGAGCGTCGTGAGCACCGGATCGACGCCGGGTTCGTCTTCGTACAGGTCAGCCACGATCCCCGTCGACTCGTGGTCGAGGATTGACTCGCGAGCTGCCATTCGATCACGACAGCGTCGTTCGATGTGGGTCACCCTGCTCCGCTCGTGCGCTGTCGCTGTGGCCGTCGCCGCCACCGCATCGAGCAGATCGAGCGCGAGCTGTTCGGTCCGGTCGAGCGTCGCCAGTTCGGCGTCGATGGTCCTGATTCGGTCGACGCGTCGCTCGTGGGCGGTACTCGCGGCATCGACGATGCGCGCCCGCAGCTCCGGGGTCAGCATCGTCGCCCGGCGGACCGTCCGGGCGAGTTGGCTCCCCAATTCCGCGGCGAGGTGAGTCGTGTACGGGTCGTCGTACGCGTCGCGGTAGTGCGGGACGGCCATGACCGTGGTTTCGTACGCACGCCGGACCGCCGCCAGTCCGTCGTCGTCGGGGCGCACGCTCGCCGCACAGGTCGGGTCGGGCGCAACGGTCGCGTGTGCGCCGTCGACGGAGAGCCGTTCGGCGCGCTTGCAGAACTGGTCGAACGCGGCCCGTTCGTCCACGAGTTCGCGACGGACGAGCCGCAACTGCGTTCGGGCTGCGTCGAGCGACGCCGTCGGTGGAATCTGCTGGGCCATCTCACTGCCCCGACGGTGCCATGTCGCCGCCGGACGCTGTCGCGGGTCCCGGCCGCTCGTCCACGAAGGGGAGCTCGGAGAGGAGGCCGCGATCGAGGCAGTCCGCGACGGCCTGCCCGTGTTCCCGCCCCTCGTTCGCGTGTGCGTACGCCTCCTCGAACCCCGCACGGTCGACCAGCGGCACGACGTCGATCGTCGTCCCCCGCGAATCCATCTCGACGTGGAGGAACGACGGCGGGAGCGAACAGATCGCCGGCGCGATGACCTCCCGGACGCCAGCCACGGTTGTGGTTGCCGGCCAGTGGATGTGCCCGGAGATCACGAGTTCGACGCCCCCGTCGGACAACACCGTCGCCAGTTCGCTCGCGTTCCCCATCTGGTAGAAGTCGGCGTTGGCGAACTCACCGGTGTGTTGGTCGGGGTGTGTCAGGTTGTGGTGACAGACGACGACCGGATTCGCGAGCCCTGGCAGGATGGATTCCAGCCAGTCCAACTGGGCCGTCGAAACGTGGCCCGCGTGATCGTCGGTCAGACGGTCGTCCGAGGTCGTCGCCGTGTCGATTCCGACGATATCGACGCCGCCGACGTGCTTGACGAACGGCAGTCGACCGGTCGCGTACGTCTCCGCGAACGTCTCCACGGGCGGCGTCTGGTGACTGTCGAACGCCTTTGGAACGTCGTGGTTGCCCGGCACCGCGACGTGCGGTGCGTCGAGTTCCTTCAGTAACGCGTCGACGCGAGTGAACTCGCGTGGAGCGCCGTCCTTGGTCAGGTCGCCGGCGAACACCACCGCGTCGACGTCGAGGCGATTGGCCTCGGTGATTGCCGTCCGAAGCCGCTGTTCTGTCCGGTGAAGTACCTTCCACGTCCCCGTTCCCCACGGCGTCACGTGTGCATCCGCGAACACCGCAAAACTGGTCGGCGTCGCCGTCTGCGGGCGACGAAGCCGCGCCACTGCCGGCCCCGGCGCACTCCGGTAGAGCATTACACGGTACTGATTCTTACCAGCAAATAAAAATATCGTAATTTTTATATTTTCGGCTACGTTCGGCACTTGGCACCTGCGAGCGGTATTGAGCGCTATTGAGACGACGGGTCACCTACGCTGGCGCCCCCGTGAGCAGCACTGGCAACGTCACGGCGGCCGTCAGACCCGTCGTGCGTGACCGACACCTGGCTCGGCAGCGACTCCGCGAAGGTAAACCGTGCTTCGTAATCGATTTCGACGATCGCCTGGGTACAGGCGTCGCTAGTGGGTACGTCGATCGTCTGGACCGTGACCGACAGGTGGTCGGCCTGTTCGTCGTAGGTCACCTCGCCCAGTTCGGCCGTCGTGCATCCGTCTGCACCGGGGATCGTCCCCGTCACGACGACCTCGGTTTTGTCGGCATCGAAGTCGACCGTCGCGTCGTGTCGCTCGGTGCCGGACCCGGTGTCGGTGACTGTGAACGACTGATTCACGAGGCCGTCCTCGACGGTGGTCGTCGGGTGGTCACCGGAGTCCGTCGTGGTCGTGTCGTCAGTTTCGGTGGTGTCGGTCGAGGGGTCGGTCGGCTGGCTGCCGGGGTCGTCCGAGTCATTCGTGTCGTCGTCGGTGCTGCGGTCACCGGACTGCGTACAGCCGGCGAGCGCGAGCAGGGCAGTCGTGGAGGCGGTTCCCGTCAGGAAACTGCGTCGGCGCATACTCGACGTGTTGGTAGACGTGAAAAAGGACTTTGGGAAGACACAAACGCTCGTTTGACACAGCGGCGACCCGCGAGCGCAGGTGGTCAGCGCGTCTTGACGGACCACTCGCCAGTCTCGTCGACTTCGACGACGGCGTCGAACAGCCCCTTGATCGTCGCGAGCGTCTGCTCGTCGTGGGCGTCGGGATCGAGGTGATAGTGCCCGACGCCGTGCGCGGACTTGACGCGGCCGGTGACGACGTGGAGGAACCGGAAGGCGCGTTTGAGGTCCGCGTACTGGAGGAGCGCAGTCAGCGAGTCGAAACAGAGTCGCGGCCGGTCGACGGCGTCGGCCTCGTAGGCGTACTCCAGGAACTCGCTGAGTTCGATCCCCAGGCCGGTGAGATCGGACGCGTTCTCGATCACCGAGACGGACCAGCGGTCCCCGGCGTCGGGGCTGCCATCCGACGAGAACCGGGGGTCGGCTCGGTCGCCGACGCTGATTACCATTCCGTGTGCAGGGGCAGTGCCAACGTGGGCCTGCCAGTCGTCGATCCATTCGGCCGGCGACTGGCGATAGGAGATGCCCAACACAGTCGCACTGGGAGGGTCCTCACCGGCCAGGAGATCCAGACAGACTCCACTGGTGGAGGTCCCGAACGACGGTTCCATGACGAGGATGTTCGCCGCCCCGCGCAACCGCTCAGAGAGGGAGTTTGTTTCTCGACTTGCGACCGGCTCAGCCATACCACTCATCCGTCACCGGGCAGTATAATATTGCTGATTCAGACAAGAAATTAACCAAAAGCTTGCCAGTGAACGTGAGTAAGTGCAGGCAAGCGAATGTGGCCGGCGAATCGTAACCCCTTTATCTACCACCCCGAAATGGATGAATGAGTCCTGATAGGGTAGTGGACTATCCTCTTGGCTTGCGGAGCCAGGGACCGGAGTTCAAATCTCCGTCAGGACGCTACACTTTCCGAGAACTAACCTGTGAGCGACTTCCATGTCGCTCACTTCGTTCTCGGTTATGCGACTCACGGAGATTTGAGCAGCGAACGAGCGCAGCGAAGTGAGTGAGTTCAAATCTCCGTCAGGACGTTCATTCCTTCGGAATGCTTCGCTTCGCTCAGCATTCGCTCAGTCATCATCGGGCGACTCTGTGAGTCGCCCGATTGTAAGCGAGACCAGAGGTCTCGCCCTATTCACGTCCTGACTTGCCCTACGCTCGCTTCGTCGCCGGCGCGTAGCGCCGGCTGCCAGAGGGACCAAAGGTCCCTCCCTGCTCGCGTAGGACTCCGTCAGGACGTTTCTGCCGACGCAATCCGCCGAGCGACGCTACTGTCGCTCACATCGTTCTCGGCTGTTCCACCGACACGAACAGCCAGTCAGCAACAGCAGTTCACGCTCCTCCCCAACCGCCTGACTCACTACGCTCGTCAGTTGAGCCTTCGCTCGCAGGATTCGCGAAGGCCTCTCGCAACTCCATCGCGGCATGGACGCCGCGACAGCGCGCGCCTCGTCCGGGATCGCGACCGGCCGCATGTTTAAATCGGAGAACGCAGCAGCTACGGGTATGCCTGGCAGGAGAGAGAACACGGAATCGACAGACGGCAGCGGCCCGGAGGAGCGACGACAACGCTTAAGCGGAGCCCAACCTTCCACTTGCACAGACAGATGGGTGCGATAGAGGATATCTACGCGGACGTCGAGGCCGACGACGTTTCTCTCGAGGAGTTCCGTGAGGCCGTCGAGCAGAAGGTCGAGCAGATGGGTGGTCTCGCCGACGAGGAGACGGCGGCGATGCTCCTCGCGCACGAACTCTCCGAGGGCGAGGTCAACGCCATCGCGGACATCGAACCGGGCATGGACGAAGTGAAGTTCATCGCGAAGGTGATGAGCGTCGGCGACCTCCGGACGTTCGAGCGGGACGGCGAGGACGAAGACGGTCGCGTCATCAACGTCGAGGTCGCCGACGAGACCGGCTCGGTGACGCTCTCCTTTTGGGACGAACAGGCAGTGAGCATCGACGAGGGCGAACTCGACGTCGGTCAGGTGCTCCGCATCGCGGGCCGACCGAAAGACGGCTACAACGGGCTGGAAGTGAGCGTCGACAAGGCCGAACCCGACGACGACGAGGAGGTCGACGTCCAGCCGGGCGGCACGACGGCGATCGAGGCGCTGACGCTTGGGCAGTCCGACGTCAACGTCCGCGGGCTCGTCCTCGATACGGAGGGCGTCAGGACCTTCGACCGCGACGACGGCTCCGAGGGGAAGGTCGCGAACCTGGCCATCGGGGACGAATCGGGCCGGGTTCGGGTGACGCTCTGGGACGAGCGCGCGGACAGGGCCGAGGAACTCGATCCGGGCGTGGCCGTCGAGGTCGTCGACGGCTACGTTCGCGACCGCGAGGGCGACCTCGAACTCCACGTCGGCGACCGCGGTGCCGTCGAGGAAGTCGACGACACCGTCGAGTTCACGCCGGAAACCGCACCGATCGACGCGGTCGAGATCGGCCAGACCGTCGACGTCGGCGGCGTGATCCGATCTGCGGACCCGAAGCGGACGTTCGACCGCGACGACGGCTCCGAAGGTCAGGTTCGGAACGTCCGCGTCCAGGACGAAACCGGCGACATCCGCGTGGCACTGTGGGGAGACAAGGCGGACAAGGACATCCAGCCGGGCGACGAGGTGTTCCTGGCGGACGTCGAGATTCAGGACGGCTGGCAGGACGAACTCGAGGCGTCCGCCGGCTGGCGCTCGACCGTCGTCGTCCTGGAAGACGGCGCGTCAGACGCCACGGCAGGGGGCTCGACGGCCGAGAGCGGCGACGGCGCGTCGGCGGACAGTGGCGCCGACACGGGGCTGGATGCGTTCGCCGACGGCGACGGTGCTGGCGGCGGTGCGGCGACAGCGGCGACGACCACACAGGACGACGCCGAGAGCGCGGAGGTCGTCGAGTTCACCGGGACGGTCGTCCAGACGGGCGAGCCGGTCGTATTGGACAACGGAGAGGAAACGATGAGCGTCGAGACGGACGCGACGCTCCAGTTGGGGCAAGAAGTCACAGCACGCGGACGGGTCGACGAGGGTCGCCTGGATGCCGAGGACGTGTTCTAGGGACTCAGCGGGCGCCAACGGCCTCACGGAAAGTCTTAAGAGCGCGACCGCCCCGGTATGGCGTATGAGCGTCGAGCTGCCGTTCGCCCCGGTCGACACGGTCATTCGACGGAACGCAGGGTCCCTTCGGGTGAGTGCAGAGGCGTCCGAGGAACTCGCCCGTCGGATTCAATCGCGAGGTGCGAGTCTCGCCATCGATGCCGCCGAGGAGGCGACGGCGGAGGGACGGAAGACGTTGATGGCCGACGACTTCGGCGTCGCGTCCGTGCCAGACAAGAGCACGCTCGAGCTTCCCATCGCGCCCGTCGACCGCATCGCCCGCCTCGACATCGACGACAGCTATCGGGTGTCGATGGACGCGCGCATCGCCCTGGCAGAGATTCTCGAAGCGTACGCGGACGACGTCGCCGCGGCCGCAGCGACGCTGGCCCACCACGCCGGTCGTCGAACGATCAAGGCCGAAGACATCGAGGCGTACTTCGAACTCGCCCAGTACTTTGAATGAAATTCGGCTATCACGAGGACTGTCTCGAACACACGACGGGCTATCGCCACCCGGAGAGTCCGGACAGGCTCCGCGCGATCCGGCAGTCCCTGGCGAAGAAACACGGCGTCGAGTACGTCGCGGCCGACCCCGCGTCGAAAGCTGCCGTCGATGCGGTCCACACCGACGACTACGTCGAGGACATCAAGGCGTTCTGTGCCGACGGCGGCGGGAACTGGGACGCAGACACCGTCGCCGTCGAGGCCACCTGGGACGCCGCCCTCGCGGCCGCCGGCCAGGCGATCTGGGCGGGCGAGCGCGCGCTCGCAGGTGACGACGGCCGCCAGACGCCGTTCGCGATCGGACGCCCCCCGGGCCATCACGCCGTCGCAGACGACGCGATGGGCTTCTGTTTCATCAACAACGCCGCCGTGGCCGCGCGCCACGCCATCGATCAGGGGGCGGCAGCGCGAGTCGCGATCTTCGACTGGGACGTCCACCACGGCAACGGCATCCAGGACATCTTCTACGACGACGACGACGTGTTCTACACGTCGATCCACGAACAAGGGCTCTACCCCGGCACCGGGAAAGTCGACGAAACCGGCGAGGACGAAGGCGAGGGACGAACGATGAACCTGCCGTTGCCGGCCGGGAGCGGCGACGCCGAGTACCTGACGGCGATCGACGAACTCATCGCACCCGAACTCCGGGCGTTCGATCCCGACCTCGTGCTCGTGAGCGCGGGGTTCGACGCACACCGGCACGACCCGATCTCGCGAATGAGCGTCTCGACCGAGGGGTACGGCGCGATGACGGACCGCTTCCGCGACATCAGCGACGAGATCGGCGCCGGGCTGGGATTCGTACTGGAAGGCGGTTACGGACTGGACACCCTGGCCGAAAGCGTCAGCATGGTCCACGAAGTGTTCGACGGCCGTGAGCCGATGGAACCGGACGACGAGCCGAAAGACCGAGCCATCGCCGTCCTCGACGACGTGCGCGATCAGGGCTTCGGCGAGAAGTAACGCGCCAGGTCCCGCCCGAACGCGGGACAGAGTGCAGTGATCTCCCCACCGACCAGCACCTCGTAGTCGTCTTCGAGTTCCGTCGCGACGTGTGCGCCCAGGCCGACGTCGAACAGCGCTTCGCTCCGAAGGAACTCGACGGCGGTCGCGAACTCGCGTTCGCGTTCGACCACGTAGCGACCGTCCTCGACGAACGGCCCGTACGCGTCCGTCGCCTCGTACTTCTCGTAGAAGCCCGTCGCGTGGTCGCGGACGTGGATCGGCGGACCGTCGTGGCGCTCGATCCGTGGCCGCTCCGGGACGGCGAGTTCGACGAGCAGCACCGCTTCGTCGCCGTCGTCGACGTCGGCAAAAGCCTCGGCGCGGAACACGTCGAAGCCACGGCGGTCGAGTTCGCTCGTCACCCCGTCGAGAGATTTGCGAAGTTGGGGCCAGAGCTGATCCGCGACGATGTCGGGTGCCTCGAACCTGAGTGCGACCGGCGTCGTGCCCCTGTCCTCGACGTACCCGCGGACTGCGTCGGGCGACAGCGGCTCGGGCTCGTCGGGGTCGAAGCGGTCCTCGCGAGGGGCGGCGAGAAAGTCTCGCGCGTAGTGTTGCAGGCGCGCGACGTTCGTCGCCGAGAGCGCGGCGGCGACGTTCCGAGTGGGATCGGTCGGATCGATGACGACCAGCGCGTCGTCAAAGGATTCCGCGCCGTGGGCTTCGGGATCGAGTTCGACCGGTGGATGCCAGTCGGCGGCGGCGTCGAGGAACTCGCGAAAGCCGCCGTGTTCGAGAACGAGCAGCTCCGTGAGATACCCCGAGAAGCCGCGGGTCTTGAGGTTGCTCCCATAGACGCCGATTCCCTTCAGGAACGCCTTGCAGACGCGGACGTCGCCGGCGATCTCGTCGTCTAGCCGCGCCTCCAGATACTCGGTGTGGAAGGGCGTGCGGTCGACGGCCGACTGGATGGCCGTCGCGTCCTCGACGTCGTAACACGGCACCAGATCCACGGTGAACCCCTCGAACTCGCCGACCGTGTACGGATGTTCGGCGTACTCCTCGTGCCCGTCCGGGAGGACCTCGCGACCGATCCGGAGACCGTACTCCTCTAAGCGCTCGCGGTCGAGGTCGTCGGGAAAGCGGACGAACAGGTCCACGTCCCGGTCGCCGGCCAGCCACGTCCCGCGGGCCGTGCTGCCGACGAGCAGCACGTCGGCGTCGACCGGCAACTCGGCGACAGCCGCTTCCGTGCGCTCGGTGAGGCGTTCGGTCGCCGCACGGAGGCGGTCTCGTTCGTCGTCGTCGGGCGTAACGCGCTCACGCACGCTGTCGACGACGGCTGCGAACTCGTCAGTCATACCCGCTCGTTTCCGGTGACCGCGTGAAAGCGTGTCGATGCAGGTCGAAAACGAAAGCCCTTTCAAATAACTCCGGCTACCCAGTAGTGCAGACAAACGGGCCGCCGTAGCTCAGTTGGTAGAGCACCACGCTGTTAACGTGGTTGTCCCAGGTTCGAACCCTGGCGGTGGCGCTTCTCTGATCTCAGTTCCCACGAGCGACGTTGCCGTGATCTCCGCTCGTGCATCCCGATAGGCTAAAGACGAGTGATGCAGAACCACGGCATGCACGGGCCCTTAGCTTAGTCTGGTTAGAGCACCCGGCTCATATCAACTGCTGACCTCGGTCAGAGTTGTGGGACACCGGGCGGTCGGTGGTTCAAATCCGCCAGGGCCCATAGAACCGCGCCGCATTGCGGCGCGTGTGAGATGCTGCACAAGGATTTGAAGCAGGGAGCAGCTTGCTGCGACCGAGGTTCAAAATCCGCCAGGGCCCTCCTGCTGAGGAACAGAACCCAGAGAGACCCATCGAGATGGGAGTATAGAAGGCGTTTAACCCGACAAAACGAGCGATTTGTTACACACCAGGGTCGGAGCGCTGCCGGGACGTGCCAAAGATGACGTTTGCAACGTGATGGTCACTGAGGAGCAGCTGCAGTGACCCCATAACAAATCGAAAGTCGACTATTGGTGTTCGCATGCCAGATGAAACGAACGGCACCGACAGCAGCCTCGATCGACGGAACGTCCTGAAGGGCCTCACTGTAAGTGGCGCGGCGATCGCCGGCTTGAGCGGGCTCTCCGCGAGTTCGGTCGCACAAGAAAGTACGCTTCCGGCACCGTTCTGCGAAGCCGCCTCGTTGCCCCCCGTGCGTCCACCTGGAGGACAGGCGGGTCAGTGTATCAACTGCGTACCGTGTGACAATCCCATCGCCGTCAAGTTGGTTAGCGGCCTTTCCGGCACGTCTTATACCATCGATTCAGATGAGATTCCAGAGAACGCCGAGCACGTCACGTTCAAAGCGGGGCAGAACTGTTTCCTGGGCGAAGTCCCAGAGAATCCAACGGGGGATGTCACGTGGCAACTCGAACAAGACAACGGGCAACCGCCGAAGTTGCAGGACATCAGCAACGCGACGTTCTACACGTGTGGGGGTCAGAACCCGCCGACAGTCGACGACGTGAAGGTTACCTGTGATAAGATTACTTTCACCACCTCGAACATAGAGGACGTTACGACACTGAACGTAGCGGTAAAGTTCTCGGATCAGCCGTCGGATGATCCGCCCGAAGACTTCACCCCGACCTTGGAAAATGGACAGGCAACCGTAAATCTACCAGGTAACCGCGATCCAATACATGTTACAATAACGGATCAAAATGGTCTGATCCTGTTCGACGAGGGAGTGACAGCATCTGACGCACCGTGTGGGGATGCCCCGGCAGTCACCGGTGTCACAGTCAGGTGTGCATCGATCACGATTCAGACCGCGAACATCCAAGAAGGCGAACCGTTGGACGTGACCGTTACCTTCAGCGACGACTCCCAAAAACCGTACACGCCGGAGGTGGACGCCAACGGCGTAGCAGAGGTCACGCTCCCAGGGTATCTCGATCCGGAGTTCCTCGAAGTGCAGTACGACGGGCAGACGCTGTTCGAGGGTTTTGTCGCTGCGGAAGACGCGCCGTGTGCGAAGTGTCCGCCAGACCTCAACATCGCGTTCAAGTACAAGTACGGGACGTGGTGGCCCGACACCTACGACGACATCGGTGAGGAGGTCGACCCCGACGTGTTCTCGATCGACGGAGGCCGGAAGGAAGTGACCATCTGTGGTCCCTTCCCGTTCGCGGTCAGCTACGCGACGCGGACGAAGAAACATCACGACGGCTGCGACGGCGGGAAACATCACGACGGCTGCGGCGACGGAAAACACCACGACAAGAAGAAAAAACACCACGACGACAAAGACGGCCACGACGAGTGGAACAGCTGCGGCGACGGGAAACACCACGAGAAAAAGAAGCGTCACAACGACTGCGACGGGAAGAAGAAACACCACAAGCACCACGACTGCAAGTCGTGTGGCTGCTTCAAGGACTGCGAGGAACAGGAGCCAGTCACCGCCGAAAAAGAAGACGGGCAGTACTGTGCTACGATTTCGGCCACCACGGACGGCAAGAAGAACGGGAAGATCTGCTGGTTCCGCCTGCACTGCCCGGAGAACGACGTCAACGGGTGAGAACCCACGGCACAGACGTCCGCTGGACAGACGTGTCTGAGTCGGCAGCAGCCACACGTCCCCTGACCGGGCCGGGCGCGACGAGGTGGGTTCAGCGGGGAACTTAACGCCGTCCGCGCCCTACTCGGTTCCATGAGCGAAGACCGCTACGAGCAGGCGACGATCGCCGGCGGCTGTTTCTGGTGTATCGAAGCAGCGATGAAGGAACTCGACGGCGTCGTCGCCGCGGTGTCGGGATACACCGGCGGCCACGTCGAGGACCCCAGTTACGAGGCGGTCTGTCGCGGCGAGACCGGGCACGCAGAGGCCGTCCAGGTGACCTACGACCCGGACCGACTCGAATACGCGGACCTGCTGGAGGTGTTTTTCAGCGTCCACACCCCGACGACGAAGGATCGAGAGGGACCGGACGTGGGAAGCCAGTACCGCTCTGCGGTGTACTATCACGACGAGGCCCAGCGCGAGACCGTCGAGCAGTTCGTCGACGAACTCGACCGTTCCGGGGCGTACGACGACCCGATCGTGACGGAAGTCGAGCCGCTGGAGACGTTCTGGGAGGCAGCGGAGTACCATCAGGACTACTTCGAGAAACACCCCAACAAGCCCTACTGTGCGGTCAACGTCCAGCCCAAAGTCGAGAAGGTGCGCCAGAAGTTCGCCGGGAAAGCCGCCGAGTGAGCCTAGCGTCGCCGTGCGAGCAGAGCGAATAGAACCAGCATCGCCGCGAGGGTGACGCCGGCGCTGAACCCGGGGCCGTTCGCGGCCGTGATGGTGTAGGGAGTGAAGCCAGTCGTGGTCCCGGTGGCGCTAGGCCGGCCGTCCGTCGGACCGGGGAACTCGGACGCAGTGGCCGACCGCTCCGATCCGCCGGACGCGGTCGTCGATGTGGTTGGCGCCCGTGTGGTCGTTGCCGGTGGACGGGTCGTCACCGCCGGCGTTCCGGACGTACCGCTCACGTCCACGGTCGCGGAGACGAGCGTACTGCCCGTCCGGTAGGGCCGGTCGGGGCCGCTCCGGTCGAAAATGCGGTCGGTGTCGACGTCGACGTAGGCACTCACGTGGAGCGCGTCCGCCTTGACCGGTTGGCTGAACTGGACGGTCAGTCCGTCGTAGGCCCCGGCCTCGAGGAATCGGTTGCCGACGATCGGGCCGTCGGGACCGCCGGCGCGAACGATCAGGAAGCCGTCATGCGAGAAGTTGGCGCGCTGGAGGCGGATGCGGTCTTTCGTGTCGATCCGATCCGGGACGGAGAGTGACGCGGTGAGATTGGGAATGCGTCCCTCGGCTTTTCCGACGTTCTGGTCGCCGTTCTTGACGACGAACAGGAGGGGGATGCCGTCGGGGGCGTCGACCAGATCGTAGGTGGCGGTGAACGCGGGTTGGTCGCGACCGGTCACGCGGACGGTCTTCGTTCGCTGGAACGGCTCCGCGCCCGTGCCGGTGAGTTCGATTCGCAGTTCCGTCCCGGGTGCGAGCGTCGTGTGTGCACGCACCTGCTGGTCGGGCATCGGGAACAGGACCGGGCTGTTGCCGCTCTCGCCGGCCTCGAAGTCGACGGCGACCGGGAACACCAGGATGCTGGCGTTGGTCGCGTACTCGTCGAGGGCGAACCGGACCTGGTACACGTCACCGGAGTCGATCGGGCGAGTCGCGCCGTCGTCGGGGCGGCCGTTCCGGTTCTTGTCGAGGACGGTGTCGACCGCCGAGAGGTTGACCACCAGTTGGTAGGTGCTGCCGTCGACGTGAGTGACGGCAGTGCTCTCGGGATCGGTCAGCGAGAACACCTTCGGCGTCGTGTCCGACGGCGTGAACGCCTCGGTGCCCGTCAGCGACGCTCGCTCGCCGTCCAGGAGGGAGAAGAACTTGGTCGTCGTCTCGTTGCCGGGCTGGGACCGCACTGCGTCGTCCAGTCCGGGGGCGCTCACCTGCAGGACGAGCGTATCGGACAACGTCACGTGCGAGCGGGCCGTGATCGTCACGTTCCCGTACTCGGCGACGGTGTCTGCGTCCTGCATCGCGTCGAGATGGCTCCCGGGTGCGACGAACACCGTCAGGTTTGCCCCCTCGTCGGCCGCTGTCGCGTCGGTTCCCCCAGCCGTCGTCGGTGCCCCTGCCGCGACCCCGCTGCCCACAGCGAGGGCGAGTCCAGCAAACAGGACCGCCACCACCAGTGTCCGAGCGCGCTGCATCTACCAGTGGTTCCGTAAGCGAACATATGAGTGCTGGGGTAAGAACGATATTCAGACAGGTCAACGCACTGTTCACTCCAGCGTGTGCTCCAGCGCAGCGGTGACGCGGGCTTCGAGCAGTCCGCTGGCGACCAGTGCAGCCACCCGATCGACGTCCGGACTCGGCGGCCGGTCGTCGGTGAGCGGGTCGACGACCTCGCGGACTGCCTCGTAGGCCGCGCCGGTCCCGACGCCGTGAGCGAGATCGTCGTCGACGTACTCGGCGGCCTCGCTGGCACAGAGCAGTTCGATGGCGACGACGGTCAGCGCGTTCTCGACGGCCGTCTCCGCCTCGAACAGCGACTGGGCGCTCATGCTGACGTGGTCCTCCTGGTTGCCGCTGACGGGGACGTTGTCCACGGACGGACGGCCGCGGGTCCGGGCTTCGTCGACCAGCGCGGCAGCGGCGTACTGGGCGAGCATGTAGCCCGAGCGCACGCCGCTGTCGGCCGCGAGAAACGGCGGGAGGTAGTCCTCCTGGACGTGGGGATTGAGCATCCGATCGACTCGGCGCTCACAGATGGCCGCGAGGTCGGCAACTGCCCCGGTGAGGTAGTCGAGCCGGTGAGCCAGCGGCGCGCCGTGGAAGTTGCCGCCGGAGAGCACGGCGACTTCGTCGGTACCGGTGGCGTAGTCGTTGACCTGGTCGCGCGGGTAGATCAGCGGGTTGTCCGTCGCGCTGTTGAGTTCGGTCGCGACGGCCTCGCGGCAGTGGGCGACGGCGTCCCGGACCGCGCCGTGGACCTGCGGGAGACACCGGATGGAGTAGGCGTCCTGGACGCGGTCGCAGTTGCGGTGGGACTCGACGACGTCGGAGTCGGCGGTCACGCGTTTGACGTTGCGGGCGCTCGCAGCCTGCCCGTCGTGCGGTCGAACCGCAGAAATCGCCGCGTCCGAGGACGCCGTCGACCCCATCGTGACCTCCGTGGTGAGCGCGCCGGCCAGATCGGCCATCCGGACGGCCCGCGCGGCGTCGTGAACGACCAGGGCACCGACGCCGCAGGTGAGCTGGGTGCCGTTGATGAGCGCCAGGCCCTCCTTCGGGGCGAGTTCGATCGGGTCGAGCCCGGCAGCGTCGAGGGCCTCGTCGCCTGGCACTCGCTCGGATCCCTCGCCATCGGGCACGTCCGCTTCGCCCTCGCCGATCAAGACGAGTGCCATGTGGGCAAGCGGGGCGAGGTCGCCGCTGGCCCCCAGACTCCCACGGGAGGGCACCACCGGATGGACGCCCTCGTTCAGCAACGTCGTGAGGTGGTCGACGACGACCTCGCGGACGCCCGAGTAGCCTTTGACGAGCGTGTTGCAGCGCGCGACCATCATCGCACGGACCTCCTCGCGGGTCAGTTCGCGCCCGACGCCGGCGGCGTGGCTGCGGACGAGGTTCACCTGGAGGTCGTCCAGGTCGTCCCGGGAGATGCGCTCGGTCACCAGGTCGCCGAAGCCGGTGTTGACGCCGTACACCGCCTCGTCGGTGTCGAGCAGCGATTCGACGCGCTCGCGGGAGGTCCGGACGGCCTCGCGTGCGTCGTCGTCGATCGAGACCGGCGCGTCCTCCCGAGCGACTGCAACCACGTCCGCGATCCCGAGCGTTTCGCCGTCGACGGTCACCTCGTCGGGCAGTCGGTCGTCAGCCGCGGCGTCGCTCACGCCGCTCCCTCCCGGTGGACGAGGGACCCCCGTTTGAGGACCGCGTCGACGACGTTCACGCCGACGTTGTACGGGACGTGGACGTGCGAGGGAGCGTCGAGCACGAGCAGGTCGGCGGGAGCGCCCTCGGTGAGGGTGCCCGTCCCGTCGTCGCGATTCAGCGCCGCTGCGCCCCGGCGCGTCGCCGCGAGCATCGCCTCGGCCGGAGCCATTCCCATGCCGGAACAGCCCAGCGCCACGGCAAAGCCCATGCTCTGTGAGTAGCAGTTCGGATTGCAGTCGGTCGCGATCGCGGGCGGTGCACCGGCGTCGGCGAACACGTCGGGGTCGGCGTAGTCGGCGCCCAGCGAGAACGCGGTCCCGGGAAGGAGGACGGGCGTCACGGCCGCGTCGGCCAGCGCAGCGGCGTCCGCGTCGGTCGCGTGCAGCAGGTGGTCGGCGCTGGCAGCCCCGAGGTCCGCTGCGAGTTGCGCACCGCCGAGTCGCGTGAACTCCTCGGCGTGGACCTTCGGCGTCAGCCCGTGGTCGCGACCGGCTTCGAGGACGCGTCGAGACTGCTCGACGGTGAACACGTCTTCCTCGCAGAACACGTCGCAGAACTCGGCGATCCCCTGGTCGGCGACCGCCGGGAGTTGCTCCTCGACGACCGCAGTGACGTAGTCGTCCACGTCGCGACCGTCTGGGACGGCGTGAGCGCCCATGAACGTCGGGACCACGTCGACCAGGTGCGCGTCGTCAGCGCGTGCGATCACGTCCAGCATTCGCAGTTCCGTCTCGCGATCCAGCCCGTACCCGGATTTCACCTCGACGGTCGTCGTCCCGTGGGCCAGCATGACGTCGAGTTCCCCGAGCAGGTTGTCGAGTAGCGTCTCGTCGCTGGCGTCTCTGACGGCGCGGACCGTTCGGAGGATGCCCCCGCCCTCGGCGAGGATTTCCTGGTAGGTCTTCCCCCGGAGTTTCGCGGCGAACTCGTCGGCGCGGTCGCCGGCGAAGAGCGCGTGCGTGTGCGAATCGACGAAGCCGGGGACGACAGCGCGGCCGTCGGCGTCGATGGCCGTCGCCGCGTTCGCCGGCGGATACTCGCGGGTCACCGCGTCCGTGGGACCGACGGCTGCAACGCGACCGTCGACGACGGCGACGGCTGCGTCCTCGTGAATGTCTGGGTCGGTCGGTCCGGAGGCAGTCACCACCTCGCCCGCGTCGTGGACGACGGCGGTCAGGTCAGTCATCCCCGGCCTCCCAGTCGTCACGGGCAGTGAGGGCAGACAGGAAGTGACCAATTGCACGTGCACCCGCCCGAGCAGTGCGGTCGCCCTCGTCGAGCGGGGGTGCACACTCGACCACCTCGAACCCGGCCACCCGGTCGTCGGTCGCCAGCAGCCGCAGGAGGCGGTACAGTTCCCGTGTGGTGAGCCCACCCGGCGTCGGGGCGCTCACGCCCGGGGCGGCCGCCGCGTCGAGTACGTCCACGTCGAGGCTCAGGTAGATCGCGTCGACGTCGGCCATGGCCTCGCGCAAGCGGTCGGCCGCCATCACGGTGTCCAGTCCCACTTCGTCGGCGGTGACGATGGTGCCACCGCGACTCGTGACGTACTCGGCGTAGGTCGTGCTCGTCTCGAAGTGACGCGCGCCGGCGACGGCGAAGGCGTCGAGACCGGCCTCGTGGAGCTGTCTGTAGGGGGTGCCGCTGGTCGGTTCGCCGCGCACTTCGCGGCAGTCCAGGTGGGCGTCGAAACTCACGACGCCGACCGACCCGCGGTCGAGGAGCGGCGCGACGTTGGCGTAGGTCAGCGAGTTGTCGCCGCCCAGGAACACCGGCAGCGCGCCCCGGTCGTAGACGCGCGCGGCCACGTCTCGAACCGTCTCCTGGACCTCGCTGGAGCGCATGGTCGTCCACTCGCCGGCGATGGCCGCGACGTTACCGAGGTCGCCCACCGAACTGACGGGGCCAGCGTCGAAGTGGTGGGTCTTCATCGCCGCCAGTTCCCGGCGGAGCGCCGACGGCCCCTCGCTGGCGCCCGGCCGTCCGATCACCGCGCCGTCGTACGGTTCGCCGACCAGCACCGCCGTCTCCTCGCTGGCCGTCGTCAGCGTCGCCGGGAAGACCACGTCGCCGAACTGCTCGTCGTTGGGATCGGTCGACGGCCCGTCCCACTCCGGCGGTTGCGTGAACGGGTGGTCCTCCCCGCTCATCGCTCGCGCTCCCGCATCGGAATCGGAACGCCCGACGCCTCGGCTTCGTCGAGTGCGGTCTCGTAGCCGGCGTCGGCGTGCCGGACGACGCCCATCCCGGGATCGGTCGTGAACACCCGGCGCGCTTTCTCGGCGGCCAGGTCCGACCCGTCGAGGACGACGTGGTTGTTCGTGTGCAGCGCGTTTCCGATGCCGACGCCGCCACCGTCGTGGACGCTGACGACGTCCGCGCCGGCCGCGCAGTTCAACAGCGCGTTCAGGATGGGCCAGTCGGCGATGGCGTCCGAACCGTCTTTCATCGCTTCCGTCTCGCGGTTGGGGGAGGCCACGCTCCCCGCGTCGAGGTGGTCGCGGGTGACGACGATCGGTGCCGCGATCTCCCCGTCCGCGACGAGGTCGTTGATGCGCAGGGCGAAGCGAGCGCGTTCGGTGAGACCGTCCGGGTCGTCGGCTGCTCGATAGCCGAGCCAGCAGACCCGCGACGGCAGCCCCTGGAACTCGACCTGCTCCTGTGCGAGGTCGATCCAGCGGTGGAGGGCGTCCTTCTCGGGGAACAGTTCCGTGACGGCCTCGTCGGTCCGGCGGATGTCGTCGGGGTCGCCCGAGAGCGCTACCCAGCGGAACGGTCCTTTCCCCCGGCAGAACAGCGGCCGGACGTACGCGGGGACGAACCCGGGGAAGTCGAACGCGGTCTCCATCCCGCGGTGTTCCCGGACCTGGCCGCGGATGTTGTTGCCGTACTCGAACGCCACCGCGCCCCGTTCCTGAAGGTCGAGGATGGCCTGGACGTGGCGTTCCATCGTGTCCAGCGATTCCGCGACGTACGTCTCGGGGTCTGCTTCGCGGCGGGCGTCCGCCGCCGCGACGGTGTAGCCCGACGGGTAGTACCCCTCTAACTCGTCGTGGGCGCTCGTCTGGTCGGTGACGACGTCGGGGATCTCGTTGCGGTCGACGAGTTCCGCCAGCATGTCCGCGGCGTTCATGTGGACGCCGACGCTGTACGGTTCGCCCCGGTCGGCGTACTCGGCAGCCTGCTGAAGAGCGACCTCCAGGTCGCTCGTTTTGTCCATCAGATAGCCGGTCTCGATGCGGCGGTCGATGCGGTCTTCGTCGACCTCCGCAGCGATGCAGACGCCGTGGTTCATCGTGACGGCGAGGGGTTGGGCACCCCCCATCCCGCCGAGGCCGCCCGTCGCCACGACCCTCCCTTCGAGGGAATTTTCCTCGAACTCCTGACGAGCGAGTTCCGCCAGCGTCTCGAACGTCCCCTGAATGATGCCCTGAGTACCGATGTACGCCCACGAGCCGGCGGTCATCTGGCCGTACATGATGAGGCCCCTCGCTTCGAGCTCGTGGAAGTGGTCCCAGTCGTCCCACTTCCCGACGAGGTTCGAGTTGGCGACGAGGACGCGGGGCGCGCGCTCGTGGGTCTCGAAGCGCCCGACGGGTTTGCCGGACTGGACCAGCAGCGTCTCGGCGTCGCCGAGGTCGCGGAGTTCGGCGAGGATGGCGTCGTAGGCGTCCCAGGAGCGAGCGGCCCGTCCGGTCCCGCCGTACACCACCAGCTCTTCGGGGTTCTCGGCGACCTCGGGGTCGAGGTTGTTGTTCAGCAGCCGGAGGGCCGCTTCCTGCCGCCAGCCCCGACACTCGATGTCGGTCCCCGTCGGCGCACCCCGGTACTCGCGCCACTGCTGGCTGGGTTCACCGACGTCGTGACCCGACTCCCCTGTTTGGTGTGCCATGACGTGCGTTAGGGGACGATCGGACGTAACTGTTGGGCGAGGCCGCTGACGGCCAGGCGTGGCCCCTACTCCGCGTCGAGGCCGTCGAGCAGGTAGCGGGCGCCGGTCTCCGTGGTGGCCAGTGGGACGTCGTGGACGTCACAGACGCGCAGGAGCGCGGAGATGTCCGGTTCGTGGGGCTGTGCGGTCAGCGGGTCGCGGAGGAAGACGATGCCGTCGACGGCGTCGTCGGCGACCTCGCTGGCGATCTGCACGTCGCCACCGAGCGGGCCGGAGGCCTTCCGCTCGACGGTCAGGTCGGTCTCTTCAGTGATCCGCTGACCGGTCGTCCCCGTGCCCAGGAGGTCGTAATCGGCGAGGGTCTCCTCGTACGCCTGGGCCATATCGATGATGTCGGGTTTCCGTTCGTCGTGGGCGATGAGCGCGACGCGCGTCATGGTACACCAGATGTGGCCGTGACACCGTATCCCTTCCGCCGCCGGTGAAAATCAGAATCTGAAACCTCGCCGCGAGCTTTATTCCCGGTGGGTTCGTCTCGCCGGTAGCTGACGTATGGGACGGAGCCGACGGGTTCTCGTGGTGGACCCGGACAGCGAGTGCAGGGAGTCGATAGTGACCGCGCTGGAGTCGCTCGACGAGACGACGGTCGAGACGGTCCAGGCCGACGGGATTCCCAGGGAGGTCACCGGTGACGACAGCCCCGCGTGTCTCGTCACCCGCCACGCGGCCGACGGACCGGACGTGCTGCCGGTGTTCGAGTCGGCCGACCACGACAGCGTCCCCGTGGTCGTCCTGCGCGACCCGGACAGCGAGGAGAGCGCCACCGATCTCCTCGACGCCGGCGCGCGGGAAGTCGTCGAGTACGAGGGAGAGTGGAAGCGCCTCCTTCAACGGAGGGTCGAGCGGGCGCTCGACGACGTGGGTCGACGGTCGGCCCTCGACACCTACGAGACGATCGTCGAGACGATGCGGGAGGGCGCGTTCGTGTTGGACGAGGACGGCGATCGGCTGTTCGTCGACGAGCGGACGAGCGAGGTGCTCGACCGGCCAGCGACCGAGTTGGTCGACGCGTCGGCGGAGAGTTACGCCGAGGCCGGGATCATCGACGAGGGGACGCTCACGCACTACCAGCAGCGCCGCGACGCGGTACTGTCGGGCGACAGCGAGAGCGAACAGATCGAAGTGGAGATGGACCTGCCGACCGCCGAGGAGTCGATCACGGCCGAAACCCGCCTCAGTCGGATCGACCGGAACGGCAGCGACGGGGCGGCCGTCGGCATCACCCGAGACATCTCCGAGCGGAAGGAACTGGAACGGCAGCTCCGAGACAGCGAACTCGCGCTCAGAGAGCTCACCGCGGTCTCCTCGCGGACGGACCTGACCTTCGAGGAGAAGGTCCAGCA
Source organism: Halorientalis brevis (assembly GCF_023077655.1). Lineage (NCBI taxonomy): Archaea > Methanobacteriati > Methanobacteriota > Halobacteria > Halobacteriales > Haloarculaceae > Halorientalis > Halorientalis brevis. The sequence continues at coordinate 140,927 of NZ_JALLGV010000008.1, read as the reverse complement.
CGTCCTCGACATCGGCCGCGAGCGGGTCGGCCTCGAATCAGGGTTTCTCGCCGTCATCGACCCGAAAGTGAACCCCGAGCAGGCCGGCTTCCGGATCGTCGTCGACGACGGCAACGACGAGCAGTTCGCCGAGCGAACCGACCAGCCGCTGTCGAAGACGTACTGTCGGAAGACCATCGACGCGCACGGGCCGTTGGCGGTCACCGACGCCACCGAGGAAGGGTGGGAGGACGATCCCGCCTACGAGAAGTACGGACTGGGCTGCTATCTCGGCGGGACGGTGACCGTCGACGGCGAGCTGTACGGGACCCTCTGTTTCGCCGCACGCGAGGCGCGAACGGAGCCGTCCACCGAGAGCGAGCGCCAGTTCGTCGAACTACTCACCCAGTGGGTCAGCTTCGAACTCGAACGCCGCCGGCGCGAACACGAGCTCAGACAGTTGCTCGCCCGGATCAACGGCCTCATCCGCGACGTCATCGAGGTGCTCGTCGAGTCCGCGACCCACACGGAGATCAACGAGCGGGTGTGCGACCAGCTCGCGGCGGTCGACGGCTACGACCTCGCGTGGATCGGCGACGTCGGCGTCAGCGGCGGGTCGCTCGAACCGACCGCGTGGGCCGGCGAGACCGACCTCGACGTGGCCGACCTGTCGCTCCCGCTCGACGCCGACGAACCGGGGCCGAGCGTCCAGGCGCTCCGCGAGGGACGGACGCGACACCAGGAGTTCACCGCCGGTGCCGAGACCGGCGAGTTCGCGGCCGACTCGGAACACGGCCTCCGGGCAGCGATCGCCGTGCCGCTGACCTACAAGGACACCGAGTACGGCGTCATGACGGTCTACACGACCGATCCCGACGCGTTCGACGCACACGAGCAGGCCGTGCTCTCGACGCTGGGCCGCGCCATCGCGAACGCCTACAACGCCATCGAGACCGGGCGCATCCTCGGGACCGACCAGGTCGTCGAACTGCAGTTCACCGTCGGCGACGACGACCTGCTGTTCAACCGGGTCGCCGCCGCCGCGAACTGCCACCTGACCTACGCGGGCTCGGTCTACAAACCGGACGGCGCCCTGCGGCTGTTCGCCGAAGCGTCGGGAGCCGACGCCGAGGCAGTGCTGGCCGCCGCCGAAGAGGCGGGCGTCGAGAGCGCCGCCTGTCTCGCCGACGAGGACGAGCAGTTGTTCGAGTTCATCGTCACCGACGCGTTCGTCGAACTGCTGGCCGACCGCGGGGCAGTGATGCAGGCGTTGACGAGCGAAGCGGGGCAGGCGCGTGTGACGGTCGAACTGCCGGCGAAGGCCAGCGCCCGCGAGTTCTTCGAGTTCGTCGCCGACCGGTACGACGGAACGGACCTCGTCGGCTACCACGAACACGATCGCCCGGTCGAGACCCGCCAGGAGTTCCGGGCGGCGCTCGAAGACCGGTTGACCGACCGCCAGCAGACCGCGCTCCAGTCTGCGGTCCTCAGCGGCTTCTTCGAGTGGCCCCGCCCCGTCTCCGGCGACGAACTCGCCGAGTCGATGGACATCTCGCGCCCGACCTTCCACCAGCACCTCCGCGCGGCCGAGCGGAAGGTCTTCACGGAGTTGTTCGATCCCGAGTGACTCCCGCTGGCCAGCTACCTAACGAGATAGGCATATAGCATATACTGTTCCTCCCGATAACTAGTCGTGCGGTACCCGCCTGCTCGGGCGCTGCGTACCCAAGGCTCCGCTCCACACGCACCGAGTCGGCGACCGCACCGACGCAACGCCACCGTCACGGCGCCACCACACGACCCAGACCACCACACGGCTCCTGCTACCGCACGCCGGACGGACGGTACGAGCGTCTCTCTCGCAACCATCTTCTCAGAATCCCACACGTCGCGAGCGTCCACGCTGGCGAACCGGTCGCTCGATTAGTGCTGGTCGGCCAGATCCGGTTCCGACGCGCTCTGTCTGGTGAGGTCGCGGATCACGCCGGCCGTCCCCTGGTACGCCCCGTCGTCGTCCGCGAGGAGGCGAAACCGGACCTCACACGGGATCGACTCGCCATCGGCGGTCTGGACGTCGAGGGCGAGCGTGCCCACCTCCTGATCGGCGTCGCGGAGTTCGTCGCGCGCAGCGAGGGCGTTTTCGGTGTCCGCCTCGTCGAGGATGAGGCTGGCCGACGAACCCACGAGTTGCTCGCGACCGTACCCGGACAGGTCCGTCATCGCCTCGTTGACGGTCACGAAGCGGAAGTCGTTGTCGAGGACGTAGACGCCGTCGCCGACCGTCTCGACCATTGTCTCGTACTGTTCGAGTTCGCGCTCTCGTTCCTTGCGGTCGGTGACGTCGATCAGGGCACCGAGCAGTGCGGGCTCGCCTTCGTACTCGATGATGCCGCTGTGAACCTCGAAGACGAACTCCGTCCCGTCCTTCCGGACGCCGGTCAGTTCGTACTGCAACTCTCCGACGTCACCCTGCTCGCGGCGGTCGATGTTCTCCCGTAACAGGTCGTGGTCCTCCTCGGCGACGATGTCGAAGGCAGTCATGCCGTCAGTCATCTCCTCGGGCGTGTAGCCGAAGACGCTGGCCGCCTTGGGATTGACGTACTGGATGACGCCGTCCTGGATGATGTAGATCGCAAAGAGGTTCTGCTCGACGACGCGACGGTAGCGCTGTTTCGTCTGCCGGAGTTGGCCCTCGCGTTCCTTCTGTTCGGTGATGTCCGTGATGACGCCCTCCAGAACGGCAGTCCCGTCCGCGGTCGTCTCGACGGCGCGGCCCTGCTCCCAGACCCAGCGGGTCTCCCCCTGTTTCGTCTCGACGCGGTATTCCAGTTTGTACGGCACGCCGTCGTCGACCGCAGCCTGGACCGCCTCCCAGACGGCCTCCTGGTCCTCGGGATGAACGACGTCCTCGCCGTAGGAGACGTCGCCGCTCGTCAACTGGTCGGGCTCGTACCCAGTGACGTCGATCGACCCGTCGCTGACGAACGACATCGGCCAGTGCCGTTCGTTCCGAGCCCGGTAGACGATCCCCGGCAGGTTGCTCATCAGCGTCGAGAGCACCCGCTCGCTCTCTTCGAGCGCGTCGACGGTTCGCTGTTCGCCGACGGCCCGCTCGATTCGGTTGGCCAATAGGGTGTACTGATCGGTGCCGACCTCCTTCTGGAGGTAGTCGGTGACGCCCGCCGAGATCGCTTCGCTGGCGATCTCTTCGCTGCCTTTCCCGGTAAAGAGAATGAAGGGGAGGTCCGGGTGGGTCTCGCGAACGGCTTCGAGGAACTCCAGGCCGTTCATCCGCGGCATGTCGTAGTCACTGACGATGCAATCGACGTCGTCCTCGGCCAGTCGGTCGAGCGCGTCCTGCGCACTGGTTTCGGTCACGACCGAGAGCCGGTCGCCGACCTTCTCTAACCAGACTGCCGACGTTTCGACCAGGGTGGACTCGTCGTCGACGTGAAGGACGCGGATCTGGCGCTCACCAGTCACCGCGACTGGTTCACGATCCACCGGGTCACCCGCCGCGTCGCTCATTGGAGGAGGTTGGACAGGTCTACATATAAATAGTGCTTCAGTTTCGAAGCGGAAGTCGCGCAGAGTTACAGATGTTCGCCCTGGTACGACCCGTCGTAGGTCCCCTCGTGATCGGCACCGGCCAGCACCAACTGCGCGATGCGAGCACCGGGTTCGAGTTCGATCTCGTGGTGGACTTCAAGCAGCCCCTCGCCGCGACCCTCGTAGCCAGCGTCCCAGACGGCCGTATCGAGCATGCAGGAGTTACGTAACAGCGACGAGCGGGGGTAGAGGAAACCGACGTGTTCTTCCGGGATGGCGATGCGCTCGGCGTACCTGACGACGTACCCGCCCGGCTGCAGTCGGTAGAGTTCTCCGTCGTCGGTCTCCGCAGGGGTGAGTTCGCGGCGGTCGCCGATGGTCTTCCCGTCGCGTTCGATGCGGCCAGGACTCGTCTGCTCGAAGACGGCACCCAGCGTGAGGTCGACACCGTTGGGCTGTACCTGTTCGTCCCGGAGGTCGCCGAGTTGCTCGGCCAGAAAGGCCCCGCTTCTGAACATGCCTGGTGAGGTGGCGAGCGTGAGTAAAACACTGCCGGTCCGCGGCGCCTCGCAGGCGCGACGACGCATCCAGTCACCACTAACTGTTTATCTAGTATCTACCGCGTCAAAAAGCTGTCCGTGAAGGACCGAAAACAGGTCAAAGGGATACTAGTACTGTGGGATACAGTGGAATACACTAATTGAATTAACTCGCATGATTTATGGGCACGGACCCGTCACCGTCAGACGTTATGGGACAGACGCTTACTGAGAAGATTCTCGACGATCATCTCGTCGAAGGCGAACTCGAAACCGGTGAGGAGATCGGCATCGAGATCGACCAGGTCCTGACACAGGACACGACTGGCACGCTCGTATGGCTGCAGTTCGAGGCGCTCGGCCTGGACGAAGTCCAGACCGAACTCGCCGCACAGTACTGTGACCACCAGACCTACCAGTTCGACTTCAAGAACACGGACGACCACCGCTTCCTGCGCTCTGCGGCAGGCACGTTCGGTGCGTACTTCTCGCGCCCCGGCAACGGTATCTGCCACAACGTCCACAAGGAGAACTTCGCGGCCCCCGGCAAGACGCTGCTGGGCTCGGACTCCCACACGCCGACCCCCGGCGGGATGGGGCAGCTCGCCATCGGCTCCGGTGGCCTGGACGTCGCCGTCGCCATGGGTGGCGGTGCCTACTACATCGAGATGCCCGAAGTCGTCAACGTGCGTCTCGAAGGCGAACTCCCCGAGTGGGCGACCGCCAAGGACGTCATCCTCGAGATGCTGCGCCGCCTCTCCGTGAAAGGTGGCGTCGGCAAGATCTTCGAGTACACCGGGCCGGGCGTCGAGACGCTCACCGTGCCCGAGCGGACGACCATCACCAACATGGGCACCGAGCTCGGTGCTACCTCCTCGGTCTTCCCGACCGACGAGAAGACCAGAGACTTCCTCGAGCGCGTCGGCCGTGAGGACGAGTACGTCGAGATCGGCCCCGACGAGGACGCCGAGTACGACGACCAGATCACCATCGACCTCTCCGAGCTCGAGCCGCTCATCGCCGAGCCCTCGATGCCCGACAACGTCGTGCCCGTCCGCGAAGTCGAGGGGCAGGACGTCGAGCAGGTCATCGTCGGCTCCTGTACGAACGGCGGCTACGCGGACATCCTCCCGGCAGCGAAGATGCTGGAAGGCCGCGAAGTCGACATGAAGACCGAGATGATCGTCGCACCCGGCTCCAAGCAGGCCTCCGAGATCCTCGCCCGCCAGGGCTGGAGCGCCGAGATGATGGCCGCCGGTGTGAACTTCTCCGAGGCGACGTGCGGTGCCTGTATCGGCATCGGCCACGTGCCCGCCTCCGATTCGGTCTCGCTGCGTACCTTCAACCGCAACTTCGAGGGTCGCTCCGGGATCGAAGACGACAACGTCTACCTCTGTTCGCCCGAGGTTGCCACCGCGGCAGCCATCAAAGGCGAGATCGTCGACCCGCGTGACCTCGCGGACGAACTCGGCGACATGGAGGCACCCGGTCTGGAGCTGCCCGACAAGTTCGACGGCTCCAAGACGGACATCATCGAGCCCGAGGAGGCCGTCGACGACGACCTCGTCAAGGGCCCGAACATCGGCGACGTCCCGCTGAAGGACGAACTCGACGCCGACATCGAAGGGGAAGCGCTCCTGAAGATGGACGACAACATCACGACCGACCACATCATCCCTGCGACCCAGGACATCCTGATGTACCGGTCGAACATCCCGAAGCTCTCCGAGTTCACCCTCTCGCGCGTCGACGACACCTTCGCCGACCGCGCGCTCGACGCCGACGGCGGCTTCCTCGTCGCCGGCGAGAACTACGGCCAGGGCTCCTCGCGTGAGCACGCCGCACTGTGCCCGATGTACCTCGGTATCGAGGGCGTCCTCGCACAGAGCTTCGCCCGCATCCACAAGGCGAACCTGTTCAACTTCGGCATCATCCCGCTCTCGATCGACGCCGACGACTACGAGCAGATCGACCAGGGCGACGACATCGAGATCGTCGACGACGTCGCCGAGGCCGTTCGCTCGGGGCAGGAGGAGTTCACCGTCCGCGTCAACGACGACTGGGAACTCACCGCCACGCTCGACGCCTCCGAGCGCGAACGCGAGATCCTCGCCGACGGCGGGAAGCTCCCCCACACCAAAAAGCAGACCGAAGGCAGCGGCGCCGCGCCCGCCGACGACTAGATCGCTCCGTAACTCTCACGTTTTTTCGACTCGCTCGCCGCGTAGCCGCAGCTTGGCCAGCAGCGCAGTTCGCAGGCGAGTCGTTTCGACAGGACCTGGCGGTCCACTCCAACACCGGCTCGGACTACGGGCCGGGTAGTATCTCACCAGCCGACGCCACGGTGTTACCACTCGTCGATCGGTAGCAGAAAAATGTCCGTGGCCGGTATAACGAAAGAACAGCCGGATTAGGCGACGAAGCCGTTCCAGCCGCAGTCCACACACCCGAGCACTCCCTGCCCGTCGAGGACGCTGCTCTCACACTCGGGGCAGGTCGCCACGTGGCTCGGCACCGCATCGTAGTCCGCCGTTAGTCCGCCAGTCACCGTCTTCGTAGATTTGAGTTTGAGTGCCATCTGGGTCACACCTCCGGTCGGGTTACCACACCTGGCCCCAGACGGGGCCGTTCGACCGTACCTGAAAATTCGGCCCATCCGTATAAAGAGATGCCCGTTTATATACCCCCAAATCGCCAGACGGCAGGTTAGAGTGATGATGACCTAATATGCATAATAATATCACGACCAGTGACAGAACAGAGTCGACTGACGCTGTCGCTGGGCAGGCGTCGTGTTTGTATCAGGAGTGATGGTACGCCACGTTGAGAGTGGTGGCTCGGGTGAATTCCTCGTCACAAGGGGCTCAGAGGGGGTAACTGTTCGTCACGGCCACCAGCGAGAGATAGAGTGCCGTGTCGGAAAAACTCGTCTATCGAATCGGACGGACCGTCACTCGTACGCGAGTTCTTCGTAAATCTCTTCGTGCTCGTCGAGATCCTGTCTTCCGAGGAACCGAATCAGGTATCGCCTGGCCTCCTCGGGTGACAGATCGTCCGGCAGACTGGGTCCGTCGCTCTCAGCAGCCATATCTAGTTGTTACTACGCGAGTCTGAGTCATAATCGTTGGGTTCACCGCGGTTCTGGCTCTCGGACGGGTCGGGCTCGATATCATCCGGGATTCGTTCAGCGTCCATAATTTGTGCTAACCACAACTCGATTGTCGCTTTGTATTCCGGTTCGAGTGGCTCAGTGTGTTCGCGGAGATACGAAAGAACGACTTCTTTCTCGACGTTCGTTTCGTCCGTAGCCAACGTTTTCAGAATCTCCTTGATCTGACGGTCGTACGCGAACTCCAGTCCGTTCAACGCGCAGAAGACACGGACCGACATGAGTGCCGTTCGTTTGTTCCCGTCGACGAACGGATGGTTGACGTCGATGAGACGGAGTAGCTGGAACGCTTTCTCGTGGAACGACTCGGGGACGTGGCCAAAGTGACCCTCACGGATGTGCTCGACGGCGTATTCGATGTCGCCGGTCGAGGCGACGCCAGCCTCAGTATCCTCGTTCGACTCGACGATCAGCTCGTGGATCGCGAGGATGTCGTCTGTAGCGAGGTAGTTGAACGAGTCTGATCCCTCGGCCATCACTCTCGGCTATCGTCGGTAGACGTATCCAAGTACTGATTTCGGAAACTGACTGTTGCTTCCGACGGATCTATTAATAGAACCTGGCTCTCAGAGGGGGTAACTGTTCGTCACTGCCACCAGTCGCAAGTTGCAGTCCGTGGCCCAAAAGCAATCCGTTCTACCCTCTACCTGCAACCGCGTGTGGTCACACCGAAACCGGACTTCACGAAGGTTCGTCGGTCACGTCTATCTGCTACCCAGTCGGAGCAATCTCAGTATTCTTCCACATCAACGACTTTCTTGGTCTCTTCGTGCGTGAGATCTCCATCTGCCGAAACCACCGGCGCATCTAGCTCACGCCCGACGGCGGCGATAAGCGCGTCGAGACCGCCGAGGAACGGACCCTCGGGCCCGACCTCGTTTGCAATCTCACCTGCGAGGACAGCCGTGTGTTCGTCGACAGCGTGTTTCTCGCCCCACGCGAGGTCAGCACGGGCATCCTCCACATCGCCACCCGGGAAGTTCCCTTCCCCGACCAACACCTCGGCGTACGCCGGGACCGGAATCACCCACCGCTCGGAGTCCCCACCTTCGTCCTCGTAGAACTCCTTGGTCGCCACGACGCCGTTGAGGTAGTCGATGAGAAAACTCGCGTCGAGAACCTTCATGCGTCCGGGTCCTCGCCCTCGTCACCGCCCAGTCGCCGCATCCGCGCTTTCCGCTTCTCTTTGGCCTGCTCGCGCTGTTCGCGAACCCGCTCGGCCTTCTCGTCTGACCACCGGCCGAACCCGTCATAGAAGTCCCCGCCTTCTTCCTCTTCGAGAACACGCTCGAGGACATCGTTGTACGACTCACCCTCGTGCCGGCGTCGATCGAGGATACGCTTCACCCGGTCGCTGACTCGAATCTGCTCGTCGGCTGTTGCCATCGTTACGTTGACGTTGGCGTTGACATCGGTTAATTGTTTGCCCGGGCAGCCCCGTTCGGAATCTATTCATACTTCTGTTGACATTGGTCAGCAACCGATACATGTCGAGTATACAACACCTCCACAGAAACCTGTCACTGTTGGGGAAACCGTCGAGACAGCCAATCTATTAATAGAACCTGGCTCTCAGCGGGGGTAACATTTCGTCACTGCCACCAGTCGCAGGTTGCAGACCGTGGCTGAAAAGCAATCCGTTCCGGCACCGCCCCAGACCGCACAAATCAGCGTACCGTGATAAAAAGAGCGTGCTGACTACAGAACGCGTAGTCGGTAGAAACACTTCGGACAGAGGTATGCCTGCTATCGGACGAAACGACTATGCGTAAGACTAACGTATTACTTCTATATGTCTGAAGCAACTACAGGCGGTGACGACGGAGACGAAATCGTCACGGTGAACTTCAAGGCCACCGAGTCGTTCCTCGACGACATCGACGACACGTGGCAGGGCCGTGGCTTCAACAGCCGAAGTGAGTTCATTCGCTATACGCTCCGGGACGCGATCGAATTTCCGACGTTCGACCGCGACGAACTCATCGCACTGCTCAAAGCCGAGGAAGAGGTCCGCGAGGGGGAGACGATGAGTGCTGCCGAGGCACGCGAGCAGTTCGGCACGAACGATGAGTGACGACGGATGGGTGTGGGAACTCTCCTCGACAGCACAGGACGATATCGGTTCACTCGATCCTGCTGAACAGGATCAGATCCTCGACAAACTCGATGAGGTTGTCGACTCGCCGTGGCGTGATCCGCCCGACTACGGTGAACCGCTCCAGAACAGCCCATATAAGAAGATACGAATCGGTGAGTTTCGTCTCTCAGTAACGTTCAAACGGGGCGACCAGCGTCTCGTCGTCGCACGAATCAAACGTCGCGGCGGTGCATACACTGCCGATGATGATTAACCGGTCTCCCGGAATCCCGGATGTGGCCGATATACGCCTTGTATGCAGTACGACCACTGGAACCTGTAACTGTTGGAGAATTCGATAAGACCAACAATCTATTGATAGAAACTGGGGCTCAAAGGGAGTAACTGTTCGTCACGGCCACCAGCCGGAGGTCCCAGTCCGTGGCTGAAAAGCAATCCGTTCCAGAACCGGTCTCAGACCGCAAACCCGGGTATCGTGACAGAAAGACCGCGCTGACTACAGAGGAAACGCTCAGTGGCGGGCCACTGGTAGTGTGACCGCACACTACATTTTTCAAGGATGCTCTCCTTGTTTCGTCTATGAGCAGTGAGGGCGTCGACTCAGAGAGCAAGGTCTCGGGGAACCAGGCGAACATTCCCGCCCGCATCCGTAACGAGTTAGATATCGACGACGGTGACACACTCCGCTGGCACGTCGAGGACGACGGCACGCTTCGCGTTCAGGTCGTCCAACAGCGCAGCGGGACGTTCAGCGACTTCGACGGTTACGAAGGCGATCGGGAGACGAAGGTCACGGCCGAACACGACGCGTGGGGCGTCGACGCCAACTAAATGCCGCGCGCACTCGTCGATACGTCGGTTCTTTTCGCATCGGTGTACCGTCGGGACGAGGCACACGACGACGCCCTTCCCATCCTCACAGGGATCGACTCGGCGGACCTACCGGAAGCAGTGGTCCTCGATTACGTGCTCGCGGAGACGCTGAATGGCTTGACGACGCACGCTGGTCACGACGCCGGTGTCGATTTCCTCGACCGAGTCGAAGAGAACAGGCGCTTTCACATCGACTCCCTGACTGCGGACGCGTTCGCCACGGCGAAAGCGCTCTTCCGGCAGTACGAGCAGTTCTCGTTCGTCGATGCCGCGATTGTCGCGTATATGCAGGCAGACGGGCTCGGATATCTCTACGCGTTCGACGACGACTTCGATGCCGTCGAGGACGTCTACCGTCTCAACACCGCAACCAACCCCTATCGACCAGAGTGACCGTCCGACGACCGAGACACGTCCTGAGTACAGCACGGTCACTGAGACCTGGCACTGCTGGGGAGTCCACCAAGCCACCGATCTACTAATAGAAACTGGGTCTCAGAGGAGGTAGCTGTTCGTCACTGCCACCAGCCGACTGTATGGGACACGCGGCGAAAAGCCCATACATCTCGCCGCCCGCGGTCGGGCCGTCGGCAAGCAGCCGCCTTCATTGTCCTGCGGGACATACCTCCGGAAAATGACAGTCCGACACGACGGGCTCACCGCCGAGTGGCTGGGCTACGCCACCCTCCGGGTCGCCGGCGATGACACCGTCGTCTACATGGACCCCGGCCGCTACGGCGTCCTCACCGGCGAGTGGGAACCCGACGAGGACGGCGTCGGTCACCCACCGAGCCGCGACTATCGCCCGGAGGACGGCGACGTGATCTGCGTGACGCACGTCCACCACTACGACCCGGAGGGCATCGAGCGGGTCGCCAGCGACGACGCCACCATCGTTGCCTTCGAGGGCATCAGCGGTCGCGACGTCGACCGCGACCTCCCGCCGGTCGTCGATCTCCCGTACGACGTGGTCGAAGTGGGTATGAAAGAGAGCCGCACCGTCGACGGCGTGCCATTGTGGACGATCCCGGCGTACAACGAACCCGGCGGCCCGCACACGCGCCCCGACGGGACGCCGTACCATCCGCGGGGGTTCGGCTGCGGCTTCCTCGTCGACGTCGAGGGAACGAGAGTGCTCTGGACGGGCGACACGGACGTGCTGCCGGGACACAAACAGGTCGACGTCTCGCTGTTCTGTCCGCCGATCGGCCAGCGCTTTACGATGAACCGCCACGAGGCCGCCGCGCTCGCGGCCGTGATGGAGCCCGAACTCGTCCTGCCCGTCCACTACAACACGTTTTCGACCCTGGCGGCCGATTCCCGGGCCTTCGCCGCCGACGTGGCCCAGGCCGGGATTCCGGTCGTGCTGGACGAGTCCTGAATCCCGGGGTCAGTCCTGCCACGCCGCCCTGGCGCTGTGTTCGTCGGCGACGGCCCGGACCGCATCGCCGTCGAGCAGGCCGTCCTCGGTGACGACGCCGGCCAGCAGGTCCGGTGGCGTCACGTCGAACAGCGGGACCGACACGTCGAGGTCGGCGTCCCCGTCGTACACGTCGGTGGGGTCGGCGGTCTCGACGTCGACTGCCGAGTCCGGACTGATCTTGTCGCTGGCCGCGACCGCGTAGATCGGGACGTCCTCGTGGGCGCCCGCGAGGGCAGCAGCGCGCGTTCCGACCTTGTTGACGACGCGCCCGTCCGGGAGGACGGTGTCGGCCCCCACGAGCACAGCGTCGTACTCGCCGTTGGCGAGTTCCCACGCCAGCCCGGCGTCCGAAACGAGCGTCACGTCCGCGCCGTCGGCAGCGAGCGCTTCGGCGACGCCGACGCCCTCGCGACCCGGCCGGGACTCCGCGACCAGCACCGCCTCGGGGTCGGCGCGAGCGAGCGCAGTCGAAACGGTCCCCGACCGCGAGAGCGTCGCGATCCGCTGCCCCGCGAGTGTCTCCCCGGCGGCCTCGGCCGCCGCATCGTCAGCCTCCAGCGCGGCGTCGATCGCCTCGTGAGCGGCGTCCTCGACGGCACGAGCCGTGCGGTCCGCGACGGCGGCAGCCATCACCCTGTTGACGCGATTGGCGACGACCGTCATCGTCGGGCGAGCGGCAAGCAGTTCCCCGGCGAGCGACGCGAGCGAGTCCCAGTCGCCCGCGTCGCGGTCGGCGGCCAGCGCAGCCGCGTCCCGGAGGACCTCCAGCGCCCGGACCGAGATGTAGGCCGCGCCGTGCTCGCGGTCGTCGGCCACCGTCTCGACTGACGGCCGGACCCGATCGTAAGAGGTCCAGAGGTCGGGGACGGTCTCGCGGCGCAGCATCTCGGTCGGCGGGACCCACTCGTACTCGGTCGTCTCCTCGTTCGGCGTCACGTCGCGCGTCGCGCAATCGAACAGGTACGGATGGACGACCCAGCGTGTCCCCAGGTCGGCGTCCTCGACGGTGAAGGGGTCGCCGCGGCGCACGAGCGTGACGGCGTCGGCGAGGTCGGCCTCTTCGTCGATCTCCTGGCGGGCGGCCCAGTCAGGGTCGGGCTCGTCCGAACCGGGTTCGGCAGCGTGGCCCGCCACGGCGCCCCACTGGCCCGTGTAGGAGCCGACCTCTCCGCTCCGACGGAACAACAGGACGCGCCCGCGATTGCGCAGGAAGCAGGTGACGACGTGGGTTTCCTCCATGGCGAAGCCTGCGGCCGGTGCGACCAAAAGTCCCGTCCCGAGAGCGCCAGCAGGGACGACTTTTGTAGGTGGCAGCGAAACCACCGGCCATGAACGTCGCGATCATCAGCGACACCCACGTTCCGTCGCGCGCGAACCGCCTTCCGACCTGGGTTCGCGAGCGGGTCCGGGGCGCCGACCACGTCATCCACGCCGGGGACTTCGACGGGATGGACGTCCTGGCGACGATCGAGGACCTCGCCACCTCGTTGACGGCCGTCTCGGGGAACATGGACCGGGGGCTGGGTCTGCCGACGGTCGAGACCGTCGACCTCGGCGGCGTGGAGTTCGTCGTCACGCACGGCACCGGAAGCAAAACCGGGTACGAGGAGCGCGTCGCGACCACCGTCCGCGAGCACGCGGGCGACGGACCGACGGTCGGCGTCTCGGGTCACACCCACGAACTGCTGGACGCGACCGTCGGCGGCGTGCGACTGCTCAATCCGGGGAGCGCGACCGGCGCGGCGCCGGCGACGAGCACGTCGATGCTGACGGCCCACGTCGAGAACGGGGAGCTGTCCGTCACGGTTCACGAGCGGTGACGCGTCGGCAGTGCCGCCGGCTGAGTGAACGGGAGAGAGTGGAGCGTGGCGGGGAAAGGGGGAACCCCGCCGTGGGGGACGTCGCGGCGGGTAGGGGAGCGCCCCGCCGCGAGGGGAACGGATCCGGAGGGGAGTGGTGACCGGAGCCGCAGTGTGGGGGAACGAGAGTGAGCGGTGACCCGATCAGCCCGCAGCGCGACCGAGCGCCGTGTTTCCGGCAGACCGCAGCACGTAACCGACGATGACGACGTCGACCGGCGCCATGAACAGCCCGTAAAACAGCAGGAAGCTGTTCATCGGGGCCAGGAACATGAACGGGAGCAGGATGAACCGGCCGAAAAACAGGATCATCGCCACCTCACCGAGCGCCACCGTCTCGTCGACGGCGGCGACCAGCAGGAACAGATCCATCGGCGCCATCCAGATCAGCGGCAACACGACCGACTGCGTCTGCGTCGTCAGGAACCAGCCCTCGGCCGCGATCAACGCACACGTCGCTACCAGGAGCTTCAGATCGACCTCGGGAACGGCGAGTCGGGATCGAGTTGCGGTTGCCATCGGAGTCACCGTGCACTCGATAGTTCGCCAGTTCCGCCACTTCAATCTATTGTCCACACCTGATATATCCCCCCGCGACAATAGCCGGTCATTTTTATACAGAATATAAAAAGACCCACCCATATTCGGATTTAAGATACCTGAGAGTTACGGCCACAGATGTCCGGGTGTTTATGCCGTCGGCACCTCGGTGCCGGCGCCAGACCGGTCCGTCGAACCCACCGCGCGCACAGATCCGGAAATTGTTGCCTATTTTGGCCGACATTGCTCCTAACGCGGTCCTTTTTGGTGGCCACTCCGCAGTGAGGGTATGGAAGTGTTCGCGGTTCCGGGGCTCCCGGAGGTCGAGGCGGGCGACGACCTGGCCAGTCTCGTCGACGAGCGCGTCCGCCTCCGGTCTGACGACGTCGTCGTCGTGGCGAGTACGGTCGTCTCGAAGGCCGAGGGACGACGAGCGTCGCTCGACGACTTCGCCGCGGGCGACCGGGCCGAGGCCATCGCCGCCCGGCTGGAGCGCGTGACCGGCGAGTCGAAGGACCCGCGGTTCGCCCAGGCCGTGATCGAGGAGAGCGCGGACCTGCTGATGGAGGCTCCGTTCCTGTTGACGCGGACGCGGTTCGGCCACACGACCGTCAACGCGGGCATCGACCGCTCGAACGTGCCTGACGCGGACCTGCTCTTGCTCCCCGAGGACCCGAGCGCGAGCGCCGAAGCGCTCCATCGCGATCTCGGCGTCCCGGTCGTCGTGACGGACACGTCGGGCCGCCCGTTCCGACACGGCCAGCGCGGGGTCGCGCTCGGTTGGGCGGGCATGCCCGCGAGCCGCGACTGGCGGGGCGAACGCGACCGCGACGGTCGCGAACTCGACGTGACCGTCCAGTCAGTGGTCGACGAACTGGCCGCCGCGAGCAACCTCGTCGCCGGCGAGGGTGCGGGCGGAACGCCCGTGACCGTCGTTCGCGACTGGGCGTTCGGCGACCACGCGGGCAGCGACGAACTGTACCGCGACCTGGACGGCGACTTCGTGCAGCAGGCACTCCGCGAGTGGCAGTACCAAGACTCATGAAAGCGATCGAACTCACCCCGGAACATCCAGTCGAAGAGCTCACCGAACTCGCAGTCACGGCAGAGGAGGCGGATTTCGACGCCGTCTTCGCGGCCTGCCACTACTTCAACCGCGACCCGTTCGTGACGCTGTCGCGGATCGCCGACGCGACCGACGAGGTCGCGCTCGGCCCGGCGGCGGCCAACCCCTACGACAGCCATCCGCTGACGCTTGCCTCGCGGGTCGCGACCCTCCAGGAAGTCAGCGACGGCCGCGCGGTCATGGGCGTCGGCCCGGGCGACCGGTCGACGCTCTCCTCGCTCGGCGTCGAGCGCGAGAAGCCGCTCCGCAGAGTACTGGAGACGTTCAAGACCGCCCAGGACCTCTGGGCCGGCGAGTCCGTCGACCTCGACGGCACCTTCACCGCCAACGACGCGGCCCTGGAGTACGAGGTGCCCGGCACGATTCCGGTGTACGTCGGTGCCCAGGGACCGCACATGATACGGATGGCAGCCAAACACGCCGACGGCGTCCTCTACAACGGGTCGCACCCGCGAGACTTCGCGTGGGCGGCCGAGCAGGTCGAGAAAGGCCTGGAGGAACGGCCAGACGAGCGCGGCGAGTTCGACTTCGCGGCCTACGCCAGCGTCAGCGTCGCCGAGGACGAGGAAGCGGCCCGAGAGGCTGCCAGACCGCCGGTCGCGTTCATCGCCGGCGGTGCCGCGCCACCAGTGTTAGATCGACACGATCTGGACAGCGAGCGAGCGACCGAGGTCGGCCAGGCCATCGAAGCCGGCGAGTTCAGCGAGGCGTTCGGACTGGTGACCGAGGAGATGATCGACGCGTTCTGCATCGCTGGGACGCAAACGCAGGTCGAAGAACAGATGGCTGCCGTCCGGGAGTACGTCGACAGCTTCGTCGTCGGGTCGCCGCTCGGACCGGACCTGGCGGACGCGATCAGGCTTGCCGGGCAGGCCCTTCGCTGACCTCGGGCGTCACGAGGTCGACGACTGCCCCGAGCGTGAGGTACGTGAACGCCAGCACGGAGCCGCCGACGAACAGCGACCCGAACAGGATGAGGATGGCGCTCAGGGGGTCCGACAGCGCGATGTTCGTGAACTCGGTGATCATCGTCGTAACGTTGCCGATGAGGTCGACCATACTCGGCGGTTGCGAGCGCTGGTACTTGGTTCTCGTGGTTGCGGGCTGTCCCGCTACCCCTAAGGTCGCGGCCGTTCGAGAACGGCGCATGGACGACGCATCGCTGGACGATTTCATGTCAGACGGCGACGAGTCCGACGCCGGCGACGACCCGGCGGCTGCCGACCCGGGTCCCGACACGACGTCGGACACCGAGGACGACAGTGGGGACGTCCCGGCAGTCGGCGCGGCCGACGTCGACCCGGCGGTCTCGACCTACGCGTGGAGCGACGACGCCGCGACGTGTGGCGCGTGCGGGGAGCCGGTCGAGCGGCGCTGGCGTGACGGGGACCAGCTGGTCTGTGCTGACTGTAAGGACTGGTGAGGACTGGGTCGAGGGGTGCAGTGACCGGGAGCATTAGGTAGTGCAACCCCATTGACTACCCGTGAGTGCAGCTACCAGGTGTGGTGGGACCGGTGGAACCGCCGGTATCGCGTCTCGGTCACTGGTGAGGGGAAAACACTTGTTCCTCGCGCCGACACGTCCGAGCGACCGCCCTCCAGGAGCCAACCCCGCGAGTTAGCCATGACTGATGCAGACACATCGAGCGCCGGAGCCCGAGCCGACGAATCCGTCGAGGAAGCCGGTGCACTGGCCCGCCGCGTCGCAGCGAACGTCGAACAGGTGATCGTCGGCCACCGCGACGAGATCGAACACATCCTGACCGCCCTCCTCGGTCGCGGCCACGTCCTCCTCGAGGACGTACCCGGCGTGGGCAAGACGATGCTCGCGAAGTCCATCGCCGCCTCCTTCGACGGGTCGTTCAAACGCGTCCAGTTCACGCCGGACCTGCTTCCCACCGACATCACCGGCGTCAACGTCTTCAACCAGAAGACACAGGAGTTCGACTTCCGCCCCGGCCCCGTGTTCGCCAACGTCGTGCTGGGCGACGAGATCAACCGGGCGCCCCCGAAGACCCAGAGCGCCCTGCTGGAAGCCATGGAGGAGGAGCAGGTCACCGTCGACGGGGACACCCACGAGATGCCCTCGCCGTTCACGGTGATCGCGACCCAGAACACCGTCGAACGCGACCGGACCTACGAGTTGCCGATGGCGGAGCTCGACCGGTTCATGAAGAAACTCCATCTCGGGTATCCGGGCCAGGACGAGGAGGCGGCGATGCTCGACCGCGTCGTCGGCGACCATCCCATCGAGGAACTCTCGTCGGTCGCGACGCTCGACGACCTCCGAGACGCGCGCGATGCGGTCTCGAACGTCACCGTCGAGAAAGCCGTCCGCGAGTACGTCACCCGGCTGTCGGGCTACACGCGCGAGCACGCTCAACTCGGCGTGAGTCCCCGCGGGTCGATCGCCCTGCTGCGGGCCGCACAGGCCCGCGCAGCGCTGGCCGGTCGCGCCTACGTCGTCCCCGACGACGTCCAGGCGGAAGCGCGGGTCGTCATGCCCCACCGGGTCCAGACGACGACCGCCGAAACCACCGGCCAGGACGTCGTCTCGGCCGCACTGGACACCGTCGCCGTCGAATGACGCTGCGTCCGACAGTCCGCGGCGTCGGGGTCGCCGTGGTCGCCGGCGGCGCCATCGGAATGGCGTCGGCCGCCGGGCCGCGAGCGCTGAACGCCATCGCAGCGCCCGCGCTCGTCGCACTGCTCGCGGGCGCCGTCCAGATCATCCTGGCCGACGTCCCCGACGTCGACCGGTCCGCACCAGCTGCCGGCTTCGCCGGGGAGCGACGAACAGTCACGCTCGACGTCGCGGGCAGCGGCGTCGCGCGGCTCACCGACCGACTTCCCGGCGGCGTCGCAGCCGTCAGTCCCGCAGTGAAAGCGACGTTGCCGGCGACCGTCAGCTACGAGGTCGAACTCCGGTCACGCGGGGAGTGGACGCTCGGGCCGCCCGAAATCGTCATGACCGACGTACTGGGGCTGTTCGTCCGGACGGCGACCCCCGAAGCGACGACGACCGCTCTCGTGTATCCAGACGTGTACGACCTGCGGGGCGACGACGCGTTTGCGGGGCTGTTCACGCACGGAACGTCGAACGACCGGCAGGCGTTCGACAGCATCCGCGAGTACGCGCCGGGCGACCCGTTGCGCGACGTCCACTGGAAGTCGAGCGCCAAGCGCGAAGCCGACGAACTGGTCGTCAAGCAGTTCGTCGCCGAGGAGACGACCGAGGAGTTCCACGTCGTCGCCAGCGCCGCCCCGGGCCACGCCGACGCGATGGCGTCGGGCGCCGCGAGCGTCGCGCTCCTCGGGCTGCAGGCCGGGCTCTCGGTCGCAGTCACCTGTCCCGCCGGCGAGGTCCAGCCCGGACGCGGCGACGCGCATCGCCGCCACGTTCTCGAACTGCTCGCTCGGACCGAGGCCGGCGACGTGCGCAAACAGGCTCGCGAACGCGCGGACGCGGCGGTGACCGCCGACGGCGACGGCGTGATCGTGACGGTCGGCGACCAGGAGCACGCGCTCGACGTCGAACCGGAGCGCCGTCGGACCGCGGTCGCCGATGGGGGTGACCGCCGATGAGTACCGAGACGGGGCCGGAGAGCGTGAGTCAGACAGCCGACGACGAGAGCGCGACCGCGAGCTGGCTCTCGCCGCGTCGATTGGCGCTGGCGTCGGCGGGGACGCTCGTGTTCTCGTTCGTCGTCGCGCTGTACGAGATCATCGAGGTCGTCGGCGAGCCGGACGCGTTCCTGCTGGTCGTCGGCGGGTCGCTGGTCTTTGCAACGTTGCTCTCGCGGGTCCTCCGAGAGGAGATCGCGTTCGTCATCGGGGCGGTGTTGCTCGTCGGGGGCATCTGGTCGTACGCGTCCGCGCTGGGCGTGGACGTGTTCGCGATGCAGGACCCCATCATCAGCGACGTCATGTCGCTGTTGACCGGGCTGTCGGTGCTCCGACTGGAGAAAATCGAGTTGTGGGTGCTGGGCGTGACGCCGGCGCCCGTGTTCCTGACGTGGTACCTGGCGATGCGACGGCGCTACGTGGCGGCCGTCGTCGCCGGCGGCGCGACGCTGACGTTTTTCGTCCTCACCGGTGACGTCGGGACGACCATCGCCCTGTTCGGCGTCCTCGGTGCGGCGGGAACGATCGGCTTCGGCCGGCTCGAACGGTTCGGGGGCGACCACTCCACGACGGACGTGCTGGCCGTCGTCCTCGCCGCGATGGTCGTCCTGACCGTGACCGTCAGCGTCGTTCCGGGCGGATCGGGGCAGCCGTTTCAGCTGTTCGGGAAGGGCGGCGATCGCACGATCGAAGCGAGCCTGATGAACTCGGATCAGCGCCTCACCATTCAGGGGAGCATCGAACTCTCGCCGAAGGCCCGGTTCACCGTCGAGAGCGACGAGCGCGCATACTGGCGCGTCGCCGCCTACAATCGCTACACGGGCGACGGCTGGGTCAGGAGCGGGTCGTCACAGAAGTACCCGGGGCAGTTGCCGAACCCACCGGGACGGTACGAGACGATCGAACAGCGGTACGTCGTCGAGTCCCGGCTCAACGCGATGCCGGCAGCGTGGCGGCCGGTGCGGGTCTCGGAGACGGACAACGCGCGCGTCTCGGCGCTGGCCGGACTCAGGCCGGCGACGCCGTTCACCGCCGGCGACAGCTACCGCGTGACGAGCCGACGACCGGCCCCGACCACGGCCGAACTCGAAGCGGCCGGCGACGACTACCCGGAGGGGCTCGAAGACCGCTACACGCAACTGCCAGCCACCATCCCCGACCGGGTTGACGAGCGCGCCGACCGCATCACGGCGGACGCCGACACTCCCTACGAGGCGGCCACGCGGATCGAACAGCACCTCGAAGACAACAAGGCGTACTCCCTGGACGTCGAGCGGCCGGACGGCAACATCGCCGATTCGTTCCTCTTCGAGATGAACGAGGGGTACTGCACCTACTACGCGACGACGATGGCGACGATGCTGCGCACTCAGGACATTCCGGCGCGGTTCGTCACCGGCTACACGCCCGGGGAGAAGACCGCCGAAGACGAGTACGTGGTGCGCGGCCTGGACTCACACGCCTGGGTCGAGGTCTACTTCCCCGAGATCGGCTGGGTGAAGTTCGACCCGACGCCGGCCGGCCCGCGAAGCGACGCCGAGCAACAGCGCCTCGAGGAGGCGGGCGTCTCCAACGACGCCGACATCGACATCGACGACGAGGACGACGACACCGACACGCCGACCGACACCCCGGATCGACGGACCGCGGACACGCCCACGCCGGCGGGGCCGATCACGCCCACCAGTCCCCCTGGGTGGCAGTCGACCACCCAGTCGGGCGACGATCGGACCACCGAGCCCGAGACGACGGCGCCGGACCGGGAGGACGGCGGGCTCTCGCTCCCGGAGCCGCCGTCACGCGAGCAGTTGGCGCTCGCGCTCGTCGTCGTGGCCGGGCTCGCAGCGGGGGTCCGCCGCACGGGCGCGGCCGAACGGGCGTATCGCGCGGTGTGGCTTCGCTGGCAGCCCCGTTCCGACCCGGCGAGTGACGTCGAGCGCGCGTTCGCGCGCCTCGAGTACGTCCTGGCACGGGAGCATCGGCCGCGGCGGCCCGGCGAAACGCCGCGACAGTACCTCGCGGCGATCGGTGCCGACCCGCGCGTCGAGCAAGTGTACGACTGCTACGAGCGCGCACGCTACGCCGGCGAGACGACCGAGCAGGTCGCCGACCGGGCGGTCGAGCTGGTGAACGAAGTAGTCAGCGACCGGGTCGGACCCTTCGGGAACTGAACACGAAATCCGGTCGTCTCGGCGACGAAACCCGCTGTGGCGTCCGGTCACCCGACAGTATTTAATAGGTAGATTTCGTAGGGTCGGCCTGTAATGTCGGAAGTCTGCTCGACGTGCGGGCTGCCCGAGGAGCTCTGCGTCTGCGAGGACGTCGCGAAAGAGTCCCAGGAGATCAGCATCCGCATCGACGAGCGCCGATACGGGAAAGAGGTAACGGTCATCGAAGGGTTCGACCCCAAGGACGTGGACATGGACAGCCTGTCCTCGGACTTGAAATCGAAGTTCGCCTGCGGGGGAACGGTCGAAGACGACCAAATCGAGCTCCAGGGCAATCACACCGGGCGCGTCGAGGATTTCCTCCGCGAGAAGGGATTCAACGTCGCCTGATCTCTCTGTCTCCCGGCCGACTCGCCGGTCCGGGTATCACCATCTAAACTCAGAACGGAGCCGACGGCCCCTCGTCGGGTTCCGAGTCCGAACCGCCGTCAGCGGTTGCCACGGGGCCGTCCCACGCTTCGAGTCCGCCCGCGAGGCTGACGGCCGTCCCGTCGTCGATACCTTCGTAGGAATTGATGAGCCGAGCGGCCTGAATGCTCGATTTGCCGTGGGGGCACACCGTGACGATGCGGTCGGCGTCCGCGAGCCGGTCGACCTGCGTCGCCAGTTGCTGTAGCGGGAGGTTCTCGCTGTCGGGGATGTGGCCGTGGCGGAACCCGTGGGGCGAGCGGATGTCGACGATGCGGAGGCCGTCCTCGTCGAGGCGATCCTGGAGTTCCTCGCCGGTGATCTCGTCGACCATCAGAGCAGTCCCTCCGCTTTCGCCAGCAGGATTCCCTCGATGGTGGCGTCGTTGGCGGGGTCGCGGCGGGCGACGTCGAGGGCGTCCTCGACGGGGACGGTCGTCACGTCGAGGAACTCGTTGTCGTCCAGGTCGGTCTCGACCGGTTCCAGCCCCTCGGCGAAGACGATGCCGCGGCGGTGCCGGAGGACGCCGGTCGAACACCAGAACTCTTCGAGCAGGGAGACGCCGGCCGCGTCGAAGCCGGTCTCCTCGCGGAGTTCGCGCGCGCCGGCGGTCGTGTAGGACTCGCCGTCCTCGACGATGCCGGCGGGGAGTTCGAGACACTGCTCGCGGATGGTCGGCCGGAACTGGTCGACCATCACGAGGTGGTCGATGCCCTCGCCGCCGTGTACGCCGGGGCCTTCGACGGTCGCGACGACGACGACCGCTGGCGGGAGATCGGCCCAGTAATAGGACTTCTCGGAGCCGTCGGGCTGTTCGACGCGGTCGTAGCCGCCGGTGTACCACCCGGTGTCGTACTCGGCCTCGGATTCGGTGACCGGCCAGTCGTGGTCCGGGGGCGCGCGAGCGGGCTCGCGGTCGGGATCGAACTGTCCGGGGACGCGGTCGGTATCGTCGTCAGTCACGGTTGTTGTGTAATGTCCAGGCGGTAAACCGTATTGTTCTGTCGGACGTAGACGGTGTCACCGTCGACTGCGCTGGTGTTCCGCTGCGTGAGTGCGTCGCGTTCGTCGAACGGCGAGTGGGTGAACGCGCCCTTGATGCCGATCGGCCCCTTCCAGTAGGGGTCCGACTGGCCGGTCTCGTTGGCGGAGGCGTTGGCCAGCGCACCCGTGGTGTAGGGGTACCGGTCCGGCGCCAGGTCGGCACTGTCGATGGCGGTCCGGTTCTCCGCGACGGGCGTGGCGGTGAGATAGTAGGGATCGCCGCTCTTGAGATAGCTCGGGAGGGCACCGAGCGCGAGCAGGAGCGCGACGACGAGCAGGATGCCGAGAACGAAGTTCCGCGTGACGCGGCGCATACTCGCGGTAGGTGTAGCGAGCGGAAAATCGTGCCGAAATCCACCGTCGCCTCAGGCCGTCTCGGTCACGATCTCGCGGTAGACGCTGCCGAACGCCTGGCGGCGGAGCGTGCCGACGGCGGCCGCCTCGCGGTCCTGGAAGGTGGCGGCGACGACGGTCTCGGCGAACGGGACGGCGTGCCAGACGACGTTGTCGACGTTCTCGCTGCCGATCGTCTCGACTTCGAAGTCGGGGTGGTCATCGCACCAGTCGTCGAACTCCTCGCGGGAACCCACCCGAACTTCGAGCAGCGAGGCGAAGATGGCCTCCCGTGCGGTCTCGACGACGGCACCGGTGACGCGGTCGTCGTACTCGTCCTTGTCGAAGTCCATCGCCTTGGCCACCTCACTGACGGTGGTCTGGGCGGTCGGTCCCACTGCCTCGTACCGGTCGCGCGCCGCGTCGGCGGTCGCCGGTGCGAGCAGTCCCTCGGTGTGCATGGCTGGAAGTGGGCGTCGCTGCCGTTACTCGTTTTCGGCTTCGTCCGCATCCTCGAGCATCCGCTCCGTCATTTCGCGGGCGTCTTCGAGGATGCGTTCGGCGTCGGCGTCGAGTTCCCGGCCCCCCTGGGCGCGTTCTCTGGCGTCGGCGGCGAACTGCGGTTCGTCGTCGAACAGCGCACCCGAGCGTTCGTGGGCGGGGTCCCGGCCGTGCTCGTGATCGTGGTCCGTCGCGTCGCCGGACTGCGTCCGGCTGCTCGTCGACCGTCGGTCGACGGTGTCCTCGAACACCTGAGGGTACTCTTTCTCCTCGGCGTGTTCGGTGACGATCGCCGAGAGCGCGTCGGCGTCGCGCTCGCTCCAGTCTGGGGCGTGCTCGTCGAGCCACGCCTCGTGGTCGGCGTCGCCCAGCATCGCTGTGAACGCGAGGTGGTTCGCGAGGTGTTCGGCGTCGGCCTGGGGGTCGTCACACACCGGACAGGCGTATCCCATACTCGCGGGAAGGGTGCGAAAACAGAAATCAGTTGTCAACGGTGAGGTCCGCGAGCATCACGAGGGCATCCTCGCCGTTGTCGTAGTACCGGGGAATCGTCCGGGCGTGCTCGAAGCCGAACGTCTCGTACAGCGAGCGTGCCGTGTCGTTGGACTCCCGCACTTCGAGTTTCACCGAATCGATTCCCTGGGCTGCCAGCACGCCGATCGCCCGCTCCAGCAGCAACGAGCCGATCCCCTCACCGCGGTGGTCGGGATGGACGGCGATGTCTTTGATGTGGCCCAGCGGCCGCCCGTGGTTCGGGACCGCGTCGGCGACCACGTAGCCCGCGATTCCGGGGCCGAGTTCCGCGACGAGAAAACCCGGTTCGTCGACGTAACGCTCGAACGCAGCGAACGGCCACGGTTGCGGGAACGAAGCCTTCTCGATCCGGAAGATCGCCAGCAGGTCAGCCGTTACCGCCGTCCGGACCGTCGGCGAAGCGGGGTCCGACTCGGATGCGGGCGTCGTCACACGCGGGGCTACGACACCCACCCACTAAGCCCCATCGGCCGTTCCACCCCCATCCGGGGTGTGAACTAGCCGAAACGTTGAATATTATCAAGTATGAATATCCGCGTGCACCCTCGTTTCGGGTGCCACCCCCAACACCCCTCTACCCCCGTTTTCCACGCTACGAGCGCTAGCTGTAACTATTCCAGCCACCAGCACGGACAGCGAGAGATCGTCCGAACGGTTCTGTTTTCGTTGTTGATAATCAAAGGGCGGGCGACAGGCGCGGGACTCTCAGAAGAACTGCAGCAGGTCGTCGCGTTGCTGCTCGTGGAGGTGGTCCCGGACGGCGTCGGTGAGCGGCTCGATACTGCCGCGTTTGGCCGTGATGGGAGCGATCGTGTCCTGCCACTGCTTCCAGGGCGGGTAGAGTCCGAGACGGTCACAGAGCTCGTTCAGTCGCTCGTCGCGGTCGTCGACCTTGTCCATCTTGTTGACCGCGACGACGACGGGGATCTCCAGTTCCCGCAGGAAGTGGAACATCTCCACGTCGTGCGGGATCTCGTCGGGACCGGAGTGACGGTCGATGATGTCGATGACCGACTTCCCGTCGACGACGAGGACGGCAGCGAGGATCTTCTCGGCGTGTTCCTCCAGGTAGCGGACGATGTCCGTCTTGATCTCTTCGCGAACGTCGTCGGGGACGCCCGACATGAAACCGAAACCCGGGAGGTCCGTGATGACGAAATCCTCGCTGGTCCAGTCGTAGTGGTTCGGTTGGCGGGTCACGCCGGGGCGCTGGCCGGTATCGAACGTGTGGCCGGTCAGTTCGCGCATCAACGTCGACTTCCCGACGTTGGACCGTCCGACGAGGACGACTTCGGCACTCCGATCCGGCCGCGACTCGAACATGGGCGCGGCTAGGCGACAGCCGCTGATAAGCGTGGCGAGCGGCGGCCGTCGGGCCCCGATCGGCCGAACTAAGCCGGCCTTACCGACGCCACTCCGGGCTTACTGGAGGCCACCGGGGAGTAACCACTCTATAGTTACACGGCTGGCAGGCCTCCAGTCCGGGGATGGCCGCAGCGACTCAGCGACAGTTCCTCCCGATGCCGGCTGCGCTCTCGTCGCGCGCGGCGCGACTTGAGCCGTTCGACTGGTACCGGGAGATGCGAACCGAGGCACCGGTCCGGTACGACGACGACCGTCAAGTCTGGGACGTCTTCAGATACGACGACACGAAGCGGGTACTCGCCGACACCGAGTCGTTCTCCTCGGACGTCGCCAGAGCGGACGTGTTCGAGTTCCCCGACGAGGACCTGTTCAGGCCGCTCCAGCGAAGCATCCTCCGGAGCGACCCGCCCCGTCACACCTGGTTGCGGGACGTCGTCGACGATCAGTTCCAGCCCGGCGCGATCGGCGCGCTCGCACCCCACGTCAGAGAGATCGCCGACGAGTTACTCGACGAGCGGCTGGCCGACGGCGAGATGGACGTCGTCGAGGACCTGGCGTATCCGCTTCCGGTCATCGTCATCGCGGAGTTGCTCGGAGTCCCGGCCGACGACCGCGACCGGTTCAAGCAGTGGTCTGACGTGCTGGTCGCCGACGTCAGCGCCGCCGCCGACCCACAGACGATCATCGAACGCCAGGAGGAGACGATCCGCGAGCTCCGGGCGTACTTCGAGGACCTCATCAAACAGCGCCGCGCGATCCCCGAGGACGATCTGATCACTCACATCGCGACGACCGACCCCGACGGCCACCGCCTGACCGACGAAGACGTCCTGGGGTACTGCATCCTGCTGCTCGTCGCCGGCAACGTCACGACCACAAACCTCATCGGGAACGCCATTCGCTGTTTTGACGAGCGGCCGGAGCTGTACGACGAACTCGCGGCCGACCGGGACGTGCTCGCGGCAGCGATCGAGGAGGTGTTGCGCTACCGGTCGCCGGTTCAGGCGCTCTCGCGCGTGGCGACGACCGACGTGGAACTCCGCGGCGAGACGATCGAAAGTGGGGACCTGGTCGTCACCTGGCTCGGGTCGGCCAACCGCGACGAGTCCCAGTTCGACGACCCCGACGAGTTCCAGCCGGAGCGGCGCCCGAACCAGCACATCGCCTTCGGCCACGGCGTCCACTTCTGTCTGGGGGCCCCGCTAGCTCGGCTCGAAGCTCGCATCAGTCTGGGGCGGCTGCTCGACCGCGCCGAGGGGATCCAGTGCGTCGCCGAGGAGAGGCCCCCGGTGTCGAGTTCCTTCCTCCACGGCGTCGAGCAGTTGCCGATCCGCTTCGAATCGGTCGAGTGATCCCGAGCGGCGGCGCGGAGCGATCGCGGCGTAGTCCCCCACGTATTTGCCGCCGCCGTGCGAGAGGCGAGTGTGCGGCTCCTCCAGGTCACCATTCCGACGGGGAAGCGCGACGCAGTGCTCACCGCGCTCGACGACGAGGGCGTCGACTACGTCGTCACTGACGAGACCAGCGGCCGGGAGTACACCGCCATCGTCTACGCACCGGTGCCGACCCCAGCAGTCGAGCCGATCCTCGAACGGCTTCGGGAGGCCGGCATCGACGAGCAGGCGTACACCGTCGTCATGGAGGCCAGCACGGTCATCTCTCGTCGATTCGAGGAGCTGGAGAGCCACTACGCCGAAGAGGAAGACGAAGACCGCATCGCCCGCGAGGAACTGGAGACGCGAGCCAGCGAACTCGCGCCGACGCTGCGCACCTACGTCGCGATGACGGTCATCAGCGCCGTCATCGCGACGGGGGGACTGTTGCTCGACTCGCCCGCCGTCGTCGTGGGCTCGATGGTCATCGCCCCGCTCATCGGCCCGGCGATGGCCGCCAGCGTCGGAACCGTGATCGACGATCAGGAGCTGTTCGTCAGGGGAGTCAAACTCCAGGTGCTCGGCATGGGCCTCGCCGTCGTCAGTGCCGCCGCGTTCGCTGCGTTCGTCAGATACGCCCACCTCGTTCCACCGGGCATCGAGATCACGTCAGTCCCGGAGATCCAGGAGCGCCTGGCACCGGACTTCCTCTCGCTGGCCATCGCGTTCGGGGCCGGGATCGCGGGGGCGGTAAGTCTCGCGACGGGGATCTCCTCTGCGATCGTCGGCGTGATGATCGCCGTCGCGCTCATCCCGCCGGCCGCGACCGTCGGCATCGGCATCGCCTGGGGACTCCCCATGGTCAGCGTCGGCTCTGGCGTCCTCGCACTGGTCAACGGGCTCTCGATCAACCTCGCCGCGATCGGCGTGCTCTGGTACAACGGCTACCGCCCGGAGCGGTGGTTCCGGTTCGACGAGACGCGCAGTACGATGCTCAAGCGCGTCGCCGTCCTCGTGACCGCCATCGCCGTCCTCTCGCTGTTCCTCGGCGGCGTCACATACAACTCGTACCAGAACGCCGTGACCGAAAACGAGATCCGCGACGACGTGGAGACGGTCCTCGCCGGCACCGAGTCCGCGACGCTCCTATCGACGGAGGTCCAGTTCTCAGATCAGGTGCTGTTGCGACAGCCCGACCGGGTCGTCGTCACCGTCGGCGTCCCCCCGGAGAACGGCGAGCGAGTCAGCGGACTGGCGACCAGGATCGACGCCCGCATCGACCGCACCGTTGGCCGAAACATCGAGACGCAGGTCCGGTACGTGACGACCGAGCAGGGTAACTGAAAACTAGTTCTCGTCGAAGGGGAGTTCCGGCTCGTAGCCGACGGCCTCGACGGCCGCGTCGAGGACGCCCTGGACGTTCTCGCCCTCGGTGACGCTCATGTAGTGGTCGGCGTCGACGTCGCGTGAGCGGTCGCTCTTGTTACAGATCGTCAGCACGGGCACGTCGTCGAACTGCTCGGCGATGGCGTCGCGGAGCTCCAGCTGGGCGTCGAGCGGGAAGCCACACTCGGCGCTGGCGTCGATGAAGACGAGCACCGAGTCGGCGAGGTGTTCGACTGCGCTGACCGCCTGGGACTCGATCTCGTTGCGATCCTCCGGCGGCCGGTCGAGCAGTCCGGGCGTGTCCACGAGCTGGTAGCGGATGTGGTCGCGCTCGATGTGGCCCACCCGGATCTCCGTGGTCGTGAACGGGTAGGATGCCGTCTCGTTGCGCGCGTTCGTGACGTCGTTGACGAACGAGGACTTCCCGACGTTCGGGTAGCCGGCGACGACGATGGTCGGCTCGTCCGGACGGATGTCCGGGACGTCGCGCAGGTCGTCGCGGGCCTCGCTCACGGCCGTGAGGTCGCCCTCGACTTCCTCGACGATGTCGGCGAGACGAGCGAACGCCTGTTTGCGGAGCTTCTTGGCGCCCTCGGCGTCGACGTTCCGGAAGCGGGTCTGGTACTCGTCGCGGATCTCGTCGGCCTTCCGGGAGGCCCAGGTGAGTTCCGAGAGGTGCTGGCGCAGGTCGTCGACGCCCACGATGGCGTCGACGAGTTCGTAGTAGAACGGATCGAGCGTGTCGATGTCGGGCCAGGTCGTGACGACGTTCTCGAGGTTGTCAGAGATGATGTTCGACGCCGTCTGGAGCATCGACTGCTGTGCCTCGTACCCGGATTTCGCTCGCCCCGCGCGGGCCGCCCGGGAGAAGGCCTTGTCGATCAGCTCCTCCGACGTCGGCGTCGTCGGAAGGTCCTCGAGAATCATTTGGTCCTCGTAACAGGGACGGCCATAAAAGGGCGTCCGTTTGGACTCGCCCTGAGAGGGGCCACCGTGCGTGGTCGGCCCACGACCCGCAACCGGGCGGCAACGAGGGTGACAGCGCAGTTTTTCTCCCCAGACGCCCTACGGACGGGTATGACAAACTGGCGCGCCGTCGGCATCGGCTTTCTCGTCAGCATCGTCGCCGGAGTCGTCGCGTTCACGCTGCCCGTCGTTGGCCACATCGGCGCGGGCCTCATCGGCGGGTTCGCGGCGGGCTACGTCGCCGGCGGCGGCATCGGGAACGGCCTCTGGCACGGCCTGCTCGCGGGCGCCATCGGCGGCATCGTCCTCGCGCTGCTGTTCGGCCTGGGCGCCGGCTTCATCGGGACGATCGGTGCCGGCCCCGTCGGCGGCTTCGTCGGCGCGGGCGTGTTCGTCGTCGGCGTCGTCATCGCCGTCGTCCTCGCGCTGGACAGCGCGATCGGCGGTGCCGTCGGGGCGTTGCTCGCGCGGTAGAAAAAAGCGGAAAGCGGAATTATCGCAGCGTCACGGCCACGGGCCGAACTCTTCGGCGGCGGCGTCGACGCGGCCGAGCGCGACGACGTAGGCGGCGACGCGGAGCGTCGAGAGGTCGTGTTCCTCGTAGGCGTCGACGAGGTTCCAGAACTGCTCGACGATGACGTCTTCGAGTTCCTCGTTGACGCGCTGTTCCGTCCAGTGGAAGCGCTGGCGGTTCTGCACCCACTCGAAGTAGGAGACGGTGACACCGCCCGCGTTGGCGAGGATGTCGGGGATCACGATGACGTCTTTCTCGGCGAGCACTTCGTCGGCGTCGGGCGTGATCGGGCCGTTCGCGGCCTCCGAGATCACGTCGGCCTGGACGTCCTCGGCCAGGTCGGCGTCGATGGCGTTGCCCAGCGCGGCGGGCACGAGCAGATCGACGTCCATCGTGAGGAGTTCGTCGTTTGTGATCGCCTCGTCGGCGCCGTGGTAGTCGACGACGCTCCCGGTCTCGCGCTTGAAGTCCTTGACGGCGACCGGATCGAAGCCGTCCTCGCTGTAGATGCCGCCGCTGGAGTCGGAGACGGCGACGACGGTTGCGCCCATCTCGTCGACGAGCTTCGCCGTGATCCACCCGGCGTTCCCGTAGCCCTGGATCGCGACGGTCGCGTCCGCGATGTCCTCGTCGCGGTACTCGAAGGCCTCGCGGGCGGCGAGCACGGTCGAGCGGCCCGTCGCCTCGACGCGACCCTCGCTGCCGCCGTCCTCGATCGCCTTGCCCGTGATGACGCCGGGCTCGGTCGTGTTCTCCAGCGTCTCGTAGGTGTCCTTGATCCAGTTCATCTCCCGCTGGCCAGTGTTGACGTCCGGCGCGGGGATGTCCTTGTCCTCACCGATGAACGGGCGGAGCTCGGTCGCGAACGACCGCGTGACGCGTTCGAGTTCGGTCTCGGAGTACTCGCTCGGGTCGATGACGATGCCGCCTTTCCCGCCGCCGAGCGGGATACCGACGACGGCCGTCTTGTACGCCATCCAGCCGGACAGCGCCTTCACTTCCTGGCGGTTGACGTCCGGGTGGTACCGGATGCCGCCTTTGTACGGCCCGCGGTCACCGTTGAACTGCGACCGGTAGGCACGGAAAATCTCCGTCGAGCCGTCGTCCATCTCCACGGTCAGGTTCGTCTCCAGCACGCGCTCTGGGTTCTTGAGGCGCTGGAGCATGCCGTCCTCGATGTCGACGTACTGTGCCGCGTCGTCGATCTGTTCCTGAAGTGATTCGAATGGGTCGACCTCGTCTGCCATGTTACTACCTGGCAATTTGAACACCCGGGTTAAAAATTAGACGAATCATATGTCATATTCACTCGCGAATACATCATGATTTTGGACGTATGTAAGTCCCTTTGAGACATTATATAATATAATTATGCGGTGTCAGCGGAATGGTCTTATTTTCGTTACTACTTCTCGCGGATAGTATCCGCCAGCGGAACGGTATTGGTCGGACGCGTTGCTCGGAGATGGGGTTGTTGTCAATCAGACACGGGGACGTCGGACGGGCAGGTAGATGAAACGCAGTATCACGGAGTTGATCGTCCGCAGAGCGACCCCTATCGTCGATCGCGCAGTTCCGCTCGCAGCTCTTCCAGATCCATGTCCTTCATCGAGAGCAAGACGAGCATGTGATAGACGATGTCGGCGGCCTCGTGGGCGATCTCCTCGCGGTCGTCGTCCTTGGCAGCGAGGAGGAGTTCCGTCGCTTCCTCGCCGAGTTTCTCCAGCACGGCGTTCTCGCCTTTCTCGTGGGTGAACAGCGAGGCGGTGTAGGAGTCGTCGGGCAGCGTCTCTTTGCGGTCCTCGATGACGGCGAACAGTTCTTCGAGGATGGCGTCGGTGTCGTCCATACCCGCCCCTGCACACTACTGGGCCATGACTTCTTCGCAGGAGCGTCGCGAACCGGCGGTCACAGGGCGGTCGCTCCAGCATCCGCGGCGCCCCCGGCGCCGCGGTTCACGGGACCGAACAGCGAGGGACCGGAGGTCCCTCTGGCAGCCGGACGCAGTCCGGCGACGAAGGGAGGTCCCGCCTGTTTGGTCCACCGGAAGAGCAAGCTCTTCCGAGCTCCCGCTCGCAAGCTCGCGGGAACAGATTTTTTCGAGGGTCACGAGAGCACAGCTCTCGTGAGCAAACCAGAAAACGGAGATTTCTGGTGTGAGTGGTTCGGGCCGCAGGCGCGAACTCGACGAGAAAACGGTGGGTGGTCAGACTTCCATCACTTCGCGAATGTCGTCCAGGTCGTCGAACTCGTCGGGGTCGCGGCCACCCGCCTCGAAGACGTGCTCGGCGATCTCGATGGGGGCGTTCGTTCGCGCCGCGAGCGCCAGGGAATCGCTCGGGCGGGCGTCGACGACGACCCCCTCGCGGGGCGTGGCCAGGTGCAGATCCGCGAGGTACGTCCCGTCGTCGACGTCACTGACGACGACGCGTTCGACGCGGCCGCCGAGTTCCTCCACGATGTCGAGCGTGAGGTCGTGGGTCAGGGGGCGGTCGACGTCCTCCGCGTCCAGTCCGCGAGCGATGCTCGCGGCCTCGTCGAAGCCGATGAAGATAGGGAGGAACTCGGACTCGGCAGCCGTCGTCAGCAGGACGACCGGGACGGGGCCAGTTGGCGTCCCCGCGACCCGGACGCCCTCGATAGACGCGTCCATATCCGGTGCAGGAGATGCGGCGTGAAAAACCCACACCTGTGCGCTCACCTGTCAGCGCGCAGGGACGGCTACGCAGTGACGTGCTCGAAGAAGGCCAGTCCGTGCAGTCGGTGGTCGGTCGTCAGTTCCGGGTGGAAAGAGGTCCCGACGACCGGCCCCTGCTGGACGGCGACGGGACGGCCGTCCCACTCGGCGAGGACCTCGGCCTCGCCCACGTCGTCGATGAGCGGCGCGCGGATGAACACCGCGTGGAACGGGTCGTCGAGCCCCGTCACGTCTAGCGGAGCCTCGAAGCTGTCTTTCTGCCGGCCGAAAGCGTTGCGCTCGACGGAGACGTCCAGCAGGTCCAGCGTCTCGACCCGGTCGTCGTTGGCGTCCGACGAGAGAACGATCAGTCCGGCGCAGGTCGCCAGCACCGGTTTCCCGGCGTCGACGTGGGCCGCGATCTCGGGGGCGATTTCCTCGCGATGGAGAAAGCGGGAGATCGTCGTCGACTCGCCGCCCGGCACCAGGAGCAGATCGCACTCGGGGACGATACCGGCGTGGCGGATCTCGCGGACGTCGGCCTCCTCGTCGTGGGCGCGGGCGGCCGCCCGGATCGCGTCGGCGTGTTCGCTGACGTCGCCCTGAACGGCGACGACGCCTGCCGTGACAGTCATCAGCCGCTGTACGGACGGGAGCGGAAAAACTCCACCGTTTGCCGACGGCTCCCGAACAGCCGGAGCACGCGAGACCAGAAACTCCCCTCAGTCGTCCGCGGGCGTCGGCTCGCCCGACTCGGCGTCAGTCGCCGCCTCGACGTCGGCGTCGTCGTCCTTTGTCGGCGGCGCACTGTACATGATGCCGCGACTGGCGCTGTAGCGTGTCATTATCCCACTGTGTCCGACTCACACACAAAAGGATGCCCCTAAGTCGGATTTATAGAGTATAATGATTATTCGGCATCGGCCGATTACCAGAGTGCATACTGACGGCGAGGAGCCAAAGCGTTAGGTGTGCGCCGGGCTACCTGGGGGACATGGCAGAGAGACGCGACCCGGTCGAGGCGAGAGACGACGGGTCGATGGACCTCTACGAGATTTCGGGCTGGGAGGTCAGGTCGTCGTTCGATCGGTTTGCCGTCTGGTTCTACGGAATGGTGGTGTCCGCGGTCAGATGGGCGGTCATCTCCCTGGCGGTGCTCATCCTCGTCGGCCAGTTCGCGCTCGGTGGGCTCGGCCTGCTGACCGACCCGCGCGTCGGCGCCTTCGTCGTGTTGTCGGTCGTGCCGGCGTTCATCCTGGCGGCGTTCCTCTGGTACGCGGACGTGACGGCCGCCGAACCCCTGGAGGAACTGGTCGCGACCTTCCTGTTGGGCATCCTGTTTGCGGGTTTTGCCGGCGTGTTGAACTCCCAGCTCGGCGGGCTCGCCGCCGGCCTGGGGTCCGGCTTCGGGGCCGTCCCCGTGCTGGGCGTCATCGCCCTGTTTTTCCTGGTCGTCGGACCGGTCGAAGAGACCGTGAAGCTGCTGGCTGTCCGGTTGCACGCCTACCGGTCGGACTCGTTCGACGCGGTCATCGACGGCGCGGTGTACGGCGCCGTCGCCGGCCTCGGCTTCGCCACCATCGAGAACGCCCTCTACATCACCCAGTCCGTCGAGTCGCTGTCGCAGTCGATGAACCTCATCAACGCCGGCGCGGGCATCACGACGGTCCGCGCGCTGGCCGGCCCGGGCCACGTGATCTACTCCGGGTTCGCGGGGTACTACCTCGGACTCGCGAAGTTCAACCAGAAGTACGCCGGCCCGCTCGTCGTCAAGGGGATCACCATCGCCGCGCTCATCCACGCCGTCTACAACACGTCTGCGACGATTCTCGTGCCGGCCCTGACGCAGATCCTCACCGGCGTCTCGGAGTTCGCCGTCTTCCTCGGGTTCGTCATCGTCTACGACGGCCTCTTTGGCTACCTGCTCATCCGGAAGCTCTCGAAGTACAACAGCGCCTACCGCTCGGTGCAAAGCAGCGCCGAGAAAGGGAACACCATCTCCTCCGAGCAGACCGAGTTCGAGTAGCTACTCCTCGAAGCGCTCGGCGTACGGCGTCTGGGCTTCGCCCGCCTCGCTCCCGAGCATCGACTCGACGTACTTGGCGACGACGTCCACCTCGAGGTGGACCGGATCGCCGACGTCCTTCTGCGAGAGCGTCGTCAGTTCGTAGGTCGCGGGGATGATGGCGACGCCGAAATCCTCCGCCGCTCGCGGGCGTTGCCCGCTCGCGCTGTCCGAGGCGCTTCGCGCCTCGCTGGCAAGGTCCGCGATAGTGAGACTGATCCCGTCCACCGTCACCGACCCCTTCTCGACGAGGTAGCGTTCGAGGTCCTCCGGCACCGAGAACCGGAACTCCCAGTCATCTCCGAGTTCTTCGATCCCGGTCACCTCGGCGGTCCCGTCGACGTGGCCCTGGACGAAGTGACCGTCGAAGCGACCGTCGGCCGGCAGCGCCCGCTCGACGTTCACCAGGTCGCCCTCGGTCACGTCGCCGAGGTACGTCCGCTCGATGGTCTCCTGGGAGAGAAAGAGGTCGAACCAGTCCGAGCCGAACTCCTCGACGGTCAGGCAGACGCCGTTGATCGCGATGGACTGCCCGTGATGGAGGTCGTCCAGGTCGGCTTCGACCCGCACGCGGCGGCCGCCCTCGTCGTCGGCCGTGCTCAGCACCTCGCCCGTCTGCTCGACGATTCCGGTAAACATGGACGCCGCTAGGACGTGGGGGGCGAAAGGCGTTGTTCATTCACCGTTGGCGTTCTCGAACAGCGACGAGGACCGGTAGCCGACGACCATCTCGTGGACGAACAGACTGCCGAGGAGGATGGCGGTGACGCCGCCAGCGAGCCACCGACCGGGCTGGGCTGGCGCCATCGACGCAGACAGCCCGAATGCCACCAGCCCGGAGACGAACAGACTGACGCGAACGCGCGTCCGCGGCGAGACGTTGTCGGTCTCGTCACCAGTCGCTGCCAGATACAGCTGGGGCAGGAGGAACGGGATGATCGGGAAGAACAGGACGCTGACGAGCACCCCCAGGGGCGTCCGGAGGCCGACGTCGAGCACGAGCCCGGCGACGAGGAGGAGGAGTACCGAGAGGGCGAGGCCGGTGAGATACACGCGGGTTTCGCGGGAGACCATACGTCTTCGACGCAGTCCCCGGAGAAAAAGACAGTGCAGAGTCACGTGGGGTCGCATCGTTTTTTGCCATCGGCTGTGAAAGCCGGAACGAGATGGGGAAGGGTATCATCGGCACGATCACGATGTTCGGGACCGTCGCGGTCGCCGCGATGATCGGCATGATGGGCGTCGACTTCTTTCTGCAGGGCAAGCACCTCGTCGGCGGCGGCTTCGTCGCCTTCGCCGTCCTGATGGTACTCGTCGAGGAGTACGTCACGACGCCGGGGGACGTCGCTGGCGACGTTGCAGCGACGGTCGTCGGGAAAGTCGCGAAAGAACCGGACGACGACGAACAGTAACTTACTGGGCGGCTAGCGGCTCTTTGGCTTCCGCGAGGAGTTGGTCGATCGACTTCTCGCTGGGTTCGTTTTCCAGGAGGACGTCCACGGGAAGCGTCGGCGCGCCGTCGACCAGCCCTTCGAGCAGGACGAGCCGTTCGCGGGCACGGCTCATCCCGACGTAGAAGACGCGGCGTTCGTTGTCCGTCAGCGTCGGGACGGGGTCGGTGTGTTTGGTGAACTCCTCGACGCCGGGCACGTCGCGGCCCTGCTGTTCGACGGTCGCGGCCATCTGCTCGACGACCTTCTCCGTGAGGTCGGTGGCGACGAACACGTGGTCGGCCTCGCGACCCTTCGCGGAGTGGATCGTGCCGAGGCGAACGCGCGAACTGTCCATCCCCTCGTACTCACCCTGGAAGTACGCGCCGACGGTGCGCTCCTGGAAGTTCGTCACTTTCCGGAGCATGTCGGCGGCCGAGCGCGGGTCCGGCACGAAGGGGGCGTACTCGCGGACGAACTCCGGTTCGACCATGATCTCGGCGAGGTCGTCGAGCTCCGACTCCTCTTTGACCTCGTCGATGGCGTCGAAGAAGTCGTCGCGTTCGCCGGTCCCGAAGGCCGAGTCCGCGAGCATGTCGGCCAGGCGCCGAGCCTGCAGCGCGGTGACCTGTTCGTCCTCGTCCAGCGCCTCGACCGCGCGCACGTACTGGGTGAGCCGATCGGTCCACATCCGCTGGTCGGTCAGACACTGGAACGGGATGCCCTCGCCGATGAACTCGTCCATGAACTGGAACATCTGGTAGCGAGCGCGGAACAGCAGCATGACCGTTCCCTCGGGGTCCTCTTCGATGGTGGCGCGGACGTTGCGCACCAGATCGAGCATCGACGGGCCGCGGACGGCGTTGACCCGGCCGCCCTCCTTGCGGGGTTCGAGGTCTTTCTCCTGGCGCTTGTCGATGTGGCTGATCTCCTTGTTGACGACGTTGAGAATGCGCGACGGGAGACGGTAGGAGTTGGGCAGGATGTTGTCGTCGCTGACGTCCTCGTCCAGCAGGAGGTCCGGATCGGCGCCCTGCCAGGCGTAGACGACCTGGTCGTCGTCGCCCGCGATGAGGATCTTCTTCATGTGGGGTTTCCACTCCTCGTAGACGTCGTACTGCAGGGTCGTGATGTCCTGGAACTCGTCGATCACCAGGTACTCGACGTTCGGGAGCAGCGAGCGCTGCTTGACGCGTTCGAGCATGTCCGCGAACCCGACGAGGCCGTTCTCCCCCTTGTAGCTGCGCCAGGCCCGGATCGCCTCGGGCACGTCGATCCGGTCGTCGTCGGAGGGCCAGGTCGGGGTGTACTTGTTCCCGGTCTGGGCGTTCTCGTCGATCTCGGGCGGCAGGCGCACCTTCTCCTCGTTCCACTGGAAGGGAACGTCGTACCAGTCGGCGACGTCCCGGCGGGTGCGCTGGAGCCACTGGCTGGTCGCGATGACTTTGTTCCCGATGGTCGTCGAGCGGGCGCTTCGGCGGCGCGCCCCCTTGTTCTCGTCCTCGTACTCGACGCCGTACTCGTCACAGAACTCCTCCTTGTCCGACTCGCTGACCACGTCGCCACGCGAGAGGTTCAGCAGCTCGTACGCTTTCGCGTGCATCGTACAGACGTTCCCCCGAAGGGCTCGCGGCGTCGTATCGAGCCGTTCGGCGAGGCGTTCGCGGATCTCGGCGGCCGCTGCACGCGTGTACGAAACGACCAGAATGTCTCTGACGTCGGCTCCCTCGTCCTGTAATCCTTCCACCCGGTCGAGCAGCGCCGTCGTCTTCCCGCTGCCCGGACCACCGAATAGGCGAACCACTTCAGGCGTCGTGTCGGTCATTGGACCACTAATAGTCCTGCTCACCCATAAGCAACGTGGCTTCGAGGCGCAACCCGACGCGGGGTTTCTGCCACGCTCACGGCAACTTCCGCGGGCCGGCGCGTCCACTCACCTGTACAGCGAGAGATACAACATGGCGAACCCGACGATAAACGGGATCGTTTCGGTCATCTGGAGGAAGATCGTCGTCAACGACGAGTCCGCCGCACCGGCCCCGAGCTGGGTGATGACGTTGCTGACCGCCACGCCCATACTGATGAACGCGAAGCCGATGAACGCCGTCTGTAGCTTGTCGGACTGTTTCTTTCGGTACGCCTGGAAACTGATCAGCGTGATGCCGAGCGTCAACCCGAACGTAACGAGACGAAGGAGAATGAGCAGCCCCCGCGCAAGCGCCACCATGTCGACCATGGACGCTATTGATCACTCGTCCAATATAAAGCTACGTCGGACGTTTATTCCGGGTTGAGTTCGTCCCAGAGCTGACTGAACCGGTCCGGAAGGTTCTCCTCGCGGTAGATGCGCACCTTGTACTCGCCTTCTTCCTCCAGGGAGATGACGGTGCTGTCGAAGTTCGACTCGTAGATCTTGTAGTGGTTGCCGTCGTCGGCGACCAGAGTCCGGTCTTTCACGAGCTCGTGTTCTTCGAGGATCTCGATCCGGCGGTAGACGGTCGGAAGCGAGAGATCGCACTCCTCGGCCAGTTCTTTGGCCGAGCGCGGCTCGATGCTGATAGCCGCGAGAATCTCGCGAGCGTGTTCGTCCCCGATCGTATCGAGGACCTGCTCGATACTGCGTTCCTCGGACACTACTAACACGTCAGCGCACCACCGTAAAAAGATATTGCGCACGGTATCACTCCTGAGAAATTGATCGCAATCCGGTGAGTGGACCGGCGTCGACTGGGGGTTCTTTCAGCTCGTGAAAATACCTTTATATACCCATTTTCATTCGCGGAAATCGCGGGGGAGGCATTATGTATGGGTACCAGAGAAGAGTGAGTGTGGATCGAGTCCAAGTGATGTACCATGTCCGGAGATAATGTGAGCACGAGTCCGCTGGTGAACACGCTGATAGAAGAGCTATCGGCCGGCGAAGACGCTGGAATCGACGCACCCTCACCGGATGCTCCGAAGGCCGGTAGCGAGAGCAATCCCGAGCAGGTGTTGTCTTCGGTCATGGAGACGCTTGCAGTCGAGGAGTCGTTCACGTTCGACGACGAGATCGTCAAGCAGAACCTCGACGAGATCCTCATCGCGCTGATCGCGCTGCGAGACGGGACCCACGGAAAAGCACTCATCGACGACCTGTCGCGGCTGTTCGACGCACAGCTGAGTCCAGGCACCGTCTACCCGCGCCTCCACGACATCGAGAACGACGACGTCCTCTCGATGCACGAACTGGTGCGGACCAAAGAGTACTCCGTGGACGACGACGACGCTGCCAGAGAACAGATCGAGCGCGCCATGTACCACCACCTCGCGCTCGGCCTGTTCCTCCACGACTCACTCGACGAGTTGTAACCCCACAGAACCCTACCGAAGCTCTCTCGCGACTGGTATCTCCCCTTCTCTCCCCCAGAGTGTTTCCCTGTCATTTTCCACCCCCACTGATTTCTCACGCGCCGGTTCTCAGCTAGCCAGCGAGCGACTGCAATACCCTCCCTGAGAAGTATCTCAACAGCGAGCGACGACTCCGAAAAAATGCGCGACTGACGGCCGTAGCTACGCTTCTGGTGCCCACCCGCACACCGAGCACTCTGTCGCCCCGTTGTCGTGAAGACCGCCGCACTCCGGACACTGCTTTTTGTTATAGCTTTCGTCCCAACCGACAACCTC
Organism: Halorientalis brevis; assembly: GCF_023077655.1. Classification (NCBI taxonomy): domain Archaea; kingdom Methanobacteriati; phylum Methanobacteriota; class Halobacteria; order Halobacteriales; family Haloarculaceae; genus Halorientalis; species Halorientalis brevis. The sequence goes on along the minus strand of NZ_JALLGV010000008.1, from coordinate 101,661 downwards.
AGTTTCGTGCCCGCGGTCGGACAGGAACTCGTCGAAAAGTTCGTCGTTGCTCGGTGCTGACGCCATACATGCTATGGTATAGCACACCACCTTATAGCTTTGTTGGTACGACACACACCTGCCGGCAACCCCGGACCGTCAGGCACTCACCAGTCGTCCGAGCGGCGGTGATGGATTTACAGCCGGCGAGTGCCAACGGGAGACCGATGGTCGAATCGCTGTCGGCTTCGCAGTTACAGGAGAAGCTCAGCCGTGACGAGGACGTACAGGTCGTCGATACGAGAGTGCCGGCCGCCTTCGCCAAGGGACACGTCCCCGGTGCGGAGAACGTCCCGTATCCGGAGCTCGCGGCCCGAATCGCGGACGTCGACTGGGGCGAGGAGATCGTCTTCGTCTGCGAACGCGGCGAAAGCTCGCTGCAGGCCGCTCGCATCCTCGAGTCGTACGAGGGCATCGACGAGGACACCCTGGTCGCCAACCTGACGGACGGGTACGAAGGATGGGACGGCGACCTCGAAACGGAGTGAGGCCACCCGACGGAGTTTGTACGACGCGCGCGTAGGCCACGGTATGAGTTCGCTCGACGACCTCCCCGAGACGGTGCCAGCCCTCACGTGTACGCGCTGTGACGAACCGATCGAGCGCGGATACGTTACCGCGACGCGCGCCGGCGAGACCTATCAAGTCACGGCGGAGACGGCAGTGTGTGACACCTGTGGCTGGGCCGACGTGGGTGCGACGGGGTGTGCGCCGACGCTCTCGGACTTCCAGACCGGTGACCTGCTGGTCCGCGTCGAACGCGGAGACGGCGTTCTCGTTCCGGCGTCGATCACTGACGAGCAGTCGTGAGTACGGTCCTCAGACGTCTGGTGTGTCGTCGGACACCGACGTCTCGTCGGCGCCCGCGAACGCCTGTAGCTGGAGTTCCAGATCGTCGAGCACGGCTTCGGAGATGCGGAGTTCGACCTCCATCGTCTCGCCGCGGTGCTCGCGAGCACGGTTCGTGAACTCGCGTGCGCGCTCGGGCGGCATCGAGAGCGGGAGCCGGACGTTCCCTCGCATCGCTGCCAGATGTGCCGTCAGCAGGCCGGTCATCGCATCGAGCGACACGTCAGCGCGCTCGGCGTCCGTTAGCAGTTCCACGAAGGCCGCTCGGAAGTCGTCGACGTCTTCGATCTCAGTCATCGACGGGTCACTACAGGCAACGGGCGGAAAACCGTACTCCTGTGCGGGCGGTGCGTGCTACCGCTGCGCAGGCTTATATGCACGTAGTACGAAGTTCGAGGGGTGACATTCGATGGGCTTGTTCGAGTCCCTCAGGGAGGCAGTCACGCCAGAACACGAGCAGGCGGCCCGCTATCGGTGCCAGCACTGCCGGCGGCAGTTCGCGTACAGGGCCGATCTCTCCGACCCGACCTGTCCGTACTGTGACGCCGGTGCGCTCGAAGAGATCGACAGACCGTGAAAACCAGAAGGCGGGTTCGTCCGGGTTAGCTCTCCTCGGCGACGTAGCCGCCGGACAGCAGGAACGCGAGGACGGCGATGCTGCCGACGATGACGCGGCCACCAGGGAGCGGATTACTGATGATCTGCAGGAGGAACCCGATCACCAGCGCGCCGAACCCGGCGACGCCGAGGGCGGTCGCCGGATGACTCGACGGCAGCCCCGAGAGCGGCGCGGGCAGGAACTCCGGCATGCCCGAACCGCGCACGTCCGCAGCGACCTCCACCAGCGAAGCGGCGATCAACAGGACGATGCCGGCAGTCATCAGGACTTTAACCATGGTATCCACTCCCGTCGGGCTCCTCGCTGTCGCCGACGATGAAACCGCCGGAGAACAGGAACGCGATGGCCGCGATCACGCCCACGAACATGCGGCCACCCGGGAGCTGGTCGAGCGCCATCAGGACGCCGACGGCGAGTCCGGCCACGCCGGCGACTGCCAGTGCCGTCGCCGGGTGACACGAGGGCAGTCCAGCCAGCGGCGCGGGGAGAAACTCCGGCATGCCCGAACCGCGCACGTCGGCGTACACCTCGACGATCGACGCGACGATGAGCAGCAGGATCGAGAGATCCATGATCACCCGGACCACGAAGCTCTTAACCATGGATGCTCCCCCCCGTTCCTGCGTGCTGTTGCGTGCGAACTCCGACCCCACTCGGCTGCGATCGTGTTACTACTCTCTCCATGGATGATACCCCCATCCTTGATACAATGTGAACGTGTATCGTATTTATGACTGTTGGAATATAACACATATTCTAATAGTAACAATTCTCTGCCGCGTGTGACCGCTGATTCGACCGTCCAGCGAAAGCCGACACCCACGTGGCGTGCTGTCACCGTGCCAGAGACGGGCCGACGAGCACGCCTCAGGAGTCGCGTTCCAGTGCCTCGCGTCGTTGCTCGTATTCCTCGTCGCTCAGGTCGCCACGGGCGTACGCGACGCGCAGTTCCTCCATGGCGCGGTCGGTGGACTCGCTGTTCCCGCTGAGCGTTCGATAGAGCAGGTACGCACCGCCAATCAGCGCGGCGAGGAACGCCAGCCGCATCCCGAGCCAGGCGAGCACCAGCCAGCCGGGAACTGCGCCGCCGTCACCCCACATGCCGTGGCCCCAGCCACCCATCATCGGGCCGCCGCCCATCATCCCGAACCCCATGAAGAGCAGCGGGAGGGCGATGAGGGCACCGAGGACGACGAGCACGATCGTAACGAGTCGCCCGTCAGTTGTCTCAGTAGCCATGATACTCACACCGAGTGTCTGAAACGGTACTGAGAGATACGCGTTCGTACTTCAATGCAGTTCCCCCTCACAGACCGGTGTGCAACGCCGCGCTTACTTTGGATTCGAAACCGTCGATCGAGCAGGGCGCCAGTCAGGTACACCGTCCGGCGTTCAGCGCGCGAGCAGTCGCTGTGTCCCACGTTTTCGGTTCGAAGGCGAAACGTGCAAAATTCTGGCACCGATAGGATCGAAGTGGATGACCACCACACTTACTGTCGAAGGCATGAGTTGCGAACACTGCGAACAAACCGTCACAGAGGCGCTCGAAGCCGTCGACGGCGTCGCGGCGGTCACCGTCGATCACGAAACGGACTCGGCGACAGTCGAGGGAGACGCCGACGTCGAAACGCTGCTGGCGGCCGTCGAGGACGCCGGGTACGACGCCGCGGCCTGAGAGAGCCGTCGTCTCCCGGAGGACTGCAGGAACAGTCGACTTCCAGCAAGCGGGGACACCCGTCGGGAGTCGGAGACCGACGTCTCGCTGCTGGCGCGACCCAGTGGTTTTCCGCGCCCACGGCGTACGTGGGCCGTCGATGTGTCCCCACCAGGCTGACGCTCGCGACGGCCCCAGCGAATCGAGCGGCGTCACGAACTGGCTCCTTCTGGCTGGGAACAGACTCGTCATCGCGGGCGGGCTCGTTCTCCTCGTGTTTCTCTGTCTCGTCGGCGTCGGCGTCACGTTCGGGACCGCCGTCTTCCGCGCGCACAGCCCCGTGTACTTCCTGTTCAGTTCGCTGCTCACCGGCAATCTCACTGTCCTGACGGTCGTGGTCTCGATCAACCAGCTCGTGCTCTCACGGGAGCTCGGCGAGCCGGGTGAGCTCCGAACTCGCATCGAGGAGACGCTGGACTATCGGAGCACCGTGGAGTCGGTGGCGGGAACGCCGGTGAGTCCGTCGTCGCCCGGGAAGTTCCTGCGATTTCTCCACGAGACGATCGCAGAGCAGGGGGAGAAACTCGACGAGCGAGCGACGGCAGCGACCGACAGCGACCTGCAGGACCGGCTGGAGTCGCTGTCGCGGTCGCTCGTCCGAGACGCCCGACGGGTCAACCGAACGCTCGACGACCAGCAGGGTCGAATCTTCGCAGTGGTCGCCGCGACGCTGACGACGAATCACGCCGACCAGATACACGACATCACCGAGATCCAGCGGACGCACGCGGACGCCTTGTCCGAGACCACGCGAACCCAACTGGAGCGGATCGAGCGAACGCTCCTCCAGATCGACGTGGGTCGAAAGTACTTCAAGACCGTCTACGTCCAGAAGGAACTCGCCTATCTCTCACGCATCCTGCTGTACGTCGGCGTGCCCGCCATCGTCGGCAGCGGCTTCGTCCTGTTGCTCTACAACGCCGCGACGACCGCGAACGTCCCGAGTTCGGTACTGGCTCCAGCCGTCGCGGGAGCGTTCGCCCTCGGCGTGACACCGCTGGCGCTCCTCGTCGCGTTCGTCCTCCGACTCGCGTGGGTCGCCCAGCAGACGGCGACGATCGTGCCCTTCACCTCGACGACGGAGTACCGGCCGTAACGCAGGGGACGAGGCTGCGAGCGACGGTCGTGACGATACCCGACGTGTCAGGGAAGCGCGAGCGAAGAACCAACCGACGCGAGCGCGAACGACAGAGACGATGGCCGACACCGAACTCACCGTCGAAGGGTACCTCATGGACGTGGGCTGTATCCGGAAGAACCCGCGGGACGAGCTGGTGGCGAGGGCGCGTGACCACACCCGCGACTGTGCGCTCATGGGCCACTGCGTCGAGAGCGGCTACGGAATCGTCACCGAAGACGACCGGGTAACGGTCCTCGATCCGGACGCCACGCCGCAGGTCGTGACCACCGTGGAGGCGACGGACACCGAGCGCGGGATTCGCCTGCGAGTGACCCGCGAGGAGCGGGACGGACAGATGGAGACGACAGCCGTCGAGGAACTGACGTAACCAGAGCGCACAGCCGGGCGACCACCCACACCGGAAATCCGAGGAGCCAGAACAGCGTCGAAGGGCCTGCACGCGCAGGCAACACCCACTTTCGCGGTTCAGTGTAACGCTTGCAGGACTGCACATGAACACGTGGAGAGTGCTCGCCGTGGGCGTCGCGGCGCTCGTGGCGATCCTCGTCGCAATCCAGCCGCTCTACGTCGTCGCGCTCACGCTCTTCGACTACGGCCAGACGCCCGAGGAACCGTACGTCACGATGCAGACGAAAGACGCGAGCCGGTTCCCCGCGAGCGACCCGGGTCAGTTGAGTGCGTACACTGCACAAGCGGCCAGGCCGTCGGGCTCGAACCTCTCGTACGAGACCGTGGTCCGCGTCCCCGAGAACGACTGGCGGACGGCGCTCGCGGCGTCGCGACTCCGGGCTTCGTCGGACGCAATCATCCTCGCCGGGAACGCGAGTCGCCCGGGCGGGAGCCAGGGAGCCGCGGGGAACGTCTCGACCGTCCGACTGTCAGGTGGGACCCCCGCTGAGTCGGCCGCTGCCATCGCGACGCGCGGGACCGACGACGAGAACGGTCCGACCAACGTGGTCATCGTCGGGAGCGACGACCCGCAGTGGGCGATGCCCGCCGCGGCCTGGAGCGCCTACAGCGGCGATCCGATCCTCTACGCCAGCGAGGACGGGGTTCCGGCAGCGACCCAGCGGGCCATCGAGCAGACCAATGCCTCGCACGCGTACGTCCTCGCGCCGCCGGGGCAGGTCAGCCGGGACGCGCTGTCCGAACTCGACGTCGAGTGGACGCGCGTCGCCGGGTCGACGCCGCAGGACCACGCCGTCGAGGTCGCGAAGTTCCGCGACGAGTCGCGTGACTTCGGCTGGGGCATCGACCAGCGTGACAAGGTCGGCTACTACAACTTCGTGGTCGTGAACCCGGACCGGCCGGGCCACGCCGCGGCCGCCAGCAACCTCCAGTGGGGGAAGGCGGGGCCGCTGTTGCTCGCCCACGAAGATGGGACGCTGCCGGCGATCACCGAGAACTACCTCTGGCGCTCCCAGCCGTCGTGGTTCTCGACCCCCGCCGAAGGGCCGTACAACCACCTCTTCTTCATGGGGACGCTCGACCAGGTCTCCTGGGTGTCCCAGGCACGGAGCGACTACGCCGTCGAGATCACCCCGTACCGACTCCAGGGAGCCGGCATGAGCCCGCTCGACGCCCTCTCTTCGATCTGGGCGGCGTTCGGCATCCTCGGCGCGACGTTCGTGTTCGCCCACTCTCGTCGCCGCATCCCGGAGATGGGGACGTGGACGCGGCTGGTCTGGCCGCTGTTCACGCTCGTGCTCGGTCCGTTCGGGTTGGCGTTCTACTGGTTCGCCTACCGAGGCAGAGAGGTCGTCGAGCGCGACGGGAAACATCGCGTCGTCCGCCCGTACTGGTTGCGGGCGGCGACGGCGACGGCGATGGGCGTCGGGTTCGCCGCGAGCACGATGATCGCGACGGCGTTCCTCCTCACGTTCTTCGGGATGCCGCTCGTGGTGTTCGAGGGACCGCTGTTCGCGCTGGGGAGTTCGATGGTCCTGCTGATGGCCATCGTCTACGTCGTCGCCTTTCTCGTCTCCTGGGTCGTCTTCCACGTCCCCATGTTCGAGGACGCGCTCGGTCTTGACCAGGAGTCTGCCGTCCGGCGGGGCCTGCTTGCCGTCGCGGTGAGCATGACCAGCGTCTCCGTCGGAATGATGGGGTCGATGTGGCTGTTGATGATGCTCAACCTGCCGATGATGCCCGGCGACGACAACATCCTCTGGTACGGCGTGATGGTGTTCTCGACGCTGATCGGCTTCCTGATCGCCTGGCCCGTGAACGGCCTGCTCGTCCGCCGGAACGTCAAACCGGGTGGTGCGCTATGAGCGACGGCAGCCGCAGGAAATTCCTCCGCGATCTGGCCGCGCTCCCGGCGGCCGCGACCCTCGGCGGCGTCGCGCTGGCCCAGTCACAGGACGACCAGCAGACCGGCCCCGAAACCGCGAAGTTCACCGACTGGACCGCCACCACGATGACGACCAGGCTCGCCGGGGCGAACGACTACGAGACCGCGGCCGCGTTCAGCCAGAACGTCTACACCGCCATCAACGAGCACACCAGACCCGGGGCGATCATCCTCGTCAACGACAGCGTCCTCGAAGCCTCGCTCCCCGGCGTCGGTCTCATCCACCACCCCATCGACGGCGCCGTCCTGCTCACCCGGCAGGACTCGCTCCCGGAGGCGACTCGCACCGAGATCGAGCGCGCCCATCCGGAAGGCGTCGGCATGGACAGCAACGTCCAGGTGTATCTCGTCGGGGGCGAGCGCTACATCAGCGACGGCGTCCGCCGCGAGGTCGAGTCCATGGGGATGGAGGTGCGCCGCATCCCGGGGACAACCCCCGTGCGCGTCGCGGCGAACGTCGACCAGTACGTGAGCTCGATGCACGGCAACCACGAGGACGAGGTCCTCGTCGCCAGCGTCGACGCCGCCCGGCGCGCCGTCCCGGTCCAGTCCTGGAACGCCCACGGTGGCGACGGGTTCCTCTACGTGCGCTCGGACTCGATCCCCGAGGAGACGGCCCGACAGCTCGACGCACGGTACGACTACGCCTACATGTACCTCCTCGGCGACGAGGACGCAATCAGCCCCGAGGTTGCAAGCGACCTCGCGCAGTTCGGCCACGTCCAGCGCGTCCCCGGTGCGACGGACCCCTACGCCCTCAGCGCCGCGTGGGCTGGCTACAAGGACATCGGTCGGAACCAGGGCTGGTGGTTCGGCGAGTGGTCCCGATCGATCGGGTGGGGCATCGCCGAAGCCGGCCACAACTTCATCTTCGCGAACCCCGAGCACTGGCAGACCGCCCTCCCCGCCAGCGTCGAGAGCCACCGCGGCAAGCACGGCCCGATGCTCGCGGTCAGACAGGACACCCTCCCGACACCCACCGAAAATTACATGCAGAAGTTCATCCGCCCCGACGAAGGTGCACCGTACGACAGCAAGTACAACCACGGCTGGATCGTCGGCCCACCCGATCAGGTCAGCCGCGGCGTGCAGGCGCGCGTCCACACGCTCCTGCAGGAATCGGGTGAGGGAACGTGAAGCGCGTCGTCGCCGAGTACGAGGACGCGGACGACGCGAGCGCAGCCGAGGCCGACCTCCGGGACGCCGACCTCGAACCCGTGCGGCCCGACGTCGACAACCGGTTTTTCGACCCGGCGGCCCGCCCACCGGAGGCACGTGGGCTCGTCTGGGGCGGCCTCGTCGGCGGAGTCCTCGGCACGGTACTCCTGGGAGCGATGGCCCTCGACTTCCTGTGGCTTCCCCGCCTGAGTCCGATCATGACTGCCAGCCGCCTGACGTTGCTCGTATTCGGCTTCGGCCTCGGCGCCGCCGCCGGCGGCTTCGTCGGCGGCGTCTGGGGAACCTACCAGGACATCCCCGACCCGACCGGCCCGCGCGTGGCCGTCGACGCACCCGACGACCGCGCGAGCGACGCGAAAGAACGCCTCCGAGCGCACGATCCGTCCGCACTCGACGAGGCAGTGACCACGCACAGGTAGTAACTCGACCCGTAGCCCGACAGCGAGGGACCCGAACGACGCCCACGTCGGTCAAATCTTCGAACCGTCGCTGTCGCTCACGAATTAGTCGCGACAAGCAGCGGGCGGCGAGGGATTTGAACCACGCCCACGTCGGTCGCTTCGCTCCCTCGTGGTCTACTTCAAATCCCACGTGACGCTTTCACTCGTCACGTCCGTTCCTCGCAGAAAGCGGGCGGCGAGGGATTTGAACCACCTGAACTTCGCTCCCGAAGGTCGCTCGTTCCGTCGTTCAAATCCCACGTGCCGTTTTCACGGCTCACATTGTTCGCCGGAAAACGGGCGGCGAGGGATTTGAACCCCCGACCATCTGGTCCGGAACCAGGCGTTCTGTCCGCTGAACTAGCCGCCCTCGAATGATTCTAACGGAGGGGCCGGTATAACGATTGTGAACCGCGCGGAACAGATACGGTTGCGGTATCACCAGTATCCGCCGAGCGAAGCGAGGGGATTCACGGGCGCGAACGGAGTGAGCGCCCGCCTTTTTTGGTCCAGATTTTTTGGCCTGCGAGGGACCAGAGGTCCCTCGGGCCGTGCGAACGGGCGCGAAGCGCCCGTGAGCAGACGGGTTTGAGAGCGGCTTCGCCGCTCGAGGACCCCGTGAAAAAAGGTGGGTTAGGGCTGTTCGCCCGTTTCGAGCGTGAACGAGTCGGTCGGGTACGCGGTACAGGTCAGACAGTACCCCTGGTCCATCTCGTCTTCGTTGAGCGTATCGTTGTTGCTGTGGCGGACGTAGTCCTGAGCCGAGCCATCCTCGACGTGGCCGGCACAGGAGAGACAGGAGCCTTCGCGGCAGGCGTACGGCATGTCCCAGCCCTGCTCTTCGCCCATGTCGAGGATGTTCTCGTTGTTCGCGATCTCGATCGTCTCGCCCTCTTTCGCGAACTCGATCTCGTAGACCTCGACCTCGTCGTCCGGAATCGCGTCGGGGTCGAAGCCCGCGTCCTCTTCTTCCTCGCCCTCTTCGAGTTCACCCTCGGTTCCGGCTGCGACGGCGCCCGCCGGGACGCCACCGCCACCGATGGACCGGTTCATCGGCTCGGGGAAGCTCGTCTCGGGAACGCTCGCCGCACGCTTTTCCAGAACCTTCTGGGAGATGTCGTCGTTGGGCTCCCAGCCAGTGCCCTTCGAGTAGTGCATGGCGACCGCGATGAACGTCAGCGCGGCCCCGAGCGCGATACCCACGATTTGCTCAGCCATGTCCGGCGCTACGCAATACTGGTTTAACTAACTGACGTTATCTCCGAGCGACCCCTCACCGCCGCCGCGAGCGCCGATAACGGCGATTCTACGCAGGAGAACTGCCCTACCGACGAGTTTCCACCGGTAACCCGACTCACCGACCCAGGACCGGTCGTTCGACCGCCTACTCCTCCCGGCGCTTGACTTCGTGGCGACCGAAGCCGTACCGCAGCCGGTTGGCCAGCCGCCGAGAGAAGCGTCCCTCCCCGTCGCCGGTCGCCCGCGAGTTGAACCGCTCGGTGAGCGCCTGGTAGATCAGCGGTACCGGCACTTCCTGTTCGAGCGCCTCCTGGACGGTCCAGGTGCCAGTCGAGCCCCCAGCGACGTGGTCGGCCACGTCGCCCAGATCCGAGCCTTCCTCGCGGAACGCTTCCTCGCAGAGTTCCAGCAGCCACGAGCGGATGACGGCACCGTTGTTCCACGTGCGCGCGACGGCTTCCAGATCCAGGTCGAACCGGCCGTTCGCGAGCAGCTCGAAGCCCTCGCCGTAGGCCTGCATCAGCGCGTACTCCACGCCGTTGTGGACCATCTTGACGTAGTGGCCCGACCCCGCCGGCCCCATCCGGTCGTGACCTTCCGGGCCGGTGGCGACGGCGTCGAAGACGGGCGTCAGTTCCTCGTAGGCCCACTCGGGGCCGCCAATCATGAGCGAGAAGCCGAGTTCCGCGCCCGCGGGACCGCCGGAGGTTCCGCAGTCGAGGAAGGCGGCGTCCGTCTGCTCGGCGCGTCGGAGCGAGTCCTGAAAGTTCGAGTTGCCGCCGTCGACGATCACGTCCGAATCGTCCACGTGGGGCGCGAGCTCGTCCAGCGCGGCGTCGACGGGATCGCCCGCGGGAACCATCAGCCAGATGCGCTTGTCGTCGCCGAGCTGGTCGGCGAGGTCCGTGAGGGAGTCGGCGGGGTTCGCGCCCGCGTCCGCCGCGTCCGCGACGGCCTGTTCGTCCACGTCGAAGGCCGTCACGTCGTGACCAGCGTCCATGACGCGGTCGACGACGATGCGGCCCATCCGCCCGAGACCGATAACACCGAGGTGCATACCCGTCAATCCGAGAGCACGGAAGTCAGAGTTGTGGTTTCACCCGGCCGCCCCGGGCGATCACTGCCGCTGGCTTACGCGATGTCGCCGGCGTACACGTTCGCCGTGAACGTGTCCCCGAGGATGTCGACCTCGTGCTGGTCGACCTGCTCGAAGTGCCGTTCGTAGAACGCGTTCCCGACCTCGTTTTCGGCGAGCACCGAGTCTCGCACCCGTTCGATCCCCTGCTCGGCGAGGAAGTCAGTCGCCTCCGCCAGCAGGCGGCTGCCGATCCCTTCGCCCCAGTACTCGGGGTCGACGTACACGCTCACTTCGGCGTCGGCGTCTCCCTCCTCGCCCGGTTCGCCGTTGGCGTAGCCGACCACCTCGTCGTCGTCGGTCGCCACGAACAGTTCCGCCACCGACGAATCGATGACTGACTGCAGCGACTCCTCGGCGTAGCCGCCCTCCAGCATCGCGTTCACTACCTCGTCCCCGAGAACACCCTCGTAGGCCGCGTCCCACGACCGGCGCGCCACCGCCTGGATCGCCCCGACGTCTTCCGGTTTCGCCGTCCGCACCGTGATATTCGACGCCATACCACATAGTAGTTCCACGGCGAGCCAAATCAGTGTGCCCGTGCGTGCCGTGGAAGCGAAAAGTTATACACTCGACCGGGCAAAGCCACGGATATGGGCCTGATGTCGTCGGGAGTACGGTAGCAGGGGACCAGTCGCTCGTCTTTTGGACCCACCGACGACCAGCGCATTCGCAACTATGAGTGAGTTACCCGACAGCTACGACCCGGACAGCGTCGAGCCGAAGTGGCGCGACCAGTGGCAGGAGATGGACGTCTACGAATACGAGGGGAACGGGGACACCGACTACGTGGTGGACACGCCGCCGCCGTACCCGACCGGCAACCTCCACATCGGCAACGCCCTGGGCTGGTGTTACATGGACTTCGCCGCCCGCTATCACCGCCTCCAGGGCGACGACGTGCTCTTCCCACAGGGGTGGGACTGCCACGGGCTGCCGACCGAGGTGAAAGTCGAGGAGAACAACGACATTCACCGGACGGACGTCCCGCGCGACGAGTTCCGCGAGATGTGCATCGAGCACACCGAGGACCAGATCGACGCGATGAAAGAGACGATGCACACGCTCGGGTTCTCCCAGGACTGGAATCACGAGTTCAAGACCATGGATCCCGAGTACTGGGGCACCACCCAGCGCTCGTTCGTCGAGATGGCCGACGACGACATGGTCTACCGCGACGAGCACCCCGTCAACTGGTGTCCCCGCTGTGAGACCGCCATCGCCGACGCCGAAGTCGAGACCGAAGAGGGCATCGACGGCACGCTCTACTACATCACTTTCGCGGGCGCGGACGAAGACACCGAGGACATCGAGATCGCGACCACTCGCCCGGAACTGCTGGCGGCGTGTGTCTCGATGGCCGTCCACCCGGACGACGAGCGCTTCGAGGACCGCATCGGCGACACCTTCGAAGTCCCGCTGTTCGGCCAGGAAGTCGAACTCATCGCCGACGAGGAGTCCGACCCCGACTTCGGGACCGGCGCAGTGATGATCTGTACCTTCGGGGACAAACAGGACGTGACCTGGTGGGCCGAACACGACCTGGACCTCCGGATGGTGTTCACCGAGGACGGCCACCTCAACGAGGACGCCGGCGAGTACGCCGGCCTCACGATCGAGGAAGCCAAAGAAGCGATCGTCGACGAGCTCGACGAGGAGGGGTACCTCAACGACACCGAGCCGACCGAACAGGCCGTCGGGCAGTGCTGGCGATGTGACACGCCCATCGAGATCCTCTCGAAAGAGCAGTGGTTCGTCGAGGTCGACCAGGACGACATCCTGAGCAAGGCCGACCAGGTCGACTGGATTCCCGAGCACATGTACGACCGGCTCGAGGACTGGACCGAGGGCATGGACTGGGACTGGGTCATCTCCCGCCAGCGCGTGTTCGCCACGCCCATCCCCGCGTGGTTCTGCACGAACGAAGACTGCGACCACATCCACGTCGCCGGCCCCGACGAACTCCCAGTCGACCCCACCGACGAGGACCCGGCAGTCGAGGAGTGTCCCGAGTGTGGCGGCGACGAGTGGACCGGCGAGACCGACGTGATGGACACGTGGATGGACTCCTCGATCACGCCGCTGTACGTCCGCGGCTGGCCCGAGGCCGACTTCGAGCCGACCACCCTTCGGGAACAGGGTCACGACATCATCCGCACGTGGGCGTTCTACACCATCCTGCGCGTCTCGGCCATCGAGGACGAGATCCCGTGGGAGGAAGCGCTCATCAACGGGATGGTGTTCGGCGAGGACGGCAACAAGATGTCCAAGTCCCGTGGTAACTTCGTCCAGCCCGAAGAGGCCGTCGAGGAGTACTCCGCCGACGCGTTCCGCCAGGCGATGGCGCTGGGTGGCCAGCCCGGTTCCGACATCCAGTTCCAGTGGAAGGAGGTCAAGTCCGCCTCGAAGTTCGGCACGAAGATCTGGAACATCACCCGCTTCGCCACGGGCCACTTAGACGAGGAGGGCCCGACCGCGGAGGACCCGGCGTACCGCGACGCCGACAAGTGGATCCTCTCGCGGACCTCACAGGTCGCCGACACCGTCGCCGAGCACATGGACGAGTACCGCTTCGACGCCGCGATGCGCGAGCTTCGCGAGTTCATCTGGCACGACCTCGCCGACGACTACCTCGAACTCATCAAGGGCCGCCTGTACGAGGGGCGTCCCGGCGAGCGCAACGCCGCTCGGAAGGCACTGGAGACTGCGCTCACGTCCGCGCTGCGGATGCTCTCGCCCTTTTCACCGTTCCTCACGGAGGAAGCGTACGACGCGATCCCCTCGACGGAGGGGAGCGTCCACGCCGCCGACTGGCCCGAGATCGACATGCACGACGAGGACGCCGAACTCGCTGGCGAACTCATCGCCGACGTGGCCTCGACGATCCGGGGCTGGAAGTCCGACGAGGGCATGGCGCTGAACGCCGAACTCGACAAGGTCGAGGTGTTCCCCGACGAGACGCCCGAGCGGGCCGTCGACACGTACGACCTCTCGGAGGCCGTCAACGCGCCGGTCCACGTGCTGAAGGGCGAGCCGGCCGTGGAACTCGTTCCCGTCGAAGTCGACCCCGACCACAGCGTCATCGGCCCGGAGTTCCGCGACAAGGCCGGTCAGGTCGTCGGCGCGCTCGAAGGAGCCGATCCCGGCGAAATCAAACAGCAGCAACAGCTCGACGGCGAAATCGAACTCGACCTCGGCGACGAAGTGGCCGTGGTTCCGGGTGACGCCGTCGACGTCCGCGAGGAACACCGCGCCGAATCCGGCGAGGAAGTCGAAGTCATCGAGAGCGACCAGGCGACGATCCTGGTCTACGACGAGTAGGCAGAGCCCGGCAGTTGCAGGCCCCGCGTTTTTCCACGTTCGTCGGTTTGTTCCCAGGAGCGCATGCCCCATCAGCACGGAACGCCACACCCACACCACGGGAACCAGCAGTCACAGCGCCAGCAGGCGAACGCTCACACCGGACGCGGAACCCACCGCGGCCACAGCGGCCAGCGACACGTCCAGCAACACACCCGGGAGAACCAGCAGCACGACAGCCGCCAGCAGCAGGCCTCGGGACAGCAACACTGGCAGCAACGCCAACAGCGGCAACCGCGTGGCCACTCCCAGCAACACCAGCAGCAGGGCCAGCAGACCGGTCACGCCGAGGGATTCGGAAGCGAGCCCCAGGGCAACGACCAGCGACGGTCGATCCCCCAGCGCGGCCCCGGTGAACGACGGCAAACCGAGATCCGCTCGACGAAGTCGACGAGCAATCCCCGAGAGGGGAGCCAGCGCGGCGAAGACAGCGTGCAGGGCGTCTCGGGACGGGCCGGCGGCCAGTACGGCGACCTGCACGGCCACCACCGGACCCAGACCCAGCAGGCCGGCTTCCACGCCGAGGACCGGTACGCCGGCGAGGGGATGAGCACGCAGCAACACCGATTCGGAAGCCGCCAGGGGCACGGGACGCGCCGCCGGGACCCGCACCACGGCCAGTAAGCCGCCGCCCTTGTACCCAGGCCGTCGTCTTCTCTCGAGCGAACACCACACGGATCGAGTGACCCTCGTCGTTTTTGTCACGCCGACCGCATCCACGGGTATGGACGAACGCGTACACGCACACGCCGAGACGCTGGTGGACTGGAGCGCCCGCATCGAATCGGGCGACGACGTCGTGCTCCGCGTTTCTGAGGGTGCCCACGACCTGGCAGTCGCCGTCGCCGAGCAACTGGGTGAGCGCGGCGCGAACCTCGTGACGGTCTACGACTCCGCGGAGGTCAGCCGCGCGTATCTCACGGCCCACGACGGGGAGTTCGAGGCCGATCCCGAGTACGAGCGCTCCCTCTATGAACAGGCGGACAGCGTCCTCTCGCTGGGCGGTGGCCGGAACACGACCGCCCTGGCCGACGTCCCGGGAGAGCGACGGCAGGCGGCCGGGAAAGCCCACGAGGGGATTCGCGAGGCGCGACTGGCGACCGACTGGGTCTCGACGGTCCACCCCACCCGTTCGCTCGCCCAGCAGGCCGGCATGGCCTACGAGGAGTACCGGGACTTCGTCTACGACGCCGTCCTCCGGGACTGGGAGTCGCTCGCCGAGGAGATGGGCCGACTCAAGGACATCCTAGACGACGGGGAAGAGGTACGGATCGTCGGCGAGGGAACGGACGTCACGATGTCGATCGCCGACCGGATCGCAGTCAACAGCGCCGCCTCAGTGGCGTACGATTCGCACAACCTTCCCAGCGGCGAGGTGTTCACCGCGCCCGCCGACACCGAAGGCGAGGTCACCTTCGACGTGCCGATGACGATCAACGACCGGCGCGTCCGAGACGTCCACCTCGTCTTCGAGGACGGCGAAGTCGTCGACTACGACGCCCAGCAGGGCGAGGACGTCATCACAGAACTGCTCGACACGGACGCCGGTGCCAAGCGACTCGGCGAACTCGGCATCGGAATGAACCGCGGTATCGACCGTCCCACGGACACGATCCTCTTCGACGAGAAGATGGGCGGCACCGTCCACATGGCGCTCGGCCGCGCCTACGGCGCGAACTTCCCCGAGGGCCACGAGGACGAGCAGAACGAGTCGGCCGTCCACGCCGACCTCATCACCGACATGGGCGAGGGGTCCCGGATGGAAGTCGACGGCGAAGTCGTCCAGCGGGACGGGTCGTTCCGGTGGGAGGAGGGGTTCGGAGGGTAGCGCAGTCGAGCAGCGAGAGACCTCGAAACAACGAACGGCGAGCGAAGCGAGCCGTGAGTAGCGAGGGTGAGCAGCGCGAGCGAGCCCGAGAACCGGTCAAGTGACAGTCGTGGTCGAAAGTGCCGGGGAGCACACGCCAGAACCCACGCGCAGGTGCCGTCGCTCGCGAGCGTAAAGTGTGGCTGAGGGGAGTAAGCCCCCTTCTGTTCGTCCCGGCATTCGGCTGAGCATCCACGCCATCCCCGGAAGCCGGGGTTCGCCGAGCGAGGCTCGACGGCGGTGTCCGGGCTACCTACGGCGCGGACTTGCACCAGTGAGGTTTCGCCGTTCCATCCGTTCTCCGCGGTCCGCGTGCCCAAAGGGCACGGTACGGCGTGGCGGTGAAACCGCCACGCGCGCTCGGTGGGTTAACTCCCCGTCTCTTCGCCGAGTGGCTCGATCCGGGTTCGCGCACCTCATCGCTCACGCGGAGTGGTCTCGTTTCTGTTCCAGAGCCAGCGGTCTCCCGCTCCGGGTTTGCACCCGGTCACCTGCCCGAATGGTGGGGGGACTTTCCTCATGCCCGGTCCGAACGGACCGTAGTGCGGCGTCGACCGCCGATCCGAGCGGGCCAGGCACGGGAGCCAGGCTCCCTCTGCCAGCGACAGCTAGTCACCGACCGGGATTAAGCCGTTCGGTCAGGCGAGCAAAAACGATGGGTAGCGATACCACAGCACATGGAATCTGAAGGGACACGTTGAAACGGCTGGTCGTCATAGAAGTGACAATGCCAGGGGCAGCCGCTGAACTGACGCCGACGGATGGAACCCGAGCCGTGGAACTGGCTCGCAACGCCGTCGAAACGTTCGTCGAAAACGGTGCACGAGAGCAACTGGGCAGCATGCGGGACGCCTTCTACACGCGGACCGGGGCGTTCGTCCGTCTGGAGAAGACCCGCGGACGCGGGCAGCTCCGGGGCTGTGCAGGGAGCTACGACTGGAGCGACCACCTGGGCGAAGCGCTCGTCGACGCCGCCATCGGCGCCGCCAGCGGTGACTCCTGCGGGTCGGCCGTCGACGCCGCCGAACTCGACACGCTGCGGGTCTCGGTCTGTATCGTGGGCAACGTCGTGCTGACCGACGATCCGCTCGCCGACCTCGAACTCGGCCGCCACGGCGTCGCCGTCGAGAACGGGAGCAATCGCGGCTGGCTCTACCCGACGGTCCCAGTCGAGAACGACTGGAGCGAAGCCGAGTACCTCGACCGCGCCAGCCGGAAAGCCGGTCTCCCGCCGACCGCCTGGGAGGACGACGACACGATGGTCACGCTGTTCGAGGGCCGCGTCTTCCGCGAGCGCGACCCCAACGGCGCCGTGCAAGAACTCCGCGTTTAGATCAGCGGCCGAGCGCGACACTCGAACGCAGTTTTTCGCGGACGAACACGACACTCGCGAACTACAGGACTGTCGTCAGAGCTGACAGCACGGCCGGTTGGCGTCGTCAGGGCAGCGAAAAGCAGGTACGCGAAGGGCGTGTGACTCGCCCGAAGCGTCAGCGGGTCGTCCATCGCCACTTCACCCCCGTGGAGCGGGTGCGTCAGTTAGGCCGCCGTGACGTTCGTGGTCTCACCCTCCGTCGTGTTCTCCGGTGCCTGGCCGTCGTCCGGCGACGCGGTCTCGTTGCCAGCGGTTTCCTCGCTGTCGTCGCTCGGCGTCACGTCGCTGACGGCGTCACCGAGCGACCCGTCGAGGTCGCCACCGACGAACTGCCGGATCAGGTCGTGAATCTCCGCGACGTGGTCGGGCACCTGACTCGGTAGATCCGTGGGCGGTCCACGCTTGTCAGCGGCTGCGGCGCCGTGACCGCGGGCAGACGGGTTCGCCGCGGCGTCAGCTCGCTCGTCGCTCGACTGATTCTCGTGGTTCGTCTCGCGATTCGCCGCATCGTCGGCGGCGTCGTTCGCGCCCGCGTCCACGGGAGCGTTCCCCGGGAGCGCGGCGGCTGTTCCTGCAAAGACCAGCAGTGCGGCCAGTGCGACCGCGAGTAGTGTGGTCGATTTCATCGTTGCCTCCACCCGAGTCACAGTGGCGACGCCATCTTGAAGGGGGTAAACCGCAAAGCCGACTTTCGGCAGTTTGAGCGCCAGTTAACCGATTTTAACGTCGATTAAACCGACTTAATCCGGGTGAAACGGCCCGGGAGACAGAACAGGCGGGAGAGCGCGGGTGCGTCACTCGGGCGCGGCGAAGTCGACGCGGTCGGCGTCGGTCAGCGCGCGCTCGCTCGCGTCGTCGATGTCGAACTCGCGGACGATCTCCCCGTCGCGGACGAGGGGTTCGAGGAGTTCCTCGCCGTCGACCGGGCCGTCGCGGTCGGCGAGCCCGACGTGGTGGCCGCCGTCGAGCGTCCGGTAGACCTGCTTCGCGCCCGAGAGTTTGCCTCGCTTGGCCGCGGGTTCGCCGTCGACCTCGACGATGTCCAGCGCGAAGTCGATGGGCTCGGCGTTGCTGACGTAGCCGCCGACGCCGAACCCCTCGACCACGTCCGAGAGGTGGCGCAGTTCCGCGGGGCCGAGACCGCCGCTGGCGAAGATGCCCACGTCCTCGAAGCCGCGGGCGTCGAGTTCCCAGCGCACCTCCTTGATGATGTGGCGGAAGTCGCCCCGGCGCGACCCGGTCGTGTCCAGGCGGACGCTGTCCAGCGCGTCGACGGCTTCGGCCGCGCGAATGGACTCGTCTTTCTCGTCGGAGTAGGTGTCACAGAGGGCGACCCGCGGCACGTCGGGGCCGGCGGCCTCGTCGAACGCCTGCCAGGCGGCCTCCTGGTTACCCCTGCCGAAACAGATCACGAGCGCGTGGGGCATCGTGCCGCTGGCCTCTCGACCCAGTACGTCCCCGGCAGCGACGTGTGAGATGCCGTCGAGCCCGGCGACGAGCGCGCCCCGCTCGACGACCGCCGCGATCGAGGGGTGGACGTGGCGCGCGCCGAAACTCAGTACGAGCGATTCGGGAGCCGCCCGGCGCGCGCGCAGGGCGTTGGTCGCGATGCCGGACGCGTGGGAGAGGAATCCGAGGAGTGCGGTCTCGAAGACGCAGAACTCGCGGTAGCTCCCCTCGATGCGGAGCACCGGCCCCCCGTCGAACAGCTGGCCTTCCCGGAGGGCGTCCACGTCGACGTCGTGGCCTTCCAGCAGGTGTGCGGCGTCTTTGACGCCGGCGAACACCTCGAACTCGCCGGTCGGGAACTGGTCGGCGGTGACTTCCGCGACGACCCGCGGGTTCACGCCCTCGTGGTCGAGTGCCGCGACGGTCCGGTCGAAGTACGCGTCAGTGGCGCGTCCCTCCCGGATCGCGGCCGGCGGGACGATGTCGAAGTCGGTCATACTACACGATTTCAGCCGGCAGCGAAAAAGATGCCCGGTGTACCGCTTGGGCGTCAGTCCGGCGCGTGAACGGCGTCCAGGTCCCCGACGGTCGGCGCGTTGACGACCCGGACGCGGGTCCCCTCGCGAGTCACGCGGAAGGCGTCGCCGAACGGATCCGATTCGGGCAGGACGTACGTGGCGTTTGTCGGCTGGGTCACCGAGCGGTCGGCGAGGATCGCCCGGTAGGCCCCGGCGAACTCTCGGGCGTCAGCACGGGTGTCCCAGGCCGTCTGCCAGACGTAGCCGTAGCGGTCGCCGTTCCGGTAGGGCACCACCGTGTCACCGGCCCACCCCGCCGACAGCGGGTGGTCGTAGTCGTACGTGTCGTGTGTCGTGCGGTTCACCTGCCCGTTGGCCCAGAACGTGGCGTAGATGGCCGCTTCACCCACCGTCTCGCCGACAGGCTCGCGGTCGAACCGCTCCCACTCCCCGTTCGACCGGTCGGGAACCGTGACGGTCCGCGGCCGCTCGTCCGGGTACGCGTCGGGGTGGATCACCTGCTCGCTGCTCGTGGGATACCGGTCGTAGAGGGCGTCGACGCCGGCCCACCCTTCTCGGTCGTGGACGCTCGCGACGAACGACTCGCCGGCAGCGTACGGCGCGTACATGGTCAGGAACACGCCTCTGTCGAACCCGGCCAGATCGTCCTCGGTCCGGTTCGGGCGGGGAAGACAGTCCCAGGACCGCTCACAGCGCTGCTCGTACTGGGCGGCGACGTAGTTGGCGTCGCCCTCGACGACGCCGTTGCGGCCGCGGCGTCGGTCCTGGGTCCGCGGGTACTCGTCGAGACCGAACTGCTGGTCCTGGAGCGCGTGGACGAGTTCGTGGGCCAGCGTCCACCGGTCGACGGTCGGCGTCTCGGCGTCGCTGACGAGCACGATCGCCTCCTCGCCGGGGTCGTAGAACCCACGGACGCTGGCGTCGAAGGTCGCCCCGAACGCGCTGCTGACGGTGGTGTCCTCGCCGACGAGCAACAGCGCTTCCCAGACCTGTTCCCGCCAGTGGTCGGTGCCCGTCTCGTTCTGGCCGCCGTACTGTTCGCGGTACTCGGCGCGGGAGATCACCTCGACGCCGACCGAGCGCTCGAACTCCAGGCCGCGAATCCGCTCGACGCGCGCCATCGTTCGCGCGACGACCGCCTCGCGTTCCCGCTCGGTGAGGCCGTCAGAGGCGTCGACCGAGAGTTCGTCGTCGTACCAGTAGCCGTTCTCCCAGCCCCGCTGGTCGGCCGCGGGGTCTGGGCGAACGTCGGCGGTCGTCGGCGCGTTACACCCCGCCAGGACGAGCAGGCCAGCGAGTCCGACCAGCAGGAGGCGGCGCCCGATCACGGCTCAGGAACCGTCCCTGACGTCGCCGAGGTCGTCGACCGTCGGTGCGTTCACGACGGTGACCGTCGCGCCGTCTCTCGTGACGCGGAACGCGTCCGCGAAGCGGTTCCCGTCGGGAACGGTCCAGGTGTTCGCCCGGTCGGTCCGCTCGCCGCCCCAGTACCGGAGCAGTTGTCGGTAGCCGCTCGCGAACTCGCGGGCGTCACCGGCTGACTCCCACTCGATGCGCCAGACGTACGCCGTCTCGTTGGCGTCGGTGTCGGGGTTGCGATACACGTGCATGCGGTCGCCCTCCCAGCCGCTCGTCACCGAGAGCCCGTAGTCGTACGGGTCAGAGCGGTCGATCTCGCCGCCCTCGACGTTGAGGAACTGTCTGGGCTCGATCACCGGCTGGCCGCGGTCGGCGTAGGCCGTGTACGCGAACATCGCGCTCAGCGCCGACTGCCCCAGCGTCGCGTAATCGGGGCGTTGGCCGTTGGGAGTCTGCGGGTCGGGCCGGACGCGCTCCCAGCCGTTCGTCGCCGAATCCCGCAGTTCGACCGCGACGGGGTCGTCAGCCGGGTCCGTGTAGCGGTCGGGGTAGATGACCTGCTCGGCGCTGGTCGGCGGACTCGCGAACGCGTCGTCGACGGCGCTCCACCCGCCCTGCTCGTACAGGTGTGAGACGAATCCCGGACCGTCGCTGTACGGGAAAAACTCCAGGAAGTAGATACCGAAGTGAAGGTCCGACGACTCCTGGCTACCCGACGAACCGTCGACGCACTCCCATTCCCCACCGCAGCGATCCTCGTAGCGCTGTTGAACGTAGTTGGCTTCGCCCTCGACGACGCCGTTCTGGGCGTTGTATCCGTCCCGGGTGCTCGCCCGCATCGTCGAGAGGTTGTGGCGCTGGTCCTGCAGTGCGTGGACGAGTTCGTGGGCCAGCGTGCCCTCGCCGTCGAGGGTGGGCTGTCCGCCGTCGGCGACGAGCTTGATGGTCCCGTTCTGGGGGTCGTAGTAGCCCAGCACGCTCGCCCCCATGTTCTGGCGCTGGACGGCCAGGGCGTCCCGGCGTTCGCCGACGAAGAACATGGCCTCGAACTTCGCGTTGTCGAAGGTCCGGAACGTCCGGGTGTAGTTGCCCGCCTGAGCGGCCCGGTACTCCTCGCGCGAGATGATCTCGACGGGGACCGACTGGTTGAACTCCGCGTCGCGGATGTATTCGATTCGGGCCATCGACCGCGCGACGACCGCCTCGCGCTCGCTCGCGTTCAGTCCGTCCTCGTTGGTCACGTCGAGAGTCCCGTTGTGCCAGTGACCGTTCTCCCAGCCGACGACGTCCGCGGTCGGGTCCGGGGGCGCCTGCGACCCGCCGAGGAGATTGCAGCCAGAAAGGACGACCAGGACGACGAGCACCAGCCAGGGGGCCTTGCGCATACGCCAGCCAGGAGGCCCGGCGGCAAAAATTGACCGCACTCCGGCGGAGACGGCCCGTCGACCACGAGTCGGGAAACGGTTTTTCCGGGCGGGTCCGTACCCTCGCACATGGAGTTCGACACCGAGACCACGGCGCTGGTGGTAGTGGACATGCAGAACGGCTTCTGCCACCCCGAGGGGAGCCTCTACGCGCCCAAGAGCGAGGGCGCCATCGAGCCCGTCAGCGAACTGGTCGAGCAGGCACGGGATGCGGGCGTGCAGATCGTCTTCACGCGCGACGTCCATCCGCCGGAACAGTTCGAGGACGCGCACTACTACGACGAGTTCGACCGCTGGGGCGAACACGTCGTCGAGGGGTCGTGGGAGGCCGAACTCGTCGACGAACTCGACGTCCGCGACGAGGACCTCGTCGTCGAGAAACACACGTACGACGCCTTCCACGAGACGGAACTCGACGGCTGGCTGTCCGCACGCGGGATCAGGAACCTGCTCTTCTGCGGAACGCTGGCGAACGTCTGCGTGCTGCACACGGCCGGGAGCGCCGGCCTCCGCGACTACCGGCCGGTGCTCGTCGAAGACGCGATCGGAGCGATCGAAGACGACCACAAGGAGTACGCCATAGAACACGCCGACTGGCTGTTCGGCGAGGTCGCGCGGCGCGAAGATCTCGCGTTCGTCTGAACGGACCCGTCAGTTCTCGACGCGGAATACGCCCTGGCCGGTGGCGATCGATTCCATGTTCCCCGTGGCCGTCCGGCTCTCGACGGTGATGGTGGCGATCGCAGACGTCTCCCGCATCTCGACGACTTCCGCGTAGCCGGTGAGGTCGTGGACCGCGTCGTGGAGAAAGTTGACGTTGATGTTCAGCGGTTCCACGAGGTCGTTGACTGGATCGTCGAGCGTCGTCCGGATCGCGAGTTCCCCCGTCTGCTCCATCAGCGTCGTGACGATCCCGTTGTGCACCGTCGGCGGGGTCTCCTCCTCGTCGGTGAACTTCTCGTCGAACGGGATGGTCAGCTTCGATTTGCCGTACTGGATGTTCTGCATCTGCACCCCGAGCCACGAGAGATAGCCGTTCTCGCGCTCGACGGACATGCGTAACATCACCGGCGCGCCCTCGGGAAGATCGTTGGCCATGTGTTGTGTTACCGCTACGATGTCATCTGACTTTTACTCACTGGTAATCATATACGGACTGAGATATTCTCGGAGACGGCGGTCGAACGCCGACGTGTCCGACTCAGTGAGCCACGCAGCAATCCAGCCTCCAACCAGGGGGAGACGGCACGTTGACGCGAGTAATCGGCTGCGTGCTGCAGAAATACGGAGGGGTCTCGCGGCCGTTAGCTCTCGTCACGATGCCCACCGAGAGACGGCGGCCGACCCGCGACAAGTATCGGGAGGCGCAGTTCTTCCTCCAGCGACTAGAGCGGGCCGACGACGGCCACGTTCGCAACGTCCGGAGCCAGACCGACAAAGACGAGTTCCGGTACTACTGCAGTGCCTTCGCCAGCGCAGTCGACGAGATCCACACCCACGTCGAGCGAGTCGACGAAGATCACCCGGCGTTCGAGGAGTGGGCCGCAGACCGGCCGCTCCGCGACCTCCACCAGTTCTTCGCCCAGCGAGCGAACGACGTGATCGACGTCCGGCCGGCCGACCGGCAGGAACCCGACAGCGGCCCCAGAGGGACGACCGGGCTCACCGTCGAATCGACTGTCGGACAGTACTGTCTCGGCGACGACGGGGTGCCGGACACGCTCGCGATGGAGTACGGGAGCGGACGCGACGAGGGCGGACTCTCGGTGACCGACCTGGCCGAGGCGTATCTGGATCACGTCGACGCGTGGCTGGCCGAGCTGGACGCCGAAACCAACGACACCGACGCTCCAGACGAAGGGTAACGCCCCACCGCTCACGCACTGTCTATCGACACCGTCACGTCCTCGCCGACGGCGAAGGACTGCTCCGGACAGACCAGTTTCACGCCGAACGCCTCCCGCGCGAGAAACAGCGAGAGCCCGGTGATCGGCCGGCCGTTGGCGCGAACGGTCACGTCGTCCCAGGCGACCGTCCGGCCCTCCGCGGTCCCGACGCGCTGGCCGGCGAGCGTCACCGGCCCGTCCGCCCCGCCGAGGGCACCCCCGCCGTCGTAGTGGGGCAGGCCGCCGTCGAGGACGCAGTCCCCGCCGTCGACGCCAACGAAGTAGTCGCCCGGTGCAGGGTGTGCCGGCGCGTCGAGGACGGCGTACGTCTCGGCGGTCTCGACGACCGTCCCGTGGCCGTCCCACTGGCAGGGGCGAACGTCCACGTCGACCGCGACGGGGAGCGAACCAGACGCACGGTACGGGTTGGCGTCGGGGTCGCGGAATCCCAGGTGGACGTGGTTGTCGACCCAGGGGGCGAAAAAGCCAGAGCGGACGAGCCGCCCCAGGGAGTCACCGACGGCGACGTGATCGCCGGGTTCGACGGTCGGCTCGACGTGGAGGACGCGAGCGACGTACTCGTCGGTCTCGATCAGGACGAGGTGGTCGTGGGGGCCGGCGTAGGGTTTCGGCGGGGCGTCGACGGTCCGGGTGTCGAGCACCTCGCCGGCGACCGGTGAGGGAGCCGTCCCGTCGCCGTCGGGGTAGAGGTCGATCGCACAGCCGCGGTCGTGGGCCGTGTAGGGGGAGTTGTACAGCGAAACGCGCGGGTAGCGACCGACGACGTCCCCGTCGAGCGTGACTGCCATCGACCCGGCGTTGGCGGGGCGGCCGCTTGAACCTCTCGACCGGCCCGCGAGGACGGCAGCGAACGCGGGTCCCGAGGCGTCAGACCCATATTATCCGGGACCCGAGAGGAAGCCATGCGCGTGGTTCGGGGTCGCGGTGACGACATCGAGGCCGACAGGTCGGTCACCCAGCGACTGCTCGCGTGGGCCGGCACCGCCGGTGAGCCGGCGGTCCGCGTCTGGCGCCCCCACCGACAGGTCGCGTTCGGGCCGCGAGACGCCAACAGCGACGGCTACGAGCAGGCCCGACAAGCCGCAGCGGACCAGGGGTACGCCGTCTCCGAGCGCCAGGTCGGCGGCCGCGCCGTCGCTTACACCGGCGACACCATCGCCTTCGCCCGCATCGAACCCACCGACGACGGCCGCCAGGGCATCGAGGAACGCTACGCCGCCGTGCGCGTGGACATCAGGGACGCCCTCCGGGAACTCGGTGTGGATGCCGACCGCGGCGAACCCGACGAGACGTTCTGCCCGGGGAGCTACTCGCTGCAGGCACCGGGCGGCAAACTCGTCGGCATCGCCCAGCGCGTCACCGGCGACGCGGTGCTGGTGGCCGGCCTGATCGTCGTCGACGGTCACGACGAGATCGCCGACGTGCTCGATCCAGTGTACGACGCGCTCTCGATATCGTTCGACCCGGACACGGTCGGGAGCATCGAGCGCGGCGGCGGGAAAGTCGATCCCGTCGCCATCATCATGCGCGTCGAGGACGCGCTGGTCGGCGACCACCTCGGTACCGTGGAGTGGGTCGACGATCTTGCGACTGTGGAGTGGACCGGTGAGTGAGCGGTCCCGAACGAGAAGTACGTTCTGCCGCTGACGCGGGAGCGCTATCAGCGTTGGCCCTGCGACAAACGTAGTGCACCGTCCGCGAGATTTACCACCCACCCACCCCGAGAGTGGGTATGCTCATTCGGAACGCGACGCTCCCCGACGGACGGGAGCGCGACGTACTCATCGAGGGGGAGACCATCACGGAGATCGGCGAGGACTTAGAGATGCCCGACGCGGCCGACGAGCGGTTCGTCGACGCCAGCGACAAACGCATCATGCCCGGGATGATCGACACCCACGTCCACTTCCGCGAGCCGGGCTACTCCCACAAGGAGACCTGGGAGACCGGCAGCAAGTCCGCGGCCGCGGGCGGCGTGACGACCGTCGTCGACCAGCCCAACACGGACCCGCCGACGATCGACGGGGCGTCGTTCGACCAGAAGGAAGAACTGGCCGAGAAATCCCTCGTCGACTACGGCATCAACGGCGGCGTCACCGAGGAGTGGGTGCCCAGCGCCCTCTTCCAGCGGCCGATGTTCGCGCTCGGGGAAGTCTTCCTCGCCGACTCGACCGGCGACATGGGCATCAGCGTGGAGCTGTTCGCCAGCGCGGTCAAAACCGCCAACCGACAGGACACAGTGGTCACCGTCCACGCCGAGGACGCCAGCGAGTTCGAGCCGGGCTCGAAAGAGCGCGACGACGCGGACGCCTGGAGCGCGTTCCGCACCGCCCGCGCGGAGCCGGCCGCCGTCGAAGCGGCCGCCGAGGTCGCTGACCGACTCGACGCACAGGTCCACATCGCCCACACCTCCACGCCGGAGGGCATCGACACCGCGGCCGAACACGGCCTCACCTGCGAGGTGACGCCCCATCACATGTTCCTCTCGCGGAAGGACCTCCGCGAGCTGGACACGTACGGGCGGATGAACCCGCCGCTGCGCCGCGAGCGCCTCCGCAGGAAGGTGTGGGACCGCGTCGTCGACGGGACGGTCGACATCGTCGCGACCGACCACGCACCCCACACGAAAACGGAGAAAGACGCGAGCATCTGGGACGCGCCGTCGGGCGTGCCCGGCGTCGAGACCGCCCTCCCGCTCCTGCTCGAAGAGGCCCGCCAGGGCAACATCACCTACGAGCGGATCAGGGATCTGACCGCCTCGAACCCGGCCCACATCTTCGACCTCCCGACGAAGGGGCTCGTCAAGGAGGGGATGGACGCCGACCTCGTGCTGTTCGACCCCGATGACAGTCAGGAGATCCACGGCGACGACCTCCACTCCAAATGCGGGTGGACGCCGTTCGAGGGGAAACGGGGCGTGTTCCCGGAGCTGACGCTCGTTCGCGGACAGGTCGTCTACGAGCGCCACGGTCCGGAGACGCTGGTCCTCAAAAGCGAAACCGGAGAGACGGAGTCCGAATCCTTCGGCGGCCCGGTCGGCACCAACGTCCGGACCCTCGACCGCACGGCCGAGGAGTCCGGCGACGCAGAGACCAGCGACGCGGACGCCGAACCGTCACAGGACGAGTGAGCGACGCGCGGGCACGCAGCGGCTCGCAGTAGCCGCCGCTTACCGTCGATACACCCCACTCTTCGGACCATAACTAACCGACCAGCGCGGGGGAGTGTAGGTGATGGTGCGTCACTTGCCGGAAACGCTCTGGTGTAGCGCCAAGCACTACGCCATGCTCCAGCGGGACCGACCGACGGGGCCGGTCGACGAGGACGCGTTCGCGGAGATTCTCGACGCCTACGACGAAGACGAGGTGTTCGTCCACGTCGGCCTGAGCGACGTGAGTTCCGCCTTCGAGGGGAACCCCTACGAGTTCGTCGTCGACCACCTCGACGAACGGTTCGACGCGATCCTCACGCCAGCGTTCACCCAGTCGTTCCGCGATTCGGGGTACTTCCACCGGAAAGAGTCGGAGCCCGAACTCGGCGCGTTCGCCAGTCTCTTCTTCGACGACGCCGACTACCGGACGGCCGATCCCCTCCACTCGATCCAGGTGCGCGGCGATTACCGCTTCGAGAACTGCAACCACCGGGACACCTTCGGCCCCGACGGCTGTTACGCGAAACTCGACGACGACGACGTGCGCATCGTAAACGTCGGGACTCGCTGGCTCATCAGCACCCAGATCCACTACGTCGAGCGCGTCATGGACGTCCCCTACGTCGAGACCGTCGACGTCGAGGGGACGGTCTACCACGGCGGTGGCGACCACGAACAGGTCGCACAGACGACCTACGACAAGAACAAGTACCTCTACTACTGGGACCGGCTGAAACTCATGCGCGATCTGATGACCGACGGCGTCCTCGACCACTACGATCTCAACGGGCTGAAAGTCATCTCCGTCTCCGCCAGAGACCTCCGAACCGCGCTCGAACCGCGGATCGAGGACGATCCGTACTACGTCGTGAAATGAAAGTGGCTAGTCGTCGGCCTCGGCCGTCGTCCCGCTACTGTGGTCCTCGTCGCCTTCGAGTTCCCCGCCGCAGTGAGGGCACTCGTCGTGACGGAGGGCGGCGCTGTGTTCCCGGACCTGGCGCATGACGTCGGAGATGCGATCCTCGGCTTCGAGTTCCTCCTCGACGGAGAGTTCGACACCTTCGACTTCGAGCAGGAACTTCGCGACCTCGGTGGCCTCGTACATCACGTCGTCGAGTTCCTCGGCGGTGAAGAAGTCACACATTGCTCCGTAGAGGAAGGTCGCACCGGCCTGGCGGACCTTCTCCTCGAAGGAGGCGCGGGCCTGGTTGACCGCCTGGGGCGTGTACGTGTCCGTCATGAACGGTACGAGTTCGGGGAGGTTCTCGCCGATCTTGGTCATCTCGACGCCGGTCTCGGTGCGAAAGTCCGCACAGAGGCGGGCGATGGCCCACTCACGAGCGGTGATGTAGGTGCGCTCGCGGAGGAACTCGTTGGCGCGGTCGTACGTTCCGCCCTCGATTTTCTTGAAGCGGTCGTACTTTCGCACCTCTTCCGGAACGTCCGAATCCACTGCCTCGTCGGCAGGGGGAACGTCGGTCGCGACAGAATCGTCCTCGACGTCGTCCGGCGCGTCCGCGGCATCGTTCGTCTCCGGCACCGGGGTATCGGGCATACAGGCCATCTGTACTGCGGGTGAAAAAGCGTATCGGCGGCGTCTGACGCACGGCGGACGGTCGATGGGTAGTGGGTTTTTGGTTCGCGGGTGCAAGGGAGCGTATATGAACGTCTTGCTGGGTATCGACGGCAGCGATGTGTCGTTCGATGCACTCGACGACACGATCGCCCGGACGAACGAGACTGGTGACGACCTCACCGTCGCCATCGTCGACCGGGACGAGGTCGAGCTGGACCCCGACGAGATCGAAACGCGCGTCCGCGATGAGTTGGCTGACGCCGACCTCGATGCACCGATCGAGCGGCTGTCCGGACACCCGGGGAGCGAACTGGTCGAGCTCGCCGACGGCGACGGGTTCGACCGGCTGGTCATCCCCGGCGGAAAGCGAAGCGCCCTCGGGAAGATCCGCCTCGACGAGATGATCGAGTTCGTCCTGCTCAACGCCGAAACCACGGTGACTCTCATCAGATGACAGACCGATTCCCGGACGAGACCGCCGAATCGTTCCCCCGTCCCCCAGCGACGGTCACCGACAGGAACGACCGCGAGATACGGATTCGGATCGCCGACGGGGACGACGTCGACGCGCTGGTCGAGATGTACCTCGAGTTCGACCCCGAGGACCGCGCCCAGGGAATCCCGCCCGTCCGCGAGGAGCCCATTCGCACCTGGCTCGACAACCTGTTCGGAGCCGGCTGTCTGAACCTCGTGGCGCTCCACGACGACGAACCGGTCGGCCACGCGACGCTCGTCCCCGACGTCGAGGACACCTACGAGTTGGCGATCTTCGTCCTCCACACCTACCAGGGCGCCGGCATCGGGACGCTCCTCATCGAGCGCCTGCTCGGCTACGCCCAGGAACAGGACGTCGAGCGCGTCTGGCTGTCCGTCGAGCGCTGGAACGATCCCGCCATCGCGCTGTACAAGAACGTCGGCTTCGAGATGAGCAGCACCGAGAGTTTCGAGTTAGAGATGGGAATCAGACTCTAGACGGAGAGCACGGGCTGGCTGGCGTACATGAGAACGTACTCGGCGGCTTTGCCGAGGACCTCGTCGGGGTCGCCCGAGACGGGCTCGCGCGGAACGACCAGGAAGTCCGCATCGACCTCTTCTGCGGTGTCGAGGACGACGCTGCCCGGGTGGTGAGTGAGCTGTGACGGGCTGAAGCCGAGCGCTTCCGAGTGAGTCAGCGCGACGTCGCTGTCGGCCGCCAGCTCCGTGACGGCGTCCATGAACTCGATGGTTTCGGCGGCGATGGTGTCTTTCTCGACCTCGCCGGCGTGGATGCTTCGGGCGACGGCCTCTTCGAGAACGTACAGTGCGTGCACGCTGGCCTCGTACCGCTCGGCGATAGCAACGGCGTACTCGGCGGCAGTGAGCGACTCCTCGCTCCCGTCGAGGGGGACGAGAACGCGGTCGATCTCCACAGCAGTCATACTGGCTCTTCGCCACGGCAGGGAGAAAAAGCCACCGAGCGGGTCTCGCCGACAACGCACATTTATACGCGCGCCGCCAGTAGGCGCCTCTATGTTTGACACGGTGGTCATCGCGACGGACGGCTCCGAGAGCGCCGAACGATCTATCACCGTCGCGCTCGATCTCGCCACCCAGTTCGACGCGTCGGTCCACGCGCTGTACGTGGTCGACACCGGCGACATCGACGGCTCTCCCGAGTCCGTCCGCGATGAGATGGAGACCGCGCTGACCGAAGCGGGCGAAGAGGCCCTGGCCGCGATCGAAGAACAGAGCGACCGCGAGGTCACCACGGCCGTCCGCGAGGGCCAGCCCACGGCCGAAATCTGCAAGTACGTCGGCGAAGTGGACGCGGACGTCCTCGCCACCGGCACTCGTGGTCGCCACGGAGAGCACTCGTTCCTGCTCGGCAGCGTCGCGGAGGCCGTCGTCCGTCGCTGTCCGGTGCCGGTGCTGACCGTCCGGCAGCTCGACGCCAGCGAGGAACCGGCACCGGAAGCCCGGTGAAACCCAACCGAGTCCTTCATTGAGCCCGGCACGCTGGAAGCCGTATGGACGACTGGCTCATCGACGACGACCGGCTCTCGATCGCCCGGAAGTCGGTCCTCCCCGGGGAGGGCTTTTTCCACCCGGACTCGATCGAGGAAGTACAGGAAGAGCGCGAAACCAAAGAAGCAGTCACGGACACGCCCGCCGTCGTCATCGCCGACCCCGACGCCGACGGCCTGGCCTGCGTCGCCCTGCTCCGAGCCGTCGTGGCCGACGCGGCGCTGGTCCCGGCCGGCCCCCACGACATGGGCGACGCCATCGAGCGCGTCTCCGAGTACGTCGACCCCGACGTGCCCGTCTACATCTGTGACCTCTGTCCCGACTCCGAGGAAGACGTCGCGTTCCTCGAGGTGCTCGCCGAGCGCGCCAGCGACGTGTTCTGGTACGACCACCACCAGTGGAACGAAGAGTTAGGGACGCTCGTCGACGAGCACGTCACCGACCGCGTCGTCGGTGACTCCGAGGAGGAGTGCACCGCCGACGTCGTCGCCCGCTCGCTCGACGCCGAGGTCCCAGCCTACCTCGAAGAGCTGGCGGTCGTCACGCGGGACCACGACCTCTGGCTCCGCGAAGACCCACGGAGCGACGACCTGGCCGACTTCTCCTACTGGGCCGAACCCGAGGAGTACATCGAGGTCGTCGCCGAACACGGCCCGGACCTGCCCCCGGAGATCGAGGAGTTCCTCGCGGAGATGCGCGTCGAGAAGGAGGCGCTCATCGAGAAGGCCATCGACCGGGCGGAGATCCACGAGATCGGCGACTGGACCGTCGGCGTCACCTACGGCCGGTGTTCGCAGAACGAGGTCGCCGAAGCCCTCCGCCAGGACGGCACCGACGCGGCCGTGATCGTCAAGCCCGCCGGAAGCGCCTCCATCCGCGGCACCGAGGAGTTCCAGCGCGCCCACGAGGTCGCCGCGAAAGTCAACGGCGGCGGTCACCCGAAAGCCGCCGGCTGTAAGCCCGACATCTACGACGACATGCTCGACTACGCGCACCACTGGACGACCCGCGGTGCCGTCGCCAAGCAGGTCATCATCGAGGCGTTCCACGACGTCAAGCGGGAGGCACGCGCTGAAGCCGACGAAGAGAAAGCACCGGACACGGAAGAAGAGACCGAACAGTAACGAGACACTTGCGACTTCGGTTTCGGTAAGATACCACGTCGATCCGACTGCAGTCGTGCGGTTTTGGTGTCGAAACCGTTTTTACCACCCGCTCGACATCGAAGGCAGATGAGTGGCCCATCATTTACTCGGACCGTAGCGAATAATCCACGTCTGTTTCTCGCGCTCGTCGCTGTCGTCGGCGTCGGAGCCGTAACGATGCAAGCCGTCGCCGAGCTCGTCCCAGACAGCGGGTCGCTCCAGGCCGGCGTGTTCGTCGCGATGGCACTGGTCGCCGCTGTCTACGTCGGCTCGACACACGAACCGCCAGAAGCAGAGGAGTGACGACTCAGGCGCGGTCGCTGACGAGCCACTTGTCGGAATAGGCAGTGCCGCACTCACAGAGCGCGTAGGCGTGAACCACGTCGCCCTCGGCGTAGATGTCGTCGACCTCCTCGTTCTGTTCCTGAGCGAACCCGAAGATGAAGCGTGGCCAGTGCTCGCCCTCCTCGTCGCGGTCTCGCGGTTCGCTCGACTGTTCCGCGGAACTCCGTTCCGCGCTCTCCGGACACTCGCTTTCGATATCGTCCAGGGTGATCCGTGACTCGGTGTCCATCGCGGAGCCGGCGAGTTGCATCGGATCGACGCCAGTGGCTCGCTGGAACGCGGTTCGTCCCTCCTCACCGGGGAGGACGAGGACGACGCCGTTCTCGACTACTTCACCGGCCTTGGCGAGGCGATCTAGACCGTCGACGGCTGCCTCGTTAAAATAGAGCAGCACGTCGTCCGGGCGGTCCCCGGCGAGGAACTGCTCGCGTTTCTCGTTCATACCTTCTCTCGCCGATGCGCGCACAAAAGGAACGCGACACGAGGCGAACGAGGCGCCAACGAGCGCGCCCCTCGCGGTCACGCCCCGTCGTTCGATCGCTCCGGGTTCACCAGATGAGACAGCGGTTCGTACTTGCCAACGTCGGTCCCGTCGACCAGCACCTCGTCCATCACCGACTGGTGTTCGTGATCGATGTCGTGGAGTGAGTCCTCGAACGCTTCGAACGCGCTGACGACGTCGTCAGCGTCGAGGTACGTGACGAGATACGTGCCGTCGTCGGTGTGTTCGAGAAACACCGTCTCGGCGTTGATCCCCTCGTCCGTGAACGTCTCCATCACCTCGTCCTCGCGGTCGCGGAGTTCCGCCATCCACTCCCGGAGACGGTCGACTTTCCCGGGCTCGACCTCCTGTTTCGTCAGAATGGCTTCTGGCATGGCTGTGAGTGAGACCGGCCGGGTGAAAATCCTTCGATAAGGACAAAAGCGGCGTGAGGCATCCGCGCGAGCGGGAGTGAGCGCGGGTCACTCGGCGCGAGATCAGCGGCCGAGCGCCGAGCAGTTTTTAGTCCACCGTCAGAGCAAGCTCTGACAAGTGCTCACGAGAGCGAAGCTCTCGTGGCATACCAGAAATCTCCGATTTCTGTGGACTCCCGCTCGCAAGCTCGCGGGAACAGGTTTTTGCGATGGGGGTACCCGCAAGGCCGCCGAAGACGGCCGAGGATACCCCCGACGTAAAAAGAGTGGTTAGATAGCCAGGAACGAGTCGACCATGTTCTTCGTGAAGATGGAGATGAGCGAGCCGAGCCACGTGATGATCACGAAGTGCATGTAGGCGTTCAGCTTGTGGCCGCCGTCGGTCTCCCGGATCATCAGCGACGAGAGGAACGCGTTGAACACGATGACGACGATGAGCAGGAACTCGATGAGCGGGATGTTGTAGACGCTGGTGTTGATGATCGACCCGACGTCGAACTGACCCCCGGTGCTGAGGTTGAGGGTCATGTTGGCCAGGATGTTCACGACCTGGAGTCCGATGAAGAACGCGAACGTCGACGCGGCCGAGATACCGTACAGGAGGCCGATGAGCGTGGTAGTCGCCTGGTTTCGCTGCTGACGAAGCTGGAGGACGACGTTCATGTTCGTGGAGATGATCTCACCGAGTTGTTTGGGGCTGCCACCCATCTCGCGGCCGATGAGATACATCTCGGAGAACTTCTGGATGAGGTAGGAGCGACAGTCGGCGGTGAAGTACCGCCAGGCCGCCGTCGGCTCGATCCGCATGTTCAGTCGCTTGTACAGGTTGTCGATGTCTTCGGTCAGTTTCCCGAAGTCCTTCTTCCGGAGGCTCTGGAGCACCATCGAGGAAGTCGCCTGCTTTGCGCCTTCTGCGGAACCGAGTGCGCGGATGAAGCTGGGGAACTCCTCGTCTTTGGCCTTGATTTTGTCCTCGGCGCGGCGCATGTACAGCCCGGGAATGAGGAGGGGCGTGACCGGAACGGCGATGTACAACGGGAGTGGGACCGGCGACATCGGGAGGAGCATCTCCAGCGAGAGGGGGCTCACGCCGAAGAAGCCGCCGATGGAGATGACCGCGAGGAAGATCGTCAACGAGACGCCAGTCGCGAAGGTGGCGATCATCCACTTGTCGAGGTCCGTCGTGATGCCCTCCGGGTGGTACCACAGAGGATCGAACGGTGCCATCGCACGAATGGCGATGTAGAAGCCGGTCTGGACGAAGATGAACATCGCAATGACGGCCCCCACTGTCATCGTCGGGTCGGTCCCCGTGAGGACGGGCAGCACGACCGCGAACACCAGCGCGAACGTCATCGAGAGAATCATCGACAGGTACAGGTCCTTCATCACGTCCAGGTTGTCCAGCGAGCCGCTGTAGACGGTCTCGTAGTTCTGCATCACCTGTTCCTGCTCGGAGACGAGGAAGTCCTCGAGGGACTGCCCGGCACCGAGCGTGTACGCAAGGCGATCGAAGACGTCCGACAGCGCGTCACTGGGGACCTGTTTCGCTCGCCGCCGCAGCGCGTCGTCGAGGCTCTGATTCCAGGCGTCGACCAGCTGGACGATCCGGCGCATCTCGGTGGTGAGCGCGCCGTACTCCTCTTCCTCTGCGAGCGCCCGGAACACTTCCATGCGGTCGATCCGCGTGGTCGCCAGCACGGTCATGTGGGTGACGAGAAGGTGGAGCCGGTTGTTCAGGGCTTTGCGCTCCTGGGAGAGCATCACCTTCGGGTAGAAGACGGCGGTGGCGAATCCCAGAACGCCCAGCAGCGGGATCGGCACACGCACCATGAGCGGGAGGAAGCCCAGGAGGAGAAAGCCGACGATTGTGAACACCAGAAAGCCGATGGACGGCAGGAGGATGAGAAACACGTACCGCCGGATCGGCATGTGCATCCGATGGTAGGACTCGAAGAGATCGCTGAAAAAATCCCCAACTGCGTCCCGCATCTGGCCGGCCGTTGCGTCGGATTCCTGGGATGCCATTCAAATCTCGCGATGGATGTCGAACGGGAGTCCTTCGATACCGTCACGCTGGAAACTGTCGATCATGTCGTCGACTTCGTGATAGCCGAGTATGTCCTCCTGAATGGCTCGTTCGATGATTTTGGCACGGAAATCGAGGTCGTCGTAGATGTCCCGGGTGTCCTCGTACCCGAGCAGCGTCGCGATCTGCTCTTCTAAGACGTAGGAGTTGTTCATCCCCTGGAAGACGATCTCGTCCTCGACAGGGTCCCAGTAGAACGCCTGGCGAGTGACGACGCCGTCCATCTCCTTGGAGTACCCCTCGATCTCCTGAACGGACGTGACGCGACGCAGGACCTGGTCGCCCTGCTTGACACGGTTCTGGAACAGCGCCACGTCGGCGTTGTCCATGAACGTCTCCGGGACGTTGATCGGCTCCCCGGTGAACCGCTGGATCATGGACACGATGTCGGACGCGTGGAACGTCAGCATCACGGGGTGACCGGTCTGTGCGGCCTGGAACGCCATCCGACCCTCTTCACCACGAACCTCACCCACGATGATGTAGTCCGGGCGGGAACGCAGTGCGGCCGCGACCAGGTCGAACATGTCGACGCTGGTCCCTTCGTCTTCACCCTCACGCGTGAGGAGTTGCTGCCAGGTGTCGTGGGGCGGGAGCACCTCCGCGGTGTCCTCCGCGGTGTAGATCTTCGAGTCTCGCGGGATGAACGCCATGATGGAGTTCAGCGTCGTCGTCTTCCCCGACGCCGTCTCCCCGACCACGAACACCGTCTGCTCGTTCTCCAGGCAGAGCCAGAGGTACGCCGACAGGCGCGGGGACAGCGTCCCCCACTTGGTAATCTGGAAGATCGACAGGGGCACCTCGTCGCCCTGCCGGATGGTGAGGCTCGGCCCCTTCAGCGAGACGTCGTCCGAATAAATCAGGTTGAGACGCGACCCGTCCGGCAGCGTGGAGTCCACGATGGGGTCGGAGTCTGACACGGGGTCGCCGATGCGTTCGCCCATGTTTCGCAACCACTGGTCGAACTCTTCGGGCGTCCCGAAGTCGACGGTGGTGCCGATCATGCCGTAGACCCCGTGGTCGACGTACGTCTCGTGAGGCCCGATGACGTGAATGTCCTCGTTCGCCGGGTCGCGCATGATCGGTTCGAGCGGGCCGAGTCCGACGATGTCTCGGTTGAGGACGTACCGGATGTTCTCGTAGGTCTCCTGTGAGACCTCGACCTGCCCCATGTCGAACACGGACGGAATACGGTCGAAGAAACTGTCGTTCTCGCTGTCTTTGATCCGGGTCGTCTCCTGGAGGAGTTCTTCGATCCGGTCGTCGTATTCGGCTTCGTTCTGTGGCGCCGGTTTCGTGACGGACTTCTGGAGGAGTCGGTCCCGGACTTTCTCGTAGACGACCTGTTCGGTCTCGTCGAGTTCCGGTTCGACGGTGTAGTACTTCGTCGCCTGCCCGACGTCGCCGTAGATGTGACAGAAGATCGGGCCACCGACCGGATACAGGACGTTCGGCCGATCGGTTTCGTACTCGTCGTCGGCCTCTTCGATGAACATCGGGAACTCGCCAGTGATCTGTTTGATCTTCCGCAGGTGCTCCTGCAGGTGCGGACGCCTCGCTGCGTACTGCCTGAGTTCGTCCGACGGTTTGGCGGTTCCTTGTTCGGTCATGGCTCTCCTGTTATGCGACGCTACGGCTCTCGATGACGATGCCCGTATCAGAGCGGACGGAGTACCCGATCGTGTCACCGACCTGTTCGCCCATCCCCGCGAATCGTTTGACGGAGATCTGACGGCGAACGTCGTTCCCGACCTCGACCATCTCGAGTTCGAGGAACACGTCCGCGATCGAGCGGAACGGACCGATCGCCGACTCGTCCAGCGTCGAGGGGTCGACGGTGAGGACGATGACTTTCCCCTGGGAGATCAGGTCACGGAAGAACCCGATGATCTCCAGGGCGGCTTGGCGCTCCTCGTTCTGGCGAACCAGCGCCTCGAACTTCGGATCGTTGCGCAGGATCGAATCGAACGTGTCGACGATGATGACGTCCGTCGACCACATCACTTCGGCCTCCATCAGCCGCTTGAGCAGGTCCTTCCGTTCGCTCTCGTCGTCGCCACCGGTGAGCGTGTTCGTGTCACCGATGTCGGCGTGGAGGAACAGACAGCGTTCCTGCAGGATGTGGTCGACCATGTCGTACGACAGCGAGTTCATCTGATCGAGGAAGCTGCCGATCGTCAGCTCCGTCGACAGCATCGTGACGGTGTGGCCTTCCTCGCAGAAGCCGTAGGTGAACCGTTGGCTGATCGCGCTCTTGCCGGCCCCGTAGTCGCCCTCGATGAGGACGATACTCCCCGGTGGAATACCGCCACCGAGTTCCTTGTTGAGGCGGTCGTGATCCTCCATGCCCAGCGAATACAGGTCTTTTGTCCCGACGCTCATGTATTGAACCTAAACATTTCTTCGTCTTGATTGATTATAACCTTCACACGAGTATCGCCACTGAGACCGGACTCTTCAATCTCCAGTTTTGCAACTTCGCCAGACCGCCAGGTCGACGCATCACCTTCCAGACTCACGGACATGGCGTCTGCCGATTTGTACCTTCCATTGACAAATACGTCTATCTGGTCAGGCCTGGCGGTCAACGTCTCCGAACCGGTGTTCTTGACGTGAATCGTGATCGTGTCGTCCTCATAGACGGCCGCAGAGCCGCTGTCGCTGATGATCTCGATGTCGGTCCGTATGTCCTCGCTCACTGACACCCCGCGCTGGTCGATCGCTTCGCTCACCTGCGAGATGCTGTCGGTGAACACGCCGACGACGCTCGCCGCCACCAGGATCGAGGCGATGAACAGGATCATGTGTGAAACAGACACACTCGCCATTACAGCATCACCGCCTGGCGGTGGGGCGAACGGGGTCGGTCAGTGAGCGAATCGCCTAACACGAGTCATCACCGTTTGGAAACGCAAACGCCGCGACACCCGAACCAGCCACGACCGCGACGCGTGGTGGTCCAGCCTTGGAACCGTTCCGCAGTTCTACGAACGCGGATTTACACGCGGGCCAAATATCAGTATCGCCGCCAGTATCGTATATAGTAACGAGCGGGTCAGCAGTCGGCCCGTCGGGCCGAGAGCAACTGCTGAACCCGGCTTCCGTTTCGGAAACCGGCGGTTTCGTTACGCTATCTGTGGCGACAGTGATAATGGACCCGAAATCATCTGATCTGAGTCGTTCTGTAGGTGTAACGTTGTTAGCTGTATCTACTAATAATCCCAGCTTTTTGTCAGACGGATGGCAGACGGGCTGTGAACGTTCACGGCTGTTCGGCGTCGCGGATCCACGCCGGGAGCGCCCGTCCGGTGACGGACAGGCGTCACGGTCCGCAGCGACGCTATCGTGGACACGATGCGAAACAGCGGCTGCCACAGCTACAGCACCACCTGGGTCTCTCCGCTCACGATCACTGTGTCAGCGATCCCGTGTTCTGTGACGATCTTGACGCGGTCACTCTCGTACAGGCTGTCGCCTCGAACCGTGATATTGAGCTGCTCGCCCGGTGCCCACAGGTTCGTGTCCGGTTGCGATCCATCAGTTTGGATAACTGTTGTATCATCAGGGACGAGATACTCGTTGTCGACGATAAGGTCGGTTTCCTCGACGTTCACCACCTTCGAGCCCGTGTTGTTGACGAGAATCGTGAGCCGATTCGGCGTCGTATCGCTCCGCTCGTAGTAGACGATCTCGATGTCGACGTTGCGCTGATCGACGACTCGATCAGAGTTGTCGTGTTGCGCCTCGGCGACGCGCTCGAAGCTGTTCGAGGCTGCTCCGTAAAAGATGCTAAACGCGATGAACATCCCGGCGAAGACGATTGCTGCCGATCCGCTAACGCTGAAGCCCATCACCACCACCACGTTGCAGGAGTTGCATCGCCGTCGTGCCTGCGGCGTCGCCGCTGAGCTGGCTGATGTAGCGGAGACTCTTGGTGTGGTGATCGATGGTTAGGGTAGCGTCGGTGTTGCCGGCAGAGTCCTCGAACGCGACCAGGAACGACCGCAGGTCCTCGGCAACGTCCTCGTCGATCCAGTCGATGCGCTCGTAGTAGTTGATCGCCTGCGACGCCTCGTGGACGTTCGACTCCTGGATGAGGAAGTCGAGCCACTCGACGACGGTCAGGTCGGTCGAGTAGCCGCTCGGGAGCGTTTTGAGGTACGGCTTGCCCGGGGAATCGTCGGTCGTCTCCGAGGTGGTGGCCGACTCGTCGAGTTCCTCGGCGGCCTCGAAGTCGTCGTCTGCGTCCGCGGCAGCGTCCGCGGGCACGACGTCGTCCGTGTCCGCCTCGTCGTCGCCGGGGAGCACGTCGTCGACGTCACCGGTGACGACGTCGTCCTCGTCGTCTTCGTCAGCCGAGGGGAGCACGTCGTCGGCGTCGCCGGATTCGAACATCTCGTCGCCCTCGTCGTCCAGGTCGTCGAAGTCGTCGTCCATCTCCATGCCGTCGGCATCGAGATCCTCGGCTTCACCGTCTTCCGCCCAGTCGGCGTCGCCCTCTTCGTACTCTTCTTTGAGGTCCTGGAACGACTTTGCGCCCTCGCCGTCACTGCCGTCGCCGTCGTCGAGCATGTCGTCGCCCGCGTCGTCGAAGTCCTCGTCGAACGCACCGCCGTCGTCCTCGAGGCCACCGTCGTCGTCTATTGCGTCGTCGAATCCAGCGTCCAGATCGTCGACGTCGTCGTCGCCGTCGTCTTCCGTCAGGTCGTCGTCGAAGAACCCTTCGGCGTCCGCGTTGGCGATGTCGTCGTCGATCTGTTCTTCCTCTTCGCCCTCTTCGTCGTCGTCGAAGAGGCCGAACCCGCCCGCGTCCATGCCGCCGCCAGCGCCACCGCCGGCCGCGCCCGGCTGGATGTCGTCGGCGAACGGGTTGACGCCGCGAGTGACCATCTCATAGATGTCGAGCAGCTTCCGAATATTCTCCTCGATGTCGGTCACCTGCTCGCCGATCTGTTCGTTTTCGTTTCGGACGGTGTTGACGGTCGATTGGAGGCTACCGACCTCGTTTTCGAGTTCGTCAAGACGGTTTTCGAGTTCGTCGGTGGCTGCGCCGCCGCCTCCGCCACCCTCGTCGAACATGTCGTCACCGTCGTCATCGAACCCACCGAAGTCGTCGCCACCGAGCCCGCCGAGGTCGTCCAGGTCGTCGTCTCCTTCCTCAGACATGAGGCCACCTCCGTCGCCGCCGCCACCGCCGAGGTCGTCTCCACCAAGATCGTCGCCTCCGTCGCCGTCCTCGTCGGACATGATCGAATCGAAGACGTTCTTGATACTCATTCCCACTGCGCCACTGGCGAACGTCACCAGGACTGGTACCAGACTGTCCGGCACCGGGGAGCTCGTTGCGGTTACGATTTCTAGGACGAGCACGACGACGTGGCTCGCGGCGAGACTGCTCATCACTGTCGGTATACAGACCTCATTAACTTCAACTTAACGCCGATATCATCACAAATGATACTGGCTTAGCGTTTCATGTGGAGATTTTCGCCAGAATTGGCCATAGACGGCCCAGCAATTATCAGGATTAGAAATACTATCTGCAGGTGTAATCCTATTGAGTGTATCACTTGGTTACTGAGATCGTAGGCGTCTATTGTCACCGTCAGACGGGCGGCTGTCGGGCGTTCGTCAGGCGTCAGATGACCTGGCTTCCTTTGTTCGCGCTCTTGACGGTCAGGTCCCCCGAGTTCCCGTCGAGCCTGAGCGACCGGCCGTGATCCCCACCGACGTCTCGACTGACGATCGGGATTCCGAGTTCGGCCAGCGTCGCTTCGACCTGCTCGGTGTTGCGGACGCCGATGCCGGAGCCGTTCTCCGAGAAGTCGAGCATGTCGCTCCCGCCGGCGATCTTCGCCTCGATCCGGCGTTTGGCTGCCCCTTCGCGCTCCATCTCTTCGACCAACAGCTCGATGCCGGTGTCTGCGAATTTCGCTTTGTTGGCGTCGTCGACTTCGGCTGCCGAGGGGAGCATGACGTGGACGAGACCGGCGACGCCGGCGACGTCGTCGTACATCGCGACGCCGAGACACGATCCGAGTCCGCTGGTCGTCAGGTCGGCGCCGGACGTCGTCACTTCGTACTCGGCGATCCCGACCTTGAGACGCTCCTGTTTCGGTTCGGAGCCCGTCTCGGTTGAGCCATCGTAGACCTTCATTGTTCCCTCGTGTCAGAAGATGCGCTCGACGTCCGCCTCGGTCTCGTCCTTGCGGTCGACGTCCAGGTTCTCCAGCGCCGCGCGCAGTTCCTCGTCGTTCGGCAGCGCGTGGATCTCACAGCTGAAATCGAGATCGTCCGTCTGCATTCGCGACTCGATGATGAACGCGTGACTCTGGTGTTGGCCGACCTGCGCTGCCAGGGGGTCCATGATCGCCTGTCCCATGTCGTGGACGACTTTCGGTGGCGTGTGTTCGACGGACGTCTGGAGCACGTTCGCCCAGCCGTCGACGAACCCGCTGGTCATGATGTTCCCCATCTCCTCGATGGCGCTCTCGTGCATCGACGTGAACCCGTCGCCGTCGGGCTCCATCGGCATCAGCGCCTCGGCGACGTTCATCGCCGACTCTTCGTCGAACAGGATCATCAGATACCCCGAGGGCATCCCGTCGAACTCCACGACGGTGCCGACGTAGGCGCTGCTGTCGACCTGCTTCGGCACGTCCTCGATGGGCGCGAAACTGATCTGGGTGACTTCCGCGTCCGTCTCGATGCCGGTCATCGCAGTGACGTTCTCGGCCGCCTTCTGGGTGCCCTCCTTGGTCATCTGGTTGAACACGGAGAGCTTGTCGACGGGGATCGCGTTCGCGCCCGTCTCCGTGCTGGCAGCCATGACGTCGGTCATCTCCGTGTACTCGGGCAGCATGTAGATGTAGAAGTTCAAGTCCTCGCCCGGCCAGTCGATCTGGCTCTTGAACACGAACACCTGTTCGGAGTCGTCGCTGTCAGTCGCGGGCAACACGTCGGCACCCGTCGCTTCGAGGTACTCGGGCGGCGAGTGTTCGATCGTCGTGCCGAGGTAGTCGGCCCAGCCGTCGATGAAGCCGCTCATCATGATGTTGCCGATCTCTTTGACGCTGCTTTCGGCCATCGACTCGTCCCCCGACCCGCCGGGCAGGGCGTCGACGATCGGGTCCCGACACTGTTCTTCGAACACGAGCGTCGTGTCACCGGTCAGCGCGCCCTCCATGGCGAACTGGATCCCGACGAACGCCCGGCCGGCGAGTTCCTCACCGATGTCGGCCCGGTCCATCAGCGTGATCTTGGTCACGTCGACGACGGCCTCGATGCCCGTCATCTGGGCCATCATCGCCGTGGCTTGCTCGGCACCCTCGTAGGCCAGTTGGTTGAACGTCTCCAGCGACTGGATGTCGACTCTCATCGGCTCCCTTACGCTCCGACTGCGTCCTCGATAGCCTCGATAACACTCGGTTTCTGGAACGGTTTCGTGATGTACCCGTCCGCGCCGGCCTTGACGGCCTCTTTCATCTTCTCTTCCTGTCCGACGCTGGTACACATGATGACCGTCGCGTCCGGGTCGGAGCTTTTGATCTCGTCCGTCGCTTCGATGCCGTCCCGGATGGGCATCACGATGTCCATCATCACCAGGTCCGGCGACTCCTCTTTGTACACTTCCACTGCCTCGACTCCGTTCTCGACCTCGCCGACGATCTGGTGGTCCTCCTCCAGGATCTCTCGCAGGAGGTTCCGCATGAACTCCGAATCGTCCGCAATCAGTACCTCTGGCATATTCGCTCGTCACTCTCTTTTCCGAATATCCCAATAAACGCTTCCCACAGATTATCGAGATTGATAGAGATATCCCCGAGATTCCGCCGGCAAGCGTCACGTCTGACGTATCTCAGCACGGTTGCACGTCGAGAGTTTCGTCCGGTAAAATCGAGAGCGTCCCCAATCCGTCAGTCGTCGACCGTCACCGTGACGTTCCGGTGATAGACGACCGTATCCATCTCGAAACTCTGGACGCGCACGACCACCTCGGCCCGATAGGAGTCGTTTTTGATCGATTTCGGGGCGAAGGCCCGATCATCGAGGTGAACTGTGGTTCGGCCGGTCGAATCGACCATTTCGGACGTCGAGTCCGTGTAATCCAGCCCCGGGACCGACACCTTGTACGTGAGTTGCGGTCGGCCCTCGATCGACGACACGTCGACGACTGCCGGCGGCATTCGGAGGTAGTACACGCCGGTTCCGAACCGACCCTCGTCGATTCGGAGGTCCTTCGCCGGGTCCGACGCCATGGTCACGTCGGCCGTTCCGTCGCCGAGGCTGTCCGGACTCGACTGTTCGGGCGTCAGATCGACGACTCCGACTGCCGGGCCAGAGATCAGCAGCACGAACAGTATCACGCCGATCGTCAGAGCGCGGACGCGCCACACGAAGTCCATCTCGTTCGATGTTGACAGGGGAGCTACCTAAAACGCTCGGACGACCACACTGCCCGTCACAGCTGCAGGCCCTGATTCTCCTTGACTTCCCGCATCAGATCGGCGATCGTGTCGTCGGCCGAGAGGCTCGTCGACTTGAGCGCGCGCCGGATTGCTTTCGGTGGATAGCGAACGGGCACGTTCGCTTCCATAAGCAGGATACCGAGCACCTGTTCAACGGGCGTGTTGCGATCGACTTGCTGGGCGTACCACATCACGAGCGTCTCGAAGGTGGTGACGACGTCGTTCGAGACCATCCGTTGCTGGGAGACGTCACCGCCGAAGTTCGCCGTGATGTCGAACGCGTACTCCGAGTTCGCGGCCTGGAGATCGTCCGACAGCCAGTTGTGGACCGATCGGGCGTCGAGAGAATCTGACGGTGCCGGCGGCTCGGGTTCGTCGTTTGGTGGGGCTTCCAGCGGCGTCGGATCGTCGTTCTGTTCGATCGCTGGATTCGGTCCGGTCTTGTACTCGTCTCGCGCCGGCGAGTCGGACGGACCCGACTCTAACTCACCGGCTGGTTCGGACTGTTGATTCGAGACGGGACCACCCGACGAGACGACGTAGCGCCCGTCGTCGATCTCCTTGACGCGCTCGTCGTTCGAGATGTCGAGTTCCTCCGGAGATAGGACAGGCCCCTCTTCGACGTCTGCGTCCTCGTCCAGGCCCGAGG
Source organism: Halorientalis brevis (assembly GCF_023077655.1). Classification (NCBI taxonomy): domain Archaea; kingdom Methanobacteriati; phylum Methanobacteriota; class Halobacteria; order Halobacteriales; family Haloarculaceae; genus Halorientalis; species Halorientalis brevis. The sequence continues at coordinate 57,331 of NZ_JALLGV010000008.1, read as the reverse complement.
GCATAGTATGGTACTCCGTGACGAATGAATATAATTCCGTTGGTTGTTACTCAGTACCGTACAGGTTGCTGCTAAAAAAGAAAACGTTGCTGCGAGCTTACAGGCGAACTGCCGTCTTGCCGCTCAGCGATTCGGGCACGACCAGCTGGACGGTCGACGCGGTTCCGGAGGCAGTCGTGATTCGGATCGACGCGGTGTCGCCCTCGTCGAGACCGCTGTCACGAACAGTAGCAGGTGCGTCATCACCTTCGTATGCGTCCAAGTTGTCATCTGTACCTATGTCGATGACGAGGTTGATACGGTCGTCCGGACTGTTGATCACCGGCGAGTCGGAGTCCCGAACCGAGTCGTCCTCGTCCTTGACGGCGTCCTGTGCGAACGTACCATCTTGGTCGTTGTATTCATTCTCGTGAACGATGTCGTAGGTGCCCTCGTCGTCGACCCACTGCATCGTGATGCCGCGCATCGCGATGTCTTCTGCACCCGGAGCCTTCGTCACGACCATCGTGACCGCACCGATCGCATTGTCACCAGAGGTCCCTGTTTTCTGTCCACTAGTTTGGAGGATCTGCAGGCGGTTAGTGACTTGCTCACCGGCCTGCTGTCCAGTCGATTCGGACTTGCTCTGCAGGAAGCCTGCCGTGTTGATCAGCACACCAGCCGCGATCGCCGCGACCAGCACCATCGCGATGAACACGATCAGTGTCCCGATCCCGACCTGTGCGCGAAGCCGCTCTTTGAGTTCTTCTTTTTCGTCTTCGTTGATATCGAACATGGGTATCACATGCCCAAGCGACGAATCGACACTCACTCGGGCCGTACCAGTGTCAAAACAGGGGCACTATATAAACCCACCTCGCAAAATATCACGAAAAAAAATAGCCGTAACCGGTGATCAGAAGACTATCGTATGGTAATAATCACGAGATCGAAAGTGGGATTTTTAACCAAATTGATAGGTTTTGTTCGCGTTCACTCCATAAGAGCTTCACGGGGAATCACCGCGTTACTGTAAGCGGAGTAAGCGCCCTCTATTCGACGTAGAAAGAGCTGTAGCTCAGCAGGTGAAAAATACGGAAAGAAGGGTTCGGGTTTAGAGGCGGACTGCCGTCTTGCCGCTCAGCGATTCGGGCACGACCAGCTGGACCGTCGATGCAGTCCCAGACGCGGTCGTGATCCGAATCGAGGCTGTTTCACCTTCTTCGAGACCAGTATGCCCATCCCTAATTATATCTTCTTGGTCAGGATAGGGCGATGAGTAACCATCGAGGTCATCAGTGTCGCCGATATCGATAACGAGATTGATTCGGTCATCAGGACTGTTGATAACAGGGGAATCTGAATCCCGAACCGAGTTGTCCTCGTCTTTGATCGCCTGCTGTGCGAACTGACCGTCTTGGTCAGTGTATTCCTCCTCATGCACGAGATCGTAAGTACCCTCATTGTCGACCCATTGCATTGTGATCCCGCGCATTGCGATGTCCTCTGCCCCGGGCGCTTTCGTCACGACCATCGTCACCGCACCGATCTCATCGTCAGCAGAGCTCTCAGTTTTTTCACCACTGACCTGCAGGACCTGCAGCCGGTTGGTCACCTGCTCGCCAGCCTGCTGTCCAGTCTGTTCGGACTTGCTCTGTAAGAAGCCCGCCGTGTTGATCAGGACACCGGCCGCGATTGCCGCAACCAGCACCATCGCGATGAACACGATCAGTGTACCGATCCCAACCTGTGCACGGAGCCGCTCTTTCAGTTCCTCTCGTTCGTCCTCGTTCATATCGAACATGGGTATCACAAACCCAAGTGATGAACCACCGTTCACTCGGGCCGTGTCACTGTCTAATCATGAATCGTATATAAGCCCACCTCGAAAAATATCACATGTGAAAATGGCAGAGAGTTTCATTTATGATTATGGATTTTACACCGGCACCGCCACATTCAAAGAACAGGTAGTTTGCTAGGCAAAAGCTAATCCATAATCAATGTACCTAGCGGTAGCACGACCAAGAAAATCAGAGAAGAGTACAGGTTTAGAGTCGGACAGCCGTCTTGCCGCTCAGCGACTCGGGCACAACCAGCTGGACCGTCGAGGCAGTCCCGGATGCGGTCGTGATCCGAATCGATGCCGTTTCGCCCTCCTCGAGACCGCTGTCCCGAATCAGGTCCTCGCTATCCGGGTCGTCATTGTACGCACCGAGGTCGTCAGATTCCCCGATGTCGATGACGAGGTTGATGCGGTCGTCCGGACTGTTGATCACCGGCGAATCGGAGTTCCGAACCGAGTTGTCCTCGTCCTTAATGGCCTCCTGTGCGAACTTCCCGTCCTGGTCGTTGTACTCTTCCTCGTGGACGATGTCGTAGGTGCCGTCGTTGTCGACCCACTGCATCGTGATGCCGCGCATCGCGATGTCTTCCGCACCAGGGGCCTTCGTCACGACCATCGTGACGGAACCGATCCTTTCAGGCTCGTCAGGGGGTGTGATTGAAGTGCTTGTCTTCTCCCCACTGACCTGCAGGACCTGCAGTCGGTTGGTGACTTGCTCACCGGCCTGTTGTCCAGTCTGCTCGGACTTGCTCTGCAGGAAGCCTGCAGTGTTGATCAGCACACCAGCCGCGATCGCCGCGACCAGCACCATCGCGATGAACACGATCAGTGTACCGATCCCGACCTGTGCGCGAAGCCGTTCTTTCAGTTCGTCTTTTTGTTCTTCGTTCATGTCGAACATGGGTATCACCTGTGCCCGAGCGATGGTTCCGCTACCGGCCCGGACTATAGGCGATATATCTGGGACTTGGGTGATAAATTTGACCTGCCAATTATCAAAGGTGAAAAACAGATGTTGAAAATCGGGACAGATGTCGATAATCGCCGATGCAGTCCTGCTCGATCGATTTTCTCGAGACGCTCGCAGGCTAATTCCGGGGCAATTTCCTGGGACGGCCACAGATGAGAACCGATTCTCACAGAAAAAGAGCGGGTATCAGGGATGTAAACAGCAGAAACCCAGCTCGCTCGGCCTACTCGTAGGTGACGAGACTGTACATCACGAACAGATAACCGAACGTCGTCAGGCCGCTGTTCACGAGCAGGAGGGATTTGGCCCCGTCGAAGTTCGTCAGAAATGCACTGATCATCGTCGCCGCTGCACCAGCAACTGCGAGCGAGAACCCGATCGACAGGTGAAGCATCGCATCTCTAGATGTTTGTACGTACGCGCGAATAGCCATCCCGACCATGGTCAGCCCAGCGACGACGAAGACCAGGGTGGAGACGGCGTAGAGGAGTTCGACAATCTCAACCATCGTTCAATACGCCATTATACAGACGGGGCCATCTTAAATCCATGCTTGAAAATATCTCTGGTGATAATACGAGGTTACAGAGAGGGCGAAAACCGCATCAGGACGGTCGGGTCCGCTTGAATCGCGCGTGCACCAGAGAAGTTAGCTTTCCGAGAGGGTTCGCCAGGCTTCGTCGAGTTTGTTGGTCACTTCAGAACGCTCTTCGACCGACACCGAGAGGTCGTTCGCGAAGTCGACGGTGATCTCCTCGACGTTCCGCCGGTACACCTTGATCCGGCGGCGGTCGTCAGAGAGAATGTTGTCGTGGAGTTCGAGGAGATCGTGCTCGGTGAGTTCGTCGATGCGCCGATAACAGGTGGCGATCGGAATATCGAGTTCTTCACTCAGCCCCTGCGCCGATTGGGGTTCGTCCGTCGCCTCCAGTATCTCCGCGCTGTACTTGTTCCCGAGCGTCCTGAGTATCTCTGCTGGTGGCATCTATTATCAGATAATGAATTTTCTAAAGTATAAAATTGACGGGTCAGAGAAGCAGAATAACAACTCCATAACAACGAACTGCCGACCGAATTCTCAGACGACGACGTCAGCATATGGGCCCGTTACGCCCGTTATCGAAGGCAATAACGGACGTAGAAAGCTCTTAAATCGGCGATTCCTCTTCGCTCATCATCGAGAACGCGCTGGCGTTCTCGTGGACCGTGATCCCACCGTGTTCGAGTTCCATCGGGAAGATGTCGGTCTCGATGTCCTGTTTGCGCATCTTCGCGACCCAGACGTAACGGTTGACGCCGGACTCGGTCGGTGCCTGAATGAGGTAGATGTTCCCGTCGGTGAGGTAGTTCTCCAGGCCGACGTCGGTGTCGGGGGACATCGAGCCCTGTTCGTTTGTCATCAGCGTCGTCAGTTCGTTCTTCCGGAGGATGTCGGTGAACTTCAGCAGGTACGTTCGCTTCTCCTGTTCGTTCTCGAAGAACAGCTGGAACATCGTCAGCGAGTCGAGGACGAGCCGCTGGTAGTCTTCGTCCTGGATGTCGTCCAGCAGGATGTCCAGCGAGGAGGAGAAGTCGTTCTCGCGCAGCAGGACCTGCTTGTCGTAGACTTTGATGTCACCGCGCTCGACGTAGTCGGCCCAGTCCTCGAACCCGATGGATTCGGCGGCCTCGCGGATGTCCTCCGCGTTTTCCTCGAAGGAGAGATAGATACCCTTCTCGTCGAACATCTTGACGCCGTTGTAGATGTACTGCAGTCCCAGGATACTCTTGCCAGCCCCGGGGTTGCCGCTGACGAGCGTCGTCGAGTTCCGCACGATGCCGCCGTTGAGTATCGAGTCCAGTCCGTCGATACCCGTCTTGGTTAGCTCTACCATTGGTTGGTTGGAAGGTTCTATGGGTCGCGAATTAAAAAAGCATCCGTCATCGGTGTGAAAAAATTCTCCGTCCCGCGCGGCCGGGGTGCGACCTCAGCGGTGGACCGCTTGCGGATCGACCCAGATGACGAAACTGTCGTCGGCCTCGTCGTCGTCGTGTTTGATGACGCCTCGGACCGCTTCCTGGCCGCTTTCCGGAGCGTCTTCGACGGTCTCCTCGTCGAGTTTCACCACCTGGTACACTTCGTCGACGAGCCAGCCGGCGGCCTTCCGGTTGGCGATGATGTCGGGATCGAAGACGATGATCCGTTTGCTGTCGGCGTCCGCCTCGTCGATGTCGAAGATGGTCTTCGGGTCGACGATCGCCGTCGTGCGACCGCGAAGGTCCATCACGCCGTTGACGTACGCCGGCGCGTTCGGGAGATCCGTCAGGTCACCGACGTCGACGATTTCGGTGACGTAGTCGATGTCGACACAGTACGTCTCCGAGCCCAGTTTGAACTCGAGTACCTGCCCTGTCGCGTCGGCGTCGTTCGTGGGTGTAGCCTGTGACATGTCCGTTCACCTCGACCGCGCCCGCGCGCAGCCACGCTTGGTACCAGATTGATGCCACGAACCGGACTTAAGCGTGACTCCTGGGCTATCACATTTGATTACGGAGGCGGTGTCTTTATTGGTAGCTCACGGGTACGCTGACAACAGAACATAAGGATGGCGACAGCCCGGGTACGTGAGAGTTGTAGTCGCCGCTTCGAGCGCCAGTCGGTCGTCCAGCCGGCTTCTGAGTCGCGACGTGAGGGTCGTTCGCCACGTCGCGCCCGCGAGAACGCGGTGGTAGTATGGTAGGAGCGACGGCCGGGACGACGCGAGCCGTCGTCACAGACGATTCGCACTTCATGCGGAGCGTCATCTCGGACATCCTGGAGACGGGTGGCGTCGAAGTCGTTGCGCAGGCGAAAAACGGACTGGAAGCCGTCGAGGCCGTCGACGAACACGACCCCGACGTCGTGACGATGGACGTCGAGATGCCCGAGATGAACGGCATCGAAGCCGTCGAGCAGATCATGTCGGCGCACCCGACGCCAGTGCTCATGCTGTCGGCCCACACCGACGAGAACGCCGACGTGACCTTCCAGGCGCTGGAGAAGGGTGCAGTCGACTTCTTCACCAAACCCGGCGGCGAGGTGTCGATGGAGATGTCCCGACTCGAAGACCAGCTCGTCGACATGGTGACCTCGGTCGCCAGCGTCGACGTCTCCGTCGGGACGAAATCCAGCACGACGACGCCGGACGAAGCCTACGCCCAGGCCGTCGAAACCGTCGAGAAGGAAAGCACCGCGCAGAGCCAAAGGAGCAGTGCAACCGCCGACGCCTCGGCAGGAACGACGGCCGACCCGACCGACGCGACGTACGTCGAGAACGCGACGTTGCTCATCGGGTCGTCGACCGGCGGTCCGACCGTCGTCGAGCAGATCCTCTCGGAGCTGCCGGCGGCGGCGAACCTCCGGATCCTCATCGTCCAGCACATGCCCGACGGGTTCACGGGTCGGTTCGCACAGCGACTTGACAACCGGAGTGCCTACGACGTCACGGAGGCCGCTGACGGCGACCGGATCGGTGGCGGCGAAGCGCTCGTCGCCTGCGGCGGGAAACACATGGTGGTGTCCAACTACGCGAGCGGGCGGCTCCGCGTGAAGCTCACCGAGACCGAGCCGGTCAACAGCGTTCGGCCGGCCGTCGACGTGACGATGGAGTCGGCCGCCGAGACGATCGACGGCCCCATGACGGCGGTCATCCTCACCGGGATGGGCAACGACGGGGCCGACGGCATCCGGGCGCTCAAGCAGGCCGGTGCGAAGACGCTCGCACAGGACGAAGCGACGTCGGCCGTCTACGGGATGCCCAAGCGCGCGGTCGAGACGGGGATGGTCGATACGGTGCTCCCCTTAGACGAGATCGCCGACGGCATTGTCGACACGATTACCAAGGAGAACTAATCATGGTTGACGAACAATATCTCGACGCATTCATCCGCGAAAGCGAGGAAGCGATCACGGAACTGAACAACTCGCTACTCGACCTGGAGTCGGACCCCGACAACCAGGAGGCGATGGACTCGATCTTCCGGACGGCCCACACGCTGAAAGGGAACTTCGGCGCGATGGGGTTCGACGACGCCAGCGACCTCGCCCACGCCGTCGAGGACCTCTTAGACGAGATGCGCGAGGGGAACATGGAGGTCACCCCGGAGATCATGGACATGATCTTCGACGGCGTCGACCAGATCGAAGTCATCGTCGGCGAGATCGAACAGAACGGCGAGTCCTCGACCGATACCAGCGAGATGGTCGACGAGATTCGCGGCGTGCTCGAAGACGGGCCGCCGGCGGGCGACGCCACCACAGACGACACGAGTGACGACACGAGCGACGACGTCGAGACGGCGGCAACGAGTGGCGACGACGATGTCTCCGTCGACGAATCGACGTTCGCTGACGCGGGCGTCGACGCCGACTCGGCCTATCAGGTCCGCATCGAGATGGGCGACAGCGACATGAAGGGCGTCGACGGCATGCTGGTCGTCGAGTCCGTCGCCGGCGCCTTCGAGCTGCTCGCGGCGTCGCCCGACCGCGCGGACATCGAGAACGGCGAGTACGACGACGGGTTCGACCTGCTCGTCGACGCGGACGACGCCGACGCGATCGAGTCCGAACTCGACACCACGAGCAAACTCGACGAGTACGGCGTTGCCGAGATCGACGACATCGGCGAGAGCGAGGAGAGCGACGACAGCGACAGTAGCGGCGGGAGCAGTCGGTCGGCCTCGTCGGCCGACTCCTCCGTCGACGAGATCAAGTCCGTCCGGGTCGACGTCGACCAGCTCGACGAACTCCACGGCCAGGTCGAACAGCTGGTCACGAGCCGAATCAAGCTCCGCCGAGCAGTCGACGAGCGGGACATGGACAGCGCCAGCGAGAACTTGAACGAGCTGGACAAGATCTCGGCGAACCTCCAGAACACGGTGATGGACATGCGGCTCATCCCGCTGAAGAAGGTCGTCGGGAAGTTCCCGCGACTCGTGCGGGACCTCGCCCGGGAACTCGACAAGGAGGTCAACTTCGAGATCGAGGGCGAGGACATCGAACTCGACCGCACCATCCTGACGGAAATCTCCGACCCCCTGATGCACATCCTGCGAAACGCAGTCGACCACGGCATCGAGCCGCCCGCAGAGCGCGAAGAACTCGGCAAACCCCGCGAAGGGAACGTCGAACTGCGCGCGACCCGGGAACGCGACCACGTCATCATCGAAGTCGAAGACGACGGGGCCGGCCTCGCGGTCGAGGACATTCGCGAGCAGGCGATCGAGCACGACTTCAAAACCGAAGAGGAGCTCGACAAGATGGACGAGTCGGACATCTACGACCTCGCGTTCCATCCGGGGCTCTCGACGAAAGAGGAAGTGACCGACACGAGCGGGCGCGGCGTCGGGATGGATGTCGTCCACGACACCGTCACGCAGCTCGACGGGTCGGTCAGCGTCGACAGCGAACCCGGCGAGGGGACGACCGTCTCGCTGCGGTTGCCGGTGACGATGGCCATCGTCAAGGTCCTCTTTGTCCAGGTCGGCGACGAGCAGTACGGCGTCCCGATCAAGAACATCGACGAGATCAGCCAGAAAAACGACGTCAAGATCGTCAACGGCGAGGAAGTCATCGAACACAACGACGAGATCTATCCGATCGTGAAACTCGCCGACGCGTTCGACGTCCCGAACGCCAAGACCAACGGCGACGGGATGCTCGTCCGCATCCGCGAGTCCGAGCGACAGGTCGCACTCCAGTGTGACGCCGTCACCCAGCAGGAGGAAGTCGTCGTCAAGCCCCTCGAAGGGATCCTCAGTGGCACGCCGGGCCTCTCGGGGACCGCCGTGCTCGGCGACGGGAACATCGTCCACATCCTCGACGTGGTGACGCTGTGAAGCGAGCACGCGACCGGTCGCTCCCGGCCGTCACCCACACCCAACACCCTGACACTCCACACAAATGACAGACAGTAGGCAGGAGTCGCCAGAAGCGTTCGACCGATTGCTCGACTACATCGAGGCGGACGTCGGGTTCGAGACCGGGTTCTACAACGACGCCTATCTCGACCGGCGGATCACCGCACGGATGCGCCGCACGGGAGCCGACACCTACGAGGAGTACCTCTCGCAGTTGCAGGGCAACGACGAGGAAGCCGACTCGCTGCTCGACTCGCTGTCGATCAACGTGACGGGCTTTTTCCGGAACCCCGAGGCGTGGGAGGGGATCCGGTCGGTGTTGCAGACCCTGACCGACGAGCGTCGCAAGGTGCGCATCTGGAGCGCGCCCTGTGCCGACGGCCGAGAGCCGTACTCGCTCGCCATGCTGGCGCTCGACGACCCCGACATTCAGGATCGGCGCGTCTCGATCCTGGGAACGGACATCAGCGAGGACTCCCTGGAGATCGGACGCGCGGGCGTCTACGAGACGTCCCAGACGACAGACATCGCCGAGGAGCTCGCGCCGCTGGACGACTACGAGCCGTACGTCGACCAGGACGGCAACCGCTTCGAGATGCGCGAGCAGGTCAAAGACCTCATCACCTTCGAGAAACACGACCTCATCCGCGGTGACCCGAAACGGAACTTCGATCTCGTGTTGTGTCGCAACCTGCTGATCTACATCGACACGGAGTACAAGGTGCCGATCTTCGAGACGATCGAGGGGTCGCTCCGTGACAGCGGGTACCTGGTCATCGGCATGACCGAGACGCTCCCCCACGAGTGTCGCGACACGTTCGAGGCGGAGGACAAACGACATCGGATCTACCGGAAAGCATAATGTCACTGTTCCAGTTCGAGCGAGAGGGCAACGTCGAGAAGCTGTTGAGCGTCACGCGAACCAGTGACAACCCGGAGGTGAAGGCACGGGCCGCGAAGATCCTTGGCGAGTTCGACGAGGAGACACGGGAGGGCCACGACGTGACCGGGCGACTAGTCAAGATGGTCGAGGAAAGCGACAGCCGGAAGGTCACGTCGGCCTCGATCGACGCCCTCAACGAGATCGGCCAGCCCGCGATCGAGGAACTGATCTCCGATCTCGCGGGCATCGAGCTCGGCGACGACCAGCAGGCCGACTGGGCGAAGGCGAAGGCGTTCGCGAAAGCCCTGAACGCCGACATCCCCGAGTTGCGGATGGCCGCCGCGAACGCGATCGGCGAACTCGGGAAGGCCGACGTGCTCCCGCAGTTGCTGGAGACGCTCGACGACCCCGACCCGCGGGTGCGAGCACGCGCCGCCCGCGCCGCCGGCCGGATCGAAGACGCCAGGGCCTGCGACGCGCTCATCGAGCGGCTGAAAGACCCGAAAGCCCAGGTCCGTCAGGAGGCCGCCGAGGCGCTGGGGACCATCAGCAACCGCCAGGCGCTGAACGCCCTGCTCAACATGTTCGACGACGAGCGGGCAGTGATCCGGCGAATCGCCGTCGGGGCGATGGGGAACTTCGGCAACGCCAAACCGGTCGACGGCCTGATCGAGGCGCTCTCCGACGACAACCCCTCGGTGCGCCGGACGGCCGTCTACTCGATCATCGAGTTGCTCTCGAACGTGCCGACCCAGCAGAGCCACCAGATCCGGGAGACCGTCGTCGAGAAGTTGAACGAAACCGACGACAAGAGCGTCATCGTCCCGCTGGTGGACATCCTAGAGGAGAGCACCCAGAACCGCCAGCGGCGAAACACGGCCTGGTTGCTCGGGCGGGTCACCGGCACGGACAGCGAGGGGTACAGCCGCGTCGTCGAAGCGCTCGTCGACACGCTCGACGACGACGACCAGATGACGGCTCAGTTCGCGGCGACGAGCCTCGCGGAGATCGGCGGTACCCAGGTCGAAACGCGACTGCTCGACGTCGTCGACGACAAGAGCTACGACGACGACGTCCGGGCCCAGGCGGTGTTCACCCTGGGGAAAGTCGGCGGCGAGCGCAGTCGCAAACGACTGGACGACCTCATCGACAAGACCGACAACGAGCAGATGCGCAAGAAGGCGTTCGCGGCCATCTCGAAGCTCGGTGGCCGAGGAGTGCAGTAATGTGTCAGCGACCCCGTGTTTCGAACGGGCGAGTGAGACGAAAGTTAATACCATCCGGGAACAAACGATCCGATAATATCGGCTACGACGCATGAGCGAGGGTGAGCACAAGCTCGATGATTCGCAGGGAAAATTCGCCCAGGTAGTCAAGAACGGGCGACGACTCAACGACATCGATTGGCAAAACGGCCGGATTATCCTCACGAACAAGCGGATCGTGCTCGTGAGCAACGAGGGCAAGCGGACGATCGCGCTCTCGGAACTCGACGGCCTGAAAGGCCGCGTCGACGTCAACCAGACCATCGCCCAGGTGTCCGGCTACCTCTCGCTCCAGATGGGCAAGGACGTCATGCTCGTCGCCCCGGACAACACCGAGGAGTTCAAGACGAAGCTGTTCAAGGCCCTGCTCGACCAGAGCATTATCCTGGCGAAACACCCCGCCGTCAAGGGCGGCGTGATCCAGGACTCCGAGTGGCAGAAAGGCCGACTCAAGGTCGACGAGGGCGAGGTCGACCTCGCGCTGTCGAACGGGAAGTTCATCGAGATCGATCTCGACGACATCGGCGGCGTCGAGCAAGGCGAACGGACGGTGATGGACCAGGAGCGGCTCGTCCTCGAAGTCGAACACACCGAAGGCGCGAGCACGAGCGTCCAGACGCATCTGTCGGGCAAACGCCGCGACATGTCCTTTCTCCACAGTCTCCTCCGCGAGGGCGAACAGCGCGCGGAGGTGAACGCCGACCTCAGCGAACGCGAACACGAGGTGCTGATGGCGCTGTATTCCGGCGTGTCGCCGTTCGAGATTCCGAACTTCGTCGACATGGACGTCGACCGCGTCGAGGAAGTGTACGACCGCCTCATCGAACTCGACATTCTGGAGGAAGTCCGCACCCGCAAGGAAGTCACGCTCAAAGCGCGTGGCCGGAACATCGCGAGCGACGCGATCAACGAGCGGTAGCGGACGTGGCGTCGGTGCGCCTCAAACGTTGACGTCTTCGAGCTTGTTGCTGACGATGATCCGACCCTTCGCCGTGAGTTGCGTACTGTCGGTGCCGTCCCGGATCAGATCCTGCTCCGTGAGGTCGTTGAGCATCATCGTCACCTGGCTGGGCTCCTTGTCGAGGATGCCAGCCAGGGAGACGCCGGGGTCGGCAGAGTAAACCGCGACGAGGAGTTCGGTTTCCTCCTCGGACAGCTCGACGTCCTCCAGTTCCTCCGTGATCTCGCTGTACTCCAGGCGGAGATACCGCCCGAGGAGGCTCATCTTGCGCGCGGAGTCGATCGCCGCAAGCGAGGTGACCGCCTGGCCGTTCTGCATGTGCCGGACGGACAGCACTTCCCGCGACGCGCCGGCGATTTCGCGTTTCTTCTGGTCGAAGTTCGTCACCGTCGAGAGGTCGACGGTGAACGACGTGTCGGAACCCTTGAACACGACTTTCCGCCGTTTGAGCAGCAGCTTCGCGGTGTAGAACTCCTCGCCGGTGACCCGGCCACCGATCTGGGCGGGGTGTTTGACCATCATGGTCGTCCCGTTCAACAGGACCTTGAACAGCACCGTCGAGAACTTCTCGATTTTCTCGTCGCTGGCTTCGACGGCCGCGATGTGACGCTGGCTGTTCGTGTTGAACGCGATAGTCACCGTCGAGTCGAAGAAGGCACCGAAATCCGGCGGCACTTTCCCGACGGCTACGTCGAAGATCCTCGAGAGCGGAATCGTCAGTTTGTCCGAATCAGTCGCCAACACCAGTCGCTTCTTGCTGAGAAGGATGCGCCCCCTGATGGGTTCGGCCCCACCGGCAGCGGCGCTCGTGTTGAATTTACCGACGAAATCCGCAATCACTGATTCCGACATGTGTACGATGCTGTCTGATACTCGCTGTTTGGACGGACGAGTATTGAGCGTTACGTGCTCACAGCCGTAGTTGGTGACAGCACTTCGACACCTAAAAGCGTTCGCCGAATATCGAGTCGGGAGCAGTCACCCGTCGAGGTCGCGCGCGATGGAAGCGAGGCTGTCGTTCGGTGGTTCCGTCGCCTCGTAGACCGCCCGCTCGCCGGGTGCGCGCAGTCCGAACTTGAATCCGTCCGTGACGACGTCCAGCAGCACCGAATCGCCGACGGCCACGCTGGTTCCCGCAACCCACTCAGCGAGTCTGTTCTCTCCGTCGCCCGGCGAGCGTGCCAGCGTCGGCGTGTCGTATGCGCCTTTGAACACGGGCACGCCGTCGAGGTCCTGCTCGACGCGAGCGTGATACGTCTGTTCGTCGAACACGACCTGGACGACCTCGTCGGACGGCACGGCGTCGGCCGCAGCGTCGGGGACGACGACCTTGTGGCGGTCGGTCCGCCCCACGCGCTCGACGGTCGCCCGGTGGGTATCGACGGCGTCGTGGTCGCTGGGAACGCGCTCTGGCACTACTCTTCGTCGCCGCCGAGCAGCTCTTCGACGGACTGGGAGCCGCGGTCGACGATCTTGGCGTTGATCTGGCGAGTCTCTTCGCTGATCTCGCCGCCGCGGACGGTCACGCGCTTGCGCTCGCCGTCACGGCTCGGCTCGTAGCCGGTGCCGCCGTCCAGCAGCACTGCCTTCGTGCCGGCGCCGCGCACGTCGCTTCGCATCGGTCGGCCCGCGGTGTCGGAGCCACCGGTCAGTTCCAGCGTGTAGCCGTCGAGACCGACGGCGCTACCCTCGACCTCCTCGCCGAGCGAGCGGCCGATGAATCGGTTCGCGTCCTGTCCCTCTGCGTCCAGCTGGTGACTGTCGCCGTTCTCCGGGTCCGCGACGACGACGGTGAAATCTGCCATTGGTGGCCGAAAACAGTCCGTCCCGAATAAAAACCCTGTCGAACTGCAGTTGCCCGGCGCGACCAGTCATCGACGTGCCAGTCGCCCCACAGGGCTGCCGTGGACGATCGACCGCCTTCGAGAGGGTAAAGTACGTTCGGCCCTCCAGTTAGTACGTGGACAGTAAAGAGCTAGATCGCGCACTGGCCGACGCGTTCGAGGGGAGCGAGGAGGCCCGGCGCGTCGTCGGGAGGCAGGCCCGTGACCTGGCCGACTCCGGGAAGATCGCGGACGAACTCGGGTTCGAGTTGACGCCCGAGGACGTCGTCTCGAACCTCCAGGACGCCCCGGACGACCACGACCTCGTCGAGCGCTGGAACTGGTGGCTCGGCTCCCTAGAACTCTCTCACGGCGGCTACAACCGGTTCCGGGTCCGCCCCGACGCGATCCAGGACGGAGACGGATTGTCGTAACTGTTTCCCGCGACGACCGACCGGTATCGGGCGGTCGATGCGGACATGACTTGCAACAGTCCGTATGACGGCGGAACCACCACGGCCTTCCGTCAGCCCGTCGTAGACCGCCAAACGACGATGTCGGAGCCGTCAGCGGCCACGCCAGGGGGTGACGAAACCACCGACAGCGACGCGGCCGACGCGCGGTCCGACCCCAGCGCTCACACCGACGTGCGCTGGCTCCGACTGCGCGTGGCATGGCGACTGCTCGTCGTCACCTGGCGGTTCCTCCCGCTCGTTCTCACGTACGCGCGCGACAAACGCCGCTTCCTCCTGTTCGGCAGCGGCCGATCGGTCACCCCCGACCAGCAGGTCGCCCGTGCCCAGCGGTTGCTCGACACCCTCGTCGCGCTGGGACCGACGTTCATCAAAGTCGGCCAGATCCTCTCGACGCGTCCCGACGTGCTCCCCGGCCCGTACATCGCGGTGCTCACTCGGCTCCAGGACCGCGTCCCGCCGGCCGACTGGGCGGCGGTGCAGCCGATCCTCGAGGCGGAACTCGGCCCCGTCGACGAGGCGTTCGACGAGTTCGACACGGAGCCGATCAGCGGCGCGAGTCTCGGCCAGGTGTACACCGCGCGCGTCGAGGGCGAGCGCGTGGCCGTGAAGGTGCTGCGGCCGAACATCCGTCGGCGCGTCGAGGCGGACCTCCGGGTGATCGACGCGCTGACGCCACTCCTCGTCCGCGGTGCCGAACCCGGCCAGGCCTTTACCCTGGAGAACCTGGCCGACGAGTTCGCCGCGACCATCCGCGAGGAGATGGACTACCGCCACGAGGCCCGGATGTTACAGACCGTTCGCGAGAACTTCGCGGACGAGCCGAAGATCAGGGTGCCCCGAGCGATCGACTCGCACTCGAGCGACCGCGTCATCACGATGGAGTACGTCGACGGCACGAAGATCACCGACACCGAGACGCTGGACGCGAAAGGCATCGACCGCGAGCAACTGGTCGTTCGCCTGGAAGAAGCCTACATCGAGATGGTGCTCGAACACGGCCTGTTCCACGCCGATCCACACCCCGGCAATCTCGCCGTCCAGGACGACGGCACCATCGTCTTCTACGACTTCGGCATCACCGGCCAGATCAGTCCGGGCCTGCAAGAGGAGATCTTCGAGTTCTACGTCGCCATCGCTCGCAACGACATCGACGGCCTCATCGACGCGTTCGTCGGCATGGGCGCGCTCGACCCGACGGCCGACCGACGGCTCATGCGCGAGATGTTCGAGCTCGTCCTCGAGAGTTTCCGCGGCCGGGACGTCGACCAGTACCGCGTCCAGCAACTCGTCGCCGACTTCCAGAAAGAGCTGTACGAGTTCCCCCTGCGCCTGCCCCAGGAACTGGCGCTCATCGTCCGCGTGACCACGGTGCTAGAGGGCGTCTGCCGGACGCTCGATCCCGAGTTCGACCTCATCGCGCTCATCACCGACTACGTCCGGGAGGAAGGATACGCCCAGCAGGGCGTCGAACAGGCGTTCGGGCAGGCCCGCGAGGAACTCGAAGCGCTCACGCGAGCGCTGGTGACGACCGGCCCGACCCTCGAACGCGTCCTCGAGTCGGCCGACCGCGACGACCTCCGCGTGCAAACCGCCATCCGTGACGAGAGCGACGTGTTCGACCAGTTGGCCAAGCAGGTCGTCCTCGGCTTCACGTTCGTCGGGTCAGTGCTCGCCGCGCTCGTCCTCTTTCTCGGCGGGGACCGGCCGGAAGCGGGCGTCGCCGTCGGCGGTGCGGCCCTCTCGCTCGGTCTCGTCTACTGGTCGCTCCGCGAGCAGTCGGGGATCAGAGCCAAGCCGCAGTTCACGCGCCAGAGCCTCCGCCAGCGCGAGCAACAGCGCACAGAGGAGGACGCGAGCGGCTACGCACAGGCCTACGGAGAGGTCGGCGACGAGGACGGTAGGTAGGTCACTCCACCCACACCTCGCCGAAGGAGTCGAAAAAGTCCGCGCCGGTGTCGACGGCCACGTAGCGAGCGGCCAGCCGATCGGCGATCGCTTCGATCTCGTCGCGGTGCTCCTGGAAGCGGTCGCGATACGTGCGCTCGACGTGCGAGCCGAAGTAGGTCCGCAGCTTCGTGTCACGCTCCGGATCGCGGAAGATCGTATCGCCCCGGGCCGGCGGGTCCAGCTCGTCGGGCGCGATGACGTGGGCCAGAACGAGATCGTTGCGCTGGAGCGCGCTCAGGCCGGCTTCGACCGTCTCGGGGTCTTCGAGGAAGTCGCTGACCACGAGGACGAGCGACTTCGAGTCGATGGTGGCGGCGTAGTCCTCGCAGGCCCGCTGGAAGTACGTCTCCGCCGCGGGTTCGGTCTCGTTGAACACGTCCACGAGTCGCAGGACCTCGCCCTGAGAGGTGCGGCTTCGGTCCAGGCGGTCGAACGTCTCCGAGAGGAGCGACACCCGGAAGTCGTTGTGCTCGGCGGCGGCCAGCGAAGCGAAGCCCAGGCCGAGTTTCGCCGCGTACTCGAACTTGTGGGGCGTGCCGACCTCGGCGCGGTCGCCGCCGAAGTCCATGGACGCGCTGGCGTCGACGAGGACGTGGACGGTCAGGTTGCGCTCGGCCTCGAACTGCTTGATGTACAGCTCTTCGGTGCGGGCGTAGACGCGCCAGTCGATGAGGCGCGTGTCGTCGCCGGGCGCGTAGTTGCGGTGGTCGCTGAACGTCAGCCCTTCGCCCACGTCGGTCGAGCGCTGGTGGCCCTGCTGGACGGTCTCGACGCGCCGCTGGAGCGAGGCGTCGTACCGCGCCAGTTCGTCCAGGAAGGCCGGTTCGATCATAGCAGTTGCTCGATGGCGTCGTCGGGAGTCACGCCGTCGCGTTCGGCCCGGAAGTCCACGACGACGCGGTGGCGCAGGACCGGTTTCGCCATCGCCTCGATGTCCTCGCTGGCGACGTGCGTGCGCCCGATCATGAACGCGCGGGCCTTCGCCAGCACGACCAGGCCCATGCTCGCGCGGGGACTGGCACCGTAGTCGAGCAGATCGGAGTCGCGGGTCGCCCGCACCAGATCGACCACCCGGTCCCGGAGGTCCTCGGCGATGGGGATCTGCCTGACGAGTTCCTGGGCCACGAGCAGATCCTCGGTGGACAGCGCCTGCTCGACGGGGATGTCGTCGTCGACCTGGCCGGTGTAGCGGTCGACGATCTCCCGCTCGGCCTCGGCGTCGGGGTAGTCGACGAGCACTTTCGCCAGGAAGCGGTCCTTCTGGGCTTCCGGCAGGGGGTAGACGCCCTCCTGTTCGACCGGGTTCTGGGTCGCCAGCACGAAGAAGGGGTCCGGGAGCTTGCGGGTCTCCCCGCCGGCGGTGACCTGGCGTTCCTGCATCGCCTCCAGCAGTGCGGCCTGGGTTTTGGGCGTCGCGCGGTTGATCTCGTCGGCGAGCACGACGTTCGCGAAGATGGGGCCGGGCTGGAACGTGAACTCCCGTCCCTCGCGCGTGTCGCGGATGATCTCCGTGCCGGTGATGTCCGAGGGCATCAGGTCCGGCGTGTTCTGGATGCGGGAAAACGAGCAGTCCGTGACTTCCGCGATGGTCCGGACGAGCATCGTCTTCCCCAGCCCGGGCGTGCTTTCGAGCAGGGCGTTCCCGTCGGCCAGCAAGCAGGCGAGCACCTGATCGAGGACGTGCTCCTGGCCGACGAGGCGCCGACGCACCTGGGTGCGAGCGTTCTGAAGTCTGTCCTGCAGTCGGTCGACCTTCTCCTGATCTATCTTCTCAGTCATCTGAATCACGCGCGTTGAGCCGCAGGTTGTACTCGCGGACGAGGTCCGCGTCGCCGAGGTTCTGTTCGGCGTCGTATCCAGCCCGTTGTGCCGCGACGGGGTCGGTGTCGGCCACGAAGCCGGAGTCGTCGTAGGCGTGTTCCTCGTCGCCCTCCTGGCCGCCGCGGCCGGCCGAGATGTTGGTCGACAGGTCGTCGTCTCCGCGGTCGACGTCCTTGGGCTCCCCGAGGACGTCGTCGCCGTCCTGGAGCCGGGAGTCCCCGTTGTCCGTGCTGCTGACGGGACCGCCGGGAGTCCGCTCGTCCGTCTCGTTGGCGGGCGGGCCGGCCGCAGGTCCGAGGGAGATGCCGGCGACTGCGGCCTGGATGGTGAGGACGCTGACCAGCAGGACCACGACGACGCTCCCCCCGAGCCAGCGGGTGTCGACGAAGCCGGCGGCGCTGGTCCCCTTGAGTTTCGCGATGACGTCGTCGTACAGCCGCGCGGCCATCGGCGAGCCGTCCGCGGCCTCGGCGGCGTCGCGGGCCGTCCGCAACGCCTCGGCGACCTCGGGATTGGTCGCCTCGAACCGCTCGACGGTGTAGTAGTGGACGCGAAGCCCGAACTCGACGCCGAACGCGAGGAGGCCCACGACGGCGGCCAGCACCGTCGACCCGTCGATGGGACCGACCGGCGGCAGGGAAACGCCGGCAACGAGCACGCCGAGGTTGACGAGCAGGAACACGGCCACGGCGTCCACGACGGCGTGCATGCCGGCGGCCTTGTACCCCTCGCGGCGGATCTCCCGGATCGCCTCCTGGATCGTCTCACGCTGGTCAGTCATAGCCGTACTCCCTGCAGACGTCACTGTCTGTCACGTTCTCGTTCCTGCACAGCGTCCGGATGTCCATCCGCTGGTCGTCGTTCTCGTTTTCCAGTCCGGAGATCGTCTCGTTTTTCTCGTTGAGCAGCCGCTCCTGCCTGTTCACGGCCGTTTCCAGAGCCGAGTTCTCGTCGAGCAGTTCCTCGTTCCGTTCGTCGAGGTTCTCGTTGCGGGATTCGAGGCGCTCGACGTCGTCCTGCAGGTCCTGGTTCTCGTCACGTAACGACGACACCTGCTCGGAGAGGGTGTTCCTCTCGGTACGGAGATCCGAAATCCGGGTTCGCGCCTGTGAGAGGGCGTCTTTCGTCCGTTTCAGTTCGGTCTCGGTCTCGTTGAGTCGGGTCGTGAGGTTGCGAATGTCGGTCTGTCGGGTCGTCAGGCTGTCGTTGATGCGCTGGAGTTTCGCCTCCGTCCGGTTGAGTTGCGCGCGAGTCGTCGCGAGTCGCTGTTCGAGCCGTTCGTTCTCCGTGCGCAACGTCTGTTCTCGCCCGCTGACGTCCTCGACCGACGACTCGTAGTAGACGGTCGCACCGGCGGTGCCGACGACCGACAGGCCGACGAGGACGACGAGCACGGTGTTGAGTCTGGTTCCGATGAGCGTCATGATTTGATGCGGTGGAGTCTGCGAGCGCTGACTTCGAGGAGGTACAGGAGGAGCGCGCCCAGGAGGACGAGCCACGTCCACTCGCGGGTGACCGTCCGAACCCCGGTCGCGTCCCGGCGAACCTGCTCGGCGATGGCGGCCGCCTCGGTCGGTTCGAAGACCCGGCCCCCGGTCGTCCCGACGGCGTCCCGGAGCGACGCCGACTGCCCGTAGGCAGCGTACTCCCTGGGGTAGTTCACGGCGTACTCCGCGCCGAGGATCGACCCGTACCCCGGTTGCCCGGGTACGAACGTCGCCTCGTACTGCCCGTCGCCGGTCTGGGCGAACTGGACGCCCTTGGCCGCCGGTCGGGTAGCCCCCTCGTAGGTCACCGTGACGGGCGTGCCGACGCGAGCGTCGGTGACGTCGGTGACGCCCGTTTCGAGCCGCTCGGGGTCGCCGATGGCCCAGTTCACCGACTTCGTCACGCCGACGGAGTCCGGGGCCGAGAGCAGCCCCCCGAGCGTGCCGTCGCCGTCGTAGGCGGTGATCGCGACCGTGCGGCCGAGCCCGTACCGCCAGGCCGAGATGACGGGGTTGCCCGTCGGACCGGCGACGAGGAAGTCAGCGCGGTCGGCGGCGGCGACGGCGTGGGTTCGGTCGGGCGTCGCCTCGAACTGGACGCCGCTCGTGATGAAGTGGGAGCCGTCGACGACGGTGAGCCCGCCGCCCCGGTACTCCCGGGTCTCGCCGCCGAAGAGGATGCGCAGCCGGTTGGTCTCGTCGGCCCGGAGGTACGTGCCGTCACCGGCGTCGGCGACCGACGTCAGGTGGTCGTCGGCGACGTTCGTCCCGACGCCGATCGGGATGACCTGCACGCCGTCCTGGGCGGCCTCCGCGGCGGCACCCCTGGCGTCCCCGACCTGTGCGCGACCGTCGGTGAGGAGGATGACCGTCCCGCCGCCACCGCCGAGCATCTCGGTCGCGCCCTCGATCCCGGCGCTGACGTCCGTGCCACCGCTGCTCTGCAGGCGGCGGACCTGCCGGGACAGCGACTCGCGGGAGCTCCCCAGCACCGACAGGTCGGCGATGCGGTAGACGTTCCGATTGAACGCGACGAGGCCCACCTGGTTGCGGTCGCCCAGTTGGTCCAGCACGTCCAGCGCCAGCGACTGCTGGACGGACAGCGACCCCTTCGTACTCCCAGAGATGTCGACGGCGATGACGACGCGCGAGGTGCGACCGCCTTCGCCGATGGTGACCGGCAGCATCTCCGTCAGCAACGACTGGCGGTAGTTACCGTACTCGAAGGCGTTCTCGCCGCCGACCGTGACGAGGCCGGTCCCGTCGATGACCGCGCGCTGGAGCGCGCTCACGTTCCCGAGGTCCCTGGCGGCCACGTCCTGGACGACCACGGCGTAGTACCCCGAGAGATCGTTCGGGATCTGCCGCGCGCGGTCGACCTCGTAGACGTTCTCCAGGAACCCGCCGAGGGGGTACTCGCCGCGGGCGACGTAGAGGATCTTCGGCGGGTCGACGACCCGGACCGTCTTCCGGAACACGTCGTTGCGGTCGTGGACGTCCTCGCCCGTGATCCGCGCCGTGATGCGATGGCTCCCGGTCGACGTGAAGTTGTGCCTGAACTCGACGCCGCCACCGCCGTCGACCCGCTCGCTGATGACCTCCTGGCCGTCCACGGTGACCGTCAGCTGGACGGAGTCGTGCAGTTCGACGCCGCGGACGACGGCGCTGAACGTGTTCGCGACGCCCGTGCTGGTCTTGGCCGGCCCGTGGACGGAGACGGCTCGCTCGGTGGTCGTCGTCGAGAGGTTGACGGTGTGAATCGACGCGTTGACCTGCTCGGCGATGCCGGCCGCCGCTTCCAGCGAGCGCCCGTCGGTGACGCGGCCGTCCGAGACGACCAGAACGCTCCCGTTGGTCGAGAGCGCCCCCGAGACCGCGTCGCCGACCGGCGAGCGCCGCTCCGAGCCGACTCGTCGGGTGCGGACCTCGACGCCGCGGTCCTCGATCGCAGCGGCGAGTTCCCCGGGAGCGGCGTCCGTCGTCGCCATGCTGGCCGAGCGGTCGACGAGCATCGTCACCTGCGGGTCGCCAGACACCGACGCCGTCGCAAGCGTGTACGGCCCGGCCGCGGCCACCACCAGCAGGACGACGACGAGCGCCCGGGAAGCGAACACCAGCAGCCGGGTGCGCCCCGCGAACGTCGTCCCCTCACCGCGGCGGCGAAACAGCCAGCCCACCAGCAGGGCAACGACCGGGAGCGCGACGAGCGCGAGCGGATGCTGGAGTCCCGCGCGAACGCCGGCGACGGTGGTCTCGACGGCCATCAGAGATCACCTCGATAGCGGAGGAAGCCGAGTTCGCCCAGCACCAGCAGGACGGCGACGAGCAAAACCAGCGGCGTCAGGTCCTGTCGAACGGGCTCGGACGCGGCGCCGCTGGTAGTGACGTTGCCGCCGGCCACGTCGGGCGCGGGCGCAGTCAGGTTCGACTCGCTCGCCGACAGCAGGCTGGCGCTCGCCCGCCGGTCGGGCGTCCGGTACGTGCCGACGGCGTCGAGTCGGACCGCGGCCGCCGTCCGGGTGCCCCCGGGCGTCTCGACCGTCGTCCGGTTCGGCAACTGCAGCGTCGTGCCGGTCCGGTAGTTCAACTCGTCAGCGGACGGGCGGTCGGCGGCCCAGTGGATCGCGCCTTTCCAGAACACCGGATAGCGGTAGCTGTACCGGAACGCGGTCTGGTTCGGGAGGTACCCGTAGTAGAGGACGCGCCCGCCCGATCGGCGGGCCGTCGCGAGCAGCGGCGACCCGTCGCCGACGGTCACGAGCGCGTCCGCCCGGGCGGTGCTGGCACCCAGGTGCTCGTCGGGCGTCGGGAAGTCGAAGCCGTTCGTGAGCTCGTGGTCGGTGGCCGCGGTTTCGCCCGTCGTGTTGCGAACCGACTGCGGGTTCACCGGCAGCAGCGACCCGTAGCCGACCCGCCCCACGTCCGCCTGGCCCTGCACGACGAGGCCGCCGCCGTCGGCGACCGTCTTGCGGGCCAGTTCCTTCGTCGAGCCGAGCACGCGGTCGGAATCGACGTCCGCGAACACCACCACGTCGTAGCTGCCGGCAACGGAGGCCGGCGGCCGGCGAACCGTGAGGTCGACTGTGGGAATCACGTCGAGCGCGGTCCGGAGATTGCGGTTGTCGCCGTTGGTTATCAGCAGGGTGTCGACCGTTCGTTGCGCCGGGACGGTCACGTGCGCGACGTCGTCTGTCGGGAACGAGTCGCCCGGCGAGAGCCTCGCCGTCGCGCTCTGGGTCGGCAGCGGGAACGTCACAGACTGGACGTCGCCGGGTTCGAGCGAGAGCGAGCGCGAGCGGCCGGCGAGCGAGAGGGTGCGCTCGGCCGCAGTCTCGCCGGTGTTGGCGACCGAGACGGTGACCCGCTGGGAGCCGAACTGCCGGTCGACGATCCCGACGTTCTCGTCGCCACCGCCGGCGAACTGACGGAGCGAGACGTCCAGTCCCGACGCGCGCGCCGTCTGGACGGCGCCCTGCCAGTCCCCGCCGTCGCCGGCGAAGTCGCTGAACACCACAATGCGACTCTCCGACCCCGCGAGCGCCGTCGCACGGCTGATCGCCCCCCGGAGGTCGCCCGGTGCGTCCGTGACGGCGAGGTCGTCGAGGGACGTTTTCGCGTCGCCCGGACTCACTCTCTCGGCCGGGACGCGCGTGGTCGCCCCGGCGACGACGACGGTCGTCGGCGTGCCGACCGACTGTTTGGCCGCCGCGACCGCTTTGGCGAACCGCGTACCGTCGCCGGTGTCGGTCGCCATGCTGGCGGAGGCGTCGACGACCAGCACCGTCGGCTGTGCGCTGGCAGCCTGCGTGACCGTCACGTACGGGGCGGCCAGCGCGACGGCGAGCAAACTGATCACGAGCAGCTGGAGGAACAGGAGGAGGTTCCGTCGCAGCCGTTCGAACACCGGGTTCGAGCCGCCCTCGTCCGGGTCTGACTGGAGGAACTGGACCGTCGGCAACGCCAGTTCCCGCGGGTCCGGCTGGATGAGGTACAGTAGCAGCAGTGGCACCACACCCACCAGCGCTGCGAGCCCGAGAGGGGACGCGAAGACATCAGCGAGCGGCATATATTGAACAGGGGACCAGTCGGGTCACGTGGCTGTTCGACGGCCGACACCATAATCCCCGGGGAGGCTGCAACCCTCGTTTGAACTTGTGACCGAGTGACAACCCGTCGGTCGAACCGAGCAACGGAAAGGGCCAGCGAGGCTACCGATCGCTAATGGACGTCGAGTTCCTCGGTGGCGCCCGCGAGGTCGGCCGGAGTGCCATCCTCGTCAACGACTCCCTCCTCCTGGATTACGGGATGGCCCCCGAGAACCCGCCGCAGTACCCCGTCGGCGACGTCGACCCCGAGGCCGTCGTCGTCTCCCACGGCCACCTCGACCACGCGGGCGCGCTCCCCACGCTCGTCTCGGGCCAGTCCCGCCCCGAGATCCACTGGACGCCGCCAACCCGGGACCTGACCCGAGTGCTCGCGCGCGACACGCTCAAACTCCACGGCGGCACGCCCCAGTGTCCGTTCACCGAGAACGACCTCATGCGACTCTCGGAGGTCTCGACCACGCACGGCTACCGGGAGACGTTCGCGGCCGCCGGCCACGAGATCACCTTCTACAACGCGGGCCACATTCCGGGCAGTGCGCACGTGCTCGTGGACGACGGGGAGACCCGCCTGTTCTACACCGCGGACTTCCACACCGACGATCAGCGACTGGTTGCGGGAAGCACCGCCCGCCCCGACGCCGACGTCGTCGTCTGCGAGTCGACGTACGCCGACGTGGAGCACGACGACCGCGCGGCCGTCGAGGAGCGGTTCACCCAGAGCGTTCGATCGACGGTCTGGGAGGGCGGCACCGTCGTCGTCCCCGCGTTCGCGATCGGACGGACCCAGGAGATGCTCATGGTGTGTGCCGCCCACGACGTCGACTGCTACGTCGACGGGATGGGGAAGGAGGTCACCCGACTGGTTCGTCAGTATCCGGACTTTCTCCGGGACGCCGACGCGCTCAAGCGGGCGAAATCGAACGCCCGCTTCGTCACCGGCCGCGACGGCCAGCGCAGGCGCATCGCGGCCGACAACACGGTCATCGTCACGACCTCGGGGATGCTCTCGGGCGGCCCCGCGATGACGTACGTTCCCGAGATCAGGACGCTCCCGGTCAACAAGATCGCGTTCACCGGCTACCAGGTCGAGGGGACGCCCGGACGAGAACTCATAGAGACCGGCAGTGCCGAAATCGACGGCCGCGTGATGCCCGTCAGCGCCCAGGTCGAACGCTACGACTTCTCGGCCCACGCCGACCACGACGGCCTGCGCGCGTTCCTGGCGAGTTACGAGGACGCAGAAATTCTGGTGAACCACGGCGACGACTGCGAGGGGTTCGCCACCGAACTCCGAGACGACCGGTACGACGCGCGCGCACCGGACCTGGGTGCCAACGTCGAGTGTTGACCCCGGTGCCGGGGACCGACGTCAGCGCACTCGCGACGGCGGCACCAACAGGACGTTGCTGTCGGCGCGGGCAGTCACCGTCTCAGAGACGCTCCCGAGCAACAGCCGCCGCATCGGGCTCTGTCCGCGCGAACCCATGAGAATCGTCGTCGGGTCGAACTCGTCCTCTGCCGCCAGGATCTCGTCGGCGGCGACGCCCTCGCGGACGCTCGTCTGCGCGTCGATCCCCATCTCGCTCAATTTGGCCGCCAGTTCGTCGAGCCGTTCCTGCGGGTCGGCGGCGCCCTCGGCGTTCGGCCGGCGCTCCGGCGGCGCCACGTGGACCAACAGCGCCTCCTCGGTCGCGGTCTTGAGGTTGTGGAACTGGTCGAACGCGTGGTCTGCGTTCTCGGAAAAGTCCGTCGCGTACAAGATCCGTTTGAACAGGTGTTCGTTCGCGACCTCGTGTTCGTCGTCGGCTTCGACGATTCGCTGGACCAGCAGCGGCCGGACGGCCGTCCGGGCCACGTTCCGCACGGTGCCGCCGATGAACCGCTGCTTGAGCGGGCTCTTCCCCCGGGACCCGACGATGATGAGGTCCGCGTTGACCCGGTCGGCCAGCCCGTTGATCCGACGGTGGGGCGTCCCTCGCATCACGTGGGTCTCGACCGTGAACCCCTCCTCCTCCAGGTGTTCTTTCTGTCGTTCCATCCCTCGTTTCGTCTGTTTCCCGAGGTTGTTCCCCGGAATCCCGGTGGTGACGTTCGGACTGGTGACGGTGATCAGGTCGATCTCGTCGATCCCGTAGCGACCGAGACACTCCAGGCACGGCTGAGAGGTGATCGCCGCCTCGATCGCGTCCGACAAGTCGGTGGCTAAGACTGCGCGCATACCCGATGCTACGGAGCGGAGGGGCATTAGTATTGCCACGATTTCCCAATATCATACAATGGACTGGAGCGTCGAGCTGAGCACGTCAGCGGCGGTCAGACGCCGACGGGTCAGTACCCCGGGGCTCGTGAGACGCCGGGGGTGAGCGAGAAGAGTCGGTGACGAGAACGGCCAGGTGCGGCAGCGAACGGTTCCGATCAGTTGCCGTCGCCGAACGTGAAGCCCCCGTCCTCGTCGGCACTGGCGCCGGCCGACTGGTCGGACGGGCTGGCAGACCCATCGGGAGTGGACGCGACGGGCGTGCTACTGCGGACCGCGAAGGCGAGTCCGATGACGACCAGGAGGGTCGCGAGCAACACGACGTCGCCGTTGTTCGCGACGAGCATCTTCATCTCGAACTCGGTCGGAGCACCGAGGAGCGTGTCCAGCACGTGCGGCTTGAGGAGAGCCAGGTACAGCCCCAGCCCGACGACTTCGAGTCCGACCACGGCGACGACGGCCGTGACGAGTCGGAGCAGCAGCCGGACCGGTAACGATCGGTCAGCAGCCGTCACAGTTCCCACTCCCCCGGACAGACGTGTTCCCCACCATCGTGTACCGGTACAATTCGGTTCGACCGGCTTAATTGTACCCCACAGCGACAGAAAGAAGAACGATCGCGGGCGCAACAGCAATCCAGCGGGAACCCGAACGACCGGCCATGAAGCGAACGCGACTGGCGACCGACCGCTGGTTCGACGTCCTCGCCGAGACAGACACCGCCCAGGCGGCCGCGATGACGCTCTCGCCCGGCCAGTCCACGGGTGGGCCGACGAACGCCCACCGGGACAGCGATCAGTGGCTGTTCGTCGTCTCGGGGTCGGGTCACGCCACCGTGGACGGACGAGACGTGGCACTCGAGCGGGGAGACCTGCTCTGCATCGAAGCCGGCGAAACACACGAGATCGAAAACGACGGCACCGACCCCTTGGAGACGCTGAATCTGTACGTACCGCCCGAGTACTGAGGCGGGCGCTGGGTGAGCCAACCGGTGGGAGTTTACTGCCTGCCCACCGTGCGGGCCCGTATGGCGTTCGACCCCGATCGCGTCACGACAGTCACGTTCGATTCCTACAGCACGCTGGTCGACGTCGATGCCGTCGAACGCGCGCTCGCCGACCGCGTCGACGACCCGGAACCGGTGTCCGCTCACTGGCGGACCCGCTCGCTCGAATACACGATGGTGGCGAACCACCTCGACGAGTACGAGCCGTTCTACGAGGTCAATCGCAAGGCGCTCCAGCACGCGCTCGACGTCGAGGGAATCGACCTCGATCCCGAGACGCGGGACGAGATCCTGGCCGCCTACCACGAACTCGACGTCTTCGAGGACGTCCGGGACGGCATCGACGGACTCACCGAGGCCGGCTACGACTGCTACGTGCTCTCGAACGGGAACCCCGAGATGCTCGAGTCGATGGTCGACCACTGCGGAATCGACGACCTGCTCACCGGCGTCATCAGCGCCGACGAGCTGCAGACGTTCAAACCGAGCGTCGAACTGTACGAGCACGCCGCGGAGCGGACCGGAACGCCGGTCGACGAGATCGCCCACGTGAGCGCCCTCTGGTTCGACGTCCAGGGCGCACAGCACGCCGGTATGCAGGGCGTCCGGCTCGACAGGAAAGGCGACCCCTGGGAGCGATTCGGTCCGGCTCCCGACCTCACCGTCGAGACGATCGACGAGTTGCACGCGGCGCTCGACGGCTGACCGGTCGACTGCGCGACATTGATACTCGTGGCGGTCCGAGTCCCCGCCAATGCCGGCCGTCACAGTCTACTCTCGCGAGAACTGCCACCTCTGCGACGAGGCACTCGAGACGATCCGCGCCGTGGCCGAGGACGTGTCGACACCGGTCGACGTCGAGGTCGTGGACGTCGACGAGGACCCGGCGCTCCGCGAGGAGTACGGCGAGCGCGTCCCGTACGTGCTCGTCGACGACCGACCGAAATTCAAGTACCGCGTCGACGCCGACGAACTCCGAACGGCGCTGACCGAGCGCAACTAACTATTTCTGGCTCGCTGGTCCAACTATGGTATGGACGCACAAACCGAGACCGGTGACGTTTCCTCGACGGCTGGTGTCGGGAGCCTCGCGCGCCGCGGCGGAATCGCACTGGGACTCGCAGTACTGGTCAACGTCGCGATCGTGGTCGCGGCCGACGCTGCAGGCGTCGCGCCGACTCTGGACCCGCTCTCGACCGGGCCGGTCGTCCTGTTCACCGCCCTCGGCGTCGTCGGGGCGACGGTCGTTTACGGCGTGCTGGCGCGGTTCCGGGCCGAGCCCGACCGGCTGTTCACCGGCATCGCGGCGGTCGTCCTCGTGCTGTCGCTGATCCCGGACGTAACCTACGCGCCCACGCTTCCCGGTGCGACCACGCTCGGCGTCACGGTCCTCGCGATCATGCACGTCACGGCCGCGCTCGTGGCAGTCGCGGTGCTGACCGATCTGGTGTCCTGGCCCTAGGCGCTCTCCGGTTCGAACCAGCCCTCGGGGTGTTCGAACTCGAACTCCAGCCAGCCACCGGTGTACGTGATCGCGCCCCGCTCTCGCTCCTCGGGGTCGCGGTCGATGCGGTAGCCGTGGAGTCTGGCCTCCCCCTCGCGCAGTTCAGCCGCAACCTGTTCGAGTTCCGCCGCGAGGTAGTCCGTCCGGTCGCGCTGCATGCCCGCAGGGTACAACGTCCTGCGTGAAAGGTCCCCGTTCGGCTGCGCCGACACTCATACGGTTTGCTGTAACTGTTTACCGCTCCGACCGCCCGCCTTCGGACGGTCGATACGGAAATGACTTACAGCAGTCCGTATCAGTCCAGCGGCGTCGCCGCTTCCTTGAGCCCGAACGAGACCCCAGTCAACTCCTCGGACCGCGTCCAGAGGCGGCGAGCGCGGTCGCGGTCACGCGCCTCGCGACTGGCGGTGTCCGGCGCCGGCGAGCCGCGCATGTTCATGAACCCGCTCGGTCCCACGTACTCGCCGCTGGCGATGTCGGACGCCGTCGCGGCGTACAGCATCGGGAGCGCGCCCTGCTCGGCGTCCTGTGCGAGGAGCGCGTTGGCCGCTTTCATCAGCCAGAGCCGAAGCGTGGACCCGGCCTGTTCGGGACCGCGCCGCTGGAGGTTCGTGTCGGCGTAGCCGGGGTGACAGCCGAGGCTCATGACGTTCTCGACGCCGGCGTGGGTCAGTCGCGTGTCGAGCTCGAAGGCAAAGAGGAGGTTCGCCAGCTTGCTCTGGGCGTAGGCGTCCCACTTGTCGTACTCGTCCTCGTGCTGCAGGTCGCTAAAGTCGACGTCGCCGCGCTCGTGGAGCCCGCTGCTCTGAGTGACGACCCGGGAGTAGCTCGGCGTCTCGATGAGGACGTCGATGAGGTGGCCGGTCAGCGCGAAGTGGCCGAGGTGGTTGACGCCGAACTGCATCTCGAAGCCGTCGGCCGTCTCCTGGCGTGGAATCGCCATCACCCCGGCGTTGTTACAGAGGACGTGCAACTCGTCGTAGTCGGCGAGGAAGTCGTCGGCGAACGATTCGACCGACGAGAGGGCCGCCAGGTCCAGTTCCCGCACGTCGAGTTCGGCGCGGTGGATCGTGCCCCTGATCTCGTCGGCGGCGCTCTCGCCGCGCTCGGTGCTCCGGCAGGCTACCACGACGGTCGCGCCGCTGGCCGCGAACTGTTTGGTGGCCTCGAACCCGAGTCCGCTGTTCGCGCCGGTCACGATCACCGTCTTCCCGGTCAGATCTGGGAGGTCCGCTGCCGTCCACGCGTCGCTCATGCCCCTGTGTTCGTCGTCCCCCCACAGAAAGCCACCGGCGGCTCACCGCCAGCCGACCGTGCCGACCCTGTGGAACCGCTCAGTGGACGCGAACCGGACTACCGGCTCCTGTCAGCCCGGTGCCTCCGTCTCGTTCCCGGCTGGCGCCCCGGTTTCGTTCCCGGCGGCCTGCTCGGACCGCTGGTAGACCATCGCGTCCGCCGAGAGGGTCCCGATCGTGGCGTTCTCGACCGTGATCTGCCCGATAGTGGCCTGGTCGGCCGCGGCCGCGTCACCTGCCGCGGGTGCCATCCCGCCGCCGGTCTCGTTTGCCTCACCGGCCGTCTCGTTGGCAGCCGTCTCGTTGCCGGCCATCTCGCCCGGTTCGACCTCCTCGACCTGCGCGACGTCGAGCTGGTCGACGGTGAGCTGGCTCACGTCGACGCTCCCGACGCGCAGGTCGGGCTGGACGGCAGTTTCGTTGCCGGCCTGCTCATCGCCGCCGAAGAGTCCGCGGATGCGGTCGATGATCCCGCTGATGATCCCGCCGCCGCCGTCGGACACGTTCGACTGCTGGACGACGAGGTGGTCGACGGTCATCTCTCCGATGACCGCACTGCTGACGTTCCCGACGTTCGAGCCGACTTCGGCGTCGCCGGCCGCGCTGATCCCCGTCGCCGACGCATCGTCGAGCGAGAGGTTCCGGAAGTGGACGTTCCGGAGGACGATCGGCCCCTCGCCCTCAGCGCCGAGCGTCTCGTTCAGTTGGCCGTCAGTCTGGTTCTGGACCGTCATCCGGTCGATCCGGAGGACTCTGATCGTCACGTTCTCGACCGTCGAGTCGTTCAACTGGAGCGTCTGTACCTGCGCGTTCCTGACCACGACCGTCTCGGCGTCGGCTGCCCCCGTCTCCGTGCCGTCAGTCGTCGCGCTGGCCGCCATCGCCGGACCCGAGACGGCGACGACCGCGACGACCAGTACCGCAGTTAGTGCGTGCCGTGTCATCAGCCCGTACATCCACAGAGACAGGAATAAATCGGGGAAACCGTTTACCGGGCTCACACTATCCTACCCGTGACCAGCCGACTCGTAACGGTGGCCTTCCTGCCACCACGCGAGACTGTCGTCGGAAGCGTTTCGAATACGCCGCGATGAACAGCCCGAAAGTCGGGCGTACGCCGTCGGCCTCACTCCTCGGGGTACGGCCAGTTGGGGTCTCGATCCTCGTCGTCGGCTGGCTCGCGCGTGTCCGGGACGGCGTCGGGCGTGCAGGCCCCGTGCGCTTCGAAGTTGGCGCGGGCGTCGCTGAGCGAGACGTGGTTGGTGTCGCCGACGTAGGACAGGTTGTGGAACTGGACCGGGTCGTCGATCCAGTCACACACCGGGCAGACCTCGTAGGACCCCGGTTGATCCTCCGGCAGCGTCTGATAGCCACAGCAGGGACAAAATCCCAGTTCACGTGACGCCGGATTCCCTGCGGGCTCCATCGATAGCACGGGGTTCGATGCCGACCCACATAGTTGGTAGGGGTATTTCCCCGGCTCGTCACTCGGACTGTGCGCCCTCGACTTGCTGGGCGTACTCCTCCAGTTCCGAGGCGAGTTCGCGCGCCTCTGTTGCCGACAGCGTGACGTGATCGGCGTGGGGTCGAAGCTCCGAGAGTTGCGTGTTGTCCATCTCCAGTTGGAGTTCCACGTGGTCGGGGTTCTTCCTCGGCGCGGTGACGTTCAGCACTGCGGGTGCCTCCTCCTCGAAGTCGTGGCCCTCGACGCGGCCGTCGAGCAGGTCGAAGGTGGTGTACGCGGTGACGCGCAGGATGCGATCGGCCATATCGACGGTTGGTCCGACCGGATCATAAATCACGAGCCTGTGACGGCGACGCCGCCGCGAAAGGACGGTTCGTATATACTGCGGCGCTCGTATCGGGGATATGGTATTTCTCGTTCCGTACGACGGCTCGGAACTGTCGAAAGCCGCGCTCGAACGGGCTACCGATTTCGCGAGCGACGAGGAGATCATCGCACTGACGGTCATTCCGTCGGGGCGACACTACGCCGAGATGAAGGGGTGGACCGACGAGACGGTCGCGGCCGACGACGTGCAGTCCCGACTCGAAGCGGAGGTCGCCGACATCGCGCCCCAGGCGACGTTCGAGGTCGTCCGCACGGAGTCACGGCCGCCGTCGGCGAAGATCGCCAAGATCATCCGCCGGAAAGCGATCGCACACGACGCCTCCGTCGTGTTCCTCGGCAGTGCGCACGCGGGCCGGCGCACGTCGCCGGTGTCGAGCATCGGCCCCGGCGTCGTCTCGGACGAGAGCTACGACGTCTATCTGGCGCGCACGCGGAACTGACGATCGGACCGTTACGGTCGAGCCGCGGCTCAGTCGTCGGAGGAAGCCAGCGACTGGCCCTGGCCGTCGGTCGGTGCGGGCGAGGCGCCCATGTCGTCGTCGTCAGCGTAGGGGTACCACGTCGTCTTCGTGTTGTGCATATACGGGTCCTCGTAGTCGGTCTCTTCCGGTTCGACCAGTTCGGCCAGCGTCTCCTCGTCGCGCGCCTCGACGAACTGCCGGAACGTCTCGTCGTCGGCTCTCCTGTCCGTGAACTGCTCGACGAGGTTCCTGATGGCGCCGGGCACCTCGTCGGCAGGGACGCGCATCTCGACCCAGTCGGCAAAGCGCGGGTCCTCGCCGAGGCCGCCGCCGAGCCCGATGTCGAGCGCCTCGACCGGTTCGCCGTCCTTGCGGGTCTTCATGCCTCGCAGGGAGACGTCGGCGATCTGGGGCTGGGCACAGGAGGCGGTACAGCCCGAGAGGTGGATGTGGAAGTCCTCGTGGTCCTCGGGGAGGTCGACGTTCGCTTCGAGCCAGCGGGCGTAGCGCACCTGCCGGTTCTTCGTCTCGACGATCGAGAGCGAACAGAACTCCGTCCCGGTGCAGGCGATGGAGCCGCGTTTGAACGGGCTCGGGTCCGGAGAGTACTCGTCGAGGAGCGGTTCGTCCAGCAGGGCGTCGAGGTCCGCCTCGGGGACGTCCGTGACGATGACGTTCTGGCGCTGGGTCAGGCGCACCTCGCCGGAGCCGTACTCGTCGGCGAGGTCGGCCAGTTCCAGCACGTCGTCGGCACCCATCCGCCCGACGAGGACGTTGAGGCCGACGTAGTAGTTGCCGTCGACCTGCTCGTGGACGCCGACGTGGTCGTCGTGGCCGACCTGCTTGCCCGTGTTGTAGGTGTACTGGTCGCGCATGTCCTCGCCCGCAGTGGGGAGTTCGAAGTCGACGAACTCCGCCTGGAGGACCTCGCGCAGCTTCTCGGGCCCCCACTCGTCGACGAGGAACTTGATTCGGGCGTTAAAGCGGTCCTCGCGGTCGCCGTACTCGCGGAACAGGGCGGACAGGCCGGCGGCGACGTCGGTCGTCTGCTCCGGGGGCACCCAGACGTCGACGTCGCGGGCGAAGCGTTCCTCCTTGCGGGAGAGGCCGCCGCCGACGCGGACGTTGAAGCCGAGTTCGCCGTCCTTCTCGGCGGGCTCGAAGGCCAGGTCGTTGATGTCGCCCTGGCCACAGCCCTCGTCACACCCGGTGACCGAGACCTTCCACTTCCGGGGGAGGTTCGCGTAGTCGTCGTTGCCTTTGAACGTCTCGTTGAGTTCCTGGGCGACGGGCCAGGCGTCGACGTGTTCGTGTTTGTCCTTGCCGGCGACGGGACAGCCGACGATGTTGCGCCAGGAGTCACCGCAGGCCTGCTGGGTAGAGAGACCGACAGATTCCAGCCGCTCGAAGATCTCCGGGATGTCCTCCAGTTTGATCCAGTGGAGCTGGATCGACTGGCGGGTCGTCCAGTCACAGTAGGCGTCGCCGAACTCGGGGTTCTCGGCGGGGCCGGTCGCGTACTCCTTTGCGACCTCGCCGATGACCTCCAGCTGGCCCGGCTCGATGACCCCGTTTGGCGTCCCGATGCGCATCATGAAGTACGATTCCTGGCCCGAGCGCTGGTGGTACAGGCCCCACCATTTGAACCGCTCGAACCACGCGTCGTGCTCGTCTTCTGGGATCGAGTCCCAGCCCTCCTCCGCGAACCGCATGAGGTGCTCACGGATCTCGTTTCCGTACACCTCCGATTTCCACTTCTCGACCTTGGTCGGCATATCCACTGCCTAGGCGGACACACATATACCACCGCGCTCACCGTCAATGCTCCCCACCTCTGCAGGATAGCGGACGACATTGCCGCTATTCGGGCGTGGCCAGCCTGGTGCGTTTCCGTGGAACGTGAACGCTCTCGGGAACGACGCCGTAGAACTGGCCGTCTTCGGGGTCGATGACGCGGCCGACGGGCAGCCAGTCGGTGACGCCGTCGGTGCCACACTGGATGCACTGCCCGGCGAACCTGGCCTCGACGTCCGGCCAGTCGACGCCGACCTCGACGACGCCCTCGGCGAGGAAGTCCGCCAACTCGCAGTCACAGAACTCGTGGCGCGCCAACAGCCACAGGTCACTGACGTTGACCTCCCGGGAGTCGTTGACGCTAATCCAGGCACCGTCGTCGAGTTGGTGAACGTCAGTGGACATTCGCTTTTGGTACGGAGCCAGCGCACCTGAGTGATTCGACCCGGACAAAACTCGCCGGGGACGTCTGTCGTTGCCCGCACGCACCGACCTGACGGGCCACGACACCCGTTCAGCCGAGCGCTCCACAGCGTCAGAGATAGGTCGCACTCGTTGCCGGTAAACGGGAGTACGGGTAGGGATTGTAGTCGAACGCGGCCTTATGATAGTGGGGTGGATACAGAGGAGTGATGAGTGAAAGAGACGGT
Organism: Halorientalis brevis; assembly: GCF_023077655.1. Lineage (NCBI taxonomy): Archaea > Methanobacteriati > Methanobacteriota > Halobacteria > Halobacteriales > Haloarculaceae > Halorientalis > Halorientalis brevis. Next base: position 23,071 of record NZ_JALLGV010000008.1, on the reverse strand, counting down.
GCCTCCGACGGTTTCCGCCAGCAGTTCACGGCGGACGGTGCACCGGCACTTTCAAAACCAGACACGGAGCTGGGAAATCGATGAGTGAGCAACTATCAGACCACGACGACACGGACGCGACGACAGACCATCCCGCCGACGAACCCGAGGTTTCGACGGACCACCTCGACGACATGGACGACGGGTGTGGCTGTGCCGAGGTGTGGGAACACCTGTCGGAGAACCGGGATGGCAACGCCAGTGGCGACGACTGAGTCGGACGCCACCGACAGGAATCTTTTAGGTGCCGTCCACGTAGCACTCAGCAATGACTGACCGGCCGGACGAGGGGCTGCCCACCGACCGCGAGTCACCAGTGGGCCGACCGGTCATCCGCGGCGACCCGACGCTGACTGGCGAGCACGCGGAGCGAGCCGTCGCCTTCGACCCCGACGATCCCGAGAGCCTCGAACAGGCCGCCCAGACCGTCGCGAAGTTCTCGCAGAACACCGCCGGCGCCGACGACAACGTCTACATGCTCCGGGGTGCCGCCGCCTGTGCCGCGCTCGTTCGGGGCGAAGGCTCCTACAAAGCCGCGGCCGAACGCGCCGGCGGTGACGCCACCGTCGCATTCATCCGGAAGTGGTCCCGCGTTCACGACCTCCCGCGGTCGATCCGCCGCCACGTCGCCATGGGCGAGATCGCCCCGACGGCCGCAAAGCACGTCGCTCGCGTCAGCGGCGAGGCCAGGCTCCTTCTCGCGTGGGCCATCCTCGACCACGACATGACCGTCCGGCAGGTCCGATCGGTCGCCAGCGCGATCAACGACGGCACCGACGTCGAGCGCGCGCTCGCCGCCGAAGGCATCCCCCTGGGCGAGATCACGCTCAGGATCGACCGGCGCGTCTACTGCGAACTCCGCAGACAAGCCGCACTCGACGGGAAAGACCCCGGCGAGATGGTCGCCGAAGCGCTGTCGGGGTATCTCGATAGCCGACAGCAATCGTAACTGTTTACCTTCCCACTCCCGCAGGATTTGGTGAGGGCCGGTAGCTCAGTTAGGGAGAGCGTCTGGCTTTTAACCAGACGGTCGGGGGTTCAACTCCCTCCCGGCCCGTGCAACTAATCGCCGAGCGACAGCGAGGCGATTCGTGAACCGACAGGAAGGAGTTGAACCACGCGAGACGAGTGAAACGAGTCTCGCAATCGGGTTCAACTCCCTCCCGGCCCGCGATTTTGATTACTCCGTCTCTTCCTCTCGATCCCGACGGCACTCGCTGTCCTCGGTGGCGTACTCCATCACGGCGTCGTAGTCGCGTCGTTCTCTGGCCATCCGGCGTTCGTGTTCCCGCTGGGCCTCGCGCTCGAAATACAGGTACGTGAAGTACGAGGCCGCGACGATGACGGCGGCGATGGCGACCAGGAGCAGCGTCAGTTTCACGACCATCGTGGATGCTACGGGGCCGACGCGTTGACCGCGGAGCCGTTCGTGGTGTTGACCGAGAAGTCGCCGCCGCCGATACCGCTCGGAATGTCGCTCTCGTCGATGTCGGAGGCGTTGGCGTTCACGTTCAGGTACGTCGGGAGGCCGCCCTCGCCCATCGGGATGTAGACCGTGTTCGAGCTGTCGAGCGACTGGGTGTAGAGGTACGCGAGGACCTCCGAGGAGAGCGACTGGGAGACGATGTAGTTCGACCGCGCGGTCGCGTTGGCTTTGATGAGTCGCTCGCGGGCGTTCGCCCGAGCGCGGATGATCTGGCGCTGAGCCTGGAGTTCCTGCTGGCGGACCCGCTGTTGTTCGCGCTGGACCTCCTGTTTGGCGATTTCTTTCTGGTTGAGCGATTCCTGGTAGGCGTCCGGAATCGCGACGTTCCTGATGAAGACGTCCTGGAGGACGATCGGTTCGTCGTCGACTCGTTTTCGCAGCGACTCCGTGGCCGCTTGTTCGAGTTGCTGGCGGCCGCTAGACGTGAAAATGTTGCTCGACTGGATCGAGCCGCCGACGTCTCGAACCGAACTCCGGACGGTCTGGCGGATCAATCGCTGTTCGACCTGCTCGACGTTGTTCCACTCCTCGACGAACTGGGAGGCGTTCTCGGCTTCGATGTTGTACTGGACCGCGACGTCGACGCGGAACGTCGTCCCGTTGATCGACTGGACCTCGATCGCGTCCCGTTTGTTCGCCTTGTTCCCTTCGCCCGTCGAGTCGACCATGGTGTAGGTTCGGGGCCGCACCTCGACGTTCTGGACCGACTGCTGGACCGGCATGATGAGGTGAGCGCCTGGGCTGGCCTGCGCACCGCTGACCGCGCCCCAGTTCTTGTACACCCCGACGTGACCTTCGGGGACCTGGTGATACCCACCGGCCACGATCCCGAGGCCGACGAGGACGATCAATACGCCTGCGACGCCTTTCGCAATGACTGCTGGATCTTGTTGCATAGTTCTCTCGTACTCGCGTCAGTCGTGCGTGAAACTCCCGGCGGAAGCCCGCGACGCTCCGCGTCCGCGGTGGAGGGCGCTGACACGATAGCGGTATGACACGCTCGTCGGCACGTTCAGGTAACTGTTTCGTCACGTCGTCGCCGGACAGTCGACGGGGCGTCAGGAGCGCGCTCGCTTCGAACCGGACGATTTACCACTCAGAATGCAAAGATGGGGAACATGGACCTACTCGGGTTTACAGACAAACTGGAGGTGCTGGGGCTCCTCGTCGGCGCGTTCCTGGTGCTGGTGGGACTGGGGACGCTGTCGGGGCTCCCCTGGGAGACAGCAGCGAGTACGATGGCGGGCGTCACGCAGGTGATCGGCGCGATCGTCGTGATCGGCATCGGCGCCGCCCTGGCGTGGATCGCCCGGAGTGGCGGCAACCCAGCCTGACTGACACGGTAGTTTTCTCGCGGTGAATTAGAGGACACGTTCGACAGCCGCAGGACTCGAATCCATGGGTGATCGACGGCTGTCACTCGACGAGCAGCGGACGATTGATCGCGAAAAGCGGTGCGCGATTAGTCCTTGACAGGGAGGTACGCCGTGGCGAGCAGGATGATGGCCGCCAGGAAGCTGATGACGCTAACGCCCCAGAGACCCTTTTTGCGCTCGTCGAAGTAGTCCTGCTTTTCGACCTGTTCCTGGTACGCCCCGTAGTTCGTCGAGAGCTGGACCGTCTCGCCGTCCGGGAAGTGGACGACGCGCGTCTGGCCGTCCGCGAGCGTGACGTTCGCTCCTTCGGCGAGTTGGACGGTGTTCTCCTGGGTGGTCTCCCACACGAGGGTGGCCGACGGCGTCGAGACGTTCCCGGTGACCGTGTCGATGGTCGCCGGCTGGACGGTGCCGTCCTCGGTCGTGTAGTTGTACGTCTGGCCCTCGGAGAACGTCACCGTCTGCGGTTCGCGCAGGTACTCGTTGAGCGGCACCAGCGTGTCGTTGGACGTGAAGACGACCTGCTCCTGTCCGTTCCGGGTGACGGTCTGGTTGTCGACGCGGTCGTCGCTCGCGAGGATGGCGCTGACGTTCAGGTTCTCCTGGAGCGCGAACTGCGACACGTCGGACGTGTTGGCGATCTGGACCTGCCAGGTCTCGTTCTGGTAGGTCGTCTCAGACCCGTTTTCCAGCGTCGCGCTCTCCTGTGCGGACTGGTTCGTCCATGTGAGCGTCCCCTCGGCATCAGAGGCGTTCTCTGCGCTGATCTCCGAGACGATGTACGTCCGTCCGTCGACGGTGATGGGGTCGTTCTGTGAGTACTCCTGTGCGTTGAGTGTTATAGTGGGTTGCTGGGCATTGGCCCCACTGTCCATAGTGACATACGCGTACGATCCCGCCCCGATGACGAGGAAAAGGGCGAAGTATAACGCCGCGGCTCGTCGTTGCATACTCGGAGCGATGGCAGCGCGGCCTTTAACCGTTACTTTTTACGAGAGCAGAAAGACACCGCCCGCAAAGCCGCTCGCAGGCCGTCACAGCGGCCGTTCAGGACGTGAGTGAGCGCTGTGTGTTCTGATTGGCGGTGTCGGCGTCGCCAGCAGCCGACTCGGCCAGCGTCGACGCCAGCGCGGCGACTGCGCGTTCGTGTTCGTTCTTCTGTTCGTACGCGGCAACAGGCGAAACCGCCAGCTCCTCGTACGCCGCGAACGCGTCCGCCGGCACGTCGCCCCGACCCTCGCATTCGGTTCGGACCGCTGTCAGCAACTGGTGGAGGTACAGGAGTTCGTCTTTCCGCATCGGTAGCCAGGCTAAGGGGCCGAACATCCTAAACCGCACGACAGCAGTGGTACCGAAGCGCACGGCCACCGGTGTATCGGCGACGAGCGAGTGGTTACTCGGGCCGGGGCGTCGGCAGCGCGCGATGCCGGACCGGCGGGACGAGGAAGTTCCCCCGACGTTCCGTGAAAATGTACTCCAGGATGCCGTTGTTGACCCGCTGGCGAATGGCCGGGTTGTCGGTGAGGTCGACGCCGTTCATGGCCTGGCGGACCTCCTCGAACGTCGAGATGCGGCGCTGGAGCGAGGGGAAGTGCAGGCTGGCGACGTCGTCGTCGGTCGACTCGAAGTGTCGCCGGAGGGTGCGGACGTTGCCCTCGGCGTCGCGGTTGGCGCGGGCCGCCTTCTGGGCGTGGCCGACGCGGCCGTACTCGCTGGCCTGCTCGCGGACGTCGTCGACGAACTGATCGACGTTGCTGTCGGCACCAAGGTTCGCGCCCACGCCGTCGACGAGGTTCTGCTCGGCGTGGCCGGGGCTGAACATCTCCATGACGCGCTCCTCGAAGTCCTGTTCGACGTACCAGTCGTCGAGGCGCTGGCGGATGTTCGCGACGTGTTTGGTCGTACCGCCCGCGAACGGACCGGAATCGAGCGTCACGTACTCCTCGGTCGCCTGGTTGCCGGCGAAGCCGGCCTTGAACCCCATGAACAGCGGCGACTCCTCGGGAACCGGGTTTGAATCGGGAACCCCGTTCAGGCCGTCCTGGCGTTCGGCCGGCATCCCGGTGCCGACGAAGCCCGTCCGGCGGTCGTCGACGGTCATCGCGTCGGTCAGTTTCGTCTCGACGGCGACGCCGTTGGCCTTCGAGCGCTCGCCCGTGAGGGCTTCTTCGGCTTCGAGCACCACGTCAGCGCGGTCGCTGGCGAGGTGCAACAGGGCGTCCTGCGTGTCGAGCGTCGGTTCCTCGAACGGCGAGAGTCGCTTGGGTTGTGGCAGATCGATGCTCTCGGGGAGGTCGGCGTCGAACCGCTCGAAGTACGACGGAGAGTAGGCGATCGAGTAGACGAGGCCGTCGTTCGAGCGCTCGTAGGCGCGGTCGAGCGTCCACAGGGCGTCCTCGACGGTCTCGCGATCGGCCGCCGTCGGTGTCCCGTCGCGGTTCACGTTCAGGTAGAGCAGCGTCTGGTGACGCGGGAGTTCGACGTTGCCGTGCTCGTCGTGGCGCACGCGGTCGTTCCAGGTGTGCTGACTGTCGGGCAACGCCGAGCGCTTCGAGACGCCCGACGGAACGGGGTCGTTCGCACGGGGCGCCCACCCGAGACAGGCGCTCAGGGCGCTCGCACCCCCGACGGCGACGGCGGTCTTCATGAACTCGCGACGCGGGAGGTCGTCGGACAGATCCATCAGAGCGTCACCTCCACGTCGGGCATCTCCAGGAACGCCGTCTCGTAGCCCTCGTGGCGGGCGACCTGTGGCGGAGTCTGCACCTGCAGCGAGAGCGTATCGCCCGACTCCACCGAGTCGACGACGGCCCCGTAGTGGTAGTTCAGATTGGGATCGAGCGTCCGCGTGAGCGTGTCCGAGAACACCTCCGTGCTGCCCCGAGAGAGCGTCCCGGCGAGAGACATCGCCGGGACGATCATCCGGTTGTAGGGCGTGCGGGCCGAGACGGCGAGGTACTGTCCGGACTGCTCGATGCCCGCCGGCGGCGACTCCAGGACGGACACCACGAGTTCTGCGTCGCCGGTGGTGGCGGTGCCGCGGACCTCACCCGGCAGTTCGGATTTCGTCGGCGCCGTGGAGTTAGGCACCATCTTCATCTCGTGGGGGTCTACGGCTCCCTCGTCACCGGCGTTGTCGAGCGTCCGGTACGCGATTTCGTTGCGCGCTTTCTCGCTGTACTCGAACTCGAGGGTCGCACTCGAGGGTTCGGTAAAGCGGTCCTGGAAGCTCCCGGTCGTCCGCACGCCGTTGTTCGGGATCGCGCCGACGTCGACCTCGACGGCGTACGTCCCGTCGCCCTCGCCCTCGAAGTTCGCCCCGTAGTGAAAGCCCATCGGCTGGGAGAGCATCGGATAGATCGCCTCTTCGGAGACCAGACTGCCGCCCTTGGAGAGAACGACCGAGAGCCCGGTCTCGGGGAGGACGATCCCCGTCTCGGGGTCCCAGACCGTCGCCATCAGGTGGACCATGTCCTCGCTCTGAATCTTCGTGATGTTCGCCTCGGTGACGTCGACGTTCCAGAAGCGGTGGGGGTAGCTGTACATCGCTGCCACCTTGTAGTCACCAGCCGTTCCCATGCCGATCATTTCCATCCCCTCGACGTGGGTCGGGTAGTAGACCGCACTCGGCCGGTTCTCGACGAGCGGTGGCGACCGCACGGACCGCTGTTCGGTCTCCAGCAGCCCGCAGCCAGCCAGCCCCGCCGTTCCAACCAGTCCAGCACCCGCACGAAGTAGACTCCGCCGATTCATTACCCCGGGCTAGACCGTGGAGCAAAAAGCGCGTTCTGGTACGACTCTCGAACCGCCCAGATGATCGTGCAAACGTATAACACACGCTACGTCCGTCCTCGAGCGGTGAATCGGCCACCGGCGAAGGCGAGTTCGACCGTTTCGGGAACGCCTGGGAGGCCTCACTCGTAGGATTCCTCCGGTGGGGACGCACTCGCCGTGCGGGCGGTGTAGACGGCCGCGACGACGAGCGCGGCCATCGCGACGTCGAGTCCGTGTTCGAGCAGATGGTGGGTCTCGTCGGCGATGACGGCGTTCATCGTGAGCACGGCCACGGCCGTGCGGACGAGCAGCGTCGCCAGCGCGAGGGTGACCAACAGGTACGACCACGACTGGCGCCGGACGAGCGCGGCCAGTGCCAGGCCGATGAGGACGCTCGACCCGAGCCCAGCGAGCGCGAGGACGACGGGCAAGAGACCGACCGTAAACGCGGGCGGCACCGCGTGGAGTGTCGACCAGGACAGTGCCATTGGACTCGTACATGAGCGCGAACGGCTTGGGCGTTCGGTTCTATCGTCGGCGGCCGACGATCAGCGCGAGCGCCCCCGCCACGACCGCCGTCAGGACGCCGAAGCCAGCGCCCCCGGCACTCGTGGTCGGCGTGGCCGAGCCAGGTTGGGTCCGAGTCGGAGCGTCCCGACCGCCGTCGCCGGCCGGCGTGTTGACGGCCACACTGGACGTGGTGACGGCTCCGCTCGTCCCGACGGGGCTCGCGACCGGTTCGCCCGCGACGCGGACGACCGGGTCGTCGGCGTCGAAGGTTCCGTCGCCGTCGTCGACGTGGACGGCGACCGACAGGGACGGCCACGTGGACCGGTTCCCGCTGAGATCGACCGGGATGGACACGTTCGCGTGCGTCCCCGCGCGCAGTGCGCGCGACCCGTGGGCGGCCCCCAGGGTTCCGTTGGTTCGCTCGTGGACGACGAGGTGCCCCTGTGCCGGGAGTGCGACGCGCTCGACGAGGAGCGCGCCGTCGGCCCCCGAACCGCCGGCCGTGAGGACGTACCCGGCCCCGTCTCGCTTCCCGACCTGCACTCGTTCACCGGCGGGGCGATCGAACCACCGGAGGAGTTCGTCGTCTGCGGGATCGAACTCGCCGTCGCCGTCGTCGGCGTGCAGGACCGTCCAGACCGTCGCGTTCCCCGAGACGGCGCGCCAGTACGACGCGTCGATCTGGACGGACGTTCCTGTATGGAGGCCCCGGTCGAGCGGCCGAGCGCCGAGCACTCGACCGGGCGTCCCGTCGTCGTCGGCGCGGACGACGAGGTAACCGCGTTCAGTGAGAAAGGCCTGCTCGACGACGACGGTCCCGTTCGCCGACACCTGCGGGTGTGCCGTCGCATGATTCCCGTGTGCGACGGCCAGGCCCGCCATCGTCGCGACCGCGAGCGCGAGCAGACAGCCGACGGCGAGGAGGCGTCTCGTCATAGCGTGAGGTCCATGGCCGGCATCTGCAGGAACGCGCGCTCGTACCCCTCGTGACGGGCGACCTGCGGCGGCGTCTCGACCTGCAACCGGACGGTGTCACCCGACTCGGTCGCCGGAAGCGTGGTCCCGTAGTGGAAGTCCAGTTCCGGATCGAGCGTCCGCGAGAGCGACGTGGCAGTGAGCGTTCGATTCCCACGCGCGTGCGTGATCGACAGCCGCATCCCGGGGACGACGAGCCGGTTGTACGGCGTCCGCGGCGAAACGGCGAGGTACGGGCCGCTCGCCTCGACGCCCGCTGGCGGCGCATCGAGCAGCGTCACGACGAACCGTGCGTCACCGCTCTGGACCGTGCCGACGACCTCGCCCGGCAGTGCCGAACGCTCGGGGGCGCGACCGACGGGCACGCGCATGTCCATCGGTGCGAGCGCACCCGGGTCGCCGCCCTGTTCGACGTCTCGGGAGCTGACGTTCGCTCTGGTCTCGGGCGTGTACGCGAGGTCGATAATCCCGGTGGCCGGCTCGGAGAACCGCCCCCGGAAGGCACCGGTCGTTCGCACGCCGTTCGTCGGGAGCGCGCCCACGCTGACGTCGACGGCGTAGGTCCCGTCGGCCGGGAGCGAGAAGTTCCCGCCGTAGTGAAACCCCATCCGCTGGGAGAGCATCGGGTAGATGACCTCCTCGGAGACCAGCCGGCCGTTCCGCGACAGTTCGACCGACAGGCCGGTCCCCGGGAGCACCGTTCGCGTCTCCGGGTCCCAGACGACGGCCATCAGGTGGACGGAGTCGTCGTCCGCGATCGGGACGGGGCTGCGCTCGGCGTTCGTCACCGTCCAGAACCGATGCGGGATCGTAAACAGGAGGGCCACGGCGTACTCGCCCGCCTCGGTTCGGCCGGCCATCGCCATCCGCTCGACGAACGTCTGCACGTACACCCCGCCGCTAGCGCTGGTATCGGTCGGTGCGGTCGTCGTCGCGGGAGTCGAACTCGTCGTCCCACCGTCGGGACGACTGCACCCGGCCACCAGTGTGGCCGACAGACCGATGCCACGGCGAAGGTATCGCCGTCTGTCCATTCTGCCCGTGTTTCGACGGGAACGGAGTTAGTGATTGTGCTGTCGGCTACCGAGACGTGTCACTACGAAAGAGAGAACATTTATTATAATCCATGACATTGGTAATCACACACATGGCACTCAGTGAGGTCCAGCATTCAGGATGGAGCGTTCGACGCGTCGATTCGGTCGGGGGCGACGACACCGTCCGGCACGTCGACGAACTCTCGGAGGACGAACTGTCCGCGTTTCTCGCAGGCGTAAACGGGGGGTCGATGGGGACTGTGCCGCTCGACGACGGGGACGTGATCGTCTTTACTGACTACTTCCGCGTCGAACGCGACTAGCGACGTCGGGGCCTCTCCTTTCGCGTCGTCAAACCGGTAGTTGCGAGCGGCTGCGCCGGGTCGGAGACCGTCGTTCAGACGAGGGTGTCCGGCCGATCGGCGAGGTAATCGAAGACGGCGCCGAGCGTGAAGCCGTAGGCGAAGTGACTCAGCAGCGTGAGTACGGCGTACAGCGCCAGGATGCCCGTGCTCGTCCCGATGTCGCCGGCAAACGCCAGCACGAATCCGGTCCAGAGGACGAACCCGTAGGGGATGCCCTTGGTCGCGAACTTCGATCCGGGGAGATACTCGGCGGTCGCGGCGAACAGGAGCGGCCAGGTGATCATCCCGCCGGCGAGGAAGATGAGATAGCCCACGGCGAGGGCGTTCCCCGGGAAGATCACGGCCAGGCCGGTCAGTTCCGACAGGATCGCGAACGATTGCATGTCGAAGGCGTTGAGCGTCGAGGCGACGAAGAGCCCGATCGTCATCGCCGCCGTCCCGACTAATCCACCGACGGCACCGATGAGACCGTCCGTCACGATCCCAGCGAGGTGATCGAAGTCGGGTTGGGCGACCTCCCCCTGGACTTCCGGACTCCCGAACTCTTCCGTCCGTTTGTCACTGTCTACCATAGCAAGGTAGTAACGGGCCAGACGAGCAAAAGCATTCCCGAACGAGTCCGGTGAAAGAAACCATTTCCAGATCTACGATTTCCCTACCTCAGCTGGTGTGTTGGTAGGGTACGACTAGTGACGCATGCTAGCATTGCTCTGTTCCCCCAACCCATATAGTCCATGGTGTAGGAGAGCAAGTAGCACACTGCAATGACCCTGGCAGGCACACGCCCTGTCGTTCCGCTGCAACTCGAGCAGATACTGCCACGGGGGACACGTGTCGACGTGTTCACGCAGATCTACTGGGTGTTCCTGGCGCTGGGCACCCTCGTCGGCGTCGTCGTCATCGGCTACATGTTGTACAACGCCTGGAAGTACCGGGACGACGGGCCACGGGACGAATCGACAGTCGACAGACCACAGCTCGGCGAGCTCCCGGAGGGCGGCGGGAAAGGGAGGAAGTTGTTCATCTCGTTTTCGCTGAGCGCCATCATCGTCGTCTCGCTGATCGTCTGGACCTACGCCATGCTGTTGTACGTCGAGCAGGGCACGAGCGCACCCACAGTCGAGGACGGCGGGAGCCAGAACATCAGCGCCGCCGAAGCCGCCCACGGCGACGAGCCGTTCGTCGTCGAGGTGACCGGTATCCGCTTTAGCTGGCAGTACACCTACCCCAACGGCCACACCAACAGCACGTTGACGGTCCCGAGAGACAGGAACGTCACGCTGCGGGTGACCTCCGACGACGTGATGCACAACTTCGGTATCCCCGCGTTCCGGGTCAAAACCGACGCCATCCCGGGGTCGTACACGACCACCTGGTTCCAGGCCGAGCGGACCGGCACGTTCCAGGCGCAGTGTTACGAGCTGTGTGGCTCGGGCCACTCCTACATGACCTCCGACGTCCGGGTCCTCCCGGCGAACCAGTTCGAGACCTGGTACGCGAACACCGGCACCGACGACGGCGAGACCGCTACCGCGAACACCGAGCGTACGACGAACGAGACTGCAGGTGACGGACCCGCAGCGAACGGAACTACCAGCGCGAACGCGACCACGACCGCCTCCCCGGAGGTGACGCCGTAACATGGCCGACCACACAGCCGACAGCGGACGAGACGATCCCGAATCGACGGACGAGAACGGCGCCGAGACTGACGCCGGGCGCCCCGAAGAGGCGGATGGTGGCGTCGTTTCCAGCGAGCTGCCCACTGCGGGCGGCCACAGTCACGAGTCCGACCACGGCCACGAGTTCCCGGGGAAGGAGACGCTGAAACGGTGGTTCGTCACGACGAACCACAAAGACATCGGCGTTCTGTACCTCGTCACGTCGCTGTTTTTCCTGGTGTTCGGCGGCGTCCTCGCGCTGCTCGTGCGCCTCCAGCTCTGGGTTCCCCGCGCGGCCGGCGAGGGGCTGCTGGGTCCCATGGCCTACAATCAGGCCGTCAGCGCCCACGGCCTGTTGATGGTGTTTTTCTTCATCTCGCCCTTCGCCTTCGGGCTCGCGAACTACCTCGTGCCCCTGCAGCTCGGAGCCGACGACCTCGCCTTTCCCCGCCTGAACGCGCTGTCGTACTGGCTGTACCTGTTTTCGGGGCTGCTCTTTGGCGTCTCCTTCTTCCAGGGCCAGACGTTCGCGGGCGGGTGGACGATGTACGCGCCGCTGAACACCCCGGCGTTCATCCCCGATGGCGCACTCGGCGCGACGACCGCCGTGCTGGCGCTCGCGCTGTTCGTCGTGAGCGTGACCGTCTCCTCGGTGAACTTCCTGACCACGATGCACCGGATGCGTGCGGAGGGGTTGACCCTCCGCCGGATGCCCATCTTCAGCTGGACCATCCTGCTCACGGTGTGGATGATGTTGTTCGCGTTCGCGGCGCTGCTGGCCGCGTTCATGATCCTCGCGGCCGACCACATCCTCGGTACTACCTACTTCGCCATGGAGACGGCCGGCGGCACGCTGCTGTGGACCCACCTGTTCTGGTTCTTCGGCCACCCCGAGGTGTACATCGTGTTCTTCCCCGCCCTCGGGGTAATGGCCGAGACGTTCCAGACCTTTACCGGCCAGCGCCTCGTCGGCCGAAAGTGGTTCATCATCGCGATGGTGCTCGTGGCGCTCCAGAGCTTCGTCGTCTGGATGCACCACATGTTCCTCACCTCGATCAACCTGGAGATCAAGACGCTGTTCATGGCGACGACCATCGGCATCTCGCTGCCCTTCGACCTGATGGTCTTCTCGCTCATCTACACCACCATCAAGGGCCGCATCCGCTTTACCACGCCCTTCCTGTTCTCGTTCGGCGCGCTCTTGCTCTTTATCATCGGTGGCATCACCGGCGTCTTCCTCGGCGCGGTCGTGCTGGACTACGAGTTCCGCGGCACCTACTGGGTCGTCGCGCACTTCCACTACGTGATGGTCGGGGGCGCGACCGCCCTCTTCGGCGGCGTCTACTACTGGTTCCCGAAGATCACCGGGAAGATGTACGACGAGACGCTCGGGAAGCTCCACTTCGGGCTGTACTTCGTCGGGTTCAACCTGCTGTACTTCCCGATGTTCCTCGCCTGGCAGACCCCGCGCCGGGTGTTCCAGTACGATCCCGCGTTCACCCAGTGGCACCAGCTCGCGACGGTCGGGGCGTTCGTCCTCGGGTTCTCGTTCCTGGTGATGTTCTACAACCTGTTCACGAGCCTCCACGCGGGCGAGCCCGCCGGCGACAACCCCTGGCGGTACTCGCGGACCGCCGAGTGGGCGGTCTCCTCGCCGCCGCCCCTGGAGAACTTCGACGGGACGCCCACCTACGCCAGCGGCGAACTGGAGTTCCGCCAGCCGAGTGCGAGCGACGCGAGTGCGACGGCCGATGGCGGCAGTTCGGGAGCCGTGAGTGCCGACATCCTCGCCCACGGCGAAGACGACGTCGAGAGCCACGCCAGCGTTTGGCCGTTCGCGCTCGGCCTCTCGGCGTTCGTCCTGCTGCTCGGCGCCTCCGGTATCAGAACCGGTCAGCCCCTCTACCTCGGCCTCACGGGACTGGGGCTGGTCGCCGTGGGCGGGTCGCTGCTCGGACTCACCCGCGAGCGGTTCGCCGGGCCCGAGGGTGGGTTCGGCGAGACCTGGCCGTTCGGCGGCGTCGACAACACGAAACTCGGGGTCTGGATCTTCCTGGCGTCCGACGTGGTGCTGTTCGGCGCGTTCATCGGCGCGTCAGTGTTCCTGCGGGTCGCGGAGGGCTGGACGACCTGGCACCACCTCATCCCCGAGGAACACGTGGTGCTGCCGGGCCTCGTCAACACCTACCTGCTCCTCACGAGCAGTTTCGCCGTCGTGCTGGCGATGGTGTTCGCCGAGAAGGGGAGCCACAAGGGCGTCGTCGCCAGCCTCGTCGCGACGTTCGCGCTCGGCGTGGGCTTCCTGATCAACAAGGCGATGGAGTGGCAACACCTGTTCCACGTCCACTCCGAGCAGTTCCCCCAGGGCTGGGACCTCGGGACGAACGTCGCGTCCTCGACGTTCTACCTGACGACCGGGCTCCACGGCTTACACGTCACCATCGGGCTGCTCATCGCGGGCTACATGATCGTGCGCGCCTGGAACGGGGCGTATCTGGGCGACGACGAACCCATCGAGCTGTTCGGGCTGTACTGGCACTTCGTCGACATCGTCTGGCTGTTCCTGTTCCCGCTGTTCTACATCCTCTAAAACCATGGCACGAACCAAACTGTACGCGGCGGTCTACGTGGTCCTGTTCGTGCTGGCCAGCGTCCAGGCCGGCATCGAGATGTACACCGACCTGCTCGACAGCGCCTACTGGCTTGCGTTCGGGCTCATCGTCGTCCTCTCGGCGGCCAAGGCCGTCGCCGTCGCCGGCTACTATCAGCACCTCCGCTGGGAACCCCGGTCGCTGACTTACCTGTACCTCCTCGCGCTCGGTGGTGCGCTCGCGCTGACGATGGCGGCCTCCTACTCGATCCTCTGACGGGCGAGCGGAACTTTCGGACCGCGATGTTTTTCACCGCGCCTGTGCAGTGTTCGCGACAGTGACGCCGGCCGACGACCGGCCGGTGCCAGCACACCCGTTTCACCAGATCCTCCAACGATGCACAGAAAGCGGCGTCAGCTTGCAGTCGTCGTCGTTGCGGTGCTGACAGCAGCCGCCGGTATCGGCGCGTACGCGGTCGTCACCGAGTCGCCGTCACCACGCACCGACGGGGCTCGCGGACCCGCGATCGATCCGGTCGACGGACTCCGACCCATCCACGACGCCGGGATCACCGGCGAGGGCGTCCGCGTCGGCGTGCTCGATGCGAGCGGCTTCGACACCGATCACGCGGCGCTCTCCGGACGAATCGCGGCCGCCCGATCGTTCGTCCCGAACACCGCTATCGATGCCGTCAGAGACGACGCCCACGGGACGGCCGTCGCCTCCCTGGTCGGTCGCGTCGCGCCCGACGCCGACCTGTATCTCGCGTCGTTTGACGACGCCAGCGGCTATCGGCGCGGGATCGACTGGCTGCTCGCACAGGACGTCGACGTCATCGTCGCGCCGGTGTCGTTCTACGGGAAGCGCGGCGACGGATCGACGCGCGTCTCCCTGGCCGCGACGAGAGCCGTGAGACGCGACGTCGTGTTCGTCGCCTCGGCGGGGAACCTCGCGACCGGATACTGGCACGGCCCCTACAGAGACGTCAGGAACGGTCGGCTCCAGTTCGAAGGCGGGCCGTTCAACCGCCTCCGCGGCGGCCGAACGGTGACGCTGTGGCTCTCCTGGGAACGGGCCCACCGCGAGGAGTCGTACACGCTAGAACTCTACCGCGAAACGGAGGACGGACGCGAGCGCGTCGCTACCTCGCGCCCGTACCGGGGAGACGCCGTGCCGAACGAGCGCATCGTGACCGAGCTCGCGCCCAACGAGCGGTACTCGGTCGCCGTCCGGGGACCCGCGAACGCGACGGCGACGCGGCTGTCGATCTCGTCTCCGACACATTCGCTGCAGTTCAGCCGCCCGCGGAGCAGCATCACCGCACCGGCGACCGCCAGAGGCGTCCTCGCAGTCGGAGCCTGGGACCGACAGGCTGCGGCGGTAGAGCCATACAGCGGCCGCGGGCCGACGACGGACGGCAGACCGGGAATCGACGTGGTCGCCCCAGATCAACTGGAAGCGGCCGGAGAACCCGAGGGGCTCCTCGGGTCGTCGGCTGCTGGACCGTACGTCGGTGGGGTCGCCGCGCTGCTCCGCCAGGTCGACCCGGACAGCAGTCCGGAAGAAGTCGAACGGCTCCTCGAACGGACCGCGGTCGACGTCAGCCCGGACGGTCCCGATCCGCGATCCGGGCACGGGTACGTCAGACCCGCCACCGCCGTCGCAAACGCCCGAAACGCGACGGAGTAAAAACCGGCTTTTAGCTATGGACAGCCCTTTGTGCACAGTCCGCCACGCAAACCACAGCGAACACACATGTCAGGAGGGATCGATCGACTCCAGCAACGAAGCGCGACGCCGAACGCGGACGCTCGCGTCCTCGAGTTCGCCGACGAGGACGCCACAGAGATACTCGACGCGCTCTCCTCGGAGACGAGCAGGCAGATTCTGACGGCGCTGTTCGAGGAATCGATGACGCCCTCCGAAGTCGCGACCAGCGTCGACACCTCCGTGCAGAACGTTCACTACCACCTGTCGAAGCTGGAAGACGCCGACTTGATCGAACGGATCGAGACGGTCTACTCGGAGAAAGGCAACGAGATGCACGTGTATGGACCGACGAGCGATCCGCTCGTGTTCGTCGGCGACGACGACCGACTGCCGAACGTCCGTCAGTCGCTCGTGCAGGCGGTCAGCGGCCTCGGACTGCTCGGAATCGCGAGTCTCTGCGTGCAGTGGGCCGCGGAACGGCTGTATCGACGTGAGAGCGCGACTCCCGGAACAGTCGGCTCGGCGGGGACGACGCCGGGCCACCCCGGGTCGGAAAGCGAACTCACCCGACTCGTGTTCGAGGTGTTCGAACCGGGACTCGTCTTTTTCGTCATCTGTCTCGTGATCGCTGCCGTCGTCGCTCTCACAGTCGGGCGAGAATAGACGGGGCGCGCCGGTCAGATTCGGAAGAGGCCAGTCAGCAGGCCGACGCCCGCGATCGCCAGGAGGGCACCGATCCCGAGGACGGGAACCGAGCCCAAGGCACCGGTCGACGCGTCCGAACCGTTCGGCGTGGCAGTTCCGGACGCCGCCGTTTCGTTGCGCTCAGTTAGCTGTAGCAACGCGTAGGCGGGGGACGCGTCGGTTGCGCCCTCACCGCGGTGCAACGTCAGCTCGTAGACGCCGGAGGGCAGGCCGTCACGTCGAACGGTCTCGTTCATTCGCTCGTCCTCGACGCGGACGGTATCGGCCGCCGCGTCGCTCTCGAACGTCGGGACGTCGATCCCGACCGCGGCAGGGTCGAAAACGGCTACGACGCGTCCGTCACCGTTCCCGTCACGGACGGTCACCGTCGCCCGATAGGACACGTTCTCGTACCCCTCCGCGCTGACTGAGAGCGTGGCTGCGCCGCCCTCGCTCACCGACATCGGGATACGTGACACCTCGTTTCGCTCCACGGAGACGAGGTCCCGCTCGAACTGAACGATCTCGACACTCCCTCCAGGGGCTGTCCGATCGGACCGCTCACCCACGGGCACGTCGAAGAGTTTGAGCGTCCCCGTGACCGGCGCTGCGGAGGGATTCGCCGCAGGAGCGGCTTCGACGGGGTAGCTGGCGACGTCGAGCGGTGGATCGGCGCCCGGCTCGGTCTCCGACAGGTTACTCCCGGCGTCGGGGTCCTCGACGAACAGCGTGGTCTCGCTCGTCATCGCGTCGTAGGTGTCGAACAGGACGACCGCTCGACCGTCGTCGTTCTCGTCGTGCACCGTCACGTTGATCTGGTAATTGACGTCCGGGCCGCCGATGCGGACGCGGACCGCGTCGG
The DNA here is from genome assembly GCF_023077655.1 of Halorientalis brevis. Classification (NCBI taxonomy): domain Archaea; kingdom Methanobacteriati; phylum Methanobacteriota; class Halobacteria; order Halobacteriales; family Haloarculaceae; genus Halorientalis; species Halorientalis brevis. Next base: position 6,001 of record NZ_JALLGV010000008.1, on the reverse strand, counting down.
CCTCCCCGAACGAGATCGGAATGCGGACCGTCTCGCCGGCTTCGGTCTTCACGACGTCGGGAACAGAGATTCCGTCTGCAGCGCCCGTCTCGTTGGCGGCCGGCGCCGCACTCGCGGTCCCCGCCAGTGCGGGGAGACCGACCGCGACGACGAGCGCAGTCGCGACCAGGAATCGAACGCTGCTCATCGTCTCTCCTCCCGGCGCGGAGTCGTTAGCTGGCTGTACCTCACGGCGGAACACCGTCGGCGGGAGCCGTGCTGTGGAGGGCGTCCAACCATTGCACTCCGAAGTGATGACGGCTCGAAGATAATGTCAACGTAAGCTTAAAAGCTGCTTATACGCGCTCCGCTGCACGGAAGCGGTACCAGCGACGGACAGCCACACCGCATCAGACGCCACCTGACAGCACGACCATGTACACGATGATCGTAGCTGCGTACAGCACCACCAGCACCGCGATCACCCGCAGGTGATACAGAAACAGGTCGTCCCCCTCTTCGTCTGCAGCCCGTTCGTACGCCTCGCGTTCCCGGTCTGTCACCTCCCCGGGGTGTGCTTTGCCGAGGTGGAGGTCGCGCAGTCGCTCGCGCGCAAACGGTCTGTCGCAGTGCGGACAGCAGGCTGCGGGCGTCTCGTCGTCGGGCACGCGCGTCGTCGCCTGCACGGTGTCGGTCATCGGACGGGGGAACTGGTCCGGAGGCGCGTCACGGCTCGCCGGGACTCAGACGATCTCCAGCAATCGAAAGACGATGCCGAGCACGAACAGCAGTCCGGCAACCCAGGCAGCGACCGCCAGGGCGGCCGGCCTGTGGAGACCGCGATACCGGGCGGCGTGGTAGAACCCCCAGCAGAGATACACCAGCACCGCACCAGCCAGAAGTCCGACCAACAGCGTCCCGAACCCAGACGGGACGATCGGGAGCGCCATTCCGGTAACGACCAACAGCGTGCCGCCGACGCCGGCGGCTACCAGCAGGAGAAACGCCAGCGACCAGACCAGCGGGTCACCGGCGACTCGCTGCATTCGTCCCGTCGCTGGCTGTCCCCCGTCAGTTCTCACCGGTCGGTCCGTCCCGCGACGCCTCGTCGCCGTCACGCCGATCGCGACGAGCAACCCACCCATCACGAGTCCACTCGCTGCAAAGCTGAGCTGTCCCATTGGTGGCCCCCGTGGTAACTCCACGCAAGGTACGACGTGCCACGACTTAATGGTTCGCCAGGTCGCCCGATCCGGACGACCTCGTCGCCGCCGTCGAGGACGCCGGTTACGACGCCACCGTTTGACGTTCGTCCAGTTCTCGGGTGGGAACTGTCCCCGTGTTTCAGGTTCGATTTTTCACCCCGCACCTCCAGGCACCTGTATGGGACTCGACGAGGACGCACTGGAGTATCACCGGGAAGACCCACCAGGGAAGATCGAGATCGCGACGACGAAATCCACCAGCACACAGCGAGACCTGAGTCTCGCGTACTCGCCCGGCGTCGCAGCGCCCTGCCGGGCGATCCACGAGGACCCCACCGAGGCGTACACGTACACGGCCAAAGGGAACCTCGTCGGCGTGGTCTCGAACGGGTCGGCGGTGCTGGGTCTCGGCGACATCGGCGCGCAGGCCTCGAAACCCGTCATGGAGGGCAAGGGCGTCCTCTTCAAGCGCTTCGCGGACATCGACGTGTTCGACGTCGAGTACGACTTCGACGACCCGGAACTGTTCGTCGACGCCGTCGCCGGGATGGGGCCGACCTTCGGCGGGATCAATCTGGAGGACATCAAGGCCCCGGAGTGTTTCGAGATCGAAGAGCGACTCCGCGAGCGGATGGACATTCCCGTGTTCCACGACGACCAGCACGGCACCGCCATCATCACGGGCGCGGCGCTGCTCAACGCTACCCACATCAGCGGGAAGGACCTCGCTGACCTCGACGTCACCTTCGCCGGCGCCGGGGCAGCCGCGACCGCCACAGCCCGGTTCTACGTCTCGCTGGGCGTCCCTCGTGAGCAGATCACGATGTGTGACGAACACGGTATCCTCACCACCGATCGGGACGACCTGAGCGAGTACACCGAGCCGTTCGCCAAGCCACCCGCAGAGGGCGGCGACCTCGCGGACGCGATGGACGGCGCCGACGCCTTCGTCGGCCTCTCGGTCGGCGGCATCGTCAGCCAGGAGATGGTCGCGTCGATGGCCGACGACCCGATCATCTTCGCGATGGCCAACCCGGATCCCGAGATCGCGTACCCGGAGGCGAAAGCCGCCCGCGACGACACGGTCATCATGGCCACGGGCCGGTCGGACTACCCCAACCAGGTCAACAACGTGCTGGGCTTCCCGTTCATCTTCAGGGGTGCGCTCGACGTGCGCGCCAAAGAGATCAACGAGGAGATGAAAGTCGCTGCAGCCGAGGCCATCGCGGAACTCGCACGCAAGGACGTCCCCGACGTGGTGCGGAAGGCCTACGACGACCAGCCGCTGCAGTTCGGCCCCGATTACATCATCCCGAAACCGCTGGACTCGCGCGTCCTCTTCGAGGTCGCGACGGCCGTCGCCCAGGCCGCCATGGACAGCGGCGCCGCGCGGCTCGAAATCGAACCCGCGGCGTACCGCGAGCGCCTGGAGGCCCGCCTCGGGAAGTCCCGGGAAATGATGCGGGTCATCCTCAATCAGGCACAGAACGATCCCAAGCGCGTCGTCCTCGCAGAGGGCGACGACGAGAAGATGATCCGGGCGGCCCACCAGCTCACCGAGGAAGGCATCGCCGAGCCCGTCCTCGTGGGCGACCGCGAGCACATCTGGGCGAGTTTGGAGTCGCTCGCGCTCGACTTCGACCCGGAGATCGTCGATCCCGAAGCCGACCACCTCGCCCCCTACGCCGACCGCCTGTACGAACTCCGCAAGCGCAAGGGCATCACCCGCTCTGAGGCGGCCGAACTCATCCAGAACGGGAACTACCTCGCGAGCGTGCTCGTCGAGATGGGCGACGCCGACGCGATGCTCACCGGCCTGATGCACAACTATCCCGACGCGCTCCGGCCACCGCTCCAGGTCGTCGGGACCGCCAGCGACACCGACTACGCGGCCGGCGTGTACATGCTCACGTTCAAGAACCGCGTCGTGTTCTGCGCCGACACCACCGTCAACCAGGACCCCGACGAGGACGTCCTCGCCGAAGTCACCCGCCACACGGCCGACCTGGCCCGCCGGTTCAACGTCGAGCCCCGGGCGGCCCTGCTCTCCTACTCCGATTTCGGCTCCGTCGACAACCCGGGCACGGCCAAACCTCGCCGTGCTGCCCAGCAACTGCGCGCCGACCCAGACGTGGACTTCCCGGTCGACGGGGAGATGCAGGCCGACACCGCCGTCGTCGAGGAGATGCTCACCGGCGAGTACGACTTCGCCGAGATCGACGCGCCCGCGAACGTCCTCGTGTTCCCGAACCTCGAAGCCGGCAACATCGCGTACAAACTCCTCCAGCGGCTGGGCGGTGCCGGCGCGATCGGCCCGATGCTGGTCGGCATGGACAAGCCCGTCCACGTCCTCCAGCGCGGCGACGAAGTCAACGACATCGTGAACCTCGCCGCCGTCGCGGTCGTGGACGCACAAAATAACACGTAGTTCAAGCATCGGCGACGAGGACCACGAGGTGCGAACGACGTGATGCACCTCGAAAGCCGAGCGGCGTAGCCGCGAGGACCAGCGGTCCGAGTCGCCGCTTTTTCGCCCACGTTTTTGCGCGAGTGGTGTGCGAAGCGCACCCGAGCGGAAAAACGTAGGTTGGCAAGATATATTTCACGAGCCATACTTGGTAATTGACGAATGCACCCGGACACCGTCTCCCCGTCTGCGGTCCTCAAAGCCGTCGTCGTCGTCGGCGTCCTGGCAGGGGCCGCGATCGCGTTCGTTCCGTTGGGTGCCGAGACCGCACCGAACCAGTCGCGGTTCGGTGACCACGCCGCTACCCAGGTGGCGACGATCGACGGCATCGACGCGACGGTCGTCACCGTCATCGAACGCGAGAACGGGACGAGTCGGTCGGTCGAGCGCGTCCAGTTGCGCCCAGCCACTGGCGAATTCCGTGCTGTGCTCGTCTCCAGCACGGAGCACCGCTGGGACCGACGCGTCTCGAACGGGTCGCACCTGTGGCTGTACGACCGCGACGAGAACGAAGTCGACCGAATCGACCTCTCACCGCGAGCGGACGCGAACGGGACGTCCGTCCGACGGCTCCAGCGCCTACTCGAGCGTCTCGACCGAACGCGAGCGCCGGCAACGCCAGCGACGACGCCGACGCCAGGCATCCAGCCACTGCCTGCCGTCCCCAGCGCCGGCACGAGCGGCGCCAGCGTGGCTAGGGGTGGCGCCTTGGACGCGACGTACGTCAGCAACGAGACGGTCGCCGGGCGCGCCACGTATCTCGTCCAGCTGCAGTCGAACTCGTCGAGCGACGCCGCGATGGTCACGAACTACACGCAGCGACTCTGGCTCGACGCCGAGTACTTTTACCCCCTGAAACGCCAGACGTCGTGGCGACGAGGCGGTGACCGGACGCAGATCACCACGACGTACCGGAACGTCACGTTCAATCCCGGTCTGGACGACGAGGCGTTCCGCTTCGACCCACCCGCCGACGCGACAGTCGACGCGTCCGGCGGCCACTATCAGGAGACCTACGGCTCGCTTTCGGCCCTCCAGCGTGCTGCGTCGACGTCGGTGCCAGTCCCCGACGTTCCGAAGGGCTTCGAGTTGGCCTACACCTCCAGGACGACGATTCCCGGCCGCGTCAAGAGCGTCGGGCTCCGGTACGTCAACGCGACCGCATCACTCGCCATCTCGAAGAGCAATCTGACCTGGTACGAACCAGAGACCACGAACGACTCCGTCTCGATCGACGGCCGGACAGGTGAGTTCCGCAATCTCGGCCCGAAACAGGTCGTCTCCTGGTCGTGTGATGGCTGGCGGTACTCAGTTACCGGTCGCGGTCTCCGGAAACCCCTCTTGATCGACGTGGCTGAATCCGTGACCTGTGAATGACCGCTCGCGTCGAGCAGTGACGTCGTGCTTCGAACTCACGTGACAGCCGCGACTCACGGATTACTCGCGGGTGAAATCCGGAAGCGAAGTTGAACCACAGTCGCAGCGACGCCGCCCCTCGTTGCAAAGCGGTTGGTGGTTTGGATCTCGCTGCTGGGGTGAACGCAGAAAGCCAAGGGCCGGATTTGAACCTCGGTCACAGCAAAGCTGTTCTCTGCTTCAAATCGGTTGCTGGTTCTTGTCGCTCACGGATTGTTCGCGACACAGAAGCCAAGGGCCGGATTTGAACCGGCGGGGGTTCCGCTCTGCAGGCGGATGCGTTGGGCCAGACTCTGCCACCTTGGCACGGTTTATTCTTACCGAGGAGCCAGTTTAAGCATAGCGGTCTTGGTCGGACAGGCGTGGCCAGTGAACGCTCGCCCATCTCCGACAGGACCAACACAGTCGTCTTCACCACGTCGCTGCTGATCTCCTTCACGACTGACGGCACTGGTCGTCGTCACAGAGAACTCCCCCAGCGAACGCTGGTGGGGTTCGAAATGAACCGACCCCCATCCGGCCGCTGCCGGATGAGGGTCGAAAGAGTATGAGTGGAGGCGGCGAATCGGGTCTCCCAGAGGCTCGCGCACTCCAGTAGGCCCCGAAACGCAGGTGGGCTTAACTTCCGTGTTCGGGATGGGTACGGGTGGAACCCCACCGCTGTGGCCGCCTTAACGCCGACTCGCGGAATCGAACCGCGACAGTGCCAATGTCGGTGGTTGAGGACTGTGTAATACGTGCGATCCAGATAGCGCCTGGACTCGTGTGGAATCGAGTCTCAATGCGGTATGATTGGTGGCTTCGATCAGTTAGTGCTCGCGGGCTAAACACCTCGTCACCTCGGTGCGTACACCCCGAGTCTATCGACCTCGTCTTCTACGAGTGATCTCGGCGGTACCTCTTTTCCAGGTGGGTTTCGAGCTTAGATGCGTTC
>NZ_JALLGV010000007.1:0-462100 GCF_023077655.1 Halorientalis brevis | reverse complement strand
GCAGCCAGCAGGTCGGCTTTGGAGTCGGTGTCGAGGTACTCGGCGCTCTCGATGGAGTCGTCCCAGACGCGCACGGCACGGTCGGCGCCCTTCGCCAGGGCCATCCGGATGGTCTCCTCGGACCGTTCCGGGCCGATCGTGGCGGTGACGACTTCCACGTCGTCGTTGTCTTCGCTGATCTGGACGGCTTCCTCGACGGCGTAGTCGTCCCACTCGTTGAGGTCGTATTCGAGATACTGCTCGGCGATGTCGTCGCCCGAAATCTCGAACTCGTCTTCGACTTCCGCCACCTCCTTTACCGTGACAAGAATCTTCATACTCACCTGAGACTCTCGATTGATCCCGGTTAAACGTTTCCGAACGGCTGAAACACTGTTAACTGTTCACTCGTTCATCGGTACAGAAAGTCGGCGTGACATTTCCAATCGGAAGCTCGGCGGGGATCGATCAGGGTTCCTCGCCGTTCGTGTCGGTGATGTCCTCGTCGGGGAACGAGATGAGGTTCTCGCGCCCGATCCGGAGCTTGTCGATCCTGTCTTCCTCGTCCATCGCCGAGAGGAGCTGAGAGACCTTCGCGTTCGACCAGCCCGTTTCGGTGACGATGTTCGCCTGTTTCATTCGGCCACCGTTCTGATCGAGCAGTCGTTCGATGCGCTCCTCGTCGGAGAGGAGTTCCTCGTCGATCTCGTCGTCCGGTTGTTCGTCGTGGTCGACCGGCTCAGTAGCTGCTGACGCTGTGCCCGCAGCGTCCGTCACGGTACCGCCATCGCTACTGCTTGTGGTCCCGTCGCCATCGCCGTCGTCCGTGCTGATCGCCAGTGGAGCGGGCAGGCCGACGTCGCTGGTCGAGAACAGGAACGCCAGGACCGCGACGACCCCGAGACCGGCAGCTACGAGTCCGACGACCAGCAGCGGGAACGGGAACGATCCACGCTGATCGCCCTTCTCGTAGGTGATCGAGATGTCACCGGGTGCGAACGTTCGTTCGCCATCCCAGCGAACCGATCTGTTCGACACCGCGTACCCCGGTGGTGAGGCGTCGACGAGCGAATACTCCTTCGGCGGCACGACGACGAGCGACTGGCCGTCGTCGAGCCCGTCGAGCCACGTCCCGCTCGTCGTGTTGAACACGTCGTCGACGTGGAGCGACGAGTTCGTCTGCCGACTGAAGTTCGTCCAGGTGAACCGGACGACCAGATGGCCGGTCCCGTTCGTCGTTCTGGTGGTCCGTTCGACGTCCGTGATCGACATCTGCCTGTCAGTGGTCTCACCGGCCGCCCGGTTCGCCTGCCGGAACGCAGTTAGGGTCTGGGAGTCCGCGGTGGCTTCAAACTGTGCTGCGAACGTCTCGAAGGCCTCCCTGCGAGCGTCCGTCGCGAGCGAGAAGTTCATCTGGACCGTCCAGCGAGCGTCCCCGTTCGGTCGGAGCTGGACTCGAAAGGTCGTCTCGCTCGGCGTCGGCGTAGCCGCGTCGGATTGCTGGACTGCCCGGTCCACGGCAGGTGCCGGGTTGGCGGTTGCTGGCGCAGCAACCTGTCCAGCTGTCACAAGGACGAGGAGGAGGGCTAGCAGGGCGACACGTGCCCGTGACAACATTACGAACCTCTCGTCGCGCCTCGGGGAAAATACTTTCCATCCGGGAATAAAACGTCAGCGGGCGTTGTGAAACGTCTAAGCGACGCTAAGCGCGCCATTTATCGGTTAGTAACGTAACAGGAGTGGCGCAGATGAAAATAAACGTAACGTGAACAGGTGAGTCGAACGGGTTTTTGTACTGGCGTGTCAATGTAGCTGGTAATGCGTCTCACCCTCCCCGCACTGGTGGCACTGCTGGTCGCAGTGGCAACCGTCACGGCTGGGACACCAGTTCCGCTCCCGCCCGAGACGGAGACGGCTGTTGGCCCCTCCACGGGACAGGCCACTGTCTCGGACGCCGCCAGCACGCAGTCAGTCGCGTCGCCCATCGATCCCCTCCAGAATACGACCGATTACCTCGCGCTGCCCGGGCAGACGAGAGCGAACGCCCAGTTCGGGAACGGGACTCTGGACGTCACGGGGACGGTCGCCGCCGAGCGGAGTCGCCTCCAGACGGAATTGAACGAGAGCGCGACCCTCAAGGCCTTCCAGGCGGCCGACTCCACGACGGCCCGGACGGCGATCGTCGAGCGAGCGGTCAACCGCATCGAGAACCGGACGGAAACCCTCCGGACGCGTCAGCAGCGGGCGATCACCGCGTACAACCGGGGCGACCTGTCGACGGACGCGTTCCTGCAGCGCCTCGCCGTCGTCGACACCGAGGCGTCGCAACTCAGGCAGTACATCGACGGCGTCCTCCGGCGCACCGGCCGAACGCCGGGCTACTCCCTCCCGAACGACCTGAAAACGCGCCTGGAGAGCGTCAAGGTCGAACCGACCGTCTTGCAGGGACCGATCCGGACCAGCGTGACCCAGACGATGGCTGGGGAAAGCGACGAGCTTGACGTCTACGTCGAAACGACGAGCGACGGGGTCGTCCTCGCGCGGCTCTCGGGCGGCAGGTACGTTCGCGAAGCCTTCCTCGCGAGCGAGTACCAACAGCCCGGCCCCGACCAGTTCGCTCAGAGCGACCTGCCCCAGATCACGGCCGCGTACGAGCGCGCTCTGAAACTGTACCCGTGGGCCTTCAACAACTCCATTACGAGCACGTCCGTGACGGGCTACGGCAGCACCTCCGCCTACCAGATCAACGTCGACCACTCACAGGGCGTTCTGACGAGCTATCTGGACGGCACGACGACCAACGTCTTCCGCGAAGTCCAGGAAAAGCGCCTCTCGCGACTCGCTATCGCACGCAACGCGACGAACAGGACCAGCGACCTCACCATCACGGCCGGCCTCACCCACGAGAGCGGCCCCATGAACGTCACCGTCGCCGACACAGTGACTGGCGATCCCGTCGACGCACGCATCACCGTCGACGGCCAGTTCGTGGGTGAGACTGGCCTGGACGGATCGCGCTGGACGATCCGTCCCCACGGTCCGGTTACCGTCAACGCGACCACCTCGACCGGCGAGCACGTGACCCTCGACCTCGGTGGGGCTTCCCCCGGCGAAGATTGAAGTATCGGGCCGCGGCCAACCCAGTTTCGTGTCCGCGCGCGCAACGAGTTCGGTCGTCGGCATCGCTCTCATGGTTCTCCTCACAGTTCTGTCGTCGGCAGTTGTCGGCGCGACCGTGTTCGGAATCGGCCCGACAGACAGTGCTCCCCCGCGCGTCAGCATGTCTGCCAGTGCCGACGCCGCGCGTGACCGGATCGCGCTGACACACCGCAGCGGTGACTCGCTCGCCGTCAGCGATCTCCGAATCGAAATCCGCATCGACGGGACGCCGCTCAGAGAACAGCCGCCAGTCCCCTTTTTCGCCGCGAGCGGGTTCGAGTCCGGTCCGACCGGTCCCCTCAACTCTGCTGCCGACGGGACCTGGCGAGCGGGCGAGACGGGCGCAGTACGTATCGCGGATACGAACAGTCCCCAGCTCACCACTGGCGCCACGGTGACCGTCCACGTCTACACGGAACACTATCGGATCGCTACGGTCACGGCGCGAGCCTGACGAGAACCAGCGAGCCAACTCCGATTTGCGGGACGTTACTCTTCCGGCACCTGGGCCACCGTCGTAATGGCGATCTCGGGGTTGTAGCTCGGCCCCATCATCCGGTGTTCGAAGTCGCTGAACCCGGCGTCGCGGAACATCCGGTCTGCTTCCTCGCGGTCGTAGAACAGCATGATCGCGTCGGCGAGCTTCTGAAACACCGAGGAGTTCGGGTAGTTCGGGCCGACGATGAGCACCTGCCCACCCGGCTTCGTGATGCGTCGGCACTCCCGGAGGGCCAATTCGGGGTTGGGCCAGTACTCGATAGACCCGGAGGACCAGACGACGTCGAAGCTGTTCGTTTTGAACGGGAGTCGCTCGGCGTCACCCAGCTGGAAGGTGACCGAGCCGCCAGTCCGGCCGAACTTGGCGTAGGCTTTCTCCAGCTGGTGGGGACTCTGGTCGAGCCCGTACACGTGATCGACGTGTTCCAACAGGCCCTCGGTCGCAAAGCCGGTGCCACAGCCGAGGTCGAGCACCCGATCGTCGGGGTCGAGGTCGAGCATCTCGATGGCCTCGGTCCGCATTTCCTCGTTCCAGATGAAGGGGTTGATCTGGTCGTAGACCTTCGAGAGGTACTTGTAGAAGGTGCGTGCCCGCGACTTGTTCTCGAGGACTCCCATTGATTCGTGTAGGGCGTTCGACGCCATAATACCATCTTTTTCCTCCTCGGGTCTCCTCGGTCGCTCTCCGAGCGACCTGCGGGGACCACTCGTCGCAAAAACATGGGTGAAAAAGGCCGGACGCTCGCCGTTGGCTCGCGTCCGTGAACCGCGCTCGCTGCGCTCGCGCGGATGCTCAATGACCAGTCGTCCGACAGCATCTCACCGACTACCAGTTGCTCAGTATAGAGCGCTCAGATACCGATGCGAATTCTAATTTACTAGAGGATTGTTAGAATCAGCGTGCAAGACTTAAAGGGTGTAGTCAGCAGTCGGCCATCCGTTGGTTTCACTCTGATCCGGATGATTCAACCGGTCAGTAGAGTTGCTTACTGAGCATGCACATGAAGAGAGAGCATCTATAGTAGTCAGCAGAAATTTTCACGGGCCTCGAGCGTCAACAGGCCGGTTTACGGCACGAATCGTCACGTCTGATACACACGGTGAGCAAAGACTTCTGGTGACTACTATAGCTACGGTTCAAGTTCGAATCCATTCTTCGCTCTGACTATTCAGAAACACTCCACGGGCTGCCCCTGTTTCACTGGGTCCGGATCGAGCCCTGACTCGTCCTCTTGATTCCCCTCGTGAACCGCTCTGAGCATGACAGCGTCGTCGATGTAATACGATGCGTAGATCGTGGGCGAATCCGCTTCTATAGGACTTCCGCCTTCCTCATAGCCGTAGCGGTAACGATACTTGAGTCGGACAATCATTGCCCCCTCCGGCGCTTCGTGGGTCCACATGTTGCTGACGGAAACACCTGCGTGATCGAGACTGGATTCGTAGTCTTCGTGGAGGGCGCTCAGACGATACGCACGCTCATACGACTTCACGTAGGTGCGGACTGTCGACTCGTTCGACAGCGAGTCGGGTCGGTCAGGGTAGGTGTACCGTCCCGCTTCACCCGGCGGGTCGGAATTTGGTGACGGCGATACCGGACGGGCAACATCGTCGCAGTCGTACACCGGCGTTCCCACTGTTGATTCGGAGGTCCCACCCACACAGCCACTCAAAAGCACACTGATACAGGAACCGCCGGCGAGGAGGGCCTGACGTCGTTTCATTTCGCCTATCTATCAACTCTTCCAGTAAGTATTTTCTCCCGTCCTGAACAGTAACATTCTCTTCACACACAGACTAAATTCAGGATTGATAAGATCAGTTTCTTGGCTACATCGTGCACGGCTTTCAGAAAACATACGAAGGTTGTTAGGATTCTCAGCGGTCAGTAGGGCACATTGAGCAACTATCGAGAGCACCAGCATCCACGCGAGCGCAGCGAGCGCGGTTCACTGAAGCCGAACGAAGTGAGGCTTCAGCCTTTTTCACCCATGTTTTTCGAGGAGCGGTGCGCGAGTGCAGCGAGCGCACCCGACGAAGAAAAACATGGTTGGACTTCGCAACTACCATATAGGCGCTTATGCAATCTCCGAATGATTCAAATGCCAAGGCCAGAGGTTCTCGATCAGATCAAAGAGGCCGAGGAGGAGGCCGACGAGATCATCGCCGAGGCCGAGCAGGCGGCCGAGGACCGGATCGCCGACGCCAGGGAGGAGGCAGAGGCAATCCGCCAGGAGGCCCGCGAGGACGCCGACGAAATCGCGGAGGACCGACTCGACGATGCTCGTGACGAGATCGAGGCCGAGCGTGACAAGATTCTCGCAGAGGGGAACGAACAGCGTGAGGCACTCGAACAAGCGGCGGAAGAGCGGAAAGACGAGGTGATCGAGCACGTAATGGAACGGTTCGAGGAGGCGGTGCATGCTCAGACCTGAGCAGATGAGCCGCGTCTCGGTGACTGGTTCCAAGTCCGTCATGGACGACGTCATCGAGACAGTGTACGACCTGAACCTGCTGCACGTCACCGACTACGACGGCTCCTGGGAAGGGTTCGATCTGGGCGATCCCGTCGAGGGCGCCGAGGAAGCCTCCCAGAAGCTCGTCACCGTCCGCTCGCTGAAATCGACGCTCGGCGTCGACGAGGACGATGCCGGGCCGACCCAGCTCGTCACCGACGAGGCGATCGACGAGGAACTCGAGCGGGTCCGCCAGGACGTCAACGATCTCGACGACCGCCGGAGCGAGCTCAAAGACGACCTCCGCGAGGTCGAGGAACAGATCGACAGCGTCGAGCCCTACGCCGAGCTCGGCATCGATCTCGACCTCCTGCAGGGCTACGAGTCGCTCGCCGTCGCCGTCGGCAAGGGCGACGCGACGGGCATCGAGACCGAGCTCGCCGCGGCCGACGAGGTCGAGGAGTTTATGGTCGAGTCGGCAGGCAAATCGGTCGCCATCTTCGTCTATCCCGAGGGCGACACCGACGACGTCACCATGCAGGACCTGCTGGTCGGCGCACAGTTCCAGGAGTACGAGATTCCCGACGCAGAAGGGAGTCCCGAGGAGTACATCTCCGAACTGCAGCACCGCAAACAGCAGCTCGAGTCCAAGCTCACCACCGTCGAGGACGAACTCCAGGACCTCAAGCTCGAAGTTTCGAGTTTCCTGCTCGCGACCGAGGAGAAACTCGCGATCAGAGTCCAGCAGGCCGAAGCGCCGCTGAACTTCGCGACGACCGACAACGCGTTCGTCGCGGAAGGCTGGATTCCGACCGAGGAGTACGAGACCCTCGCGAACACGCTCGAGAGCACCGTCGGCGAGCACGTCGACGTCGAGGAACTCGAACGCGCGAGCTACGACAGCGACGGACACGCCACCGGCCACGAACCGGTCGACGAGGGCGGTCAGGTGCCCGGCGAACCGACCGCAGCCGACGGGAGCGGCAAGGAGAAGGCCACAGACGGTGGCCTCGTCACGATGAGCCACGACGAACCGCCGGTCATCCAGCAGAACGCAGCACCGGCGAAGCCCTTCGAGGCGCTCGTCGAGGTCATCAACCGGCCGAAGTACTCCGAGTTCGACCCGACGGTCATCTTCTTCCTGACGTTCCCGGCGTTCTACGGGTTCATGATCGGTGACCTCGGGTACGGGATCCTGTACACGCTCGGCGGCTTCTGGCTCATGCGGAGCTTCGACAGCGACATGATCAAGAGCCTCGGTGGTGTCGGCATCTGGGCCGGTATCTTCACGATGATCTTCGGCGTGCTGTACGGCGAGTTCTTCGGATTGCACCAGCTCGGTGAGATCGTCTGGGGCGGCAACCCGCCGATCCACAAAGGCCTCCAGCCACACTACGCTGACTACGCGCTCGCGTGGCTGGTCATCAGTCTGCTGGTCGGGATGGTCCACCTCGCGATCGGGTGGATCCTCGACTTCATCGAGAACCTGGGCCACGGGTTCCGCATGGCCATGGGCGAGAGCGGCTCCTGGCTCCTGATGCTGTTCGGTCTGTGGGCCTGGATCTTCGCCGGCGCGAACGGAAGCGCACCCGATCTGATGTACGGATCCACGAGCGTGTTCGCCGGCAACCCCTTCCCGCTCGGATTCACCGGCTTCTCGCCGGAGATCGGCATGGCTGGCCTCGGGATGTTCGCCGTGGGCCTGGTCTTGCTCGTCACGACCGAGCCCGTCGAGGGTGTCGAGTTCCTGAACGTGCTCGTGAACGTGCTCTCGTACACGCGGCTGGCTGCGGTGCTGCTGGCCAAAGCAGGGATGGCCTTCGTGGTCAACCTCCTGTTCTTCGGCGTGTACGTGACCGACGACGGCGCCTGGCACTTCGGCATCAGCCACTCCCCGGCGCACATGCTCGAACAGGGGACCTACCACGGCCACGAGGTCACGAGCGTGATGTTCGGCGGCCTGATGCACGGGAGCGTCGCGTTCCTGCTCATCGGCGTGCTGATCCTCGTCATCGGGCACCTGCTCGTGCTGATCCTGGGTGTCACCAGTGCCGGCCTGCAGGGCGTGCGTCTCGAGTACGTCGAGTTCTTCGGGAAGTTCTACGAGGGCGGCGGCCGCAAGTACGTCCCCTTCGGCTACGACCGCGAGTACACCACCGAAGAGTAATCGACCCCCCAAGCCGTTCTTTTGCTCGCGTTGCTGCCCCAGCCGGGGGCGAGTAACTGGTAGTGTCGGAAATCATGAGACTGTCTCGCATCGGTAGCTCACGCGCTGACGAGGGCATTTGGGAAGTTTTATGAAGCCACTACAGCCATATCAGCCTGTTCGGAACGAGCGAATCCCCAAAGGACACAAATCATGATCGAAAACGCCATGGCACTAGTGAGCGGACTCGCACCGATTCTTCAGGAACAGGGCGCCCAGACCATCGAACAGGCCCCAGCAATTCCCGCGCAGGCGGCGGCAGCACTCGCAGTCGGGCTGGCGGCGCTCGGTGCAGGGTATGCCGAGCGTGGTATCGGTGCAGCCGCAGTCGGTGCGGTCGCCGAGAACGACGAGATGTTCGGTCGTGGGCTCATCCTCACAGTGCTTCCCGAGACGCTGGTCATCCTGGCACTGGTCGTCATCTTCGTCGCCGGTTAACCACCCCTTTTCAACTTTCTAACGCATGAGCCTAGAAACGGTCGTAGAGGACATTCGAGACGAAGCCCGCGCGCGTGCAGAGGACATCAAGGCCGACGCCGAGGAGAAAGCGGACGCGATTATCGCGGAGGCCGAGCAGGACGCAGAAGAGATCCGCGCCGAGCGCGAGGCCGAGGTCGAATCGACGATCGAACAGGAGCGCGAACAGCGCATCTCCAGCGCGAAACTGGAGGCAAAACAGGCACGCCTCGAAGCGCGCCGGACCGTCCTCGGTGACGTTCGCGAGAGCGTCGAATCGGCAGTCGCCGACATCGACGGCGACCAGCGCGAGGAGCTCACCCGCGAGCTGCTCGCCGCAGCCGTCGACGAGTTCGACGACGACGCCACCCTCGACGTGTACGGACAGCCCGAAGACGAGGAGCTGATCGAGTCGCTGCTCGAAGAGCTAAACCACGACGGTTCGTACGCCGGCGAGTACGACTGTCTCGGCGGCGTCGTCGTCGAGAGCGAAGGCTCACGCATCCGCGTGAACAACACCTTCGACTCGATTCTCGAGGACGTGTGGGAACAGAACCTCGGAACGATTAGCGACAAGCTGTTCGACCAATGAGCACGGAGCCAACGGCACGAGGCGGAAACTACGAGTACGTCATCGCGAGAGTCCGCTCGCGCCGTGCCGCACTTTTCGACGACGACGACTACCGGAAGCTGGTCCGCATGGGCCCCGGCGAGATCGCTCGGTTCATGGAAGACACCGAGTACGAAACCGAGATGAACGCGCTGGGGGCACGCCACTCCGGCGTCGACCTCATCGAGTACGCGCTCAACCAGAACATCGCCAAGCACTTCGAGGACCTGCTGCGCTGGTCCGAAGGGTCGCTGTACGACTACATCGCCCGCTACCTCCGGAAGTTCGACGTCTGGAACCTCAAGACGATCATCCGGGGCCAGTACGCGGGCACGGACCGCCAGGAGATCGAGACGGACCTGATCCGGGCCGGTGAGTTCGACGAGGCGTTCCTCGACGAGCTCATCAACGCCGGATCGATCGAAAACGTCGTCGAGCGATTGGAGCGCACGCGGTACGGCGACGCGCTGGCAGACGCCTACGAGGTGTACAAAGAACAGGAGGTCCTGGTGCCCCTCGAGAACGCACTCGATCGGGCCTTCTACGAGGACCTGCTGACCGGGCTGCCGACCGAGCCGAGTCGGCCGATGCAGCTCTACGTCGAGTTCCTGAGCGCGGAAGTCGACTTCCGCAACCTCCGGAACGCGCTCCGGATCGCCCGGAGCGGCGCCGACATGGAGCCGTCGGAGTACTTCATCGAGGGCGGCGACCTCTTCAACAGCAGGGAGATCCGCCAGCTGGCAGGCGACATGGACCGACTGGTCGAACACGTCCGCCAGAGCAGGTACGGTGACGAACTCCAGGCGGGACTCGACGCACTCGGCGGTGCCGACAGCCTCATGGACTTCGAGCGCGCGACCGACGCGGCGCTGCTGGAGTACTCGAAGATGCTGTCGAACCGCTACCCGCTGTCGGTCTGTCCGGTGCTGGCGTACGTCATCGCGAAGGAGCGCGAAATGACGAACATCCGGGCGATCGCCCGCGGACGCGAAGCGGGTCTCTCGGAGTCAGAGATCGAATCGGAGCTGGTGATGCTATGAGCCAGGAAATCGCCGTCGTCGGCAGTCCGGACTTCACGACCGGCTTTCGACTGGCCGGCGTCCGTCGGTTCGCGAACATCGCCGACGACGAGAAAGACGACCAACTGGACGACGCGGTACGCGAGATGCTCGAAGACGACGACGTCGGAATCATCGTCATGCACGACGAGGACCTTGGACATCTCTCGCGGGCCGTCCGCAACGACGTAGAAACGAGCGTCGAGCCGGTGCTCGTGACCCTCGGTGGCGGCACCGGGAGCGGGAACCTGCGCGAACAGATCAAGCGAGCGATCGGTATCGACCTAATGGAAGACTAAAACATGAGTCAAGCAACGGAAGCAGACGTCAGTGAAGACGGCGTCATCGAGAGCGTAAGCGGTCCCGTCGTGACTGCCAAAGACCTCGACGCGAAGATGAACGACGTGGTCTACGTCGGTCACGAGGGTCTGATGGGCGAGGTCATCGAGATCGAAGGCGACATCACGACGATCCAGGTGTACGAGGAGACCTCCGCAGTGTCACCCGGCGAACCCGTCGAGAACACGGGTGCGCCCCTGTCGGTTGACCTCGGGCCGGGTATGCTGGACGCGATCTACGACGGTGTCCAGCGCCCGCTCGACGTCCTCGAAGAGAAGATGGGCTCGGCGTTCCTCGACCGCGGGGTCGACGCGCCGGGTATCGACCTGGAGAAGACCTGGGAGTTCAATCCCGAAGTCTCCGAAGGCGACACCGTCGCCGCCGGTGACGTCGTCGGGATCGTTCCCGAGACGCCGAGTATCGACCACAAAGTGATGGTGCCGCCCGATTCGGAGGGCGGCGAAGTCGTCGACGTCAAGTCCGGCGACTACACCGTCGAGGACACCGTCGTCGAACTCGACACCGGCGAGGAGATCCGGATGCGCCAGGAGTGGCCCGTTCGGTCCCAGCGCCCCGCCGACGAGAAGCAGACGCCGACGGAACCGCTGGTCAGTGGCCAGCGCATCCTCGACGGCCTGTTCCCCATCGCGAAAGGTGGGACGGCCGCCATTCCGGGTCCGTTCGGGTCCGGGAAGACGGTCACCCAGCACCAGCTCGCCAAGTGGGCCGACGCGGACATCGTCGTCTACGTCGGCTGTGGTGAGCGTGGCAACGAGATGACCGAAGTGATCGAGGACTTCCCGGAACTGGAAGACCCGACCACCGGCAACGCGCTGATGGACCGGACCTGCCTCATCGCGAACACGTCGAACATGCCCGTCGCGGCGCGCGAATCCTGCGTGTACACGGGCATCACCATCGCGGAGTACTTCCGCGACATGGGGTACGACGTGGCGCTGATGGCAGACTCCACCTCGCGCTGGGCAGAGGCGATGCGCGAGATCTCCTCCCGGCTGGAGGAGATGCCCGGTGAAGAGGGCTATCCCGCATACCTCGCAGCGCGCCTGAGCGAGTTCTACGAGCGCGCCGGCTACTTCACGAACGTCAACGGCACGGAGGGCTCCGTGAGCGTCATCGGGGCCGTCTCCCCGCCGGGCGGTGACTTCTCGGAGCCGGTCACCCAGAACACGCTGCGTATCGTCAAGACGTTCTGGGCGCTGGACGCAGACCTCGCGGAGCGCCGACACTTCCCGTCGATCAACTGGAACGAGTCGTACTCGCTGTACCGCGATCAGCTGGATCCGTGGTTCGAGGACAACGTCCGGAACGACTGGTCGGAGAAGCGCCAGTGGGGTATCGACACCCTCGACGAGGAAGACGAACTCCAAGAGATCGTCCAGCTCGTCGGGAAGGACGCGCTGCCGGAGGACCAGCAGCTGACGCTGGAGGTCGCACGCTACCTGCGTGAGGCCTGGCTCCAGCAGGACGCGTTCAACGACATCGACACGTACTGCGAACCGGAGAAGACCTACCGCATCCTGAACGCCATCAAGACGTTCAACGACGAAGCCTTCGACGCGCTCGAAGCGGGCGTGCCGGTCGAGGAGATCACGGACATCGAGGCCGCACCGCGGCTGAACCGGATCGGCGTCCAGGAAGAGTACGAGGAGTACGTCGACGAACTGGAAGCAGACATCGAATCACAGCTCAGGGAGCTCTACTAATGCAGAAAGAATACCAGACCATCACGGAGATCAGCGGTCCGCTGGTGTTCGCCGAAGTCGACGAACCCGTCGGATACGACGAGATCGTCGAGATCGAGACCCCCGACGGCGACACGCGCCGCGGACAGGTGCTCGAGAGCACGAGCGACTTCGTCGCCATCCAGGTGTTCGAGGGAACCGAAGGGATCGACCGCGATTCCTCGGTCCGGTTCCTCGGCGAGACCATGCAGATGAAGCTCACCGAGGACCTGCTCGGACGCGTCCTGTCCGGCACCGGTGAGCCCATCGACGGCGGACCCGACATCGAGCCCGACGAGGAGCGACCCATCGTCGGCGAAGCGATCAACCCCTACTCCCGGGAGTACCCCGAGGAGTTCATCCAGACCGGCGTGTCCGCCATCGACGGCATGAACACGCTGGTCCGCGGACAGAAGCTGCCGATCTTCTCGGCCTCGGGGCTGCCACACAGCGACCTGGCGCTCCAGATCGCCCGACAGGCGACCGTGCCGGAAGAAGAAGAGGGCGGCGACGACGATGGCAGCGAGTTCGCAGTCATCTTCGGCGCGATGGGGATCACCCAGGAAGAGGCAAACGAGTTCATGGAGGACTTCGAGCGCACCGGTGCACTGGAGCGTTCGGTGGTCTTCATGAACCTCGCGGACGACCCCGCAGTCGAGCGGACGGTCACCCCGCGCCTCGCCCTGACGACGGCAGAGTACCTGGCCTTCGAGAAGGACTACCACGTGCTGGTCATCCTGACGGACATGACCAACTACTGTGAGGCACTGCGCGAGATCGGTGCCGCACGTGAAGAGGTCCCGGGCCGCCGTGGCTACCCCGGATACATGTACACCGACCTGGCACAGCTCTACGAGCGTGCCGGTCGGATCGAGGGCGAGGAAGGGTCCGTCACGCAGATTCCCATCCTCACGATGCCCGGCGACGACGACACCCACCCGATCCCGGACCTGACGGGATACATCACGGAGGGCCAGATCTACGTCGACCGTGACCTGAACAGCCAGGGCATCCAGCCGCCGGTGTACGTGCTGCCCAGCCTGTCACGGCTGATGGACGACGGGATCGGCGAGGGCCTGACCCGCGCCGACCACGCCGACGTCTCCGACCAGATGTACGCGGCGTACGCAGAGGGTGAGGACCTGCGCGACCTCGTGAACATCGTCGGTCGTGAAGCGCTGTCCGAGCGTGACAACAAGTACCTCGACTTCGCCGACCGGTTCGAGACGGAGTTCGTCCAGCAGGGCTTCCGGACCAACCGAACCATCGACGAGACGCTCGATCTCGGCTGGGAACTGCTCTCGGACCTCCCGAAAGAAGAGCTCAACCGTATCGACGAGGAGCTCATCGAAGAGCACTACCAGGAAGAGACGGCCGAAGCCGTCGAAGCCGAGGAATAACGCCGGTTCCTTTTTCGTTCTTTTCGACCGGGGAGAGCAGCAGCGCCGTCTCTCACTCGGCGCCGGCCTGTTCGAGCCACTGCGTGAGCTGGTCGCGGCGACTGTTCCAGGCCAGCGTGAGCACGGCCAGCCCGACGATGAAGATCCCGCCGCCGACGAACCCCAGCGTCATCCGGGACGCCAGTTTCTTGATGAGAAACGCCTCGGACGGGTCGTTCGGGTCGACGTAGGCCGTGATTTCGTCGCCGGAGCGATACTCGTGACTGATCTCGAACGCGCGATCGCCCGACGTCTCCTGGTTCACGATACCAGGATAGAGGTCGTCGTTCTGGTATGTGTTCCCCTCGTACTCGTAGCGGTAGACGACCGAGGGGGCGAACTTGGCCCCCGTTTCGGCCTCGACGGTCGCCGACTTGACGGTCGCGTTGACCGCGACTGCGCCCTGGATCGCCGTGTACTGCGTGTACAGGACGTACCCCCCGATCCCCAACAGGAGAATCCCGCCGGCAGCGAAGATCGCGGCGAGAATCTTCAGCGAGTCCATACGTTGAAATGTACCCACGGCTACAAGTAGGTAACTTTCACCGCCTTCATTGCGGAACAGAGAGCGGCGTGGCTGTCGGGAGACGGAGCCTGCAACGGGCACGCACGGACGAACTGAAAACAGTTAACCGACTGGGCTAGGAAGGTCCACCCAACAGATGGCCAAAGACGTCAAACCGACCCGGAAGAACCTCATGGCGATCGAGGACCGGATCGAACTCTCCGAGCGGGGCCACGACACGCTGGAGAAAAAGCGGGACGGTCTCATCATGGAGTTCCAGGACATCCTGGACCAGGCTCAGGACGTGCGCTCGAACCTGGCCGACGACTACGAGAACGCCCAGCGCAAGATCAACATGGCGCGGGCGATGGAAGGCGACGTCGCAGTCCGCGGTGCCGCCGCCGCGCTCAAGGAACACCCGGAGCTCACCACCGAGTCCAAGAACATCATGGGCGTCGTCGTTCCCCAGATCGAGTCCTCGAAGGTGAAAAAGAGCCTCGACGAGCGAGGCTACGGCGTCCTCGGGACGAGCGCCCGCATCGACGAGGCCGCCGAGGCCTACGAGGAACTGCTCGAGTCCATCATCCTCGCCGCCGAGGTCGAGACCGCGATGAAGAAGATGCTCGACGAGATCGAGCGGACCAAGCGCCGCGTCAACGCCCTGGAGTTCAAGGTCCTCCCCGACCTCAAGACCAATCAGGAGTACATCGAGCAGAAGCTCGAAGAGCAGGAGCGCGAGGAGATCTTCCGCATGAAGAAGATCAAGGCCAAGAAAGAAAAAGAGGAAAAAGCAGAACGCGAAGCCGAGGAAGAAGCCGCCGAAGCCGTTCCCGCGGACGCCTGATCGGCCTCACTGCGGCATCGACCCGCCCGGATTTTTCGAAGCGCGACAGTATTCCTGGTCAGCCCCGCGAAACGGAGCCAGTTTGCCTCCGATCGGTCGCCAGAGCGGGGCCACGACAGCCCGTCGCCGCGCTGGCCGAGTCGGGGTAGGTTTTTCCCTGTCAGGTCACGAGATACGATATGAACTGTTCGCACTGTAACACGCAAGTCCTTCGAGTCCCGGTGCCCGAGGAGTACGCCGAGTACGTCCCCAAGGACGCCCCCGGCGTCTCGATCTGTCCGACCTGTCTCGCGATGGACCCCGACGAGGAGCCGCCGGCAGAGTTGCCGGACTTCGCGAAGATCGGCGAAGCGTTCCCCTCGGACCCCGACGCTGCGGTCCCGATGGCGCTGGGTCTGGGCCTGCTGACGTCGCTGGCGCTGTACCGCCAGCAGATCACCGAACTGTTCACGGCCGTCGAGGAAGCCGGCACCGACCCGATGCTCGTGATGGATCGGCTCTCGGCGACCGGGAGCGTCGACAGCCAGATCGACCTCCAGGGTCGGAAACAGCAGTTAGAGCAGTTGCTGGAGTAGGCAGCCGCTACGTCGACTCGAAACCGCGTCGGGCCAGAACGACCAGCGCGATTGCAAGGATCGCAGTCACCGGTCCGAATCCAACGCCGTCGGCAGTTGTGGTCGGCCGAGTAGCGGTCTCCGGCCGTGTCGTTGCAGTCAGAGCGGGTTTCGACATCACAGCCTCGGTCCGCGTCGTCCCGGACTCCGTGGCTGGCGTCGGTGACGTCGGGTCCTGAGGTGGCGTCGATTGGTTCCGTTCAATTAGCATCCTTCCGACGTCAAGTTCGTTGCCGTCGGCACTCAGTTTCACTTCGTAGTTTCCCTCAGGAATCGGCCGCGTCCGGTGGGTAAGGAGCATCGGATTCCGAAGCGAGTCGTTACCCACAGCTCGTAAGAACTCCGAAGCAGGGGCAGTGCCGACGGTCGACGTGTTCACTCGCACGAGAACGGTCCCGTCGTCGTTCGCGTCCGCGATTCCAGTACGGACGGTGAACCCGTCAGTGTCCGTCCCTAGTTGGAGAACGAGATCCGACTCGTTCCAGCAGTGCGCTCGTTTAGGCGCGACCGTTATCGGTATAGTCACCACGTTTCGGGTTTCGTCGGTCCTGATGGTTCCGAAGACGGCCTCTGCACCCAGCTCAGAGGCGGCAGTTACCGACGCCCGCCTGGCTGCGCCTGATTTCGCACTCGTGACGGTGAACTCGTACTCCCCAGCCCCCGGACCACAGTAGAACTCGCGGGTGACGTTCAGCGAGAGCCGGCCGTTGTCAGGCACGGGTACCCGAACGCCGCCGTCGGTCACGCTCCCGTTTGCCATCCTCGCCAGCACGCCGTCGGGAATCCCCGACACGTCGAGGGACACCGCCTCCGTGAGAGTCCTGTCGATCTGCAGCGGGACCTGTCTCCCAGGGTCGACGACAAACTCGTCGTATTCGAACCGTGCGTCGAACGAACACGATCGGACCCGAAACGAAGCAGTGGCCACGGTGCTCGCACTGACCACCGCACCCGTCTCGTCGGTTTCCAGCGTCTCGTTGCTATCGTCACGGAGGACGTAGCTTCCGTTTGACAGCCGACTCGTGTTCAGCACGGCTCGGCCGCTCTCGCCGAAACCGACGGTGACAACCGGTACCGTACTGTTGACGCGCGTAATCACAAATGACGTGTTCGTCGCACTCGGGTTCGGCAGTGAGACGGTCACGTGCTGACCCTGACAGTACTGCTCTCCAGTGGTCAACGGTTCGGGTTGCGGGTCCGGCACAGTCACAACTGGAGAGTCGACCGCACCACTGACTGTCGGGACGCCAGTTACTGAAACGGCGAGCAGGAGGAGCAAAAAGACCACTCGACGGTGCGGGGACATCACCCCCAACGTGGCAACCAGCAATCAAGAAGGTTTCGTGCTGCGGCAAGCCCCGAAGCGAGCCGAAAGTCGTTAGACCCCAGTATCGTAGCGCAGGATGCCGGCGACGCCACCGAAGGCGTTCAGGAGCTGTTCGCCTTTCTCGAAGTCGGTGGAGATGAACTTCGTCTCGGTGCCGCGCTGCTCGGCGATGTTCATGAGGTGATCGATGAGGTCCTCGCGGGCCTCCTCCTCGTCCTCGACCTCGACGACCTCGCCGCAGCGTGAACACTCGTGGTCGGGCGTCGCCTCGCGGCGGTCGATGACCTCGCGTTCCTCGTGGCCGTTGGGACACTCGTACGTAACGACGTCCTTGCGCATGTCCTCGGAGATGAGCAGGCGGTCGACCGCGCCCATGATGAGGTTCTCGCGGGTGGGGCCGAACCCGTACGTCGCGAGGTCGCCGTCGTGGAGTTCCTCGAAGAACTCCTCCATCTCCGTCTTGTCCTGCATGACCTCGTACTCGCCCAGGACTTCCTGGGCGTTGTCGACGAGGTCGTACAGGCCGGACTCATCGGTGTAGGAGACGTCGAACTTCCCGAGGACGTTGTCCTGGATCTCGTGGTGGAGGTAGCCACCGTCGAGGAACTCCTCTTTGGTCGGCGAGGGACCGCCGACGAGGATGCCGTCGAGTTCGTGGCGCTGTTCGACGAACAGGTCGTCGGCCATCTCGGCGACCTCCTGGTAGAAGTTGTCGATGGCCTCCTTGCGCAGGCGCTCGAAGCGGGCCTGGGACTGACCCCCTTTGCGCTGTTTGCCGGGGACCATCGAGGAGGCGGACTTGACGGGTTCGACGCGTTTGCCCTTGAGCCAGCCGACGTTGGCCTCCCGTCGGTCGAGGACGATGAGACCGAACAGGCCCTTGTCGCCCAGCATCTCCGCGAGGGGTTCGGTGAGGAACTCCGAGTCGCAGTGATAGCGGAACGACTCGATGGGTTGGGGCGGCGATTCGAGCACCTTGGTGATCATGTCCGTGCGGCCGCCGCCGGTGTCGATGGCGCCGGAGAAGACGACCATCCCGTTCTCCGGCGGGTAGACGTCGTAGTAGCGCAGTCTGTCCTTGATCGAGGTCAGTGCGTCCTGGACGGCCGTGCGCGTCTGTTTCGACTTGATGTTGGACGCTTCGCTGTGCTCCTGGGTGACGTGCTCGACGACCGAGCTGATCTGCCGGTCCTCGGGGATGTAGATGGTGACGAGCTGCGTCCCGGAGCCCTCGTACTCCTTGAGGTCTTCGATGACCTTCCGGAACTCGTATTTTTGTTTGTCCGTCTGGTCCTGCTCGGAGCTACTCATTACTCTCTGTAACAGTCCCGACGACTAAAGGACGTGGGATTCAGAAAAGGTGACAGAGACTACTCGTACACAATCTCCAAAAGAATTCTCTGTGTCAAGCGGGGCACGCCTCCCCTTGGCTCGGAGTCCGACATGCAAAAATCAACAGACAAGACCGCGGCCTCAACAAACTGTAGTATCCTTTATAGTAGTGCTCAATTTGACTGATGAAATGACAACTCGTGTTTTGTTCGTCCGTCTGGTCCTGCTCGGGGCTACTCATTACTCTCGTATAACCGAATGCAGGGTAATTGACATCCTCCCCGCGCTGAAGCACAGGGATTCCTTCGTGGTACAGCCCGCCAGTCGTGTGCTCCCGAAGGCACCCTGACCAGACCACGGAGGTCCGGCTGTGGTTTGTGGGCCTGTGCGTCGGGCCTCGATATGAGGCGTGGTGTCCTTGGGTATCCGCTTGCACCCCACGGGCCGTGCCATCGACCCGACTCGGTCCGAAGCCGAGTAGCCATCGGACGCAGGGTTGCTTTTTGTTGACGGAGACCCCAAACCAACTCCAGTTTTCGCCAGATGTGCTTACGCAACGATATGCTGTCGGCATATTTAAGACTCGGGGTCGGTCTCTCTGTCGTCAGATTCGTCCTCGCGCTCACGCACGGGATTTTGTTCTTAAAACTGTTGACCGCAGGTCCACCACCCGCCCCCGACGGTCGCCGAGCGAGAGTCCCCACCTCACGGCCCGTCACGACTACGGTAAAGAACCCCTCTCATATGAGTACGAATCCTTACTATCGGTCCGGTCGACCGTGAAAGTATGTCGCAGCAATCTCGCACCGACGAGGCACACACTATCCAGTTCGGGGCGGACGAGCAGGTCGACGTGGCCGAGCTCGTCAGGGACGGAATCGGCGAGGAACTGTCCGACGAGCAGGCCGACGAGATCGTCGAGGCCGTGGGCGTCCTCGTCGCGGAGAACATCGCGGCGAACGGCGACGCCGACGTCGTCGTCGTCGGCGTCAAGGACCTGATCGTCAAGCACCTCGTCGAAGGCGGTCACTCGGACGCGATCGTCGAGCGGACCGCCGACGTCGTCCTCGACAACCTGGGGATGCGTTCGATGTTCATCAGGCGGGCGCTCAAGCGAATCGTCAAAGGGCTCATGGGCCAGTCCGACGAAGTCGTGGAGGGCGTCGGGGACGTGATCGGCGAGAAGCTGGTCGAAGGCGACCACACCGACGCCCTGGTCGACGAGGTGGCACAGCTCGTGGTTCGGATGGCGATCACGAACGAGTACGCCGAGGACTTCGTCGAGGGAACGCTCGAGGAGGGACTCGCAATCATCGTCGAGGAGGAGGGCGTCGAGCGCATCGTCGACGAGGTCGAAACGGCGTACGCGGCCGACGGTGCGGCCTGACTGCGGGCGACCAGGCGCGACGCTCAGTTGCAGTGACTGTTTCGGTCGGGTAAGCGAATGTGAATTACCGGTAGTTTTTCAATGGTAACGAGCGTCAATGTACATAGAGACGTCCGGGGGGTCACGACGCGGAGCCGACCACCGCGGACGGCAGTGCGGGAAGTCGACGAGGGGAGCGGAGACCCGTCAGACGCACGGGTTTATATGTTTCCCTTGTCTGTAGCTACACAACAGGAAGTATGACGGGATACGTCTTCACAGTCGCAGGCGGGAAGGGTGGCGTCGGGAAGACCACGACGGCCATCAACGTCGCCGTGGCGCTGCAGGACGCCGGCCACGACGTCGTCGTCGTTGACGCCGACCTGGGGATGGCGAACCTGGGAGCGATGCTCGACATCGAGCACTCCCCGAGTCTCCACCAGGTGCTGGCGGGCAAGGCCGCCGTCAGCGACGCGATCACCGAAGGGCCAGGTGGCGTCACCGTCGTGCCGGGCGAGCGCAACCTCGAGGCGTTCGCCGACGCCGATCCGGCGAAGCTCCGGAAGGTCGTCAAAGCGCTCTCGACTGCCTACGAGATCGTGCTCATCGACACCGGCGCCGGCTTGAGCCACGAGACGACCGTGCCCCTCGGGTTGGCCGACGGCGTCCTCCTGATCACGACGGCCGACGACGTGGCCATCGGCGACACCATCAAGACCGCACAGCTCGCCGAGCGCATCGAGGGTGACGTGGTCGGTGCCGTCCTGACTCGAGCCAACGACGACACGAACGTCTCGCAGGTCGCGGACAAGCTCGATCTGGAGATGCTCGCAGTCGTCCCGGAGGACCAGGACGCCACCAAGGACGAACCGCTGCTCATCAACCACTCCGACAGCTACGCTGCCGAGGCGTATCGCCGACTGGCCTCGACCTTAGAGGAGATCTACGAGGTCAACACGGAAGGCGGCGCGACCACAGAACAGGAGTTCGAGCCGAGCAGTCCCAGCGGCGACGCCAGCGACGCGGCCGACAGCGACGCCGACGCCGAGTCCGCCGAGTCAGGCGGCAGTGAAACTGGCATTGGCCCGGGCAACGAAGCCAGCCCGGAGTCCGACGACGACGACGAGGACGAAGACGGCGTGTTCGGCCTCTTCAACTGACGCCGTTCCGGTCACCGCTTCGACGAACAGCCCGTCTCCGTCTGTTTTTGCTCCCAAAACGGTACATTCAAACAGCCCCTTGCGCCACATGGAGACATGGCAGACGAAGAATCGATACGGTTGAGCTGGATTCTGATTTACCTGCTCCTCGTGCTCGGTCTCGGATTGGCCGCCGTCATGGGCGTCGGCGGCGACATCATCGGGACCGCCGTACCTGTTTCGCTATAGACGGTCCTACATCGACTCGGGCGCAGCGACGCCCAGGACGGTGAGCGCGTTCGCCACCGTGTGTTTCGCAGCAGCCACCAGCGCGAGCCGTGCGTCTCTCACGTCGTCGTCCGCGTCGAGCACCGGACACTCCCGGTAGAACGCGTTGAACCGCTCGGCGAACTCCCGCGTGTACGTCGCCACGAGGTGGGGCTGGTGGTCCTCGGCCGATTCCTCGATGACCGCCGGGAACCGTGCGATGACCCGCAGGAGGTCTCGTTCGGCGTCCGTGTCGAGCGCGCCCACGTCGAGACTGTCCGCGTCGGGCACCTCGTAACCGGCCTCGCGCGCCTCACCGAGAATCCCGCACGTGCGCGCGTGGACGTACTGGACGTAGGGGGCGGACTGGGCCTCAAAGTCGAGGGCGCGGTCCCACTCGAACGTGATCGCTTTCGTCGGCTGTTTCGAGACGATGTCGTAGCGGACGGCGCCGATGCCAACCTGGTGGGCGATGCGCTCGACGTCGTCCTCGTCGAGTTCGTCGTTGCGGAGGCGGTCGTCGAGGCGGGTCTCGACCTCGTCCCGGGCCCGGTCGATGGCCTCGTCGAGCAGATCGTCGAGGTCGATACCGGTTCCCCGTCGCGTGCTCATCTTCCCCTCCGGGAGATTGACGTACGAGTAGAGCACCTGGTCGAGCTGACTGGTATCGTTGCCGAGCAGATCGAGGGTCGTTCGGAGCTGGTCGGCCTGGAGCTTGTGGTCCTCGCCGAGCACCGTCACCGCGCGGTCGAAGTTCTCGAACTTCCACTCGTGGTGGGCCAGGTCCCGCGTGGCGTAGAGGCTGGTCCCGTCAGAACGGAGAAAGACCAGGTTCTTGTCGATGTCCGGGAGGTCGAGTTGCCAGGCGTCCTCTTCGTAAACGGCCGCGTCGAGTTCTTTCAGGCGAGCGACCAGCTCGTCGGTCGCGCCGTCGCGGATGAACCGCGTCTCCTTGACGAACTCGTCGAACTCCGCAGGGAGGCGCCCGAGACACTCCTTCATCCCGGAGAGCACCTTGTCGACGACCTCGCTGACCCGTTCGTATGCCGCTTCGTCGCCCGATTCCAGTCCCTGCATGATCGACTGGATCTCGGCTTCGGCCGCCTCGACCTCGTCCTCGGGACCGTCTTCGAGGAACTCGTTGCCGACGCGGTAGTACCGGACCATGTCGTACTCGATTCGATCTCGTTCCGGTTCCGGCAGGTCCTCCTCGTCGAAGGTCTCGTAGGCCCAGGTGAACACGGCCATCTGGCGGCCGGCGTCGTTGACGTAGTAGTGGCGCTCGACGTCGTAGCCGGCGAAATCGAGGACGTTCGCGAGCGCGTCGCCGATGATCGGGTTGCGGGCGCGGCCGACGTGGACCGGTCCCGTGGGGTTGGCGCTCGTGTGCTCGACGACGACGCTGGTGTCCTTGGGATCGAGTCGGCCGTACTCTTCGTCCTGGGACGCGTCGAGCGTCCCCTGGAAGTAGGCCTCGCTGGGCAGGAAGTTGACGTACGGACCCTGGGTCTGGACGGCGCCGAGCGACTCGTAGTCGGCGGCGTCGATCTCGTCGGCGACGTCGGCAGCGACTTTCGGTGGCGGTGCGCCGACCTCGCCGGCCAGCCGGTAGGCGACGCTCGACGCGAGAACGGCGTCGACGTCCGCCGGTGGCTCCTCGATGCCGAGGTCGTCAGTCGGGAGGTCGAGCGACGAGAGCGCACTCGTGAGGGCGTCCTCGACCTCCGCACGTGCGGATAGGAACATACGCTCCTGTCTCGTTCGGGTAGATAAAGGGATAACGAACTGGTAGTGCGACGCCCGGCGTCGGGAGCCGACCACCGGATTCACGCCAATACACATGTTACCGTAGCCCCCGATAATTGTTATCACTGCTCGTGGCGAACGTCGGGTATGCTCGTCTCCATCTTCGAGTACCGGGAAGACGACGCGACCGAATCGGTCGAATCCCAGGGCAGCGTCGAGCCGGACAGAAGCCCGGCGGACTACTTCAGCGTGGACGATCTCGACGTCGACGAGGGATGGGAACGGATCGAGCAGGGCGAGCGGACGCTGTTACGGCGGGAGATCGACGTCAGCGAGGTGACGGCGATTTCAGTGCCCCGCAACGACGAACCGACCGAACCGGACGAAGTCGATACGGATCAGAACGACCTCCCCGGCAAGCCGATCATGCTTCGGAAGGAAGGCGAAGAGTACTTCCTGCAGAACGCAGCGGTCATCGAGGCCCAGGACCGGAACCCCTAGTCGAGGTTCTCGACCGGGTCGTCGTTCGCGAGCGCGCCGAGGCAGTCCTCGACGCGCTCGTGGACGCCGTCCGACCAGCACGGATACAGCCCGGTGAGTTCGCCGGCCCGACGGATCGTGATGGAAACGACCGGAAAGACGATGATGCGCTCGGTCGGCGGCCCCGACGAGAGCAACCCACCGACCGCTTTTCGCGACTCGAAGAACGGTTCGAGCTGGACCCCGGTCCGGGCGGCCGCACGCTCGAGCTCTGCGTACAGCGCGACTGCGTCGTCCCGGTCGGCTTCCGACACCGGCACGTTCACGCGCGCTCCCCACCGCTCGATGGTCAGGTCCTCGATCGTCCCCGTGGCTTCGAGCGACCGCAACCGGTCGAGGACCGCCTGCTGACGGCGCGCTGCGGCCCCCGTCGGTGACGCTCGGAGGTGTGCCGTGACTGCGAACGCGTCAGCCGACTCACCGTCGGTCATTTCCTCCTCACTCCGCGTGGTCGCGTCCGACTCCGAACTGTCCCTGGTTTCGACCTCCACCGCATTGGCAACCATACACAGACTTGCGTAACGCACAATAAAAGTCTTTACTACTAGCCAAACATTGTCTTCTTTGGCAAATCCAAAGCCATTCGTATTTATTTCCCGCAGTATAGTCCAAGTTTGTCGTTTCGATTTAGAGAGCGGTTGCCGACGGCCTGGACACCCGGATGCTTTTGCCCGCCGACGCACAACTGACGCCAACATGAGTGACTCGGAGTCCGGGGACGGGGGACCGAAACAGGTCTCGGACCCAAACTACCACAGCATCAACCACACAGCCGCCCAGACCTGCGGGTGGACCAAGAACGCGTTGAAGGGGGAAGGTCGCTGTTACAAAAACACGTTTTACGGAATTCAGTCACATCGCTGCATCCAGATGACGCCCGTCGTCAAGTGCAACGAGCGGTGCGTGTTCTGCTGGCGGGACCACGCGGGCCACGCCTACGAGATGGACGAGGTCGAGTGGGACGACCCCGCAGCCGTCGCGGACGCCAGTCTCGAACTCCAGACGAAGATCCTCTCTGGCTTCGGCGGGAACGAGGAAGTCCCCGAAGAGATGTTCGAGGAGGCCATGGAGCCGCGGCACGTGGCGATCTCCCTCGACGGCGAGCCGAGTCTCTACCCCTATCTGCCGGAACTCATCGAGGAGTTCCACGAGCGCGACATCACCACCTTCCTCGTCTCCAATGGAACGCGTCCCGAGGTGCTGGCCGAATGTGACCCCACGCAGTTGTACGTCAGCGTCGACGCCGCCGACCGGAAGACGTTCGACGAGACGGTCAAGGCGATGGAAGACGACGCCTGGGACCGGCTCGTCGACACGCTGGACGTGCTGGCCGCGAAAGACGAGACCCGGACGGTCCTGCGGACGACCTGCATCAAGGGCCTGAACATGGGCCGCCCCGAGTGGTTCGCGGCCATGTTCCAGCGGGCCGACCCGGACTTCGTCGAGTTGAAAGGGTACATGCACGTCGGCCACTCCCGGGGTCGGCTCGACCGCGATTCGATGCCGGAACACGAGGAGGTCGTCGAGTGGGCCGAGCAAGTCATGGCGGACATGCCGGAGTTCGACGTGTTGAAGCAGGTGCCCGCCTCGAACGTGGCGCTGCTCGCGAAAGAGCGCAACACGCTCGTCCCGAAACTCCAGAAGAACAGCGAGTTCTGGGAGTAGCGAGGTCGCCGACTGAGCGACGCGAAGGAGGCGACCTCGGAATGGCGAGCGGGGAACGAAGTGACCCGCGAGCGAAACGAGATCCGAGAGCGCGAATCCGTCTCACGCGACCGATCCCCAGCGAGTGAGAACGACCCCAGCCCTTATACGCCGTTGCCAACCAACTAGTGCTCAAGAAACGCCGTTTGCGTTTCTCCGCGTTCCACCCCTGGGACGCGTTCCACATTCGTTACGCTTATCCCCGAGAGTTACGAATGTGAGGACATGGCACAAGCGACGGGACGGTCCGTTGGATACGACGAACTCGCGACGCTGAAGCTGTTGGCCCTGGAGGGAGCCCTGGAGGGCCAGGAGAAGGTGTCGTGTTCGGCGCTGGCCGACGAGCTGTCGGCCTCGAACCAGACCGCCTCCCGACGGTTACAGGAACTCGACGACGCGAACTACGTCGAGCGCGAGATCGTCAGCGACGGGCAGTGGGTCACGATCACGCCCGAAGGCGAGTCTGCGCTGCGACGGGAGTACGCCGACTACCGCCGCATCTTCGAGCGCGACGCGAGCATCGAGCTGCACGGATTCGTGACGAGCGGCATGGGCGAGGGGCGCCACTACATCTCCCTGCCGGGCTACATGGAGCAGTTCATCGACAAGCTCGGCTACGAACCGTTCGCCGGCACGCTCAACGTCGACCTCACCGACGAGAGCGTCCGCGCCCGCGCCGGCGTGGCCGCGCTCGAACCCGTCCAGATCGAAGGCTGGGAGGACGACGAGCGAACCTACGGCCCGGCGTACTGTTATCCCGCGACCATTCAGTCCGACGACAGCATCTACGAGCCGGCCCACGTCATCGCGCCCGAGCGCACCCATCACGACGAGGACCAACTGGAGGTCATCGCCCCGGCGAAGCTCCGGGACGAACTCGGCCTCGAGGACGACGAGGAGATCAGCATCCATGTCAAGGAGCGATAACATGCACCAGACGTCGAGCACCGTCGACGCGGCGATCACTGCGTTCCGCGCCGGCCAGCCCGTGTTGATCCACGACGCCGCCGACCGCGAAGGGGAGACCGACCTGGTGTATCCCGCTGGCGGCGTGACCCCCGACGCCGTCGCCCGCCTGCGTAACGACGCCGGCGGCCTGATCTGCACGGCGCTCTCCCACGAGGTCGCCGAGACGCTCGAACTTCCCTTCCTCCAGGAGACCATCGACCACCCCCTGGCGGCCGATCACGACCTGGACTACGACGAGCGCTCCTCGTTCTCGCTGACGGTCAACCACCGGGACACCTTCACCGGCATCACCGACGAGGACCGCGCCCTGACCATCACGGAGCTCGCCTCGGTCGCAGCCGATCCCGACGTCGAGACCTTCGCCGAGGAGTTCCGCGCACCGGGCCACGTCCACTTGCTGAAGGCCGCACCGAACCTCCTCGCGGACCGCATGGGCCACACGGAACTGGGCATCGCGCTCGCGGACGCTGCCGACCAGGCGCCCGCCGTCGTGGTCTGTGAAATGCTCGACGACGAAACCGGCAAAGCGCTCCCGCCCGCGGCCGCCCAGGCCTACGGCGAGCGCAACGACATCCCCTACGTCGAAGGCCGCGACCTCGTCGAGCGACTGTCGTAGCCGATTTTTCCGTTTTCGGTAACTGCACCGGTAGTAGCGACGGGTTTTGAGCGACATCGACGCTCGGACGGATTCGGTCCGAAAATTTCGATAAACCACATTTCGCGATATAGAATGTGGTGCGCATCGCCGAAGAAAGCCACAGGGAGAACGGCAGAAACAGCACACAGCGCGTCGCTACGCCGGAAAAGCACTAGCTCGGTGCGGTCGCGAGTCAGGGCGACGACGCACCGGCGAACGCCCGAACCTCGCTCGCGACTCGCTCGGGGTCCGAGAAGATGCCGACGTGGCCGACGCCGTCGAGTTCGACGAGCCAACTGTCGGATAGTGCGTCCTGGAGGGCGTGAACGCCATCGCGGAGGTGGGCTGGGCCGTGCTCGCCCGTCAGCAGCAGCGTCGGAGCAGGTATCGAGAGGTCGTCGGCGAGGGCGTACTGCTCGACGGCGCGATTCTCCCGCACGATCGTCTCGACGATGGTCGCAGCCTGGGCGACCGGCAACTGCTCGACGTCCTCGACGCCGCTACCCGCCCGGAAGAACAGTTCCACCGCCCGTTCGCGCTCGCCTGCGTCGACGAGGTCCTGCATCCGGGTGGCCAGATCAGCTCCAGTCCGGTGTTCACCGACCAGGAGCGACGGTTCGTACAGGATCACCCGGTCGACGTCGACGCGCTGGGCCGCTTCGAGCGCACAGAGGCCCCCGAAGGAGTGGCCGAACAGCGTCGGCTCGCCGTCGACGGCCTCGACGACTGCCCGGACGTCGGCCACCTCCCTGTCGAGGTCGTAGGCGTCGGCGTCGCCGCTGTCGCCCCGACCCCGTCGGTCCATGCAGACGAGGCTGAACTCGTCTGCGAGGTGCGGGACGAGCGCGCCCCAGCTTTGCCGACTTCCGGAGCCGCCGTGAACGAGGACGATCGGGTGGCCATTCCCGTGCTGTTCGTACGCGATACTGGTCCCATCGGTTGACGTGACGGTTTGCATGGAACGAGAGATCGGCGAGCGACACGGGTAGGCCGTTCTCTAACCTGTAAAGCCGTTTATATACCCGACAGGTGCGACGACCTCCTCGATCAGGTGCGCGTGGGCGCGTCGGAGCCGCTCGGACAGCGCCGGCGCGGAGATGCCGATTTCGTCCGCGACGGCGTCGAGCGACGTCGTTCTGGGGATGTCGAAGTACCCCATCTCGTAGGCAGTGAGTAGCGCCTCGCGCTGACGGTCCGTCAGCCCGGTCGGCGGGTTCCCGTTGGCGTCGGACTCCGTGAGGCGAAACAGCGAGAACGAGGCGTTCTCGCGCCAGAATGCACTGTAGTCGAGGAACGCGTCCCGATCCGCGAACCACCGTTGCTGGACCCAGCCGTCGGGTTGAACGGAGATCTGCTCGACGACGGACCTGTTCGTCGCCAGCGCCTGCAGCCGGGGGAAGTCGTCGACCCTGTCGTCGAGCTGGTCCGCCATACTGGCCGTCGGGAGGACCTGATACTGCCGCGTGTCGCCGTCCCGGGTGAGACGGGCGTACTCGTCGACGAAGGGAGTGGTCTCGAACTCTCGTTCCAGCGCCCGGAACGACTCCCCCGTTGCGCGAACGAAAAACGGCGGTGGCGCCCCCTGGTTCGGCTGGCCCACCCTGAGTTCGAGGGTCATCGCGGGCACGGCTGCCGCCACGTCGACGAGTGGCAGGTGCTGGAAACCGATCTTGTACTCGGCGAGGAGCCCCATGTCACGCCGTTCGCGTCGGTCCAGAAATACGTACAGGAAACGGCGCGACCGGCAACGGCCCCGCAGCGACGGACTGAATAGGCCACCGACCCCCGTGTTCGGGGCCGAGAAACACCGAGCGGCCGGATTCAAGGTACTCAGGAGCACCGGCGTCGTCGCTCGACACCAGCATTCTATATCGCGAAATACAGTTTATCGGCGCTGCAGCAGGAATCGGTGCATGCAGCAGAAAAGACAGCCCAGAACGGTCTCACGGCTGTTCTCGCCGTTTCGGTGTCACAGAGAGACGTTTCGGAGGCGCTGGATGAACGGAAGCGGATCGTCCAGCCGGAGGTAGTCGAACGCCGGCAACCGGTAGCTCGAGCCGAGAATCGACGCGAGCGTGCCGGCGAGCGACGGCCGTTCGACGTGCGGCGAGGAGTCCTGGACGATACTCAAGAGGTGGCCCAGTTCACCGACGAGGAAGTGGCTCCCCGCGCCGACCTCGTACTGGCAGTCGATGCGATCGGACTGGCCGGTCACCTGCAGCCAGTAGTAGTAGGGGAACTCCGCGCCGGCGTGGACGGCCGCGGGCAGGGACTGCCACAGCCGCGGGTTGACCTCCGCGAACTTGAACTCGCCCGTCTCGGCGTCGCGGAGATACTCGATACAGGCCAGACCGTGCCAGTTCAACTCGTCGAGGAGCGCTCGACTGACCGCGCGGAGTTCCGGGATGTCGACGGCTTTGCGGAAGACGCCGCCGCCGCCGGTGTAGGAGTCGCCGCGGATCTGGCGGTGCTGGAAGCTGGCGACCGGCTCGCCGTGGTCGCACAGCGCCCCGACCATGTACTCGTCGCTCGCGTGGACGTACTCCTGGACGATCGGATCGTGGCCCATCTCGTCGCGAACGGCGGCCGCGTCGATCGAGTCACCGGAACGGAGGTGGCGCACGTCTTTCACCACGTCGCAGTCTCGTTCCGTGTACTCCGGGAGGTAGGCGTCCGCGAGCACGTTGTATCGCGCCTTGACGATGGCGTCGTCCCCCAGGTCGTCGACCGCGGCGAGTGGGCGAGTCTCCGGCACGGGAACGTCGGCCGCAGCGGCGATCTCGGCCAGTCGGAGCCGGTCGTGGACAGTGCGGAGTCGCTCGAACGACGGCACGGCGAGCGACACGTACTGCTCGAACCGGGCGCGGTACTTCGAGAGGAGATAGGCGTCGTGCTGCCGGACGGGGAGGATAGTCCGCACGTCGGGGCGGGCCGCCACCCCGAGGAGCGCGTCGCGATAGGCGAGAAGGTCAGTGGTGGGCGCGGGAACAGTGACGGCCTCGTCGCAGTACCGGGACGCCGCCGCCGGATCGGCGTCGTGTTCCGAGACGACCACCGGCGAGAGGTCGTGACGGGCGAGCGACCGAACACAGGCGTACGCAGCCGCGTCGTTTCGCGACGGGACGACGACTCGCTCTCCGCGGGACATTCGCCACACAGTCTCACGAACGGCCCCTTTAGTATGAACTGCGTATCGCTATACAGAATCCGCTACCACGCGAGAGGAGCCACAGTCGTCCACCGGCGGTCCGCAGTCGCTCGGGCTCGAAAGCGTCCCTTACAGGGGCACGTTGGGACCGAAGTGCCACTATCGGCCGGCTACTGGCGATCCGGGACGGGGTTCCGCTGGCCAGTGCAAAGGGGAACGTTCGCGGGGTCGAGACCCGGGTACGGAAACTGTTAAGGCCGGATTGCGCCAACAGACCTTCATATGGGCTTCGACGAAATGGACGTCGATCTGATCTGGCAGGATGGAGAGTTCGTCGACTGGGAGGACGCGCAGGTCCACGTCCTCACACACGGACTCCACTACGGAACCGGCGTGTTCGAGGGGGTCCGGTGTTACGACACGGAGAACGGCCCGGCGATCTTCCGCTGGGAGGAACACCTCGAACGCTTCTACCAGTCGGGCAAACCGTACGACATCGAGATTCCGTTCGACCGCAAGGAACTCACGGAGGCGACGGAGGAACTCATCCGGCGACAGGACCTGGAGTCCTGTTACATCCGGCCGGTCGCCTTCTACGGCTACGACATGCTCGGACTCAACCCCGAGGAGTGTCCCGTCGAGGTGGCCATCGCCGTCTGGCCGTGGGGCGCGTACCTCGGCGAGGAAGCGCTCGAAGAGGGCGTCGACGTCGCCGTCTCCTCGTGGCGCAAGTACGCCTCCAGCCAGATCCCGACCAACTCCAAGACGACCGGGGCGTACGTCAACAGCGTCCTCGGGTCGCTGGAGGCGAAGGGCAACGGCTACACCGAAGCGATCTTCCTCAACAAGGAGGGCAACGTCGCGGAAGGGCCTGGCGAGAACATCTTCCTGGTGCGCGACGGCGAGATCTACACGCCCGGACTGGCCGAGTCGATCCTCGAAGGGATCACGCGCGACAGCGTCATCACGGTCGCCGAGGACCTCGGCTACACCGTCCACGACGGTGCGACCATCTCGCGCAGCGAGCTCTACACTGCCGACGAGCTGTTCTTCACCGGGACGGCCGCCGAGGTGACCCCGATCCGGAGCGTCGACGACAACGAGATCGGCGCAGGAACGAAGGGGCCGGTGACCGACGAGATTCAGGAGCGGTTCTTCGACGTCATCAACCGCCGCACCGACGACTACGAAGACTGGTTCCGCTACGTCTGATCGCGGAGTCCCAGCGTCACCGATTCTGGATGAGCCGCTCGACGGAGTCCATGATGCCGGTCTGTCCGAGCGCCCGGTCGAGCGTGTTGCTGAGCCGGGTTTGCTTGAAGTAGCTGCCAAAGGCGAGGAACGTCGGCGGCCAGAGCCCGACGAACAGTCCCATCTCCCGGTTCCCGCGGACGAAAAACTCGTACCAGGACAGCAACACCGATGCGACCGCCGCGACGATGTACGGGTCAGTGCTCGACCGCTGTGCGACTTCGACCGCCGCTTCTTCCTGTTGGGTTCGCGTCGCCATACACCGTTGCTAGCGCCAGGACGACCTTAGTTAGAAACCGCGTTGTTCGGCCGGCCCGAGGAGTGCTGTGACGCGGCGCGAGTAGGGCTATCGTATGTCGAATGTGACACTGTGAGCCGGGAGTCAGCGTCCGGGAGTGCTGGAGCGGCGAGCGGGGCGGCGAGCGGGGCAGTAAGCCCGGAGAAAAGGTGTCAGTCGTCGCCGTCGCGGGAGTTGGCGGACGCGTTCCCGTCGGCGCTCGTGGGAACGGATTCGTCGTCGGCCTCGCCGTCGACGTACTCCTCGGTGACGGCGATCGGGATGCCGTTGTCGCGGGACTCCCCGAAGCCGGCACTGAGAATGCGTGTCAGCGCGTCCTCGACGCCCTCGTCGGTTTCCTCGTAGCGGTCGGACTCGACTTCGATGACGTACCCGGTGGTGATGTTCGGGGAGGTCGGGAGAAAGAGGACGTCGCGGCCGTCCTGGGTCTTCTTGCCGGTCTTGAACGCGGTCATGCGGAGTCCGTCCCACACTTCGAGTTTGACCGGCGTCTGGAGTTCTTCCGTGCCGGAGACGGCGGTTTCGACGGCCATCTTCGAGGCGTTGTACACCACCCGGAGGCCCGGCAGGCGGTTCATCAGGTTGTCGATCACCTCCTCGAAAATGTCACCGAAGGCGGTCCGACTGAGATAGCCGATGGAGAGTACCAGCAGGAAGAACACGACGAGGGTCAGCGTGACCTTCAGCGGACCCTGCAGTATCGGGTCGTTGTTTTCGATGGGGACCGGTACCGCCGCGAGTTGGTTGTAGATGATCGCGACGATGTAGGCGGTCACGATCAGCGGGAGGAGCACGATCAACCCACTCGCGATGTCCCGTTTCCAGGTAGCCATTGAACTGGCAGGGGTTTCCCACTGCTCCCCCTACTAGTTGACGATTGCCCGAAGGGCGAACGTAAGGTTCGCCCTACGTTCCGCCACTCGGCGATAGAAGTACGATAGCCACTTCGACCCGTACGGTACGTACTGCCAGACGTCGTACGCGTCGGCGAGGTCGGTCTGGGCGTCCTCGCGCACGCCCATGAGCATCTGGATCTCGAAGGCCGTGCCGTGCTCGGCGTGGAGGTCTCTGGCCAGCTCGATCATCGCCGGGTCGTGACTGCCGACCGCGATCCCGGCATCGAACTCGCGGAACATGGTCGCCAGCCGGTCGCGGTACGCCTGGTCGACGCGCTCGCGGCCCTGGTAGGCGATGGCAGCGGGTTCGTCGTAGGCCCCCTTGACGAGGCGGACCTTCCCTGGCAACGGTGCCAGCCGCTCGACGTCTGCGGCCGTCCGTTCGAGGTTCGCCTGAACGCAGACGCCGACGCCACCGTCGTGTGCGCGCGTCTCGGCCTCGAAGGCGTCCAGGGTCGCGTCGGTCGTCGTGTGATCCTCCATGTCGAGCCAGACGAACACGTCCGCGGCCGCGGCCCGCTCCGTGATCCGTGCCAGGTTCTCCCGGAACGCCGCCTCGGAGACGTCCAGCCCGATCTGGGAGGGTTTGATCGAGACGCAGGCACGCAGGTCGGTCGCAGCGACGTCGTCGATCAGCCGGCAGTACGTGTCCGCGTCCGCGTCGGCCGGCGGGCGTTCGTCGTAGTGCTCGCCGAGGAGGTTCAGGATGGTGCCGACCGATCGCTCGTCCAGTCGGCGCGCGTGCTCCAGGGCGGTGGCCTCGTGCTCCCCGGCCACGAACCGACGCGCTATCGGCGGGATCATGGTGGCAAGTATTGCCCACCAGCTAATCAGTTTCCGGGTCGAACGGCCTGAACCACCGCGATTAAGGGTGCTGACAGCGAGTTACCAGGTAGCAATGGATATCGTGGCGGTGCTCGTGACGGCCTTCTGGGCGATGCTCCCAGCGTACGTGCCGAACAACGCGGCCGTGCTCACGGGCGGGGGACCACCGATCGACGGGGGACGAACGTGGAACGGGGAGCGCATCCTCGGAGACGGGAAGACCTGGCGCGGAACCGGCGGCGGCATCGCGGCCGGGGCGATCCTCGCGCTCCTGCTGAACGCCGTCCACCCGACGCTCCAGGACGTGCTCGCGGTTCAGTTGCCGGCGCCGTTCCCCCCAGCGGTGGTGCTGGCGCTCCCGACCGGCGCGTTGCTCGGTGACATCACCGCCTCGTTCCTGAAACGCCGGACCGGACGCGAACGCGGCGCGGCGTTCCCGGGACTCGATCAGCTCGATTTCGTCGTGATGGCGCTGGTCCTGACTGCCGTCGCCGATTGGGGCTGGTTCACCGCGACGTTCACGCCAGAAGTGCTGGCGACGGTGTTGCTCATCACGCCGCTGTTGCACGTCAGCACGAACGTCATCGCCTACAAGCTCTCGCTGAAGAGCGAACCCTGGTAGTCAGGCTTTCTCGAGGGTCAGCCGGACGACCGAGTCGTCGCCGTCGTCCTCGAAGGCCACGCTCCCGCCGGACCGCCGCGCGATCAGCACGACCAGCCACAGGCCGACGCCGCTGGAGTGGTGCAGCGGCGTTTCCTCTCCCTGGTCGAAGACGGAGAGTTCGCCCTCGGGAATCC
The DNA here is from genome assembly GCF_023077655.1 of Halorientalis brevis. Lineage (NCBI taxonomy): Archaea > Methanobacteriati > Methanobacteriota > Halobacteria > Halobacteriales > Haloarculaceae > Halorientalis > Halorientalis brevis. Next base: position 427,952 of record NZ_JALLGV010000007.1, on the reverse strand, counting down.
CCGGGCCGTCGTCGCGCACCTCCACGGTGACCGTCTCCTCGTCACAGGACGCCGAGAGCCGGACTTCCGGGACCTCGTCGTCGTGGCCGCCTGACGGCGCTGAAGCCCGTGACTGGGCGGTCTCACAGCCGTGCTCGACGGCGTCCCCGGGAGCCTGCGAGCGGGGGCTCGTGGAGCCGTGCTCCACGGCGTTCTCGACGAGGTTCGCGAGCGCGACGGGGAGCGTGGGCAGAGCACGGACCCGGCAGTCGTCGACGGACGGCCGCTGTACCGTGAACGACGTCCCGCTCCTGCGGACCGTCTCGACCGCTTCGTCGATCGCGCTGTCGAGGTCGTGGACCACGCGCTCCCTGTCACCGGTCAGGACCCGCTCGATGGTCGCGGCTTTCTGGCTGCGGGTCGCGATGTCGTCGCTCTTGTCCCGGATCTGTCCCGCCAGGGCCGCCGGGTCGCCAGTCGTCTGCTGGGCGATCTCCTCGGCGTACCCCATGACGACGGCGACGTCGTTGCGGATGTTGTGTCGAAGGACGCGGCTGAGAACCTGCTTCAGCAGGTCCAGTTCCTGCTCGCGCTCTTTGAGTTCGGTGACGTCCCTGAGGACGACGACCCGGCCGTCGACGAGATCGCTGGCGGAACTGACGGGGGAGATCTGCAGATGGAAGTGGCGCGTCTCGCCGTCGTGCTCGAACTCGATGTCGGTGTCGACGTCGCTCGCTTCCCCGCACTCCGCAACGATGGCCGGGTAGTCCGCGAAGAACTCCCGGCCGGACGTGCCGATGGCCGCTCGCTCGGTGGTCCCGAACAGCGCGAGCGCGGCCTCGTTGACGTCGACGACTCGGTCGTCCTCGTCGATGGTAATGACGGCGTCCTGCATCTGAGCGAGCACCGTCTTCCGGGCGATCGGTAGGAGTTCCAGCAGCCGGTACCGGAACAGCGCCCACGCGAACAGGATCGTGGTGAGCAGGAACGCGAGCGGCGTCAGGTCCAGGTCCGGATACGGCGAGAAACCGGCCACGAAGAAAATGTTCGCGACGAACGGAATCACCGCGCCCGCGACGAGGATACCGGTCTGTGTCCGGCGAATCCCCTGGGCGTTGCGATAGTCGTCGACGAACAGCGCGAGGCCGGCGACGACGAGACAGTAGGAAAACAGCGTCTGGACGTAGAACCACGCCCCGAACTCGGCGTGGAACACCCCCAGTCGATCGACGTGCCACGAGGTGTACACGAACTCCGGTACGGCCCAGATGACGAACTGGCTGCAAAACGGAAAGACGAACAGCACGAGCCAGGGCGACCGAAGCGACAGCCGCCGCCGACGGACGTACTCCAGGGCGAGCAGGAACCAGGTGATCGTGACGACGTCGGTGAAGAAGTAGCGGAGGTTCACCGCCGCGAGCGTCACCTGCGTGCCGTCGGCGACGAGACTGTACCCGTAGGTACTGGACCAGCCGGCGATGCCCAAGACGAACACGGAGAACCACCGAGCGCCCGGCTTCTCACTGTTCTGCCAGGCGACGTACGTCATCAGCACGGCTGGGACGATGGTCAGCACGAGCGCCACCCCCAGCACGTCGACAGCCAGTACCATGGTGTTCGGTAGCAGACACGTTACAATTGTAGGAATAAAAAGGTATACCGCGGGAACGGGCGAGCGGCGGCGAACTGGTGGGCTTTTCACCACGGACGCCAGAGGGGGAGACATGAACTCTCGCGGCACGACGCTCCGGTTGGCCACCCGGGGCTCGGACCTCGCACTCCGGCAGGCGGCCACGGTCAAGTCGGCCCTCGAAGACCGCCGCCAGACGGTCGAACTCGTCGAGGTCGAGACGACCGGCGACCAGATTCAGGACGAACTCATCCATCGCCTGGGGAAGACGGGCGCGTTCGTTCGCAGCCTCGACGAGCAGGTGCTGGACGGCGACCTGGACGCCGCCGTCCACTCGATGAAAGACATGCCCACCGAACAGCCCGACGACCTCGTCGTCGCGGGCGTTCCGGAACGCGAGGCCGCCGAGGACGTGCTGGTGACCCCCGACGGCACGGATCTGGCCGACCTGCCCGAGGGCGCGACCGTCGGCACGTCGAGTCTCCGCCGCCAGGCCCAGTTGCTGGCCGAGCGGCCGGACCTCGACGTCCAGCCGCTCCGCGGGAACGTCGACACGCGCATCGAGAAGCTGCTCGCCCCCAGTCTCCAGGCCGAGCACGAACAGCGGCTCGACGACGAGGAGGGCGGCTTCGACAGCAGCGACGAGGAGCCCGTCGAGTTCGATCAGGAGTGGTTCGACAGCCTCGCGGAGATCGAACGACGGGCGATGGAGCGGGAGGTCGAGGTCGAGTACGACGCCATCGTCCTCGCGCGCGCCGGCCTGGAGCGGACCGGCTTGATTCACCACGTCGAGTTCCAGGCGCTCCCGCGGACGCAGTTCGTGCCCGCGCCCGGACAGGGCGCGCTGGCCGTGACTGCGCTGGACGGCGACACCGCCGAGATGATCCGAGGACGGCTCGACCACCCGCCGGCCCGGGTCGCCACCAGCGTCGAGCGGATCGTGCTCGACGAACTCGGCGGCGGCTGCGTCGCCCCGATCGGCGTCAACGCCGTCGTCCAGGGTGCCGTCGTCCACGTGAACGTCCGCGTCCTCAGCCGCGACGGGAGCGAGGAGGTCAGCGCCAGCCGGGACCTCCCGGTCGACCGCCATCCGACGGCGGCCCGCGACCTCGCCGTCGAGTTGCGCGAGCAGGGTGCGGCCGACCTCATCGAGCAGGCCCGCCGGAAAGAACCGGACGAAGCGAAACGGGAGGAATAATGGCCAGGGGGGAGAAGCGACGCCAATCATGACTGACGACGCCGACATCGCCGACGGGAAGGTCTACCTCGTGGGGAGCGGTCCCGGCGACCCTGACCTCCTGACGGTGAAGGCAAAGCGCATTCTCGAGGACGCAGACGTCGTCCTCCACGACAAACTCCCCGGCCCCGACATCCTTGGGATGATCCCCGAGGAGAAACGCGAGGACGTGGGCAAGCGCGCCCGCGGTGAGCGCACCTCCCAGCAGTACACGAACGAGCGGATGACGGACCTTGCCCACGAAGGCAAGACGGTAGCGCGGCTGAAAGGCGGCGATCCGTTCGTGTTCGGCCGCGGCGGCGAGGAGATGGTGTACCTGGCCAAACACGGCGTCCCGTTCGAGGTCGTGCCGGGCATCACGTCGGCCATCGCCGGCCCCGGCGTCGCGGGGATTCCGGTCACCCACCGGAACCACGCCTCGTCCGTGTCGTTCGTCACTGGCCACGAGGACCCCACGAAGGAGAAGTCGGCCGTCGACTGGGAGGCGCTGGCGGCCACCGGCGGCACCATCGTCGTGCTGATGGGCGTCGGGAAGCTCCCGGACTACACGCAGGCGCTGCGTGACGCCGGAATGGACCCCAAGACGCCGGTCGCGCTGGTCGAACGCGGGACCTGGACCGACCAGCAGGTGGTCACGGGGACCCTCGACACAATCGTCGAGGCGCGCGACGAGGCCGGCATCGAGCCGCCCGCCGTCACCGTCATCGGCGACGTCGCGGCCGAGCGCCAGAACGTGCTCGCTTTCCTCGAAAACGACCGAATGGAGGATCAGTCGTGACCCTCTCGGTCGCGCTCTTTCGCCCGGACGACGACCGACTGGCCGACGCCGTCGACCTCGTCGAATCGCTGGACGCGACGCCCGTTCCAGACCCGATGCTCGCGGTCGACCCCACCGGACGAATCGCCCGAACGGACGCCGACTACACGATCCTCACCAGCAAGACCGGTGCGGAGCTGGTCAGCGACGCCGGCTGGCAGCCCGCCGACACGACGCTGTGTGCCATCGGCGAAGGGACCGCGGACGCCCTCGAAGCTGAAGGGTACGGCGTCGACCTGATTCCCGAGGAGTTCACCTCTGCCGGCCTCGTTTCTGCCCTCGAAGGAAAGTGCGAGGGAGAGCGCGTCGAGGTCGCTCGCAGCGACCACGGGAGCGCCGTGCTGACCGACGGCCTGAACGACGCCGGTGCGTTCGTCCACGAGACGGTGCTGTACCGGCTCACGCGGCCGGAGGACGCCGGCGACTCAGCCGCGCGGGCCGCAGCGAACGACCTGAGCGTCGCGCTGTTTACGTCCTCGCTCACGGTCCGGAACTTCCTCGACGCCGCGGCCGAGCGGGGGGTTCGCGACGACGCCATCGCCGGCCTGAACGAGTCGGCGATCGTCGGCGCCATCGGCGAGCCGACCCGCGAGACCGCCGAAGGGCTCGGCATCGACGTGGACGTGGTCCCCGACCGCGCGGACTTCGAGGCGTTCGCCCGCGAGGCCATCGAGATCGCGTCGTCCCAGAAATAGAACCTCCGTCGGCACATTTTGCGGCGGTCAGCCGAACCCACGATCGCGTCGCTGCGTGCACGCTATCGCCGTGGCGCAGTCGAGTCCGTCTGTCGCGTCGGCGACAGTCGCCGCACGCTCGAACGTTATCCCCGGAGTGAAGCCCGTGAGCCGGCCGAACGGCAGATCTCGGCGTCTCGGAGACGGCGCGGGGCAACCAGAGGTTTAAACCAGAGACCGCGATAGCAAACGCATGATGGCCGGACCAGTGCCAGCCCTCGACGATCGCGCCGCGGCGTGTGCCGATCACCTCAGGGCAGCCGATTCCGTGTTGCTCGCCTCGCACATCGACGCAGACGGGTTGACCAGCGCCGCCATCGCGGCGACGGCGCTCGAACGCGCCGGAATTCCGTTCGAGGTCGTGTTCAAGAAACAGCTCGACCCGACCGAGATCGCGTCGATCGCCGCCCGCGAGTACGACACGGTCCTCTTTACGGACTTCGGGAGCGGCCAGCTCGACGCCATTAGCGAACACGAGGCCGCCGGCGACTTCATCCCCGTCATCGCCGACCACCACCAGCCGGCCGACGCGGACACGGCGTTCCACCTCAATCCCCTGCTAGAGGGTATCGACGGCGCCTCGGAGCTCTCCGGCGCGGGCGCGAGCTACGTCCTCGCTCGGGCACTCGAACCCGCGGACGCCGACAACCGCGATCTGGCGGCGCTGGCGATCGTCGGTGCCGTCGGCGACATGCAGGCAGTCGAGGGAGAACTGGTCGGCACGAACGAGAAGATCGTCGAGGAAGGCGTCGCGGCGGGCGTCGTCACAGAGGGGACGGACCTCTCGCTGTACGGGAAACAGACGCGGCCGCTCCCCAAACTCCTCGAGTACGCCAGCGAGATCGGGATTCCAGGCATCTCGAACGACGAGGCCGGGTCGATCAAGTTCCTCGACGGCCTCGGGCTCGACCTGAAGGACAACGGCGAGTGGCGGCGCTGGGTCGACCTAACCGACGACGAGCGCCAGACCGTCGCCAGTTCGCTGGTCCAGCGCGCGGTCAAGCGCGGCGTCCCGGCGGACAAGATCGACGGGCTGGTCGGGACGACCTACACCCTGACGGCCGAACCCGAGGGGACGGAACTCCGGGACGCAAGCGAGTTCTCGACCTTGCTGAACGCGACGGCCCGCTACGAGCGCGCGGACGTGGGCCTGGCAGTGTGTCTCGGCGACCGCGAGGCCGGGCTCGAGCGGGCGCGGCGACTCCTGCAGAACCACCGGCGGAACCTCTCGGAGGGGCTCGAATGGGTCAAAGAACAGGGCGTCACCCGCGAGGACAACCTCCAGTGGTTCGACGCCGGCGACGCCGTCCGGGAGACGATCGTGGGCATCGTGGCCGGGATGGCCGTCGGCGTGGACGGGGTCGACCCGGACGTGCCGATCATCGCCTTCGCTCGGAAGAACGACGAGGAGACGAAGGTATCGGCCCGCGGGACCGGCCGTCTGGTCGGGAAGGGACTGGACCTCTCGGTCGTGATGGGCGAGGCCAGTGCCGCGGTCGACGGCGGCGGTGGCGGCCACAACGTCGCCGCCGGCGCGACCATCCCCGCGGGTCGCGAGCAGGAGTTCATCGAGCACGCCGACGGCATCGTCGGCGAGCAACTCGGCTGAGACGCTGCTTCAGCGGGTCTGACGCAGTCCAGGCAGAAGCTTCGCCGCCCTCGATCGCCCCCATTTGATATAGCGGTATCGCGTTTAGCGCCGACGCGTCGGCGGACCGGGTCGAGACGCAAAAAAGAGCGGTAGCCGTCAGCAACTCGCCGAAATCGGACAGACGGCGGTTCAGAGCGGTGGCCCCCGCAGGAGGAGTAGCGCGCTGACACCGACGAGCAGGGCAGCCAGGACGTTCTCGGTGCGCCAGGCGACCAGGACGACCACGCCGGCCGCGAGCCACGTCGGTGGGCCGGCTGTTACGACCGACGGCGCGAGAATGGAGACGACGACCGCCCCTGGGAGCGCCTCTAACCCTGCCTCGGCCCGTGCCGAGAGGTCCACGCGCCCGAGCAGCCACAGCCCGCCGGCTTTCGTCAGGTACGTCACGCTGGCCATCGCGAGGATGACCCCCACGGTCACCGGGTCGAGAAGGTCACTCATACCGGACCACCACCACGAGCGCGCCCACGAGTCCGCCACAGAGGATGTACCAGCGGCCCGGGAGCACTCGATTCGTTGCCACCGCGACGGCGCCGGCAGCCACCCAGGGCGCCAGCGACGATCGGCCGTCCCAGAGTTCGACCGCGATCGTGAGGAAGACGGCCGTGAGGGCGAAGTCCAGGCCGTACCGCGCGGGGTCGTCGATCACGCTGCCGGCAGTCGCGCCGACGACGGTCGCGACCACCCAGAACGACCAGATGGCGAGGCCGCTCCCCAGGAGGAACGCGCCCTGGCGGCTGCCCGACTGCAGTTCACCCATGGTGAGCGCCCAGTTCTCGTCGGCCGTGAAGAACACGCTCCCGTAGGCCTGCCGGGGCGAGAGCGACTGGAACCACGGCCGCAGCGCGGCCCCCATCAGGACGTACCGGAGGTTCACGACCAGCGTCGTGACGACCACGGCCGCGACGGGCACCGGATCGGCCCACAGCTCCATCGCGACGAGCTGGGCCGCCCCGGCCAGGACCGTCGCACTCATCAGCGTCGCTTCGGCCACGCTGAGGCCGGCGTCGCGGGCCAACACCCCGAAGACGACGCCGTAGCCGGCGACGCCCAGCGCGACCGGTACGCACTGCAGGTAGCCGTCTCGGATGCCGGCCCACGAGAATCGGACCGACTGGTCGTCCCCCGCCGGGCGCTCCGACGGGTCGCGAACGTCCGTACTCACGACTGGTCACCTCGCGAGCGCCAGTCTCGGCACACAATCGACATCGAGACAGCTAGAGCGGTGCCAGACCTGTAAGTACTCGGAGAAGCAGATTTCTCCTTCGGCGCGGAAACGTCGGCCCCAGCTCAGTCAGGTCGATCGCCGAGCAGTTCGGGATCAGTCAGAACAGTCCGAACGATTCCACGGCCAGCCTCGGTCAGGGCGTACCCGTCCTCGCCCTGTTCGAGGAACTCACCGCGCAACTGGCGGACGTGATAGTTGAACTGGCCCTTGTCGTCGACGTCCGTGGCGTTCCGGAGCGTCGAGTACGCTACGGGCGTGTCTGCACGCGCGAGCGCGAGGAGGATTTCGAGACGGGTCGCGTCCGAGAGCGCCGCGAACGTCTCCGAGACCGGTTCGAGCGGTGCCGACTGCAGCGACTGCCCGGCGAGGGCGTCGGCAGGCGCTGACTCCCACGTCCAGTCGGGAATCGCCATACCAGCAGTTGCGCGTCACCGTGCAAAACAGTTCTGGACGCTGCGACGCTGGAGCTGGAGAGCGAACGCCCCGACCGGCCGAAATCGAACGCCAGCCGCCCACTCGAGCGCGGACTGGCAGAACAGAGTTAGGCAGCACGGCAGGATTCTGTATAGCGCCCAGCAGTTTACTGAGAACGGTGGCAGCTACGAGTCGACAGCCAGAATCGGCGGTCTCAGTGCGCTTTCGACGTCGTATCGAGAGACGAGGGGATCAACAGCGTCGAGCCAGGCACCGCCTATTCCGTGGTTGTTGTGAACGAAGCTCATGGTCGAATCCGACCGACGCGGGCCGGTAGCCGTCGTCACGGTCGACCGCCCGGACCGACGGAACGCGATCGACAGGGAGACGGCGCTCGCGCTCAGAAAGGCCTGGAAGCGCTTCGACGACGAAGAGGCCGCGGTCGCCGTCCTCACGGGCGCGAACGGTACCTTCTCGGCCGGGGCAGACCTGAAGGCGATGGATCTGACAGACGACCCCGAGGGTTACCACGGTTTTTCCCGGATGGAGGTCTCGAAACCCACCATCGCGGCGATCGAAGGCCACTGCGTGGCCGGCGGCATCGAGCTGGTGCTGTGGTGTGACCTCCGGGTGGCGAGCGAAACGGCCGAGTTCGGCTGTTTCGAGCCGCGGTTCGGCGTCCCGCTGGTCGACGGGGGCACCCAGCGCTCCCCCGGGTCGTGGGCCTCGGGCGTGCGCTGGAACTGATTTTGACCGGGCGCGCGCTGGACGCCGAGACCGCCGAGGAGTGGGGACTGGGCAACCGCGTCACCGAGGAGGGCGACGCTCTCGACGCAGCCGTCGAGATGGGGGAGCAGATCGCCTCGTTCCCGCAGGAGACCGTCCGAACCGACCGCGCCGCGGTGTACGACGGCCTCAGCGAACCGCTCGACCAGGGACTGAAGATCGAAGCCTGGCACGGCTCGCGGGCGCTCGACACCGCACGGGAGGGTGCAGATCGCTTCGCTGGCGGCGAGGGTCGCAGTGGCGAGGGCATCGAAGAGCGCGAATCGTAGGCTTCGGCCTTTCTTGCGGCCACAGACGGCAGTCAGGAGAGATCGGGGAGAATTAGCCAATGAATCGCATGTCGCGATATAGAATTGCATGGTCGGCGCGAGCGGAGGCACGGCGCTCGGGCGGGACCCCAAAGAGATCGAAGTCACGGGTCGCAGCCGCACCGTCGGAGCGGTCCCGCTCGGAGAGCACACCGACCCAAATCACGCCAGCGAGCAAAGGCTGCCGTGAGGCGATCTCGCGAGAGAAGCGCTGGCAACGGACGCTCGTCCGCTGCCGTTCGGTGTCGGAGATACGGATACGCGGCCAGTGGGAGGAGCACAGCGCCGTAGATGCCGGCGACGAGGACCGCGATCTGCAGCGGATGGCCGGCTGGGATCAGAATCAACCCGAGCGCGACGGCGATCCAGAGGGCGAGCCCTTGCAGTACAGCTCGTCGCCACTGCCGGCCACGCGCGGCAGGCGGTCTGCCCCGTGACTCGGCGGTGTCGTCCCGTCGGGAAGTGCAATCGAGCACCGGCGTCGCTCAGGATTAGACCTGCCCGGTCGGCCGGATCATGAGTTCGTTGACGCTCACGTGCTCGGGTTGGGTGGTCGCGTACACGATCGCACGAGCGATGTCCTCGGGGTCGAGCGATTCAGTGTACAGTTCACTGAGTTGTTCGAGAACCTGTTCGTCGGGGACGTGGCTCGCGAGTTCGGTATCGACCGCACCGGGTTCGATGATCGTCGTGCGGACGTTCTGGGTCGTGACCTCCTGTCGAAGGGCGTCGGTAAAGGCGTTGACGCCGAACTTCGTCGCGTTGTACCCGCTCGCGTTCGCCATGGTCTTGCGACCGGCGACCGAGGAGACGTTGACGATGTGACCGCCGTCCTGGTCCTGCATGATCGGCAGCACGGCGTGGGTGAGGTCCATCAGCCCGAGGAGGTTGACCTCGACCATCTGGCGGAGGTTCGAGCGGTCGGCGCGTTCGAGCGGTTCCAGCAGCATCACGCCGGCGTTGTTCACGAGAACGTCGATGCGACCGAACTCGTCGGTGACCGTCTCGACCAGCGAGTCGACGTCGTCCTCGTCGGTGACGTCGGTCGGGACGACGAGCGTCTCGCCGCCCGCTGACTCGATCCGGTCGGCGAGCGCTTCGAGTTCGTCGACGCGACGGGCCGCGAGGACCACAGTCGCGCCTTCTTCGGCGAGGGCTTCGGCGGTCGCCTCCCCGATCCCGGAAGACGCGCCGGTCACGATCGCGACCGAGTCGGCGAGTGGTGCTGCGTTCCGCTCGTCGCTCGTCGAATCAGCTGTCTCTGACATCACTCGTCAGTACTGGCGTCGAAGAGGAGAGTTGCATGCTAGCCTGTAAGCGTGTTTAAGTAGGGCTCCGGACCGAGGGTCTGGCTGATGAGTTGGTGTTCGGCGCGCCGGAGGAGGTCGGACGCGGACGCAGCGGAGATGCCGAGTTCGTCGGCGAGGTCCTCGGTCGACGTGCGCCGCGGTGAGTCGTAGTAGCCGCTCGAAAGCGCGAGCGAGAGCGCCGTGTACTGCCGGTCAGTGAGTCCGAACTGGGCACGTTCGTCGGGGTTGTCGGGGTCCGAGGCGATGTTCAGTAACTCCAGTGGCAGGTCGTTGACGGCGCACCGCTCGCGGAACATGTTGAACGCGTCGTAGTCGGCGAACACCTTCCGCTCTCGCCAGCCGTCGCCGGTGACCGTCGCGTCCATGAGCGCGCCCTCGAACTGCTCCGGGTCGCAGGCGTCGAACGGTAACGCGTCGCTATCGACGAACACCTGGTAGAACCAGCCGTCTCCTGTTTTCCCGATGGTCGTCGAATCGCAGACCTCGGGTTGGCCGTGGAGTTCGCGGTCGAACGCCGCACGCGACCCGTCGGCGACGCTCACCATGAACAGGTCCCGATCGTCGTCGTCGAGCGGCACCGAGTGCGAGAGCGAGATTTCCCCGCTCGGAAGCGACCGCGCGAGGTCGGCGAGCGGCAGCGTCCGATCTGCGAGCAGGATCTCTGCGACGATAGCCATACGTGGCTGTCGGCGTCGAGACACATAACGTCCGTGCGGTCGAAGCGCCTCGTCACGTCCGCAGCCGAACTGCCAGGAGCAAGACCGCCGCGAAGAGCGTCGTGCCTGCGAGCAGGGCCCACCCGACGCTGTACCCGCTCGTCTCGACGAGCAGGCCGAACAGCGGCGGCGCGAGCAGGCCGCCGACGTTGATCGCGGTTTGCCCGCCGGCGGTCGCTCCGCCGATGTCGTCGGCGTCGACGAGCGCGGAGAGACACGAATAGAAGACGCCGGTCGCACCGTGGACCGAGAGGCCCAGTCCCGCGAAGAGCACGACGGCGACCGGCAGGGACCAGGCGCGCGTGGCGATGAGGGCAAAGAGGACGGCCCCGAGCGCCATCTGGCCGAGCGCGACGGTGGCCGCCCCCGTCGCCCCGCCGAGTCGATCGGCGAGGTTGCCGGCGCCGATCCGGCCGACGCTGCCCGTGACCTGGGTCACCGCGAGCACGAGCCCGCCCGCAGCGGCGCTCGCACCGACGACGTCGTCGACGTAGAGGACGGTGTAGCCAAGCATCGAGAAGATCGAGGCACCGATGAACAGGCCGGCGGCGACGAGCAGGACGTAGGCCCGGTTGGCGCGGAGGCCCGAGAGGTCCGGCAGCGAGAACTCGCCGCTCCCGCGCGAGCCCTCGTAGAGCGTCGCGAAGACGAGCGCGTAGCCACCGGCCAGCAGCGCGATGACCCAGAAGCCGAACTGCCAGGCGGCGACGGCGGCGATCCCAGTCACGAGGAGCGAGGCCGCACCGCTGCCGGCGGTGACGCCGACCTGTTTCAGCCCCATGGCGAGGCCCTGGCGTCCGGCGGGCGAGCTGGCGACGATCGCGCGGTTCGAGGCCGGCATCGCCGTCGAGTACGCCGCCCCGAGGATCGCGCCGGCGCCGAGCAGCGTGAGGAACGTGGGCGCCAGCGACACGCCGACGGCCGCGACGGCGAGGCTAGCGAGCCCGACGGTCATCAGTCGTTTCTCGCCGAGGCCGTCGACGGCCGCGCCGCTCGGAAAGAGCATGAGCGTGTACCCGAGCATGGCCGCCGTGAGGAAGACGCCGACGAGCGATTCGGACAGGGAAAACGCGTCGCGCAGGAACCCGGTCGCGGCGAAGATCGTGTAGTAACAGAGGCTCGCAGTCGTCTGCCAGCCCGCGACCGTCGCAACCGACCGCCAGCTCCGCGACCCGTTCACCGACTGCGACTCGGTTGCCATCATCGAACCTCACCGACTGCCGACGGTAAACGTATCGTGTTCGATCAGCCAATCGCAACCAGATATTTCGAACGCCGTGTGACAGATAGTCTATCAGCTAGAGAGCGTTCTATCGGCCGGCGATAATTCGGTCAGAGAGGAGTCGGCGAGCGAGCCGACGGACTCGCGGTCGCTGGGGGGCACGGCGACTCAGTCGGCGGCCGCTGGTTCAGCACGGGAGTCGCGCTGCAGGACGTTCGAGGCGGCACCGTACCCGCTCAGGATCGCGCCGGAGAACCCGCCGCCGGGGAACGACCAGGCGGACGCGAAGTACAGGTCCGACACCGGTGCGCGAATCTGCCGATTCAGCAGGGACTGCGACGGCGTCTGGGCGAACCCGTACACCGCACCGCCGGGGTTGCGCGTGTACCGGTGCATCGTCTTCGGGGTCGCGAGTTCGGCGTGGGCGACCGCGTCGGCGGCGCCCGGAATCTGCTCGTCCAGTCGGCGCAGGAGGACGTCTTTCACGTGGGCTTTCTTCTGGCGGTACTCCTCGTCGGTGAGGCCAGCCCAGTTGTCCCACTCATCGAGCGTCGCCACCGTCCCGGTGCTCTGGCCCTCCGGCGCGAGGTCGGCGGCCACCTGGCTGTAGTCGACGAAGGCGAAACTCCGCCGGCCGAACGAGGCGTGCGAGTTCGTCGCGGTCTCGCTGAGCGCGTCGACGCTCTCGTCGACGACGAACGTCGAGTAGTGGTCGTTCCCCAGTTCGCACAGCGGCGTCTCGAAGGCGAGGTACAGCGTCGTCAGCGACGGTCCCCGCTCGAAGTCGCCGATCTCCGCGTGGAGGTCCGCGCCGTGCGGGTCGGGCAGCAGGTGCTCGGCGACGTTCGGAATGGCACCGTTGGCCACGACTGTCCGTGCCCGATCGGTCCGCGCGTCCGTGCCGGTGTTCGTCTTCTCGTGACGGACGCCCGTCGCGCGGCCGTCCTCGACGAGGATGTCCGTCACGAGTCGCCCGAGTTCGACGCTCCCGCCGGCGTCCTCGACGACCGACGCGAGGTGGTCCGAGAGTGCCTGCGAGCCACCTTTGACGTAGTGCCCCCCGCCCGCCAGGTAACTCCCCTGCCCCGCGGCGAAGAACGGGAGCGCCAGCGTGTACGGGTCGTCGTTGTAGTACGCGTAGTTGAAGCTCAACAGGAGTTTGAGCCGCTCGTCGTCGACCAGCGAGTCGAGGAACTCCCCGAGGGTCGTCTTCCGGTAGCGCAGCAGCGTCGGACTGGTGAACGGCGCCGTCAGCAGCGTCCGCAGCGACCCGCCCGACATCGGGAACTCCGAGATCTCCTCGCGGATGCGACAGACCACGTCGAAAAAGCGCTCGATGCCCGCCGCCTCCTCGGGGAACGCCTCGACCAGCGCGGCTTCCATCGCCTCGCGCCCGTGGGGCAGCGTCACGTCGCCGTCGCCGTGTCGCACCCGGTAGTTCGGCACCGGTTCGAACTCCACCGCGTCGAACACGCCCAGTTCCGCGAACACCTCGCGTTTCGCGTCGCCCTCGTCGAGCCCGTCGATCTCGTGGAGACTGACCTCGAACTCGCACTCGCCGCGCTGGAACGTCGTCGCGTACCCGCCAGGGATCGTGTGTTTCTCCAGGACGAGCACGTCCTGGCCCGCCGTCGCGAGTTTCGCCCCCGCGGTCAAGCCCCCGAGGCCCGCGCCGACGACGATCGTATCGTGCATACCTCCCGTTGGGACGGCAGCACTAAGTAAGTACACACTCAGCCAGAACGATCGTCCCGGGCTCGACACGACCGCACTGCACAGTGGCCGGCAGGGTTTTGCCAGTGGCGTCGCTACGATCGTGACATGAGTCACCCGAATCCCGACGAGACGGTCGAGCGCGAGCGTCTCATCTTCGGTGCAGGATTCGCCCTCGGCGTCACGTTCACCATGCTGATTCTCGGCATGGTCCTCTCGACGGTCGCCCCGCAGTCGGTGACGATCACGAGCCTCCTCGATTCGCGCGTCCTCCTCCCGGTCGTCGCGGCCGTCGTCTTCGCGTTCGTCGTCGGAGTGGCGCTGTACCTCCTCGCGCTGCCCGAGCAGGGGTTCGGTATCCCGCGGCGCGTGGGGTTCGACACCGACGAGCGGGACGACGAGCACTGACGCGGGACCGTCCGACTTTTGTCCACACTCCGCGACAGTCGCGGTAATGGCCGACTTCGATCCCGAGCAGTTCGAGGACAAGTACGCGAACTACTTCACCGAACTCCAGGAGGCGTACAAGAACGCCTTCAACCGGATGAACGACCGCTACGACTCGGAACTCATCCACGCCATCGACCAGTTCGTCCTGAACGAGAGCGAACCCTTCTACGAGGGTGACGGCGAGTTCCGCATCGACCTCCCCGAGAACCCCTACGAGCGCATGCAGGGCGTCGTCGTCGACGAGGAGAAGTTCGACGAGATCCTCGACCGGTACGTCGACGAACTCGAACGCGAGCACCGCGCCGTCTTCGGCCTCGAAGGCTGACCCCCAGTAGCTTCTTCTGGCTCGCCGCCGCGCTCCCGACATGGAACGGCGACTGGTTTCGAGCGGCACCGACTGGGAAGACGAGGTGGGGTACTCGCGGGCGGTCAGAGCCGGCGACGCCGTCCACGTCTCGGGCACGACCGCGATCGACGACGACGGCGATCCCCTGGACGCCGGGCCGTACGAACAGACCAAGCGCGCGCTCGACCTCGTCGCGGACGCGCTGGCCGAAGCGGGCGCGAGCGTCGAGGACGTCGTTCGCACGCGCATGTACGTCACCGACATCGACGCCTGGGAGGAGATCGGCCGCGCCCACGGCGAGGTGTTCGGCGACGTCAAGCCAGCGACCACGATGGTCGAAGTCGAGCGACTGATCGACCCGGCGCTCGTCGTCGAGATCGAAGCGGAGGCCTCGATCGCGGACTGAGTGGCATACACCGCACAGCGACGCGCCGAGCGGGGCGTCTGGCGGCCCGCGCCGTGACCGAGCCACGCACGGTCGCGCCGCAGGTTCGAACCAACAGCAACTTGGCTGATCTCTCGTGAGAGGGAGGTAACCGATGGCACGTGAGAGTGCAGACGACAGTGGGCAACGGAGCGCGACAGCGAGCCAGGGCGGCGGTTCGTGGTTCGCGCGGTACTTCGAGTTCGACGAACACGGGACCGACATGCGGACCGAGATCGTCGCGGGGATAACGACCTTCCTGACGATGAGCTACATCGTCGTCGTGAATCCCGCGATCCTCGGTCTCGCGATCGACGTCAACGGGCGGACGGCCGCCGAGACCCAACAGATGCTCGCGGTCGTGACGCTCATTTCCGCCGCAGTGGCGACCTTCGTCATGGCCTTCCACGCGAACAGGCCCTTCGGGCAGGCGCCGGGACTGGGTCTCAACGCCTTCTTCGCGTTCACGGTCGTGCTGACGCTGGGCATTCCGTGGGAGACGGCACTGGCGGCCGTGGTCGTCGAGGGCGTCATCTTCCTGTTTCTGACCGTGATCGGCGCGCGCGAGTACGTCATCAACATGGTTCCCGAGCCGGTGAAGTTCGCGGTCGGGGCCGGGATCGGGCTGTTCCTGGCGATCATCGGCCTCCAGGCGATGCACGTCATCGCGAGCGACCCGGCGACGTTCGTCCAGTTCAACCCGGCGTTCGCGACCGACCCGCTCGCGATCATCAGCGTGATCGGCCTGTTCCTCACCTTCGCGCTCGTCGCGGCCGACGTCAGCGGCGCGATCATTCTCGGCATCATCGCGACGACGATCATCAGCTACGCCGCAGACGCCATGGGCTACTCCCCGCACGCGTCCGAAGTCGCCGAGGGCGTGTTCCTCTACACGCCGGCGTCGCTGAGCGGACAGACCGACATCGTCTACAGCCTCGCGGGCTACGACATCACGCCGCTGATCGGCGCGTTCATGCGCGGGTTCTCGAACGTCGATTCGATGGGGTTCGCGCTCATCGTCTTCACGTTCTTCTTCGTCGACTTCTTCGACACCGCGGGGACGCTCACCGGCGTCTCCCAGATCGCGGGGTTCCTCGACGAGGACGGCAACCTGCCCGAGATCAACAAACCGCTGTTGGCCGACGCGATCGGGACCACCGTGGGCGGCATCATCGGCACGTCGACGGTCACCACGTACATCGAGTCCTCCTCGGGCGTCGAGGAGGGCGGGCGGACGGGGATGACGGCGCTGGTCGTCGCCCTGCTGTTCGTCGCGTCGCTGGCGGTCGTCCCCCTGGCCGCGGCCGTGCCGCTCCACGCGTCACACATCGCGCTGGTGGTCGTCGCGGTCCTGATGCTTCGCAACATCGTCGACATCCAGTGGGACGATCTCAGTCACGCCGTGCCCGCCGGGCTCACCGTGCTCGTGATGCCGTTCACGTTCTCGATCGCGTACGGGATCGCCGCGGGCATCATCTCCTACCCGGTCGTCAAGGCCGCACAGGGCGAGTGGCGGGACGTCCAGGTCGGCCAGTGGGTGCTGGCCGGCGCGTTCGTCCTGTACTTCGCCGTCCGGACCAGCGGGATCATCCAGGCGACGGTCTGAATCGCCCGGTTTCGGCGGGCGACGACTGGGTGAGTCCAAAAGCCTAAGCGTGCCCGCTGCATAGACGGATTCACTATGAGCACGGAATCTGAGCGGAGCGACGACGACCTGCGCGAGGAGGTCACGAACTTCCTGCGCCGGAACTTCCCGCAGATCCAGATGCACGGCGGGAGCGCGGCCATCCAGCACCTCGACCGGGAGGACGGCGTGGTGTCCATCCAGCTCGGCGGCGCCTGCTCGGGCTGTGGCATCTCCCCGATGACGATCCAGGCGATCAAGACCCGGATGGTCAAGGAGATTCCCGAGATCGAAGAGGTCCACGCCGACACCGGCATGGGCGGCAACGAGGGCATGGCCGGCGGTGCGAGCCCTTCCTTCCCCGGCCACGAGGGCGGCGACAGCAGCGACGACGACGAAGGCCCGGAAGCCCCGTTCTGAGCCGTTTCACTTTGCCGTTTTTTCCCGCCGCCGAGCCGGCGGTCCGTCCCTGTCGAACCGCCTGACGGCGACAGATTTCGGGGGGAAGCGACGGAAATCAGGGTCTTTAACCCGGTGGACAGATGCCAGTATCGTAATGACACGCGACGGGCCGTCGAACGTCCTCTTCGTCGTGATGGATACGGTCCGGAAGGATCACCTTTCGGTCTACGGGTACGACAAGGAGACGACGCCGAACCTGGCGTCGTTCGCCGAAGAGGCGACGGTGTACGAGCACGCCGTCGCCCCCGCGCCCTGGACGCTCCCAGTCCACGCCTCGATGTTCACGGGCCTGTACCCGAGCGAACACGGCGCGACCCAGGAGAACCCCTATCTGGAGGACGCGACGACGCTCGCCGAATCGCTCTCCGCGGCCGGCTACGACACGGCCTGTTACTCCTCGAACGCCTGGATCACGCCCTACACCCACCTGACCGACGGGTTCGACGACCAGGACAACTTCTTCCAGATCATGCCCGGCGACTTCCTCTCGGGCCCGCTGGCCGACGCCTGGAAGAAGATGAACGACAACGATCGGCTGCGAGCGGTCGCCAACCGCCTGGTCCAGCTGGGCAACAAGTTCCACGAGCGGTTCGCCTCCGAGGGCGGCGGCGACACGAAGACGCCGGCCGTCATCGACAGCACGATGGACTTCATCTCCCAGTCCCGGGGCCCGTTCTTCCAGTTCGTCAACCTGATGGACGCCCACCTCCCCTACCACCCGCCCGAGGAGTACCAGCAGGAGTTCGCCCCGCGCATCGACACGACGAAAGTCTGCCAGAACTCCAAGGAGTACAACTGTGGCGCGCGCGACATCGACGACGACGAGTGGGACGACATCACGGGTCTGTACGACGCCGAGATCAAGCACATCGACGACCAGCTCGGTCGCCTCTTCGGCTGGCTCAAAAACCAGGGCGTCTGGGACGAGACGATGGTCGTCGTCTGTGCCGACCACGGCGAACTCCACGGCGAACACGACCTCTACGGCCACGAGTTCTGTATCTACGACCCGCTCGTGAACGTCCCGCTCATGGTCAAACACCCCGACCTCGATGGGGGCCGCGACGACGAGACGACCGTCGAGCTGACCGACCTCTACCACACGGTGCTCGACGCCACGGACGTCTCGGCTGCGCCCGGCGGGGAGTCGCTCGAGGCGACGCGGTCGCTACTGCGCGACGAGCACCGCCAGTTCGAGGGCGGCGAGTACGGATTCGTCGAGTACCACCGCCCGGTCGTCGAGTTGCGCCAGCTCGAAGGGAAGGCGGCGGAGGCGGGCATCGAACTCGAGAGAGACTCCCGGTTCTACTCGCGGATGCGCGCCGCGCGCCGGCCGGACGCCAAGTACATCCGCAATCAGACGATTCCGGACGAAGCCTACCGGATCGACGAGGACCCCGGCGAGGAACGGAACCTGGCTGGGGACGACGACGCGGCCGTCGCCGAGACCGAGGCCGTCCTCGCGGAGTTCGAGTCGTACGTCGGCGGCGAGTGGAGCGACGTCGACGACGAGGACGTGCTCGACGACATGGGCGGCGAAGCGAAAGACAGGCTCCGAGACCTGGGGTATCTCGGCTGAGGGGGACTGATCGTGACGACCGACGGACGGGCGATCCTGGATTTTGCCGACAGGAAGACGCTCGTCCGCGTCCTGCTGGGGTTCGTCGTCGCGGCGCTCGTCCTCTACCTCGTCGCGGTCGGTATCGGGACCGAGGACCTGAGCCGCGCGTTCGCCGACGCGAAGCTGCGCTGGCTGGCGCTTGGCTGTGTCTCGACGGCGCTGTGTCTCGTCGCCTGGGGGAAAGCCTGGCAAGTCGTGCTGGAAGTGGCCGGCATCGACGAACCGTTCCGCAAACTCGTCGTCACGTACTTCGCGGCGACGTTCGCCAACTACGTGACGCCGCTTGGCCAGGCCGGCGGTGAGCCGTTCATCGCCTACGTTCTCTCGCGGGACACGGAGGCCAGCTACGAGGACAGCCTCGCGAGCGTCGTCACGGCGGACCTGCTGAACCTGCTGCCCTTCTTTAGCTTCGCGGCGGTCGGGATGGGATGGCTGCTCTGGCAGGCGAGCCTCCCGGCAGCTGTCCGCCCGCTGGCGATGGGGCTGCTCGTTCTCGCGGTGGGCGTGCCCGCGCTCACGATAGCCGGCTGGCGGTTCCGCGAACGGCTGGCGAGGGGGTTCATGCGCGTGGCCGCGCCCGTCGCGCGGCGGACCCCGAAACTGAGCGTCGAGGGCGTCCACGAGCGCATTCACGACCTGGGGGCGGCGTTCGACCGCATCGCCGCCGAACCCCGCGCGCTGGTGCGGGCGCTCGCCTTCTCCTACGTCGGGTGGGTGTTTTTCGCCCTCCCGCTGTACTTCGCCGGCCAGACCGTCGGCATCCCCATCGGCCCGCTGCTCGTGCTGTTCATCGTTCCGGCGAGCACCATCGCCGGCATCGTCCCCTCGCCGGGCGGCCTCGGCGGCGTCGAGATCGCGCTGACGGCGCTGTTGATCGGCCTCGTCGGCCTCACGGAAGCCGAAGCCTACGCGGTGTCGCTGGTCTACCGGGTCGCGAGTTACTGGTTCGCGATCGGCCTGGGCGGACTGGCCGCGATATATGTCATCAGCCGTAACTGACCCGACCGAACGCCCGCCACGCGACCCCGCGTCCCTCGCGGACGGCGGCGGTACTTAACGGAGCCGTGTATCGGTGGCAGCAGAAAGAGGGGTCTCTGGATCGTACCGCTACTCGACCCCAGGAGGCCACAGCATGAGCCAGCGCACATCCCCCATCGGTGCGATCTTCGAGGTACAGCGTGAGAGTTTGCAGGCCGGCCCGCGGCTCGTCGAGACGACGCTGCAGGTCCCCAAGACCGTCAACGAGACGGTCCGCGGAACGATCGAACCCCAGAAACGGGCCCAGCAGCGGACGCTGGAGTTCGCACAGCACACGATCGACCGGCTCCTGGACACCGTCGAGGCGACGACGCCGGCTGGCGACGACGCGCTCGCAGACGTCCGCGAGTCCGTCGACGACGGCTTCGAGGAACTCCGCGACCAGCACGCCGAGGCGGCCGACGCTATCGACGACAACTACGCCCAGGGGATCGACACCTACGACGAGGCGATCGGTGACGTGCTGGAGGCGCTCGACGAGCAGATCGAGACGGTAGTCGAGACCAACGAGGACGTCGAGGAGCGGACGCTCGACGCCATCGAGCAGGTCATCGACGAGTACGACGACGTCAGCGAGCGCTTCGGGGACCAGGCCGAGGAGTTCGGCGACCAGCTCGAAGCGCAGGCCGACGCGTTCGGCCGCCAGTTCGAAACGCAGCTCGACCGGTACCAGGACCAGCTCGACGCGCTCGAACACCGGTTCGAGGACCTCCAGGACGACCTCGAAGGGAACGTCGCGGCGGCCCAGGACGCTGCCGGACGGGCCGACGACGAGTAAGCGCCGCCGTTCTCCCTCGCTCGCCGCCAATCGCCAGTATATTTGTGCCCCTGGCCGACCGTCTGGTATGGCCAACCAGCAGCTCATCGACGCGCTTCGGGACGCCGACGCGGTGAAGTTCGGCGAGTTCGAGCTCTCCCACGGCGGCACCTCGAACTACTACGTCGACAAGTACGTCTTCGAGACGAATCCGCGGTGTCTCGAACTGATCGCCGACGCCTTCGCCGACCGGGTCGGCGACACGAAACTCGCCGGCGTCGCCCTCGGCGCCGTCCCGCTCGTGGCCGTCACGAGCGTCGAGACGGGCAATCCCTACGTCATCGCCCGCAAGCAGGCAAAAGAGTACGGCACCGGAAACCGCATCGAGGGGACCCTCGACGACGGCGAGGAAGTCATCATTCTCGAGGACATCGCGACGACCGGCCAGAGCGCCGTCGACGCCGCCGAGGCGCTCCGCGACGCCGGCGCCGAGGTCGAGCGCGTGATCGTTGTCGTCGACCGCGAGGAGGGCGCTCGCGAGAACCTCGCCGACGCCGACCTCGAACTGGAGTCGCTCGTGACGGCCTCGGACCTGCTGGCCGACGCACCCGACGACGTGGACGTCGGCGAGTAGTTACGCGACGACCTCGACGACGCCTTTCATCTCGAGCGCCTTGTGCGGGGCACAGTAGTACTTGTAGACGCCGGTCTCGTCGAACGTATGCTCGAAATGGACGCCCGCCTCGGCGACGGGGCTTTCCGAGTCGAACGATCCGTCCTCCGCGACGACGTTGTGAGCGCCGCCTTCTCCGTTCCACTTCCACGTGACGGTCGTCTCGGTCGTCACCCGGAGCGCGGGCGGATCGAACGCGAAGGCGGCGTCGCCGGCCCCGACGGTGACCGTGGCCGACGACGCGTCGGTCGCGTCGGCGACCCCGTCGAAGGGCGCTACGTCGTCCAGATACCCGTCGTAGCCACTCGCTTCGGACTCCGTCGTCGTCGGCGCGTCGCTCGGCGACTGCTCCGCCGGCGGTTCGTCACGCGGTTCCGTCGGCGTCGAGTCGGCGTGGGACGCGACCGTCGGATAGTCAGTGCCGACGACGACGGCACCGAGCATCCCGCTGGCCTTGTGTGGGTTGCAGTAGTACGGGTAGATGCCGTCCCGCTCGAACGTGTGCTCGAAGTTGACGCCGGCCTCCGCGACGGGGTTGCCCGAATCGAAGGTGCCGTCCTCGGCGACGACGGTGTGGGCGCCGCCCTCCCCGGTCCACTCCCACGTGACGGTGGCACCGTTGTCGACGTGAACTGCGGCCGGTCCGAACGCCAGGCCGGGGTCGCCGGCCCCGACCTGCACGGTCACTACTTGCTGGCCCGTCTCGTCGGCGACGATCCCGTCGTAGTTGTTCGCGTCGTCGAGGTAGCCACCGAGGTCCGGTGCGCCGGGTGATCGCTCCCTCGCGGCGACCGTCGCGGTGTCGGTCGGCGGGGAGTCACCCGTGCTCTCGGGGACGTCGTCAGCGTCGTCGCCTGCGCGCGTCGACTGCTCGATACAGCCGGCAACGGCGAGACCGGTCGCGAGACCGGCCAGGGACTGGAGGGTCTGGCGGCGCGTGTCGTCCATACATTCACGTCGACCAACACGACCGTAAAAGTACGTGATGGCGCTCAGAGAGGACGGAAGAGGTGGCTGGTAACCACAGACCCTTCACGGGGAACGTGGTACCGCGGACCATGTTCTCCAGCGGGTCGCACCCGCCGCGTCGCTGGCTCGTCCGGAGCGTGTTGCTCGTCGTCCTTGTGGTGCTGGCCGGGTGGGCGACGGCGACCACGTTCGCGTACGACCCCGCGACGCTGGGTTCGGGGGCGGTCGCGTCGGCCGCGACCAACCAGACCATCGTCAGCGTCCAGGGGTTCCACTTCCAGGGCGTCGGGAACGAGAAAAAGCCCGCGCGACTGGTGAGCGTCGCCCCCGACGGGAGCACCGACTGGGTGTACAACGGCTCGAAACACGGCGCTACCTGGTTCTACGACGTGGATCCGCTCCCCAACGGGAACCTGCTGGTCACCTCGACGGTGCCGGGCAAGACCGTCGTGTACGAACTCGACCGCGAGACCCGCGAGCGCGTGTGGCAGGAGACGCTGGACGCCGAGGACACCCACGACGTCGATCTGATCAACGGCGATCAGTTGCTCGTCGCCAACATGCGCAACTACGAGGACGGGGTCAACCGCGACCGCATCTACGTCTACGACCTGGGGAAAGACGAGATCGTCTGGCAGTGGCAGGCTCGTCGGCACTTCCCGCGAAGCGGCGGCGGCGAGTACACCGGCGACTGGACCCACGTCAACGACGTGGACAAGATCGCCGACGGGCAGTACCTGGTCTCCGTGCGGAACTTCGACCAGGTGATCGTCGTCAATCGCTCGACCAAGGCCATCGACATGCGTCTGGGGAGCGACGGCGATCACGACACGCTGTACGAGCAGCACAACCCCGACTACCTCGAAAGCGAGAACGGCACGCCGACGCTGCTGGTCGCCGACAGCGAGAACGACCGCGTCGTCGAGTACGCGCGCCGCGGCGGGGAGTGGAAGCGCACCTGGACGCTGACCGGCCCGTTCAAGTGGCCCAGGGACGCCGACCGGTTGCCAAACGGGAACACGCTCATCACCGACTCGCTGAACCACCGCGTCATCGAGGTGACGCCGCGCGGACGCGTCGTCTGGGAGACGTACGCTCCCTGGGCACCCTACGATTCAGAACGCATCGGGACCGGCGACGGGTCGAACGGTCCGACGATCGCCGACGTGAACGCCACCGGTAACTACACGCTCGACGGCGGCACGGTCGCGACCAACTCCAGCGTCGGCGCCTGGCTGCAACGCCAGGGACTGTCCGACCTGGGGGAGCGGTACTCCCACGTCGTTCCGTTCGTCCGGCCGGTCTGGATGCCGAGCTGGGCGTTCGCCGGCTACGCGCTCGCTGGCGTCGTGCTCGTCGGCTGGGGACTGGGCGAGCTCGTGGCGCAGCGACGCCGCCTTCGACGACGCCTGGGCCGACTCGGTGACCGGGTCTATCGCACCATTACCGGCGGCTGACGACGCGGCACTGTTCAGTTCGTACACACTACCGTTGGGCCTATCAGGCAGTGGTTCCTACCAACTGTCGATGACAAACCTGGAACTGTACGAACTCACGGGCTGTCCGTTCTGTAAGAAGGTCACGAGAAAGCTCGACGAACTCGGGCTGGACTACGAGACTCACGAGGTCCCGCGCTCGCACGGCGAACGCACCGAAGTCAAGGAGATCAGCGGCCAGACCGGCGTGCCCGTGCTCGTCGACCCGGATCACGGCGTCGACGCCATGCCCGAGTCCGACGACATCGTCGAGTACCTCGAAGAGACCTACGGCAACTGACGGTCCGCACCGACGGTCGGCCTGATCACTCGCGCTCCATCTCGAAGTCAGTCTCGCTGAGCGGAACGGCAGCTATGCCCCCCGCACTCCCGTGGTTGTAACAGTACAGCATCACGCCGGCCTCGTGGTCGACGACGCGCTTGATGGTCCCCCGAACGTGTTCGTCGTGGATGTGTGCGAGCGTTAACGCCGGTCCCTTGTCAGCTTCCTCGGCGTCGTCGCTGGCGCCGTCTGGCGGATCGTCGGCGACGTCGTACTGCGCTTCGTACTCAGAACCGTGTTCGTCCGGACCGAACAGTCCCATACGAACCGTTCAACGAATTGGTAGAAAAGCGTGGTGCCCGCCCGGTTCAGGCGGGGTTCTCTGCAGCGCGTTCCTTGATGAGGTCTTTGAGGTCCTCGACGTCGCGAACGTCTTCGATCTCCTCGCGCTCGATGAGCGCCGTGCCCTCGACCGACTCCTGCTTGGCGCGATCGACGACGTAGATGGAGGTCGTTCTGGTGACGTGGCCGACCGAGGACATGATTCGCGCGCGCTTCTCGGCGGTCTCGGTGAACTCCGAGTGGCCGGTCAGCATGCGCGACTGGTGGCGTTCGTCCTCGCTGACGGTGCGGAACGGTGCGCGCTCGGTCGGGTGGACGTCGAAGCCGACGCGGGTGAGGACGGCGATGATCGGCTCCTCGTCGGGATCGACGTCGGGGTCGTCTGGCATCGGCTCGCTGTCGCGGACCTCGTCGACGCCGTCGAACACGTCGACGGGCGAGGTCAGCGGGGCCTCGAACAGCTCTTCGAGCTGGGTCGCCACCTCGACGGAGGCGTTCATGCCGTCCTCGTACTTCGAGACGGTGCGCCGGGAGACGCCGAGTTCGTTGGCGAGCCGGCCCAGCGACCAGTCGCGCTGTTGGCGGGCGTCTTCGAGGACCTCGCTGTCGATGTTGACGTACAGGCCGCCGGGTGCGGCGTAGATGAGCGGCGGGACTTCCTCGACGAACAGGTCCATCGCGGTGTCGGGCGAGAGGACCGGCACCCCGTGTCGGAAGTACACCACACCGGGCTTGAGGTCCTCGTCGCGCGTCCGGAGTCCGATGACGATCGGCGTGGCCTGCAGGTACTCGCCGAGGCGACGCATCTCCGCGCCGGTCATGGCGTCGAACGCGTCGATGTTGCCCAGGATCTTCACCAACACCGTGTCCTCGCCGCGGCGTGCAGCCACGTCGAAACTCTTGGGTCGGATCGCACACCGGTCACTCACGAGAAAGCCCGCGTCCCGCAACATTGCGGTTACGTTCCCGACCAGTGCGGATCGTGACATCAGGTTACGGTTAACCATTCCTCGTATAAAACGATTGTGACCGCGACACACAGTCGCGTCTTGCGATTTGCCCGGTCGGCCGGCGATAGATTCATATAGGACAACTGGCCCGAAACGGGTTACTCCACCGGGGCCAAACCGCCGGCCGTGACCATCGTCGGCCTCGACGACACGGACTCCCGAACCGAGGGGATGTGCACCACCTACGCCGCCGCCGTGCTCGCCGACCGCATCCGCGACGCCGGCGGCCGCGTCGAGCGACTGCTCCTCGTCCGCCTGAACCCCGCCGTGGAGTTCAAAACCAGAGGCAACGCCGCGCTGGCGATCCACTGTGACCTCCCGGTCGAGCGCGCGTTCGACCTCGCAGTGGAGCTGGTGGCCGCCGACGCCGAGACCGCCGACGAGCGGACGAACCCGGGCGTGGTCGTGACCGACGACGCCCTCGGACCGCGGCCGGACTGGATGCAGTCGATTTCCCGTCGGGCCGTCCGAGAACTCCTTGACCCCGAAGCCGACGTGCAAGAGCCACTGGCCGAGGCCGGCTACCGCCACCGCGGCTGGGGCAACGGCCGCGGCCTGGTCGGCGCCGTCGCCGCCATCGGCGCCTGGCGCGCGTTCGGGGCGACCGCACCCGACGGCTGGCCGACCGACTGGTCTTACGAGTCCATCACCTACCGCGAGCGCGACCGCTGGGGCACCGACCGCGACGTCGACCCCGAGTCGGTGTTCGCGGTCGCCGACGAGTTCTATCCGACCATCTGGGACACCGTCGACCGTGGCGAGGGCGAGGCCGACCAGTGGGAGGCCTCGTGGCGGAGCGGCGACGCCAGGAGCCGCGGAGCAAAGAGAGCCGCGGAGCAGGGCGAGGCCGTCTGCGTCCCGAACACGCCGGGTCCGGTGCTGCACGGCATCCGCGGCGACGACCCCGAGACCGTCCGCGAGGCGGCCGACGCCATCGAGAGCGAAGCCGTCGAGCGCCGCGCGGTGTTCGTCACTAACCAGGGAACGGACATGCACCTCCGGGACGCCGACCCGACCGCCGTCACCGACGGTCGCGCGTACCGAGTGACCGGAACAGTGGTCGACGAACCGGAAACCAGAGCGGGGGGACACGTGTTCACACAAATTTCCTTCGAAGGTAATAATGCGGACGCGCTCCCGTGCGTGGCGTTCGAGCCGACCAAACGCTTCCGCGACCGGGTGCGCGCGCTTCGCGTGGGCGACCGCGTGACCGTCTGCGGCGAGGTGACCGACGGAACGCTCAAACTGGAGAAGTTCGCCGTCCGCGAGTTGAACGAGACGGAACTGGTGACGCCGACGTGTCCGGACTGCGGCCGGTCGATGAAGAGCGCCGGTCGGAACGCGGGCTATCGCTGCCGGGACTGCGGGACGAGCAGGGACGGCAAAGTCGGTCAGTCGGTCGAACGCGACCTCGAACTGGGCTGGTACGAAGTGCCGCCGTGTGCGCGCCGGCACATCGCGAAGCCGCTGGTCCGAGGGGGGTTCGACGCACCGACACATCCCGAGCGGTGAGTTTGCATCCGCCGACCGGAGGGAAGGCGGTTGACCGCGCCCGAACGTGGTGAGGGCGCGGCCCTTTTGGTCCAGATTTTACGAGGAGGGTGTGCGAGCAGGGCGAGCACACCCGACGAAGTAAAAGGTGGGCTGGTCCGAGGGGGATTCGACACGCCGACGCATCCGGAGCGGTAGCACACTGTGGAGTGTCAGGAACGAAATCACAGACGAGACGCACGTCGGCTTGCGGTATTAGGTGGTTGGCGTCGTAGCTAGGGCGGGATGTACAGAGGGTCCCACTCCACGCAGTTCGCAGACCGGACGGACGCAGGCCGACAGTTGGGGGAACGAGTCCGAGAGGAGAACATCGGGGCGGACGTCGTCCTTGCCATCCCACGCGGGGGCCTCCCGCTGGGACGCGCAGTCGCGGACGCACTCGGCGTCCCACTCGACGTGGTCATCGCGAAGAAGATCGGTGCGCCGGGGAACCCGGAGTTCGCCATCGGCGCGGTCGCCGCGGACGGCAGCATCTGGCTCAACGACGACGTCATTCAGCGCCAGGGGATCAGCCGCGAGTACGTCGCCCGCGAGCGCGAGCAGAAAGCGGCGGAAGCCCGCCAGAAAGCCGAGCGATACCGGAACGGCCCGCCACCGGAGTTAGCGGGCAAGCGCGTGCTCGTCGTCGACGACGGCGTCGCGACCGGTGCGACGGTCCGGGCGTGTATCGAACGCGTTCGGTCGGAACAGCCGGCACGGATCGTGCTGGCGGTGCCGGTCGGCTCGCCGCGAACGATCGCGGAGCTCGAACGGATGGTCGACGACGCGGTAGTGTTAGAGACGCCGCCCGACTTTCACGCCGTCGGGCAGTACTACCGGGATTTCACCCAGGTCACCGACGAGGAGGCGATCGAGTATCTCGACGCCGGCTAGTCCCCGTGCGATGCGTGGGACGATTCGCCGTACTTCAGGAGGAAAAAGGTGAAAATCAGGGTGACGAACATCATCAGCATCGTCACGATCCCGACCCAGTGCGCCTGGAACGGCACGCCCATGTGTTCGGGATCGACCTCGGCCGCGGCCTCGCCGCCACCGCCGCCACCTTCCGGGAGCGCGCCGACGACGACGGCGCCTTTCATCCCGAGGCTCTTGTGGGGCGCACAGTAGTACAGAAAGACGCCCTCCTCCTCGAAGGTGTGCTCGAAGTTGACGCCGGCCTCTGCGACGGGGGTACCCGAGTCGAACGCGCCCTCTTCGTCGACGACGTTGTGGCCGCCGCCCTCGCCGGTCCACTCCCACTGGATGGTGGTGCCGGGGTCGACCTGGACGGCCGCCGGCTCGAAGGCGAACGCGCCGCCGTTGCCCTGCGCGCCCGTCTGGACGGTCACCGTCCCGCTGCCCGTCTCGTCGACGATCTCGTCGTAGTTGTCCGCGTCGCTGAGATACTCGTCGATCTCCGAGGCGCCTTGCGCGGCGGCGACGCCGGTCGCACTCGCCGCTGCCGTCGCGCCCGCCGTCGTTCGGAGCAGCGCACGTCGTGAAAC
This sequence comes from Halorientalis brevis, assembly GCF_023077655.1. Lineage (NCBI taxonomy): Archaea > Methanobacteriati > Methanobacteriota > Halobacteria > Halobacteriales > Haloarculaceae > Halorientalis > Halorientalis brevis. Next base: position 399,698 of record NZ_JALLGV010000007.1, on the reverse strand, counting down.
CGTGTGAGCCGAACCCATGCCCCATACCAGGATCTGAAGCGGAATGAGTCAATTTGCAGGTTTCGTTCGGTCTCCGGGCCAGTGAGTACGAATCGCAGTGGTCGAAGGACCCGCGCCAGGCAGTCGCGAAGCCAACTCGACCGGCAGGGGCACTCAGCGCGACGGGGTTTCCGGACGCGAGCCGACGGCTCACGTCCGGCTGTTTTTGGGCCAGCGAGAGACCGACGGTCCCTCGGGTCGTGCGAACTGGCGCGAAGCGCCCGTGAGCAGACGGGATCGAGCGAGCGAAAGTGAGCGAGGCTCCGATGAAAACGGTGGGTTAGTAGGTATCGAGTTGCGTCCCCACGGAGCAGACGTACTCACCGGTGGCGACCTGGGGGAGTCGGCGGGCGCGCCAGAAGATGCCGCTGGAGTCGGCGGTGATCTCGGCTTTGGTGCGGCCGAAGACGTCGGTCACCTCGAAGAGGAGATCGTTGCGCGAGACCCGGTCACCCAGCTCGGCGTGGAAGGTGACGAGGCCGCCGGCGGGCGAGCCGTACTGCTCGAAGCCGCTGGCGCGGGTCTGGGCTTCGGGGACGTGCGTGGCCTCGGTGAAGCCGTAGTAGGCGAGGACGTTCTTGACGCCCTGGACGCCGGTCTCGATAGCGTGGTCGTCCCAACCCACACACCCCCCTAACTCGGGGTCGATGGTGGGGACGCCCTCGTCGGGGCCGGCGCGGGCGAGTTGGCCATCAGGACCCTTCTGATCGAGGATGTGACCGCAGCCGAACACCTTCGCGAGTTCGAGACAGTCGTCGTGGAGGCGGTGGCGCGGGCCACAGCGGACGCGGCACTCCTCGATCATGCGGGAGGTCGAGCCCTGGTGGAGGTCGACCACGAGGTCGGCTCGGGTCGCAGCGTCGAAGGTGGCGGCAGCGATGCGCTCGGAGGAAGTCCCGGTCTCGTCGCCGGGGTACGTCCGGTTCATCTTCGTGTCGTCGATCGGATTGCGGTGCTCGGCGACCTGGAACGCGTGGTAGTTGACGATCCCGACGACGAGGATCGTGCCGGCGATGTCGTCGGGGTCGAGTTGGGGGACCAGGCGTCGGATGACGCCCACGCCGTTGAGTTCGTCGCCGTCGCTGGCCGCCTGCAGATACAGCGTCTTCCCGCTGTCGGCACCGTTGATGACCGCGACCGGCAGGCCGATCTCGGTCCCGTCGCGGGTCTCTCCGACGAACAGCCGCCCCGTGTCGATCTCTCCCGGGGCGGCAGTCGCCGTGCCGAGGCTCGTCATTGTTTCCAACGGACGCCCCCATGCTCTTATGCGGTTCGATATGCCGGCTATACTGCCGGAACTGGGCGAAGCGCGTCCGTCGACCCGGACCGACGCGATTTTGAGCGGTGCGGCCGTACCCCCGGGCGTGTCAGCAGACGCCGACGCCCAGGAACCCAGCGGAAAGGCCAGATTCATCGAGGCACTGGAGGTGCCACGGAACGCACGCCGCGGCTTCGGGTTCGGATTCGTGTTCACCGTCGCCGTCTTCGTGTTCTTCATCATCATTCCGGGAACCAACCGCTCGCAGCTGTACTACCTGGGGCTGGCGTTCGTCCTCGCGGTCGGCATCGGCGGCATCGTAACGACGGTGCTCACCGCGCGGACGGCCTACCGGCTCTCGAAAGAGCTGTAACAGGGGTACTAAATACGGCCTGTGAGAATTAATTGCCAAGGTAGAATGGTGAATATATCCCGACTCGGCAGGGCACTCGGACATCTTGGCGCGACTGTCGGGTTTGCGGTGACGGCGATGTACGTTGCTTCCCTCGCTGAGACCGAGACAACGGCGCTCGTCCCGTACCTATGGTCGATCGCGATGCTCGGCGTGTCGGTCATCGCCGTCTACGCCGTCCGAATGAGGCGGTTACTCCTCGTCTGGCCAATTGCTTTCGCGTTCGGCGCATTTTCTCTCGTCACGCTGCAAAGTCGAATCGTCTCACTCGGTACGGTGTTGTACGTCCTGGCTGCGATGGTACTGACGGTGGATAACCTCTCAGACACACCGATCGGCAACTCGCTCCCGGATATCAGATAGGGAAGACAACGGGGATAAAATCAGTCCTCCACACCCGCCTCGGCCCCGGCGAGGTCGGCCAGCCGGTTCGCTCCCGACTGGGTCCCTTTGGCGATGAACACGTCGCCGGCGACCAGTTCCGTCGTCGGCCCGGGCGAGATGACCCAGCTGCTCCCTTCGCGACCGGTGCGGTCGCTCGCGTCGCGCGCTCGGCGGACGGCGATGACGCGCATCCCGGTTTCGGTTTTCACCATCTGTTCGCCGAGCGTGACGCCGTCGAGGACGCTGTCGGGCGCGACGGTGAGCCGAACGATCACCTCGTCTGACTCCCGGACCGCCTCGGCGACGACCGGATGGGTGCCCAGCCCCCGGAGGACGCCCTCGCTGATTTCGAGGGCGGCGTCGCTGATGACCTCGGTGGCGTTGGCCAGGTGGACCAGCCCGCGCAGGGAGACCGGATCGTCGATGCGGCCTGCGGCCTGGAGCGTCCACGCCTCGAAGCGCGACTGGAGAGCGTCGACCTCGGCTTCGAGTTCGAGCACCTCCTCTGCGACCTGGTCGCTGTCGAACAGCACCGCCCCGTACGCCAGATCGACTGCGAGTTCGCTCATGTTTTTCATGTGGACGATCGAGTCGACGGCCCGTTCGAGGTCCTCGATGCCGGGTTCGGGCGGTTCCGGCGGGTTGTAGGTCCGGTCCGTCGCGTCCTCGTAGACCTGGGTGATGCCGTCCTCGGGGCCGCGGAAGAGGACGACGTCGCCGGCCCGGAACGTCGTTTCGGCGTCCGGGTTGAACAGCCACTCGCCCTGGCGACGGATCGCCAGCGCGCGCACGCCCGTCTCGGTTTCGAGGTGGATGTCCCCGAGCGTGCGGTCGGCGAGCGGGGAGTCGCCGGTGATTTCGGCGCGCACGAGCGTCTCGACGGCCTCGGGCAGCGCGGCGCGCATCGCGTCGGGAAGACCGATGTCCTCTAAGACGATCTTGGCGATGTCGCCGGCCGCGTCGCTCACTTTCTCCGCGGCGCCGACGACGCCGAGGACGGGCGCGAGCGCTTCGGCGTCTTCGGGGTTGCGCGCGGCCATCAGCAGGCTCATGCGGGCGCGCATCTGGAGGAGGTCCATCTTGGCTTCGAGTTCGAGGACCTCCTCCGCGACCTCGTCGTTACCGAGCAACACGGCCGAGTAGGAGAGGTCGATCAGCAACTCGGCGGTGTCTTTCATCTCTGCCAGCAGCTCCTTGACGCTGACTGGCTCGTAGGCGACGTCGTCGGCTGCCATCCCACGTATCTCGACGGGGCCGAGACAAAAACGTTGTCCGCCCGCAGGGACCGGCGAGGATCGTCCCGACGAAAGATGTAAGATACCTATACTCATGGACGTGAAAGAATGGGCATGTGTCCAATCCCGGCGCCGTCTGGCGGTCACCTATCTACCACGGATAATAATGTTTTTAGCGGCAGGTCGTAAATCTCGGATTATGTCCGAGGAGCTCAAGAAAGGGCTTGAGGGTGTCCTGGTCGCCGAGTCGGAGCTCAGCTACATCGATGGTGACGCGGGTCAGCTCATCTATCGAGGGTACTCGATCGACGACCTGGCGCGCGAAGCCAGCTTCGAGGAGGTCCTGTACCTCCTCTGGCACGGTCACCTTCCGAGCAGCGAGGAATTGGCGGCGTTCACCGACGAGATGAGCACGGAACGCCAGCTCGACGAGAACGTCCTGACGACGGTTCGGCAACTCGCCGAGGCCGACGAGAACCCGATGGCCGCACTGCGGACGGCCGTCTCCAGCCTCTCCGCGTACGATCCGGACGCTGACGCCGAGCCGACCGACCGCGAGGCCAACCTCCGGAAGGGCCGGCGCATCACGGCGAAGATCCCGACGATCATCGCCGCGTTCACGCGCCTGCGCGACGGGAACGACCCGGTCGCCCCCCGCGAGGACCTCAGCCACGCCGAGAACTTCCTCTACATGCTCAACGACGAGGAACCGGACGACGTGCTGGCCGAGACCTTCGACATGGCGCTCGTGCTCCACGCCGACCACGGTCTGAACGCGTCGACGTTCTCGACGATGGTCGTCTCCTCGACGCTGGCAGACCTCCACTCGGCCATCCCGGCCGGGATCGGCGCGCTGTCGGGCTCGCTCCACGGCGGCGCGAACCAGGACGTCATGGAAGCCCTGCTCGACCTCGACGAGTCCGGCAAAGAGCCGGTCCAGTGGGTCAAGGACAAACTCGACGCCGGCGAGCGCGTCCCCGGCTTCGGTCACCGCGTCTACAACGTCAAGGACCCGCGCGCACGCATCCTCTCGGACAAGTCCAAGGCGCTCGGCGAGGCCGCGGGCTCGCTGAAGTGGTTCGAGTACTCCACGGAGATCGAAGAGTGGATCGGCGAGAACAAGGGCCTGGCCCCGAACGTCGACTTCTACTCGGCGTCGACGTACTATCAGATGGGCATCCCGGTCGACATCTACACGCCCATCTTCGCGATGTCCCGCATCGGCGGCTGGATCGCCCACGTCCTCGAGCAGTACGACGACAACCGCCTGATCCGCCCGCGCGGCCGCTACGTCGGCCCGGACGCCGGTCAGGAGTTCACGCCGGTCGACGAGCGGTAAACTCACACAGTACCAGACGAGCGCCTTTTTTCAGCTTCTCTAACAGCTCGTCGCTCACGACGAGCGCGGCGTCGACAGCCCGCGAACACACAACTCCTTAGCCGGACCGAGTGGTTGCCCCGATAATGACCGACCGTCCCGAAGAGGGAGACGTCTTCACCGTCGAACGAACGTTCACCAAAGCGGACGTCCGGGCGTTCGCCGAGGTCTCGGAGGACACCCAGCCTCGTCACACCGAACCGGACGAGGACGGGCGGCTGATGGTCCACGGGCTGCTGACCGCGACGCTCCCGACGAAGATCGGCGGGAACCTGGAAGTCCTGGCGAGTCGGCTAGATTTCCACTTCCGCAAGCCGGTGTACACCGGCGACACCGTCACCTGCGAGTGGGACTGCGTCGAGGTGTCGGAAGCCGACGGCTACCTGGAGGTCGTCGGCGACATCACCTGCACGAATCAGGACGGCGAGGTCGTCATGACCGCCCGCGGAGAAGGCCGAATCTACGACGACTGATTACTGATCGGCCAGCCACGCTTCGATCTCGTCGGCCATCGCACCCCGGCGGACGATCTCGCCGGCCTCGACGTCGACGACCGTACTCTCGGTGCCGGGCGTCCGCCCGCCGTCGAGGACGACGGCGGCGGCCTCGCGGACCTGCTCGCCCAGTTCGTCGAGTTCGCGGACGCTCCCCTCGCCGCTGACGTTCGCGCTGGTCGCGGTGATCGGTGCGACGGCGTCGAGCAGTTCGAGCGCGAGGTCGTGATCAGGGACGCGGATGCCGACGCGGTCGCGGCCGGCCGTCAGCACGTCAGGCACCGCCTCGGTGCGGTCGGCGAGGACGGTGACGGGGCCGGGGAGGAACTCGTGCATGAACCGGCGTTCGCGGGCGGTCGGGGCCGTGTACGCCAGCGCGGCCTGGGCGTCGGGGACGGCCAGCGAGACCGGCTGGTCGCGACTGCGGCCCTTGGCGTCGAAGACGCGCTCGACGGCGTCGGCGTCGAGGGCGTCGGCGCCCAGGCCGTAGACGGTCTCCGTCGGGTAGACGACGAGCTCGCCGTTCCGTACGGCGTCGGCGGCGTCGGTGACGTCGGAATCGGTCATTGCCGACTAGTCGGCGACCGGCGTGGAAAAACCCTGCCGCTTACAGCGAATCGAGTCGGGCTTCGATCTCGTCGTAGTCGGGGAACGCGGGCCACTCCTGGGCGACCCAGGCGTACTGGACGACGCGTTCCTCGTCGAGCAGGAACGCGGCGGGCCGTGGTTCGCTGACGCCCGCCATCCCGTCCAGGTCGTGGACGATTCCGTACTGCTCGGCGACGCCGTTCTGCGGGTCCGAGAACAGCGGGTAGTCGATCTCCCGGTCGGCGATGGTGGTCTTGTGCTCGTATGGCGTCGAGATCGAGAGGCCGACGACCTGCAGGCCTCCGTCTTCGTTCCCGGAGCCCCAGCCGCGGTCCCGAATCTCGTTCCACATGTAGGTCGTCGGGAAGGCACCGTCCATGGTGTGGAAAACCAGGAGGACGGGGCCCTCGGCAGTCAGGTCAGAGAGCGCGCGGTCCTCCCAGAACTCCGCGGTGACCAGTGGGCGCTCGAAGTCCGGGGCCTGCTCGCCCACGTCTGGATGGCCCGAAGGCGGAAGGTCGACCACGTCGAAACCGAGGTCCATCAGGCGGCACCTCCGTTCGCGTCGGCTCCCTCACCGTAGGTCCGGTCGAGGTACTCGACGATGTTGGCGCTCTCGGCCATGGTGACGCCAGTGTTCTCGTCGACGAGGGCGGGGACCGTGCGGGCGCCCGCGATGCGCTTGACGACGTTGCGCTCGGAGTGCATCGGTTCGACGAACCGCGACTGGTACTCTACGCCGTGCTCGTCGAGCACGCGAACGACGCGTTCACAGAACGGACACGCCTGGAGTCGGTACAGGGTGATCGCTGGATCGCTCATCACGCGTCCGTTGGGACGAACGGCCGGTAAGCCCTTCGGGCATGCATCGCGGAGACGCGGACGCGAAATGAGGGGGCGAAGCCGGCGACGGCGATCGTGGAACTCGTTTCGCCTATGACAAGCCTTAATCATACTGGCAGCAAAGTCAGATTGGTAATGGCCGTCACTTCGGCTTCTGCTGTGCCGTTCGAAGCCGCGACACTGCTCGTCACGCAGGTGTTCGGGCTCCCGCTCACCGATAGCCTCGTGACCGGACTGGGTGTCGTGACCGTACTCGGGTTGCTCGTGCTGTCGGCGTTTTTCTCCTCCTCGGAGATCGCGATGTTCTCGCTGGCCGCCCACCGCGTCGAGGCGCTCGTCGACGACGGCGTTCCCAGTGCGGCGACGCTCCAGGATCTCAAAGAGGACCCGCACCGCCTGCTGGTGACGATCCTCGTCGGGAACAACCTGGTCAACATCGCGATGACCTCGATCACGACGGGACTGCTCGCCATCTACTTCACGCAGGGCGTGGCAGTCGCCATCTCGACGTTCGGGATCACGGCGCTCGTCCTGCTGTTCGGGGAGAGCGCGCCCAAGAGCTACGCGGTCGAGAACACGGAGTCGTGGGCGCTGCGCATCGCGCGGCCGCTGAAGGCCGCAGAGCGCGTGCTCTTCCCGCTCATCGTCGTCTTCGACTTCCTCACCCAGCAGGTCAACCGCATCACGGGCGGGCAGTCGGCGATCGAGACGTCCTACGTGACGCGCCAGGAGATTCGAGACATCATCGAGACCGGCGAGCGCGAGGGCGTCTTAGACGAGGAAGAGCGCGAGATGCTCCAGCGCACGCTCCGGTTCAACAACACGATCGCCAAGGAGGTGATGACGCCGCGCCTGGACATGACCGCCGTTCCGGCGGACGCGAGCGTCGGCGAGGCGATCGAGACCTGTGTCCAGAGCGGCCACGCGCGCATGCCGGTGTACGAGGGCAGCCTCGACAACATCATCGGCATCGTCCACATCCGCGACCTGGTGCGCGACCTGAACTACGGGGCCGGCGACGCCGGCGAGGTCGAACTCGACGACCTCATCCAGCCGACGCTGCACGTCCCCGAGTCGAAGAACGTCGACGAGTTGCTCGCGGAGATGCGGGACAACCGGCTCCACATGGTCGTCGTCATCGACGAGTTCGGGACGACGGAGGGACTCGTGACGATGGAAGACCTCACCGAAGAGATCGTCGGCGAGATCCTCGAGGGCGAGGAAGAAGAGCCAATCGAGTTCATCGACGAGGAGACGGCCATCGTCAAAGGCGAGGTGAACATCGAGGAGGTCAACGAGGCCCTCGAAATCGACCTCCCGGAGGGCGAGGAGTTCGAGACCATCGCCGGCTTCATCTTCAACCGGGCGGGTCGGCTCGTCGAAGAGGGCGAACGGATCGAGTTCGACGGCGTCGACATCCGCGTCGAACAGGTCGAGAACACCCGGATTCTGAAAGCCCGCGTCACCCGCAAACTCGAACCGGTCGAAGAAGACGACGAGAACGGCGAGGGCGAACCGGAACCCGAAGAAGCGCAGACTGACTGACTGACGGCAGTTCCCTGCTACTCCGGGGCGAACCGGGCGGAAGGTGACCCTGCGCCGATACGTTCTCGCTGCTGATTCTGCGGACGGAGAACTTATCAGTGCAGAGATAGCTATCTCGCGTATCGATGGTCGGGCTAGCGGACGCAGTGGGAGTCGGGCTGGCGAGCGTTCTCCTCCCGGCGCTCGCCCTGGTCGCTGTCGCAGCCAGGTACAGCGGCAAGCCGGGCGTGCGGGGGTTCGTCGTCGCGGTCGTCGGTCTCGGGTGCTGGTCGCTGGCGACCGGCGTTCGCGTGTTGGTCCACGCGCCGGCGCTTCGGTTCGGCACAGCGGTCGGCCAGCTGGTGTTCACCAACGTGACGATCCTGGGCTGGGCGCTGTTGGTCGTCGAGTTCGTCCACCGTCGCCGGATTCGCCTGGCGTCGAAACGCGTCGCTGCCGTGCTGGCGGTCCCCGTCTGTACGGTCGGCCTCGCGCTGACCAACGACTGGCATCACCTAATGTACGCTGCCGGGACGCACGTCACCGCCCAGGGGTACCTCCAGTTCGAGTTCGGTCCGTGGTATCCGATTCACACCGTCTACCTCCTCTCGGTGAGCGTCGGTGCTGCGGCGACCCTGATCCGGGAGGTCCCGGGTTCGAGCGGCATTCTCCGGCGCCAGGTGACGCTGCTGTTCGGCGGGTGGCTCGTCGCCACGGTCGCCGTGTTCGATTTCTTCCTCGAACAGGTCGGAGCGTGGCCGTTTCCGCCGTACGTCGATGTCACACCGGTCGGCTTCCTTCTCGGGAGCGCCCTCTGGGGGCTGGCACTGTTTCGCCACGGTCTCTTCGAGCTCGTCCCGATCGGGCGGCGAACGGCGGTCGAGACGATGCCCGACGCGGTGCTGACGGCCGACAGGGACGGACGAATCGTCGACGCGAATCCGGCCGCCCGCGCCCTGTTGGACGGCAATCCCGTACGACAGTCAGTCTCGGCCGTGTTCGCCGATCATCCGAACCTGCTCGAACACTACCGCAACGGCGAGGACGGCACCACCGCGATCCAGTTCCTGGACGACGGGGCCGTCAAACACTTCGCGGCCACGACGACGCCGATCACCGAGCGCGGGACGCGGACCGGGACGGTGATCGTCCTGCGCGACGTGACGGCGCTGAAGAGCCGTGAACAGGAGTTAGACCTGCACAGACAGGTACACAGCCGAATCGTCCGCCACAACATCCGGAACGAGCTCACGATCATCAGGGGCAGCGCCGAGGAGATCGTCAGAGCCAACGAGGGCCAGACTGCCGAGTTCGCGAGGACCATCCTGGAGCGGAGCGACGAACTCGTCGGGACCAGCGAGAAGGCTCGCCAGATCATGCGAATCATCGAAACGGACAGCGAAACGCTGACGCTCAACGCCTGCTGTCTCGTCGAGACGATCGCGGACGCGATGCAGGCGAAACACCCGGACGCGCGGATCGAGACGACACACCCGGACTCGGCGTGGGTCACCGCCCACGAGGACCTGGACGCCGCGCTCGAGAACCTCGTCGGAAACGCGATCGTCCACAACGAGGGAACGCCGCGGGTCGAGATCAGCGTCGAGCGACGCGACGACACGGTCGAAATCACCGTCGCGGACGACGGGCCGGGCATCCCCGAGCACGAGGTCGCGGTCCTCGATCAGCTAGAGGAGACGGCTCTCGATCACAGCAGCGGTGCGGGGCTCTGGCTGGTCAACTGGGTCGTGATGAAATCCGACGGCACGCTCGAGTTCGACGTGAGCGAGCGGGGGACGACCGTCACGCTGCGATTGCAGGCGGCCACCGTTCAGGAGGAGTAGGCGGTCCACTCTCCCCGTTACAGGATGAAGTCGACCGCAGTGAACACGCCGTAGCTGACGGCGAAGGCGAGCGCGAGGGAGGCGACCCACGCGAGGGCGGTGTACCCCATCTTCGAGCCGCTGACGTCGCTGCCGCCGGCGGCGTAGCCGCTCCCGATGATGGCGCTGACGATGATCTCGTTGAACGAGACGGGAATCCCGAAGAAGACGGCCGTCTGAGCGATGGCGAACGAGGGGATGAGCGCGGCGATCGAGCGCCGCGGGCCGAGCGCCGAGTAGTCCTGGGCGAGCGCCTTGATCATCCGCGGGGCGCCGGTCCAGGAGCCGAGCAGGAGACCGAAGCCGCCACCGAGCAGGACGGCGACGAGCGGAACCTCGAACGGGTCGAGCAAGGGGAGCAGCGGGCCGAGCGCGAGGCCGACCTGGCTGCCGCCCGCCGAGAACGCGACGAGGCCGCCCAGCGCCAGCAGGAAGTGCCGCTGGCCGGCGGCCGGGTCGCCGCGGATGTCCCAGAACAGCACCAGTCCGACGAGGAGCGCCGCCAGGAGCGTGGCACCGAAGGAGGCGAGGGACGGCGAAACCGACGGCACGGTCGTGGCGGCAGTCGCCGCCAGAGACGCCGCCTCACCGGGCGGGCCCAGCAGGACGAACTCGACGTTCGCGAGGATCGCACCGACGACGGCGGCCAGCAGGGGCACGGCGTAGCGTTCGGCCACCCGGTCGTTCCGTAGGGCGCGGGCGGTGGCGTACGCGATTGCGCCGCCGACGAAGGGGACGAGCACCCACAGCGTCACGATCTCCTGATACTTCGCCCAGGCGGGGGTACCGCCCATGGCCAGTCCGACGCCGACGACGGCCCCGGTGACGGTAAAGGCCGTCGCGATCGGGTAGCCGGTGAACACGCCGATCGCGACCAGGACCGCGGCGGTGATGAGCGCGACCGTCGCCGCCGTCGGCGAGAGCGTGACGTTCCGGATGAGTTCCCGGCCGACCGCTTCCGTGACGTTGGCTCCCTGCAGGACCGCGCCAGCGAGACCGAGCAGGCCGACGATAAATCCTGCCCGCATCACCGAGATAGCGTTGGCACCGACCGCAGGGGCGAACGGCGTCGACCCGGACGATCCGGCACCGATCGCCCAGGCCATGAACAGACTCGCCCCACCAGCGATCAGAAACGTCGCGACTGTCCCTGCGGCTACCATTTCATTGGTTCGAATAACGCCAGCAACGGTAATAACCTGCCGACACGGTGATCGTCTCTCGGTTTCGCCCGCCTTCGCCCGTGGTAGATAATTACACCCACGGTAGACCCGAATTATTAAGCGACTGGATGGTCACACTCTGAAACACCATGGTGGGGGCCAATGGTGTTCAAGCGTCTTAAACAACTGACGAGACCGGCCGACGCGGGGTGTACCGACTACAAATGTCAGGGGTGTGAGACTGGTTTCGAGATGCGACGACAGGTGTGTCCCGAATGCGGCGGGTATCGGATCGAGCGCGTCGACTGGTAATCGCAGTCGGACGTCGCAGGTCTTGGGGGGACTGCGACGTCCGGCCGTTCTACCGACGCTCATCGACCGGGAGCCGTGGGACCGTCCGATCGGAGCGCAGCGCGGAGCCACGAGGACGCCGGTAGCGGCCAACGGCCCGGGATCGAGTGGGGTCAGGAGTCGTCGGGTTCGGCGTCGGGGTCGGACGGATCGTTCGTCTCGGGGTCGAGTTCGCCGTTGGGTTCGGGCATCTCGACGCCTTCGACGGCTTCGATGACATCGGTCTCTTTGGGCGTGTCGACGTGCCAGCGGTCGACGGACTGCTCGTAGTCGGCCAGGCGGTTCGAGACGCGGATCTTCAGGTCGTCGTCGTTGACGTTGACCTCGAACACGTACTCGGGGACGTCACCGCGGCCGGCGCGCTGGAGGTTCGCGCTGACGAGTTCGTTGTCGAAATAATAGGGAGACATCTGGGTCATCACGTTCCGGTAGACGGCGCCCTCGACGGCGCGGAGGGCTTTCCGCCCGGCCGAGTCCGCCGCGCGGGCGACGTAGTCGAGGGATTCGCCCCACTTGTCGACGGCCTCGTCGGGTTCGTCGAGTTTCTCGTAGGACTCGGTGAGTTTCTCGCCGGCCGTCTGGAGGTCTTCGTCGGGCTCTTTGCCCGCCTTCTCGCCTTCGCCCTCGTCGACGCTGGCCTGCTCGGCGGTCTTCTCGTTGACGTCCTCGTCGAGTCGCTCGTCGGCCTTCGGTCGCCACTCGTCGAACTCCTCGAGGGCACCGACGTCGGTGGCGAGTTCGACCTCCGGGTCTGCCTCGATGTCTCTGATAGCACGGCTAATGCGCTCGCCGTGCTCGACGACGTCGACCCATCGTCCGCGGGTTTTGAAGCCCGAAACGCTCTCTTCCATCAGTTGTCCAGTATCCAGGCCGCCGAGAGATATACGTCTTCCTCCCGCGGCCGGCGGCCCCGGTCGGGCCGGCTGCCAGAGGCGCGTCCCGCTCTCACCGGCAGCACCGGGCCGCGACTCATCGATCGTAGGTGAGCCGCATGGCGACCTCGTTGAGTCTGCGCTTCGCGCGGCCGAGCAAGCGGGCCGGCCACGCCACGGTTCGGAGGTCGGCTTCGGCCACCTCGATGCGTCCACCGTCGAAGACGTCCGCGCCGCCCTCGCCGTCGCCGTCCTCGGTCGCACTGACGACGGTCGTCATCCCACAGCGGCCGCAGGCCTCCGTGTCGCTGCTACCCATACCAGCCAGGCTTGGGCGAGCAAGCGTATAAACGTTTGTGGCGTCCGTCACCGCGCCCCGGTCGTCCCTCCAGCGACCCCGCGACGTGGGGCGTCGGGTCCCCGAGAAGAGTGTGACTTTTGTATCGTTGACGCCCTGGGTGCTGTATGAGAGCCCGGGAGAGCACGGTCGACGACGCGCCCGCTCACACGTCCAGCGATGAGTGACGAGGACCGAACGGACGTGCCGTCCGACGTTCCCGAGTGGGACGACGAGTACCTCGACCGCGTGAGCGACCGACTCATGTTCAACTACGACCTCGACCAGTCCTACAGCGTCGAGGGCGAGCGATTCGAGATGTACGGTCGGCTCCACGTCGAGAGCCAGAAGCAACTGTTTCACCCGGCGCTGAACTACGCGAACTACGAGGCCCAGGAACACCTGTTCGTCACGCGTCGGGACCGCGTGACGACGGCCGATCTCGACCGACTGGTCGACCTCGGGCACGCGCTCGCCGAGGAGTGGATCACCGCCGACGAGGAACACCACGGCACCGAGTTCACGTTCGTCGTCGTGGCCCCGACCGTTCCCGACGCGGTCGCGGACTACGTCTCCGGCTTCCGGGACCGAACGCTGCTCAAGTACGGCTACTACGGCCAGTACGAGGTCAACCTCGTCGTGGTCGCACCCGACGAGGAGCGACTGGTCGCCAGCGAGCAGGCCGACGTCGGGCGAGCCTTCGCGACCTGGGACCCGCTCGACGCGGGGTCGCGGGGGCTCCTCGAACGGCTGGTGTCGGTGTTCAGGTCCTGAAAAAACGGTCGAGGACTCAGTCGTCGGCGGGTGCCGCTGACGGCTCGCGACGCACGCTCTTGATGTTGTCGTAGCCGATGCGCGCCAGCGACAGCGCGAGGCCGACGAGGACGAGCGCGATGACGATCTGGACGGCCACGGACGCCTGTGCGGCGATCGTCGCGCCGCCCTCGCCCCAGTTGCCCAGAACGAACTTCTGGTAGAAGTTCTGATAGAGCGCGAGGTAGAGGAGCGCGACGACGGTGATCGCGGTCATCAGCGCCATCGGGACGCCGGTGCTGATGAGCTGCTTGTTGTCGTCCCAGTTGGCCAGCCAGACGGTGGCGGTCAGCAGGGCCAGCGCGGCCAGGAGCTGGTTCGCACCGCCGAACAGCGGCCAGAGGTCCGACCACGTCCCGCTGGACACCAGGAGGTACGCGAGCACGACCTGGATGATGGCGTTGTAGTACCGGTTCGAGCCGGCTTCCTGTGCCTGCCGGACGATGACGCTGTCGGCGTCCGGCGTGCCGACGATCTCCTCGGCCATGTAGCGGCCGAGCCGCACCGCCGTGTCGGTACTCGTCAGCAGGAAGCTCACCAGCACGAGTGCCATGAACGGCGCGCCGAAGGACGGCGGGATGCCGAAGCTCGTGAGGATGACGCCGCCACCGGACGCGAAGTTCGGCAGGGCGCGCCCGACGCCGCTGCCAGCGGTGACGCCGGCGATCGAGACCGTCGCGAGCGCGAGCGTCGCGAGCAGCCCCTCACCGAGCATGCCACCGTAGCCGATGACGCGCGCGTCGGTCTCCTTGTTGAGCTGCTTTGCAGTCGTCCCCGAGGAGACCAGCGAGTGGAAGCCGCTGATGGTCCCGCAGGCGATCGTCACGAACAACAGCGGGAACAGCGGCAGGCCCGCGGTTCCCATGAACCCGTAGTAGGGTTCCAGCGAGATGGTCAGCGGTTCCGACGACGTCCCGAACAACGTGCCGACGATGATCGCCAGCAGCGCGCCGCCGACGCCCGCGTACAGCAGGAACGACGACAGGAAGTCACGCGGCTGGAGCAGCGTCCACACCGGCAGCACCGCCGCGATGGCGGCGTAGATCAGGATCACCGGTACCCAGCCGGCGGTGTTGGCCCCGAGCGCGCTCGCGCCGGGGAGCGCCGCACCGCCGCTGAACAGGACGATGGTCCCCGCCGGATACGCCGCGTCGGGACCGGCCGGGAACAGCGCGAGCGGGTACTGGATGCCGATATAGACGCCCCCGAAGACGGCGGCGACGAACGCGATCGTCCCGGCGATGAAGGGGAGGTCGAGCTGGTAGAGGTAGACGCCGAACACCAGCGCGAGCAGGATGTACACCAGGCTGGCCGTCGCCGCCTGCGGGTACGCGTCGAACACGATGCCGACCACCAGCGCGAACACGGCGACGACGAGGATGATGGTCAGGAACGCGAACCACAGCAACATGTTCTTCCCGCGATCGCCGACGTACTCGCCGATGATGTAGCCGATCGACTTCCCCTCGTGACGGAGGCTCCCCGACAGCGAGACGAAGTCGTGGACGCTCCCCAGGAGCGGGTTCCCGATCGCGATCCACAGCAGGGCCGGGACCCAGCCCCACACGACGCCGGCCGTGATCGGACCGACGATGGGCGCACCGCCAGCGATACTCGAGTAGTGATGGCCGAGCAGGACCGGCTTCTTCGCCGGGACGTACTCCTGCCCGTCCTCGTACTTGTGTGCCGGAGTTTCGCGATCTTCGTCCAGTTCCACGAATTGGACGAGGTACCGCGAGTACCCCAGGTAGCCGAGGCTGAACGTGATCAACGTCGCGACCACGAGCCAGAGTGCTTGGACCATGAAATTAACTCTCATGAATGTTAGTCGATGATTCGGACTTAAGAGTTTCCAAGAACTGTCAGGGGACGTATCAAACCAGACACTAGTCCGCACAGAAAGGACCCGTGCCGCAGGCAGTTGGACGAGGAATGGTAAGAACGTCGTCAGTGAGAGCGACGATCGGGAGCTGGGGCGTCAGGACTGTTCCGTCGGACGGTCGACGTCGATATCGAGCTCCGAGGCGACCGCGTCGAGGAGGTCACCTTTCACTTCGCGGATTCGTTGTTCGACGACCGCGACGACGGGTTCGTCGAACTCCTCGCGGATCCGACTGATACGGTCCTGTTCGGTCTCGTATCGTTCCCGGAGGTACGTCGCCCCGCGGCCGGTCTCGTCCGGGTCCGGTTCCGGCGCGACCTTGTTGACGACGAGGCCCCGGATCGCGAGTCCGTGCTCGTCGAGGCTGTCGACCGCACGGCCGGTCTCGTTGATCGACAGTTCGTCCGGGTTCAACACGAGGAAGAAGGCGGCCTCGTTCCGGAGCGTCTCGCCGGCGAACTCGAACATCTCCTTGCGCTCCAGCAACCGGTCGATGATGGGGTCGTCCTCCCGTTTCCGGCGGGCCTCCTTGTCACCGATCGCCGCTTTCTCGAACAGGTCGATGCTCTGCTCGCGCTTGGCAGCGAGTCGCTCCACCCAGTCTTCGAGGAACTCGGGGAGCGAGAGCAGGCGGAGCGTCCCGCCGGTCGGTGACGTGTCGAAGACGACGCGGTCGAACTCGTCGCTCGTCCGCATCACGTCGATGAGGCGGTCGAACAGCGCCGCCTCGTAGGCGCCGGGCGTCCGGTGGGCCAGTTCGATCTGGCGCTCGATCTCGTTGACGACGCTCGGACTGACCTGATCGGTCATCGCCCGCTTGGTCTCCGTGAGGTGGGCCTCGATCTCCTCGTCCGGATCGATCTCCATCGCCCAGAGGTTCTCGACGCCGTCGACGGCCGCCGGGTCGTCGCCGAACGACTGGTCGAGCACGTCGGACGTGCTGTGTGCCGGATCGGTCGAGACGACGAGCGTGCGCAGTCCGGCCTGGGCACATTTCAGGCCGTAGGCACACGAGACCGTCGTCTTGCCGACGCCGCCTTTGCCGCCGAAGAAGACGAACCTGTGCATGTCAGAAGTGATACTGTTGGCCCTTGCGTTCGAGCATCGACTGGCGGTCCCACATCCGGCGCTCCCACTGTTCGAACTCCTCGCTGAGATACGGCAGCAGTTCGGCGGTGTAGTACGACACCGGGCTCGGGATGCCGAAGGCGTCGGCGAAGCAGGCAAAGAGGAAGACGTCCTCCGTGTCCTCGGCCTCCTTCTCGATGAGTTCCGTCGACGGGTGCTCGATCATCCCGTGATACAGGCCGTGAAGCCACTCCCGGATCGCGTCGAGATACGCTTCGATGCGGCGTTCCACGCTCATCGTCTCACGCCCCCCGAGAACGGTCACGGCCGGCCGGGAGCACCGGCGGGGTCGTCGCCTGCTGGCTCGTCTCGATTGCGTCGCGTGCGGTCACGTTCGTGCCGAGACGGTAGATTCGTTGCAGGCATAAACCCACTGTCTGGCACCCGTCGCCGGCCGCCTCACTCGACGGCGGCGGCGACGTTGTCCAGCGCTCGTTGTAGTTCGCCGCGCCGCTTCCAGGCCGCGATGCGGTCGGTGAGCGTCGACAGCGGCAGGCCGAGGCTGACCGTCGACCGCATCGTCACGTCGGTCCCCTCGTTGCGCCGGGCGAAGGTGACCGTCGTCTCCATCGACTCGAAGGGGCCCTGATCGCCCAGTTGCGCGTAGTAGTAGCCGTCGTCGCGCTCCTCGACGACGAACGTCACTTCCATCCCGCCGGCCCGCGCGGTGACCCGCTGGCCGTCGTCCGTCTCCGTGACCTCGGCGACCGTGAACGTCCCTTCGTGCTCGATGACGTCGCTCGGCGACACTGCCCGTTCGAGTTCCGGGAGCGTCGCGCGAACGAACCGGCTCGCCTCGACCTCGCGCATACCGGACCCTGGCAGCGGGCACCTAAAGCTACTGTGGCGTGAGGCGACGCGGATCGAAGGGCGGTCCCAGCGCGGACCCACAGAGATAACAGCACGGGGCGAGACGACCACGGTATGTCGGACGGGGACATCCGCGTGTTGCTGGTGCTCGATTTGCTGCTGTCGGCCCTGTTCAGCACCGTCGTCGTCTGGGGACTGGCGTTCCTCGACCTGAGTTCGTTCACCCTGCGGAACGTGGCGACCGGGACGATACTGGTCGCCGTCCTGACGTACCTGGTCGTGCTCCGCCAGTAGCACGCCTGAACTTTTAGGGTTCGATGCCATACGGACCCCCGGATGACAACAGCACTGTTCATCGTCAGCGAGGAAGGCTACTGGGGCGAGGAATGTGTCGAGCCGCTCACCACGCTTTCGGACGCCGGCGTCGACGTCACGGTCGCGACGCCGACGGGGAATCCGCCGGTCATCGACGAGCGGTCGATCGACCCCGACGAGGTCGGCGAGGAGACCGCGGCGCACGTCAAAGAGGTCCACGAGACCGACGACCGCCTGAACGATCCCATCGCGCTGGCCGACGCCGACGCCAGCGAGTACGACGCGGTCGTGTTCCCGGGCGGCCACGGCACCGAGTGGGACATCACGCAGGACCGCCACGCGCGGGACGCACTGCGGACCGCCGTCGAGGACGGTGACAGAAAGGCGCTCGTCGTCTGTCACGCCGTCGGCATCCTCGCGTTCACGCGGGGCTCCGACGGGGACCTGCTCGTCGCGGGCCGGGACGTGACCGGCTTCCCGAACGCCTGGGAGGAAGGGATCGTCGACGACCGCGACCTGATGCCCGACGGCCGCAAACTCCCCTACTGGGTCGAAGACGAGGTGAAAGCCGCCGGCGGGAACTGGGACGCCGACCTCGATGCGGACACCTCCGTGCGGGTCGACGGCGACCTCGTGACCGGCCGCGGCCCGCCGTCGTCCCACGAGGCGGCGCTGACGCTGCTGGACGAGCTGGGCGTCGAGTACTGACTGGCGACTGTCGATACGGCCGGTCGAGGGCCTGCCTCGGCGGCGCCGGCACCGAACCACTCCTGGATTCCATCGGAGTTATCACCCCGCCAGAAGAGGTATCGGACAACCGATGAGCCAACGTCGGATGCCCTCCCTCATCGAGAAGTACAGCGTTCCCATCGCGCTCGTCGCGATCGTGGGATTCATGTTTTGGGTCCGAACCCTGGACGCAGACAGCGTCTTTCTCCAGGGCCAGGTCTACTTCAGCGGTAACGACGCCTGGTACCACGCGCGCGTCGTGCAGTTCGTCGTCGACAACTTCCCCGCTACCCAGCAGTTCGACCCCTACTCGCAGTTCCCGTACGGCACCGGGCGCCACTCGGGCTTCGGTGGGCTGTTCGACCAGCTCATCGCGCTCGCCGCGCTCGTCGTCGGTCTCGGCTCGCCGTCGCCCTACCTCAGCAACGTCGTCACCGCCTACGCGCCGGCCGTCTTCGGCGCCGTCACGGCGATCCCCGTGTATCTGGTCACGGCGCGTCTCTACGACCGCCGGGCCGGCGTCGTCGCCGCGGCCCTGCTCGCGCTGGTGAGCGGCGGCTTCCTCTACCGGACGGTCATCGGGGTCGCCGACCACCAGTCTGCCGAGGCGTTCTTCGGAACGCTCGCCGCGTTCGGCTTCGTGTACGCGCTGACCAGCGGGTATCGCGAGACGCCGCTCGTCGCCGACCTCCGAGCGGGCGACTGGGCGGCGCTCAAACGACCAGTCGTCGCCGCGGCCGCGGGGGGCGTCCTCATCGCCTCCTACCTCATGACCTGGGGGCCAGGCGTGATGCTCGTGTTCACGATGGGCGTGTTCGTCGTCCTCCAGGCGATCCGCGACCACCTCCACCGGACGCCGCTCGACTACCTGGCGTTCGGCGTCGTCGGGTCGATGACGGTCGCAGGCGTCCTGACGCTACTGTACGCCACGGAGTACGTCCTGGAAGCGACCGCGTTCTCGCTGCTGCAGCCGCTCGTCTGTTTCGGCATCGCCGCCGGCGCCGTCGTCCTCCTGGGCATCTCGCGGTACGTCTCGCGGAACAACTACGACCCGTTGGCGTATCCCGGCATCGTGGTCGGCCTGCTCGTCGCAGCGCTCGCGGTGACGGCGCTGGTCGCGCCGAGCGTGCTCGGACTCCTCGAAGAACTCGTCGTCCGGGTCTACAGTTTCGGCCTCCTCAAATCGGCGACCGGGCTGACGGTGGCCGAGCTGTCCCCCGGAACGGTCGGCGGTCTGGTGGGCGCCTACGGACCGATCGTCCTGCTCGCGCTCGTGGGCTTTCTCGTCCTGGTCCGCCGAGTCGTTCGGCGGGACCGCCCCGCGGAACTGTTCCTGTTGCTGTGGACGCTCACGATGCTGTCGGCGTACTTCACGATGGTCCGGTTCGGCTACTATCTGGCCGTCAACGTCGTGATTCTCGCGGCGCTCGCCATCTGGTGGCTCCTGGTCGGCCAGCTGGGTCTCGACTCGTGGGCGGCGCTGCGGCGGCCCGAGACCACGCAGGTCGTCGCCGGGCTGATCGTGCTCCTGCTGATCGTCCCCGGGAACGTCGTGGCGGCCGGCGGCCTCCACCCGTCGTGGCAGACCGCCGAGTACGCCAGCGGCGCGGACATGGCGTGGCAACAGGAGCTGGAGTGGATGCACGACGGGACGCCGGAGCCGGGTCTCGACTACACCGAACAGTACGACCGGCCCGCAGACGGCGACTTCGCGTATCCGGAGCGCGCCTACGGCGTCATGTCCTGGTGGGATTACGGGCACTGGATCACCCACAGCGCACGGCGCGTGCCGGTGGCGAACCCGTTCCAGCAAGGGCCGCGGGTCGCCGCGGCGTTCTTCCAGGCGAAGTCCGAACCGACCGCCAACCTGCTGCTCGACGCCCTGCCAGCCATGAACGGGTCGACCTCGGTGACGTCGATGGTCGACGAGTCGGGCCAGATCGAGTCGATGCGACCGGAGCTGCAGTCGTACGCGCAGTCTCGGACCGCCCAGGAGGCGAGCGAGGACGTCCGGTACGTCGTGATCGACGACCAGATGGTCGCGGCGTCCGGCGCCAGTCCGGGAGACCGCAACAACAAGTTCAGGCCGATCGCGACGTGGATCGGACCGGGCTTCGAGGAGTACGTCTCGCCACAGGAGGTCACCTTACAGCGCGTCAGCGGCGACCGGTTCGTCGGAACCGATCAACAGGTCCGCGTGAACGCGCTCAACGAGCAGTTCCGGCGGACGATGATGTCGCGGTTGTACTTCCAGGACGCCGGCGGGTTGTCCCACTACCGGCTCGTCCACGAGTCGAACGAGACCACGCAGTTCCTGAACCTCGCACAGACCACGCAGACGGGAGGTGCTCAGTCCGTCGGCTGGTACAACAGCATGCTCACGTCGCGAACGCTACAGCTCCTCCAGCGGCCCGACGTGTACGCGTACAACGTCCGGCAGGAGTCGCGCGTGAAGTCGTTCGAGCGCGTGCCCGGCGCGACGCTCACCGGCCAGGTCGAGACGGCCAGCGGGAACGGAACGACGCCCGTGCGCGTCGCGCTCCAGCTGCGAACCAACACCGGACGGACGTTCACGTACGAACAGCGAACGACGGTCTCGGAGAACGGGACGTTCGCAGTCACGGTCCCGTACCCCACCGCCGACGGGGTGTCGCCGAGCGAGGGCGGCACGGACAGCGGCGTCAGCGCCGTCGGGTCGTACACGGTGCGCGTCGGCGGCTCGTCACCGACGACGGCGACCGTTTCCGTCCCGGAGACGGCGATCTACGACGGCGAGACGATTCAGGTTCCCGGCGACGGGTGAACGGGACCGGGCTCGTCGTCGCGGGCGGCCGCCTCGGACGGTTCGAAAGTATAAGCCGACAGCAGTCGATAGCCCACGTATGACCATCGAGCAACGGGGAGCAGCGCACGTCGTCACGCACGCGCTGGCGCGCCACACGCTCTCGGAGCTCAGGAGCGCCGACACGGAACAGGTAGCCTTCCGGAAGGGACTGGTGAAACTGGGGCGCATCTGCGGGTACGAGCTCATCGACGGGGCGATGGCGACCGAGGAAGTCCCGATCGAGACGCCGCTCACGGAGACGACGGGCGAACGGGTCTCCGGCCTGGACGACGTGGTCATCGTCAACGTGCTCCGGGCGGCGACGCCGTTCGTCGAGGGACTGCTGAAAGCGTTCCCGACGGCCAAACAGGGCGTCATCAGCGCCGGGCGCAACGAGGACGCCGGGATGAACAGCGACGGCGAGTTCCCGATCGACATCGACTACGCGAAACTCCCCGAGATCACCGAGTCGGACACGGTCGTCGTCGCGGACCCGATGCTGGCGACGGGGTCGACGATGTGCACCGTGCTCGACCGGGTGCTGGACGCGGGCACGCCGGACGCGCTGTTCGTCCTCTCTGCTGTGAGCGCGCCGCCGGGGATCGAACGCGTCACCGAGCAGTATCCGGCCGCGGACGTCGTGACGGTCAGTATCGACGACCGGCTCGATGACGATGGATTTATCGTTCCCGGCCTCGGCGATGCTGGTGACCGCGCGTTCCGGACGACCTGACGGGAGCGACGGACCGCGCACCCCGACTCGTCGGGCGGCGTCGCAACCCCTTTGTTTCAGTTGGAAACCCCGTGCAGCAACGGGACTGTCGGCGCAGTCGAAACGGAGGTCTGCGGAGACTCCGCGGCGAGTATCGCGGATATCGACTCTGCCACATAATATTAATATCTACAAACCAAATAGAAATTATACATGTCGAGGGAGTCGACGCGACGTCAATTTCTCGCCGCTGGCTGCGCTGCCAGTGCCGCTGCCCTCGCGGGGTGTGGGGGAGGCGGTATCGGCGGTGGTGGTGGTGGCAACGGAACGACAGACTGGTACTACGGAGACACGAACAAACAGCTGTCCAAGGAACTCGTTTCGATCCTCAATACGCGAGACGCGCGGGAGTTCAAGCTCCGAGAGGGCGTGACGGCGGCCACGGCGCTCAAGCGCCTGAACGACGGAACGGGCGAGTTCGCCGTCGCGGGCGCGGACGCCGCCGTGTTCGCCAAGAAAGGGGCCGGGATGAAGGGGATCAGTACGAAAAACACGAAGCTCAGAGCAGTGGTGTCGCTGTACCCGATGCCGGTGACGGTCGTAGCGCGGCCGGACCTGCAGGCAGAGAAAGTTAGCGACCTCTCCGGCGCGACGGTGAACGTCGGGAAGACGAACAGTCGGTTAGCGTCCAACGCGAATCAGATCCTGACCCAGTCCGGCGCCGAGTTCAGCTTGCGCAACGTCGGGCTGTCGACGGCGATGACGAAGCTACAGGAGGGGTCGTTAGACGTGACGTTCGCCATCGGTGACTGGCCGATCAAACCCGTCGCGGAGGCGGCGCCCGACCTGAAGCTCCTCGAACTGGGCGGGAGCGTCCGCTCGAACGTGGTCAAGAGTAACGACTGGTTCGTCGAGGCACAGCTTCCGGCAGGGATCTACGATGGTACCAACTACATGATCGATACAGTGGGGATTCCGGCGCTCCTGTTGGCGGGCGAGGAAGCGGGCAAGAAGAACGTCGCCATCACCACGGACAGGATGCTCAAAAGCGCCGGGAACGAGGAGATCAAGACGCGCGGGGGCTACATCAACGGGAAGAACAAAAAGGAGTTCAGGGAGCACATCCCGAGCTCGGTCGAACTCCACGACGGCGCCCAGCAGGTCCTCGTGTTCCGGTAGCCCGAGGGTCACTCCCGCTCGATGGTCGCCCGGCCGCTGGTCGCGCTTCGGATTCGATCCCGGACGGCCGCCGCGTCCTCGACGGGAATCCGGACGGCGAAGCTGACCGCGGCTTCGTAGGCCGCCTCGAACTCGCCGGGTGAGGACTCTAAGATGCCGCGAACGGTCCCCGAGTCGTCGTACTCGACGGTGACGGCGAACTCCTCGTGGGGCCGCTCCTCGACGATGCCGGCGGCGTCGATCGCCTCCTTGACCCCGCGAGCGTACGCTCGGGCGAGGCCGCCGACGCCGAGTTTCGTCCCGCCGTAGTACCGGGTGACGACCACCGCGACGTTCTCCAGGTCCTCCTGCTGGAGGACGTTCAGCGACGGTTTGCCCGCCGAACCGGTCGGCTCGTCGGCGTCGCTCGCCCACTCTTTGAGCGGCTCCGCGCGGATGCGGTAGGCCGGAACGTTGTGGGTGGCGTCGTCGTATTCGGCCGAGACCTCGGCGATGAACGCCTCGGCGGCGTCCACGTCGGTGACGGGGGCCGCGTGGCCGATGAACTCCGAGCCGGAGATCTCGAAGGCGGCCTCACCGCGGCCGGCGAGCGTCCGGTAGCTGTCGGTCACGGCCGTCCGTTCGAGCGGAACTGTGATACGGGTTTCGCGATCGCCGACCCGGCGAAGTGAAGGCGTGCTTATATGTGCGATGAGAACACGTACCTAGTATGCCGTGTTCGACAGGTGATGCGACACTCGACGAGATGCTGGGTGGGGGCATCCCGGACGGGCGGACGCTCCTGGTCCGGGGCCGGTCCGGCGTCGGCAAGAGCCGACTCGCGGTCCAGTTTCTCGACGCCGGGCTGGCCGCCGCCGAGGACTGTCTGTACGTCACGACCGACGAGCCGCGCGAGGTCGTCAGGTCGTCGCTGTCGCTGCCCGAAGCGGACGGGCTCACGGTCGCCGCCGCACACCGCGAGGACGAGCGCGGCGGCGTCCGGTTCGAGACCGCCGACGAGACGGCGACGACCGCCTACGGGGCGCTCATCGAGCGCCTCACCGAGGCCGACTGGGACCGGGTCGTCGTCGACGGGGCACCCGGGCTGGTCCACGTCGCTCCGGACCGCCAGCGGGGCCGCGAAGGGCTGTTCCGGCTGCTCGAACGGCTCGACGCCCACGACGCCACGGCACTGCTAACCACGACGAGAGACGAGTCGAGTGACCTGGACCGGGCCGCTCACGGCGTCCTCAGCTGTTGGCGCGAGGAGGTCGAAGGGGACGCACGCACGTTCCTTCGCGTCCAGAAACTCCGCGGCGTCGACCACGACACGCGCCGGCACGCGCTCGCCCACGACGACGACGGCGTCACGGTCGCCGCCCGGGAGTGGGCGACGAGCGAGCGGCCCTTCCGGACGGGCATCACGTCGTTCGACGAGCTGACGGGGGGATTCGTCCGCGGCGGGACGACCGTCTTCGAACACGAGGGAACCGCCGACCACTGGCCGATCACCGCGTCGCTGTGCGCCCGGGCGGTCGAACAGGACAGGCCCGTCGTCCTCATCACGGCGCCCGGGGAACTGTGTAACCGCGTCGACGGATTGCTCGCCGAGCAGGTCGGTCCCGTCCGGGAGCTGATGGAGCGCAACCAGCTGTACCTGATCGACCCGATCAGCCACGGCCCGGACGATCCGACGCTGGCGGAGCTCCCCAGCGAGAACGTCGTCCTCCAGGAAGTCGAGGGGAGCGTCCAGGAGGCGATTCGGACGCTCGTCGACCGGCTCAGGGGGCAGGTCGACGAGGCGGTGGCGGTGCTCGAACAGGCGACGCTCCAGCACCTGGTCGACGCGAATCAGGCCAGACAGCTGTTCTACTGGACGAGCGGGAACCTCATGAACGACGACGCCTACACCTTGACGCTCGTGTTGACCGTCGATCGGGAGGTGATCGGCGATCGCCTCACCAGTTTCTTCGCTGGCGCGGCCGACCAGGTCATCCGGACCTGGCGGGGCGCCGACCAACTCCAGTACCTCTCGGTGCCGAAGTCTCCCGCCGGAACGCCCGGTCACGCCCGCGTCGTGGAGCCGCGCGAAGCACCGCCCTACGTCGAACTGCGGTAGTCACTGCAGTTCGATCTTCCTGACGTACTCCAGGTTCCGGATCTCGTTGATGAGGTGGCCCGGGAGTTCCGTCTCGGTGATGATGTACAGTTTGGGGTCGACGGCGAACTCGGGGTCTTCGCTGACGGTCTGGCGCATCGAGATGCCTTCCTCGGAGATGAGGCCGGTGATCTCGGCGACGATGCCCGGCTGCTCGGTGTCGATGACGTCGACGGTGAGCACGTTCAGGTCAAGCACCGGCGCGAGATCCATCAGGCTGGGAATCTGGGAGATGTTCTGGAAGATGCGGCGGAGTTCGGGGTCCTCGAGGATGGCGTCGGTGGTCGAGTCGACGACGCGGCGGTCGACGCCGATCTCCCGGGCGATGCCGGTGTTGGGGATCTCGATCCCGCCGGAGACGACCCGCCCCTCGTCGTTGACGGAGAACCCGCGTTCGAGCAGCAGCCGGATGACAGCCTGCTGACTCGGGCTGCCCTCGAACTTCTCCATAATGTCCTCGAACATGCGGGCATCGACGGACGCAGCGGGTATATCCGTTTGGTTCGCCGCAGCCGAGCGGACACGCTAACCTTCGTCGCGGACTTAAATGCTGGAGTACGTTCCTCGAAGGTGAGAACGGAGCGGGGCTTTCTGGGTGTCGGGTGCGGAGTGACGGTATGGTCGGGACGGGTCTGGAACAGACGCCGGTCACGCTCGGACTGTTCGCGCTCGTGGGGTTTCTCGGGAGTGGCCACTGCGTCGGGATGTGTGGCCCGCTCGTCTCGCTGTACGCGGATCGCATGCCAGACGGTCGGCGTCGCGCGCTCGGACAGCACGCCCTGTTCAATCTCGGCCGGACGGGCAGTTACGCGCTGCTCGGCGGGGTGTTCGGTCTCGCCGGCAGCCTCGTCGCCGGTGCGGTCGGCACGTTCCCGGCACCGTTCGGGGCGCTTCGCGGCGTCGTCGGCGTCGTCGTCGGTCTCGTCGTCGCGGCGTCGGGACTCGCCCACCTCGCGGGGACGCCGAACCCGCTGCTCGCTGGAAACGCACAGACGCTCTGGGCACCGCTGGGCCGGGTGAGCCGGACGGTTCGTCGCCGCCTCGACGCCTGGCTCGGCGGGCCACGGACCGCCGCGCTGGGGTTCGCACACGGACTGTTCCCGTGTCCCCTGTTGTACCCGGCGTACCTCTACGCGTTCGCGCTCGGCGACCCGCTCGGCGGGGCCGCGGCGCTCGCGGCGCTCGGACTCGGTACGCTCCCAGCGCTGCTCGCGTTCGGACTCGTCGTGAATTCCGTTCGACTCGGTCGCGTCGGTGCCCGCGCGGTCGGCGGCGCCTTCCTGCTGCTCGGTGCCGGCACGGTCCTGGCGGGGCTGGGCTCGCTCGGGTTGCCGGTGGGACGCCTGGTCACCGTTCCCACCGTTTCGGTCGGAGCAACGAATCTGCCGGTCGTCGTCGCGATGCCGATCGCCGTTGTCGGGTCCCTGTTGTTGCTCGGCGTCGGCGTGACCGCGCTGGTGCGGCGACGCTCGCTCGCGTACCTGTTCGTCGTCCTGGCGTTGCTCGCGTTCGCCGGGCAAGTGCTGGTGGGCCGGCTGGTCGCCGCCGACGTGCTGGTCCCGGCGGTGGATCGACAGGTGGATTTGCTCGCGGACGCTACGATCGTCATCTTGCTCGCGGCAGCCGCCCACACGGTCGCGCGCCGGCCCCCTGCCGAGGAGCGTGACGAGGAGGTGAGCCATGACTAGCTCCCGAACGGAGGTCGACCAGTACGTCCGCGAACACCCGGGGAGTCACTTCCGCGGCATCGTCGACGCGCTCGACCAGGCGACGGGCCAGGTCCAGCACCACGTCTCGCGGCTGGTGCGCAACGGCGACCTCGAACGGGTCTCGCTGTACGGCCAGACCCACTACTACCCGACGGGCTACGACGAGTGGGAGAAAGGCACCATCGCGCTGCTCCGACGCGAGACCACGCGGGAGCTGGTCGCCGCGCTGCTGGCCAAGGACGGCCGCCGTCCGGGCGCGCTCGCCGACGAGATGGGCGTCGCGCGCTCCACACTGGAGTACCACCTCGATCGCCTGGTCGAGCGCGAGGTGGTCGAGAAACGCCGCGACGACCGGGGTCGCGTCACGCTCTATCTCGAACGGCCCCAGGAGACCGCGCTGTTGCTGGCCGAAGTCGCCCCGACGTACGCCGAGCGCTTCGTCGACCGGTTCATGCGCCTGGTCGACGGACTGCTCGAAGACGCGAGCGGGTGACCACGCAGTCCCGCGTTCGAGGAACGTACTACAGCATTAAAGAGGGGCGAGTCGAAGCTACGGGCATGACGCGGTCACCTCTCTCGCGGCGATCAGTGCTCGGGAC
Organism: Halorientalis brevis; assembly: GCF_023077655.1. Lineage (NCBI taxonomy): Archaea > Methanobacteriati > Methanobacteriota > Halobacteria > Halobacteriales > Haloarculaceae > Halorientalis > Halorientalis brevis. Next base: position 372,100 of record NZ_JALLGV010000007.1, on the reverse strand, counting down.
CATCGGTGCCGGCACGCTCGCTAGCCTCGCCGGTTGTTCGAACATCTTGGGCGGAAGCGGTGGGAGCGCCAGTGACGGGAACACCTATCTCGACGCGAAAGACTGGGGCGGCAACGCCGACGCGCTTCCCTTCCCGACCCACGGCGACAAGGTACCCTCGGCGAGCGTCCCGGCTGCGCTCGCTGACGAGACGCGGTCGATTCCGGACGACTACGCGGGCCAGGACCTCGTGATGACGTTCATCTACACGTACTGTCAGACGATGTGTCCGCGGCTGACCGCGATCCTGGAGGGCGTACAGGACCACGCGATCGAGAACGACTACGCCGACAGCGTGGCGTTCGCCGAGATCACCTTCGACCCCGCGCGCGACGACGCGGAGCGGTTCCGCGAGTACGCCGAAAGCTACAACGTCGACCTCGACACCGGCACCTGGGAGTATCTCCGGCCGGAGAACAAACAGCGGGCCAAGGAGGTCGTGCAGGAAACCTACGGCGTGAGCTTCACCAAGACGACGCCCCAGAACATGGACATGTACATGTTCGCCCACTCGGGCGTGGTGTTGCTGGCGAACAAACAGGGCTACGTCGAGCGGACGTACAAGCTGTCGGCCGCGTCGGGCGGCTCCGAGAGCACCCAGAGCGACACGGTGACCTGGAGGGACGTCCAGAGCGACCTGGCCACCCTGCGAGAGCGGGAGGAGTGAGATGGTCGGGGGCGCATACGCCTTCGCCCCGCAGCTCGAACTCGTCGTGTTCTTCACAGTGGGCCTGCTCGGCGGCGCCCACTGTCTCGGGATGTGCGGCCCGCTCGTGACGATGTACGCCTCGCGGATGGGCGACGACGGGCCGGTCTCGTTCGGCGAGATCCGCCAGCACCTGCTCTTTAACACCGGGCGCACCGCGACGTACGCGCTCGTCGGCGGGCTCATGGGGGCGATCGGGTCGGTCGTCTACGACGCGGCGGCCATCGCCCAGGCGGCCAACGGCGTCCGCGCGGTCGTCGGCGTCGTCGTCGGGACGGTGGTGGTTCTCGTCGGCGTGAGCTACCTCCGCGGCGGCGCGGGCGGGCCGCTGGCGCGCATCGAGGCTGCCGGCGGCGTCGCGGCCAAACTCACCGCGCGGGTCGACACCTGGGTCGAGGGGCCGCGTATCCTCGGCCTGGGCGCACTGCACGCCGCGCTCCCCTGTCCACTCCTGTTCCCGGCGTACCTCTACGCGCTGGCACGGGGCGACCCCGTCGAAGGAGCGGTCGCGCTCGGCGTCCTCGGCGCGGGAACGTTCCCGTCGCTGTTCGTGTACGGGACGGTCGTCAACGCCGCGCCGAAACAGTGGCTGGGGCGCGTCCACCGCGGCCTCGGCGTCGCGTTCCTCGTGCTCGGGTACCTTCCCCTCTCGCACGGCCTCGTCCTGCTCGGCGTGCCCGTTCCGTACCCGCCGATTCACGACCTCATCTACCAGCCCATCGACACGCTCATCGGCGCGGCACAGTACTGTCTGCCAGCCTGAGAACGCACGCCGCGAGTGTGTTGGTTCTATTCTACAACTAAAGTGCAATTATTTGACTCTAATCCGTAAGTTACTCCCAATTGTCGGATCGAAGTTGCAAGCGTAGCGTTTAGTTCGTTCGAGCGTCGAGTCCCTCATGAATGAAAAAACAATTGCTCGTGACGGACTTTCTCGACCGCGCCCGAACGTACTACGGCGATTACGAAGCCATCGTCGGCACCGACGGTGAGCGGTTCACCTACGACGAGTTCGGTGACCGCGTCGACCGGTTCTCGGCCGCGCTCCAGGCGCGCGGCGTCGAGAAGGGCGACCGCGTCGCGGTCCTCGATCCGAACACACACTACCACCTCGAAGCCGCCTTCGGGGCGATGCAGACCGGCGCGATTCACGTGCCGCTGAACTACCGGCTCACGCCCGAGGACTACGAGTACCTGCTCGCCGACTCCGGGTGTGACGTCGTCTACGCCGACTACGAGTACGCCAGCAAGATCGAGGCGATCCGTGAGGAAGTGCCCGCCGACGTGTTCGTGACGAACGACCCCGCGGCCATCGACGGCGACTGGCTGGACTTCGAGGCGTTCCTCGACGACGCCGACCCCGCCGACTACGAGCGCCCGGAGATGTCCGAGGACGACGTCATCACCATCAACTACACGTCGGGCACCACCGGCGACCCGAAGGGCGTCTGTCGGACCCACCGCACCGAGTCGCTCCACGCCCAGTTGGTGACGATCCACCACCACCTCACCGACGACGACGTCTACCTGTGGACGCTGCCGATGTTCCACGTCAACGGCTGGGGCCACATCTACGCCGTCACCGGCCGCGGCGCGAAACACGTCTGCACGCGCGGCGTGGAGGCCGAGGACGTGTTCGACGCCATCGCGACCGAGGACGTCTCGTTCCTCTGCGGTGCGCCGACGGTGCTCTCGATGCTGAAAGAGTACGCCGAAGAGAACGACCCGGCGTACAGCGGTGACAACCCGGTGCGCGTGACCGCCGCCGGGAGCGCGCCGCCGAGCGCGACGATCCGCCACACCGAAAACGAGTTCGGCTGGGAGTTCACCCAGCTGTACGGCGCGACCGAGACCGGCCCGCTCATCGCCACGTCCGACGCCCGCCGGCTAATCCCCGACGAGGGCGGCCTGCGGTTCTCCCTCAAGCAGCGCCAGGGCATCGCCCCGATCGGCACGGAACTCCGCGTCGTCGACGAGGACGGCGAGGACGTCCCCCGCGACGACGAGACCATCGGCGAAGTCGTCGTCCGCGGCAACCAGGTGATGGAGCGCTACTGGAACAAACCCGAAGAGACCGAGGACGCGTTCCACGACCGCCTCGACGGCTGGTTCCACACGGGCGACCTCGCGGTGGTCAACGAGGACGGCATGATCTCCATCCAGGACCGCAAGAAGGACATCATCATCTCCGGCGGGGAGAACATCTCCTCGGTCGAACTGGAGGACACGCTGTTCGACCACGACGCCGTCGGCAGCGTCGCCGTCATCCCGGCGCCGAGCGAGGAGTGGGGCGAGACGCCCAAAGCGTACGTCATCCCCGCGAACGGTGATACGGAGAACCCGGGCGTCACGCCAGAGGAACTCACGGAGTACACGAAAGAGCGCCTGGCCGGCTACAAGGCCGTCCACGAGTTCGAGTTCGTCGACGAGATTCCGACGACTGCCACCGGGAAAGTTCAGAAGTACGAACTCCGCCAGCGCGAGTGGGACGACGAAGACCAGATGGTCGGCCAGGGATAACCCTACAGTTCGCCTTTCGTGCTCGGCGTGTCGCTCCGTCGCTCGTCGATCCGCGTGGCGTCGTCGAGCGCGCGGGCGAGACTCTTGAACAGCGCCTCGATCTGGTGGTGAGCGTTCTCGCCGGTGACGCTGGCGTGCAGCGTCAGGCCGGCGTTGGTCGACAGCGAGCGCAGGAAGTGTTTGCCCATGTGGCTCGTGAACTCGCCGACTCGTTCCTGGGCGAACGCGCCGTCGAACGCGAAGTACGGCCGGCCCGAGACGTCGACGACGACCTCGGCGACGGCCTCGTCGAGCGGGACCTTCCGGTCGGCGTAGCGGCGGATGCCCCGCTTGTCGCCCAGCGCCTCGTCGATGGCCTGGCCGAGCGTGATCGCCACGTCCTCGATGGTGTGGTGATCGTCGATCTCCAGATCGCCGTCGCACTGGACGGTCACGTCGAACAGGCCGTGTTTGGCGAACGATTCCAGCATGTGGTCGAAGAAGCCGATCCCGGTGTCTACCGTCGCGTCGCCGTCGCCGTCGAGGGCCAGCGTGACCTCGATCTCCGTCTCGGCGGTCTCGCGCGTCACTGCCCCAGTCCGCTCGGTCATACCTCTCTCAAGACAGTCCTGCCATAAGGTGATTCCGCTCGTCCAGCCGCCGTCGCACAGCCCAGCGCCACCCCCGTCAGGAGCGAACCGCACGCGGGCGGCGGGACGATGACGCGAGGATGACGATCGTCTGACATAGCTATATGGGGAACAATCGCAAACGGGGAGCCATGGGCAAGCGAAGTGCGGTCGCGGTTCTGGTACTGCTGACAGGGGTGCTCCTGTTCAACACGATGACGACCGTCCCGCTGGGCGCGCTACTGGTCGCCGCGGGAACGTACCTGCTCTTGCTGCCCCACATCGGGAGCCGTCGGCCGAACGTCAAGCAGTCGCACGGTCGTCGCGAACAACTCTGACCGAGTACCCCTCAGCCGATTGCTGGGTGTACCAGCGTTTTTGTGACTCGGTTGCAGAATACTAGGCGATGAACCGCCGCCGGTACCTCGCTGCCCTGGGTATCACAACTGGACTCACCGGGTGTCTCGGACTCGGTGGGAACTCCGGGTCGACGATCCGGGCGTCAGCCGCCTGCACCGGAAACGAGACGGGCGGCTGCCCGCCTGCCGACGTAGCCGACGGGAGCGCGCCGCCCTCCACCGTCGATCCGAGTTCCTTCGACACGCTCGACCGCAACGGAACGACGATTTCGCTGGTCCCCATCGACGTCGCCTACGACTGGTACACCGCACGCGCAGCGCGGTTCGCGGACGCGCGCGGCCAGCTGAGCTATCAGCGATCCCACGTCCGCGGCGCGGTGCTGAGTTCGGTCGAGACGCCGCTCGGCACGGTCGAAAACTGGCCGACAGACGACTTCATCGTCACCTACTGCGGCTGCCCGCACCACCTCTCCTCGATGCGCGCCGAGACGCTCATCGACGCTGGCTACGAGAACGTGTTCGCCCTGGACGAGGGGTTCGGCGAGTGGCACGAGCGGGAGTATCCGATGAACGGCCAGCAGGTCGCCACCCGTCCGCCCAAGCGCCTGATCCGCGGCGAAACGGCCCCGGCGGACGCCGGCGGCGACGCCTGGGCGTGGCACGACCCCACCGGCCAGCGCGAAGCCGCGCCCATCGCCGCCGACGGCAGCTACGAACTGCAGTTGCACTTCAGTGACGTGACCGACGACTCGTCCATCCGGGTCGAGACGCCGTCCTACACCGTCGAGCAACCGCTGGGCGACCTCACGAGCGACCGCGTGACGCCCGCGGACGCCCGGCGCTAGTCGTCGACCGCGGCCATCGCTTCGTCGAGCGTGAACTGTCCCTCGTAGAGGGCGCTCCCGACGACGACGGCGCTGGCACCGGCGTTCTTGAGCGCGACCACGTCGTCGATGGTCGCGACGCCACCGCTGGCGACGACGGGGATGTCGACGGCTTCGACGACGCGCCGGACCGGGTCGGTGCGGACGCCTTCGAGTTGCCCCTCGACGTCGACGTCGGTGAAGAGGATCGCGCCGGCACCCAGATCCTCGTAGCGCTCGGCCGCGTCGGCAGGATCGAGACCGGTGCTCTCGGTCCAGCCCGAGACGACGACCTCGCCGTCTTTCGCGTCGAGACTGACCGTCACCGAGCCGGGGTACTCCTCGCTGATGTCGGCGACGATCTCGGGGTTCTCGACGGCTGCCGTGCCGAGAATGACGCGATCGAGGCCGCGCGCGAGCAGGTCGGTCGCGTCGTCGACGGTGCGGATGCCGCCGCCGAGCTGGACCGGCACGTCGACCGCGTCGAGGATGGCGTCGACGGCGGGTGCGTTCTGTCGTTCGCCTTCGAAGGCACCGTCGAGATCGACCAGGTGGAGCGTCCGCGCGCCGGCGTCGACCCAGCGCTCGGCGGCTTCGACGGGATCGCCGTACGTCGTCTCGGTGCCGCGCTCGCCACCGACCAGCTGGACGACCTGCCCGTCCTGCATGTCGACGGCGGGGACGACCTCGAACTCGGGGAACATGCCAGCACCTGTGACGCCGGCGGCGGAAAACATATCGGTTCGCTGTCGGCGGGCGGCTCGCGAGTCAGCCGTCGGCCGCCTGCGCGCGCGCCTCGTCGGTCCAGTCGGGCGCGTCGACGGCTGTCGTGTCGAAGTCGGTGTACTCGACGACGATGCTGAATCGCTTCGTCGATCCGTTCTCTCCGGGTCGGGTGACCGTCTCGTTCAGTTTCCGGATTCCGCGGCCGGGTTCGACCAGGAGTTCGGCGGTGAACGACGACGCGGTCGCGGCGTCGTACCGGTCCGTCGCGTCGAGACCGCTCGCGGTGAACCGGAGGAGCGTCGTTCCCTCGGAGGTAGTGTTCCCCTGGACGGTCCAGTTGGTCGCCGTGATCGCGCGAATCGTCGCCGAGCCGATCGGGTTCTCGTCGGGCCGGGCGGTGACCTTCCAGAGGTCGTCCGGCCCGTCGTTCAGTCCATCGGTGACGTAGTACTCCGTTCCGCTCGCGGTCACCACTCGCGAGTACTGCGTCCCGGTCTCGTCGACGTAGACGGCAGTCGAGTTGCGTCCCCCGGATCGCTCGATCGTGGCGCGGACTTCACCGGACGAGACGTTAGCACGCATCGTGGTGTCGAACACACCACCGACAGTGCCCACTTGCGTGAACGTCTCCGCCGACCGCACGGTGTCGTTGTGCATGGCGAACAGGGCGGTCGCGTCGAGCGAGCCGTCGACCGCGACGGGCCGCTGTGATTCCGTCGCGTCGGTTCCCGTTCCGGGCGTCGCGGTGGACTCGGAGTTGCCGAGGAACCCGCTACACCCCGCACCGAACGCGAGCACGGCGACCGCGAGACAGGCGAGAACCTGTTTCCGTTCCATGAGAATCCCGTTGCAAACATCCGATATGGGTTTTTTGTAAACGGGTGACATCGTGTGCGGTCCGGACAAAGGCTTTTCACGCCCGGGCGACACCTGCGGGCAATGACACCGCAAGTCCCGGGACTCCGCTGGCTCGGTCGGGCGCTCGAACGGCTCATGTTCGGCAGCCACGCGCGATTGTACCGGCAGTTCGTCCGCGCAGTGGTGCTGGTGACGGTGGTGCTCGTTCTCGCGAACGCCGTCGTCAGAGTCGGCAGCGTCGACGTAGCACCCGGGACCGTCGCGGTGCTGGAAACGGCCGGCGCGATCGCCATCGCGGCGTTCGTCGTCGTCGGCACCCTGCAACTCCTCGTCCTCGCACGCGTCCTCGACCGGGAGTCGACCAACGTCGCCACGCAGGCGGCGACGCTCGAAGCACACGCCGGCGAGGTGACCGACACCGCCGACGAACTGGCGACGACTGCCGACGAACTGGAAGCGCGGGCTGACAAACTGGAATCGGCCGCCGAGACGCTGGCCGAGACGGCGACCGAAGCCGACGTTGGCCAGATCGAGGGAAAGACGCAAGACGAACTCGCAGCACAGGCGAGTCAGTTGCGCGACGAAGCCGCCAGCCTCCGCGCGGAGACGGCCGACGCCAAAGCCCAAAGCGAGGACGTCAAGAAGACGACCGAAGACGTGAGCGACGAACTGGCCTCCGAGCGGGAACGGCTGCCGGGCGAGCCGGACCCGGACGCGGTCGACGAGCCGGGCGACGCAACCGGGGAGTGATCGTGAGCCGGCGGGGCGGTGCGAGGTGGCTAAACGCCACCGTTTAACCGCCGGGAACCACACGCAGTAATATGGTATCGGTACTGCTGGCAATCGGCCTTCTCGTCGCTGTCTTCGTGGGGTTCAACATCGGCGGGTCGTCGACGGGCGTCGCGTTCGGGCCCGCCGTCGGTGCGAAGACGATCTCGAAGTTCGGGGCCGCTGTTCTGATGACGGTGTTCGCGCTGCTGGGCGGCATCACCGTCGGCACCGAGGTCGTCAAGACGATGGGCGGGGAAATCGTCCCCCAGAGCGCGTTCACCATCGAGGCCTCGATCGCCGTGTTGTTCTTCATCGGGTTCGCCCTGTTCCTCTCGAACATCGTCGGCGTCCCCGCCTCCACCTCGATGACGGCCGTGGGAGCCATCGCCGGCCTGGGCCTGGCCCAGGGGACGCTCAACTGGGCGAAGATGGGAGAGATCGTCTCCTGGTGGCTGGTCTCCCCGCTGGCGGCGTTCTGGGTGAGCGGCGTCGTCGGCCGGTACTTCTACCCGCGACTGGTCGAGTGGTTCGCAATCACCCAGTCGGAGGGGTCGCTGCTGGCAGTCGACCGCTCGGGCGCCGTGCCCCGGCCGACGCTCGGCCCGGGGACGACACAGCGGGAGTTCATCGGAACGGTGCTGGTCATCCTCATCGGTTGTTACATGGCGTTCTCGGCCGGGGCGTCGAACGTCGCCAACGCCGTCGCGCCCCTAGTCGGCAGTAACCAACTGGGACTCATCGACGGTATCCTGCTCGGGGGAGCAGCGATCGGCCTCGGTGCGTTCACCATCGCCCGGCGGACGATGGACACGGTGGGGAACGACCTGACGGATCTGCCCATTCTGGCCGCGCTCGTCGTGGCGACCGTGAGTTCGACGCTGGTGACTTTCCTCTCGGCGCTGGGCATCCCGGCGAGTTTCGTCATCATCGCGACGATGAGCATCGTCGGCCTGGGCTGGGGGCGAGCGACCCGGACGGTCAAACTCTCCGAGACGGTCAAAAGCGGTGGGAAAGAGGTGGACGTCTCGGTCGGCGCGCTGACTGCCGACGCGGACGACGCGCCGACGGTCGGCGGCGAAGGAGGGACCCCGAGCGAGACGGATCGCAAGCCCATCGGCGAGGAGGAATCGGAGGACATCCCGAAGGCGGCCGACCTGTTCGAGCCGTCGACGACCGCGCGGGTCGTGTTCCTCCAGAACATCGTGCCGGGGATCGCGACCGCGGCCTCGTACCTTATCTTCCGGTTCGTCCCGCTCTTTTAACTGTTCGCCCGGATTGCAGGTGTGTTTGTCATCATTTTTTCCGCGAGCGAGGCTCAGGAACAGCAAAGTCTAACAGTCAGGGGGTCGAACGGTCACGTTGATGCCCACGGTAGAGTACCTTAATTACGAAGTACTGGACGATCACGGCTGGGACATGTACGACGAGGGGACCTTCGAGGAGGCGGCAGACGCCGGCCTCGACGACGAGGACTACGGTGTTCTCGAGGTCAACGAAGGCGAGTACATCCTCGAAGCCGCCGAGGCACAGGGCTACGACTGGCCCTTCTCGTGCCGCGCCGGCGCCTGTGCGAACTGCGCTGCCATCGTCGTCGAAGGCGAAATCGACATGGACATGCAGCAGATCCTCTCGGACGAAGAGGTCGAAGACAAGAACGTCCGCCTGACCTGCATCGGCAGCCCCGACGCCGACGAGGTCAAGATCGTCTACAACGCAAAGCACCTCGACTACCTGCAGAACCGCGTCATCTAACGCGGTTCTCGCCTTTTCGGGATCGCACATTGCCGCAAACGCTAATGTCTAGCCGCGGCACCGGGCGAACGTGCTCTCGCTTGACCTCGCATCCGAGCTGTCGTCGCTCGGCTCTGCGCCCGATCTGTTGCGCCTTCTCGCCGTCCCCGTGTTCGGGTGGGCCGCCTGGCTCGACATCCGAACGCGGCGCGTCCCCAACCAGACGTGGTTGCCGCTGCTCGTCCTCGGCGTGCTCACGCTCGCCTGGGAGGGGTGGCTCGTCTACACCGGCAGCACGATGACCTACGTCAACGAGGCGCGCTTTCTCTTCCGCGTGCTGTTCAGCGTCGGGTTCATCGTCCCACTAGCCTACGGCTTCTGGTGGCTCGGCGGCTTCGGCGGCGCCGACGCGAAGGGGCTCATCACCCTGGCGCTGCTGTTCCCGACCTACCCGACGTACTTCCTGCCGACGATGGCGTTCCCGCAGGTCGTCCCGACGCTCGGCGTGTTCTCGATGACCGTCCTCTCGAACACGGTCGTCATCGGCATCGCCTACCCGTTCGTGCTGATGGTGCGGAACGCCCTGGGCGGCCACGTCGGGAAGGCGATGTTCGTCGGCCGGCCCATCACCTGGGACGCGGCCACCGAGGAGTACGGCCGCCTCCTGGAGAATCCCGACGGGTTCACGCGCGGCGGCCTCGACCTGGACGCCCTCCGGATGTACCTCCGGTGGCGCGGCGTGACCCTCGCCGAGGTGCGCGAGAACCCCGACCACTACCGTGATCCCACCACGCTTCCCGAGGACCCGAATCCCGCCGGCGACGGGTCGATTCCCGTGACTGACGGGGGCAAATCAGTGAAAGAGGAGCGATCGACGCCCGACGCGGACGGACTGGCCGAGCGGCGGGACCGGGCAGTGATCCCCGAGTTCGAGACCGCAGACGACCCGTGGGGCGCCGAGGCGTTCCTCGACGACATTCCGGGGACGGCCTACGGCACGTCGGCCGAGGAACTCCGCGGTGGGCTGGAGGTGCTGACCACCGAAGACACCGTCTGGCTCACGCCGGGCGTGCCCTTCCTCGTCCCGATGTTCGTCGGTCTGGTGGTCAGCCTAGTGTACGGGGACGTCCTCTACGCACTCATCGGCACCATGGGCTTCTAGGGGACCCGACACAAGACATATCGGCCGGAAGGGAGACAGGAGGGGTATGGACGAAACGGACGTCGAGTTGGCCTTCGACGAGCAGGAACTGTTGCCAGCGGTCGCACAGGACGCCTCGTCGGGGGCGGTGTTGATGCTCGCCTACGTCACCGAGGAGGCAGTCGAGCGAACGCGCGAGACCGGCCTCGCGCACTACTACTCGCGCAGCCGCGACGAACTCTGGCAGAAAGGGGGATCGAGCGGGCACGTTCAGGAGGTCGAGGAGATTCGGGTCGACTGCGACGGCGACGCGCTGCTGTACGTCGTCGAACAGACCGGCGGCGCCTGTCACACTGGCTACGAGTCGTGTTTCTATCGGACCATCGAGGGTGACGTCGTCGGCGAACAGGTGTTCGATCCCGACGACGTCTACGATGAGTGACGACCCGGCGACCGACCGCGACGACGTCGCCGAACTGATCGCTGACCTGGACGCCGCACACGACGCCTACGAGCGGGCGACGGCCCGGGTCGACGAGCGCGACGAGGCACAGCTCCAGCGGATCGCCGACCACTACGAGGAGTTGCAGTCGCTGTTCGACCGCTACGAGGAGGAAGCGACCGGGGACGGCGATTTCAAGGTCTTCATCGAGTTCCAGGAAGCGATGGCGCAGTTCATCGACCACCTGCCCGACGACCTCCCGCATCGCGAGCGGTTCGAGGAGGTCGACGACGTGATGCAACAGCGCCGGCTCACCGAGTCGGACTTCGCGCAGGCACGTGAGATCCTCTCGCCAGTCGCCGACGACGTAGCGCTGCTCACGGAGCGAGACGCCACGAAGAGTCGGTATCGGAAGCTTCGCAAACGAGCGCGCCGGCGCGTGCGCGAACTCGGCGAACAGGTCGACGACCTCGAATCGCTCCAGCGACTGGGGGACGCGGACCTCGACGCGCCCGTCGAGCGCATTCGAGAGCCGATCGAGACTTACAACGACGCCATCGCCGAGGCGTTCAAGACGTTCAAGCGGGAGGCGAGCGCCCGCGACGTGCTGTCGTTCGTCGCGGCGACGACGGCCTTCCCGCTGGTTCCCTATCGGGACCCGCCGCCGGACCTCCGTGAGTACGTCGAGACCGCCGAGGCCGGGACCGAATCGATCACTCAGATCCAGGAGTACGCCGACTACTCGAAATCGAAGCTCGACCACTACGTCGACGACGCCGACGCACTCAAGCGCAACGTCGCGACCAGCCAGACGTACCTCCGACGGCTCGACGCCGGCCCGCTCCAGATCGAGTGGCCGCCGAAGCCGGCCGCGGAACTCCAGTGGCGCATCCGGGAACTGGTCCAGGTCGTCGGCCGGTTCGCAGCCGACGACGTGATCGAACGGCTCCGCGACGTTCGCGACCTGCTCGGCGACGAGGACTTCGAACGGCTGCGCCAGAGCGCCCGCGCCCGCGAGCAACTCACCGAGGAACAGCGAGAGCGCCTCGCGAGCGGTGCCGTCGCCGAGAAACTGGCGAACACGCGGGAGGCCAGAGAACAGTTGGAAGCGACGTTGGCGGAGCTGCCGGACGCGTAGGCGCGTTACGCCCGCGCTTTCGCGTCGGTCATCGCCTCGTGCATCTCTTCTGCGAGGTCGGCCGCACGACCGGGGTCGCTGGACTCGGCGTAGATGCGGACGACCGGTTCCGTGCCGCTCGGGCGGGCGAGCACCCAGCTGTCCCCGTAGTCGAGGCGGTAGCCGTCCGTGGTGTCCAGCGTCGCGCCGGACTCGGTCGCGACGCGTTCGGCAGCGTCGAGCAGTGCGCGGCGCTGGCCGTCGTCCTCGTACTCGATGTCCATCCGGAGCAGGTGGTAGTCGTCGTAGGGGGCGACGATCTCGCTGGCCGGCTGCTCGGCCACGAGTTCGAGGAAGCGCGCGGCGGTGTAGGCGCCGTCGCGCGTCATCCGGTAGTTCGGGAAGATGATGCCGCCGTTGCCCTCGCCGGCGATCGGGACCGACTCCCCTTCGCCCTGGAGGTCGCGGATGCGAGTCATGATGTTCGTGCTGCCGATGGGCGTCAGCGACAGGTCCGCACCGGCGACGTCGGCGACGTCGACCAGCCGCTGGGAGACGTTCACCGCGGAGACGGCCACGTCGCCAGCGTCGAGTTCAGCCGCCGCCAGCGCCGCGAGTGCGGCGTCGCCCTCGACGAACTCGCCGCGTTCGTCGAAGAAGATCGCGCGGTCGGCGTCCCCGTCGTGAGCGATCCCCACGTCGGCGTCGGCCACGCGGACCAGTCGCCCGAGGTCTGCGAGGTTCTCGGCGATCGGTTCGGGATTACGCCCCGGAAAGTGACCGTCCTCTTGGGCGTTGACGGTGACGACCTCACAGCCGAGTTCGCGGAAGAAATCCGGGCTGGTGAGCGCGCCCGCGCCGTGGCCGGGATCGAGCGCGACCGTGAGGTTCCCGTCGGCGATGCGGTCGCGGTCGACTGCGGCCAGGAGTTGGTCGACGTAGGCCCGGCGCGCGTTCTCGACGCGCGTCTCGGCGCCGGTTTCGTCCCACGGGACGGTCGCGTAGTCCTCCGAGAGGAGGCGCTCTTCGACGCGTTCGAGCGTGCCCAGGGAGAGTTCCACACCACTCGCCCCGATGAGTTTCACGCCGTTGTACGCCGGCGGGTTGTGCGAGGCCGTCACCATGAGGCCGGGGACGCTCTCGGCCTCGCAGTAGGCCTGGAGGCCGGGCGTCGGGACGACGCCGAGGCGGTCGACGTCACAGCCGACGCTGGCGAGGCCGCTGGACGCGGAATTGGCCAGCATCTGCCCGGTCGCGCGGGTATCGCGAGCGATCGCTGCGCGGTCGGTGTTCCAGACGGACCCCGCGGCCTGGGCGATGTGGCAGACGAACTCCGGGTTGAGGTACTCGTTTGCCACCCCGCGGACGCCACTCGACCCGAAGATTTCCATCACCAGCGACTCGGCGCGGGACCCCACTAAACTTTTGCAACTTCTCCGCCGTCGACACGGACGTGTCAGTGAAAGAACGGATGTGCGACCGGTATCTCACCCACGTCGTCGAGGGACGACCGGCAACGAGCCGTGCGAGCGACTACTGATCGAGAATTGGTGCTTTCAGATCCGCGACGCGTTCGAGAATCCGCTCCACGTTCGAATCGGCGACGCCGTTCGCCCGCAGTGCCGCTTCGAGGTGGTCGGCCACTGCCCGAAAGTCGCGCTCGTCGAGGTCGAGGTGTGCGTGGGCCTCGCGCATGTCCGCACCCGAGTACTCGACTGGTCCGCCCGTGACCGAACTGATGAACTGAATCTGGTGTGCGCGCAGTTCCGCCATGTCCTGGTCCTCGAAGTAGTGGCTGATACGCTCGTCGGCGAGGACGGCGTCGTAGAAGTCCGAGACGACTGCTTCGACTGCGTCGCGGCCACCGATTTCGCCGTAGATCGATTGAGACATCGTTGCGACAGGACGTTCAAAGAGGAGGCGCAAAACGTTCGTTCCGAACATCTTCGTTCGGCTTTTGACAACACATGACACGTTCGTTGCTGCACGGGGCCGCGGCTCGACGGCGACTGCACTGAGCGCACTCCGTCACGTCCGACGCGGTCATCGCAGGCCCCGCGACCGTTCCCAGGCCCGTAAGAGGCGAGCGAGCGTCCGGTTGACCGGCGCGTTCTCGGCCCGGTCGGCGACGTAGCCGTTGATCGCGTCGACCTCGGTCCGTCGCTCGGCGCGCACGTCCTGGTGCATCGACGACGTGTTCGCCGCCGTCGCGTCGGCGACGGCCTCGACCGCAGCCGCCGCGTCGGCGACCGGGAGATCGACGCCCGCGGCCTGCGCAGCGCGTGCCGCCTCCCGGGCGGCGGCCGTCGCGACAGCGTGCGCCGGCCCGTCCAGCAGCGCACCGTTCTCGACGCGAGCCAGCGCCGTCGTCGCGTTGATGCCCGCGTTGACCGCCAGTTTCTCCCAGAGTCGCCGGGGCATGTCGTCGGCGACGGTCGTCTCAAATCCCGCCCGTTCGAAGGCGTCACCCACCTCGTCTGCTTCCGCCGCAGTACCGCCCTCGGGTGGGCCGAGCGCGATCTCACCCACGCCGGTGCAGGTGACGCGACCTGCCTCGGCCAGCAGTGCGCCGTACGTACACGTGCCGGCGAGCACCGGACAGTCGAGGTGGGCGGCCAGCGTCGCCTCGTTGCCCATGCCGTTCTGGAGCGAGAGCGCCGCTCGCAGGTCACAGTCCGCCAGTGCGCTGGCGGCGGCGGCCGTGTCGTCGGCTTTGACCGTGACGACGGCGAGATCAGCCCGAACGTCGGCCGGCAGCGACGTGACTGCGTCGGGCCGGACGAGAAACTCGAATTCCCCGTCGACGCGGAGGCCGTCGGTGGCGATCGCGTCGACGTGCGGGTCGCGGCCGACGAGCGTCACCTGGTGCTCGCGAGCGAGCAGCCCACCGACGAGCGACCCGAGGCTTCCGGCACCGAAGACGACGACGTCCACGGTGGCCCGTCAGTCCTCGGTCCAGTAATAGATGTCCTCTTTGGGCGCGCCACAGGACGGACAGGCTTCCGGGATGTCCTCGTCGAGTTCGCCCATCTCCCCGCACTCCCAGCAGCGCCACATCAGTTCGGCCTCGCCGAACTCGTGGCCCGACGTGACGTGCTCTTCGGAGAGGCCCTCCATACCCTCCTCCAGGGTCACGTAGAAGCCGTGCTCGTCGAAGCCGCGGATGCGCCCCAGTTCGTTGCCATCCTCGTCGTAGACGGTCTCACCGAACGCGAGCCGGTCTCTCTCGGCAGAATCACTCATATACCGTGCTATTCGGTGGCAAGGGAGATAAAGCTGCTTAGTGGCGTTCTACCGATAGTTTTTCAGTACCCTTGAAGCGAAAGCGGCGGTGCGGTCCCCACCAGCATCCGCGCGCCCGTGGCGCGCGGTTCACTCCGTGCGAGCATCGCGAGCACGGAGCAGTTTTGAGCGTAGATTTTTACGAGGAGAGGTTCCCGCAGCGAGCGCTAGCGAGCGAGGAACCCCGACGAAGTAAAAAGGTACTACATGAAATCGCCGATGCCGCTCTGCTTGTTGTGGTCGTTCTCGAAGATGCGCTCGATGGACTTCTCCAAGATGCGCAGGCGCTGTTTCGTGTACTCGCGAGCGCCGTACTCTTCGGCGACCTGGATCGCGGTGTCGATGTACTTGTTGACCGAGCCGTGATGGACGGTCAGCGTCATGTTGCCGCCACACTCCCGGCAGTCGCCGGTCAAGGGCACCCGCCGGTACTTCTCGCCGCAGTCCAGACAGCGGGTCTCCTGGCGCGAGAACGCGCGCAGATTCCCGATGATGTCCGGGAGGAAGTGGCCCTCGATGACCCGCTCGGCCACGTCGGTCTGGTCGACCGCCCGGAGTTTCCTGGAGAGTTCCAGTTGGGCGTCCATCTTCGTCATCATGTCGTCGAGGGTCTTGTACGCCGACAGATCCGGTCCGAGCGCGATGTTCGAGGTGTCGTGGGTGTGCCGGAAGTCCGTGTACTCGCGGTCGGTGCCGAGGTTCTCCTCGGCGATGGTGATGAGGTCCTCGACCTCCTCGGGGTCGGCCATCTCCCGGGTGGCCTCGTAGAACTTCCGGGGGTACTGGTCGACGATGTCCATGTTGTGGGCCTCGTCGTCGATCTCCGAGGGGTCGATCCGCGAGGACATCACCAGCGGCGCGTCCATAGAGTTGTGGGCGTACAGCCAATTTGCGGTGAAGATCGGCTCGCCGCCGACCTGTAGGTCGTAGAGATGCCCGTCGTAGTCGACGGTTTCGACGGTCTTGACGCGGAGATACGAGAGGTCACCGTCGACGAGTGGCCGCAGTTCCTTGAGCTTCTCCTTGGCGGGTTCGGGAAGGTCACGGGATTCGAGTTCCCGGACGATATCTCGGAGTTTCTCCAGTGAGATGTTCTCCCGACGCAGCAGGTACTTCGGGATCAATTGCTTGACCCCCTCGATGTGCATCTCGCGAATATCCATCAACGCGTCAGGAATAGAGACGACGAGGCTCTTGGGGTAGTACGGGTCCTCGCCGGCAAAGATCCTGTGGAGCGGATTATCGGTTGCGCCACCGGAAACCGTTACGGTATAGATATCCTGTCGGTTCCCCTCACGGTTGGTTTTTGCCGAGACGTTCGCGACCAGCCCCAGCCGGTGGAGCAAAAAGACGATACCGTCTTTGACGTCCTCGCTCGTCGTGTGGAATCCGACCGTCGTCACGTTGCCGTCGGCTGAGTCGCTCCCATCACCCTCGACAAAACCACGGAGGAACGCGATAACAGTATCGCGAGGAGCATTCAGGATGCACTCCGGAACGATCTTTTGACTGGAATTGTAGGAGTCGGCGTCCTCGAAACCGAGTTCGTACAGCACCTCTCGGAATACAGCTGGGAACCTAAGTTCGTACGCACGGTTCGACCAGCGACGGCCGGGTTCGTGGCCGAGCGTCGTCTCGATAATCTCAGCAGCCCGGTCGATCAGTTCCTCGTCGGCGTTATGAATCGCCGGACAGACGCTAGACGTAGTTCCCTCCGCGACGAACAGTCCAAGCAGCCACGCGAAGTCCTCGTCGACCTCGATAGTTCCTGAGATTCCAGCAGACGATCCTTTGAGACCGATCTCCACGTCTCGTGGGACCTGAAAACCAGCAAGATCGAGGATACGCTCGAACCGGTCGTAAGAAATCTTGCTTTTCGAGAGGCGATATGCGAGGCCGGAGTCGAACGCCTGATGTGTTTGGCTCCCCCGTTCGGTCGTCTCCCAAGCCGTCGTCAGCAGATCCTCGACGTGGTCGTCGATAACGACGTACGGTTCGTCGACGCACTCTGTGACATCGATCGTCGTCTGTTCGGTCTCGACATCGAGTTCCCGAGGTGCAACGATAAGGTCGCCCTCTGAGAGATCTGCCCCCGCGACCTCCTCGACACCATCGTCGTATCGGAAGAGGCTATGATGTTTGGTCAATTCGAGCGAACGGCCGAACTGCGTCTCGATTCGGACGAGTTCCTCGTCGGCGCGGTAGCGAATTGCCTTTTCGATCGGCTGGAGCGACGCCTCGTGGTTCTCGTCGAACGCGTAGGTCTGCCAGCCTTCTTCGTAGCAAGTACGCTTCCGGAACTTCCCGTCGACATCCAGCGGCGACTCGAGTTCGTTCCAGAACTCCTCGAAGGTCAGGAACCGGACGTTGTCGTCGGGGTCGACCGCGACGAGTCTGGAGTCTTCGGCAACGCTTCCGCCGCGCTTGTCCGGGAGATACTTTTTGCTGAAGTTGAGGAGGCCATCGAGCAACAACATCACACAGTCCTCGTCGCCGTCGCATTGGCCGACACCGATTCCGTTCGCAACGACTCGGTTCGTGTCCGCGACCGTGAGGCTGTACGTATTTTCGACATCAGACGGGACGAATTCGACCCGTTCTACTATTTCAACGTTCGTCCCGCCGTCAGCGACCGACGGCTTCGAGCAAGCGGTTTCAGAACCCACGCAGCGATCCCCGAACAGCGGGACTGCATCGCCCTCAGCCAACTCGTGTGCCTCGACGTCGCTCGGTCCATCGTCCCACCGCACCATCGAATGGTCCGGCGTGACAGTTATCGTTCGTCCACTACCGGTTTCGATTTCGACCAGGTGGTCCGGTACCGGGTGTTTCGAGACTGCTTCGACTGGTTTTCGCACCCAATTTCCGTCGTCATCGATGGACTGGACGCGAATCTCACCGTCCAGTTCCTGAACGATCGCCCCAAAGTCGTCGACACGTGGATCGTCCAGTCGTCGTTCGACGAACTGTGCGATGGACTGCCGTCGTAGCGTTCCGCTTTCGTCCTCGTATGTGATCTCCGTCTCCGGATGGAAGCAGTTCCGCCGTTTCGCGGCGTGGAAATACGGATGCGCGTACCCGACGGCAGCTGACGTAAATCCGATAACTCGCCCCACCGTCGCCGCGCTCGTGTGTGGTGCCATCCCGAAGACGAGTTCCCCGACGAGTTCCTGGCGGTCCTCCAGGTCGTAGTACGGTTCCAGGCCGTAGTAGCTCTCCAGGAGGTCGTCGACGAAGTCGGCGGTCTTGAGCATGTGCTCGGCCGCGCCGTCCGAGAGGACGATGTCCTGGACCTTGAGTTCGACCAGTTGGTCGTCGTGCTGGAGCGGGTCGCCGTGGATGTCGTACTCGTAGCCCAGCGCGCGGAACTGGTCGGCGGTGACGTCGAGTTCTTCCGGACGAACGGCCGTCACCGGGAGGTCGGTCATGTCGTAGCGGACGGTGCCGTCCTTGAACGAGGAGACGCCGTGTTTCGCCCGCATGATCCCCTTCTCGATGGGTTCGGGCGTCTTCATCTTCGAGGACAGTCCCTTGACGCCCTTGACGATGTCAAAGGCGTTCTCGCGCTCGCCCACGGTTTCGAGGGCCTCGTGGAACTCCTCGCGAATGTTGACCGTCTTCGTCTGCACTGGCGAGGCCATGCTCTCACAGCGGTGACACTCCGCGCGGCCGGAGGGGTCGGGTTCGACCTCGATGTCGCAGTCGCGGCAGATGTAGACGGCGTCGGTAGTGCCGTTGCAGTCCGGACAGCGCGCCTTGTAGGTCTCGGTGCCACACTCGGTACAGCGGCGGCGGCCGACCTGCACTTCGACCTCCCCGAGGGTGCCGTCGATGTCGTCACCGGCCGAGGCCGCCTTGCTCACGTCACGCTGGCTGCCGCCGGCCTCACCGATGGGAAACAGCGTGTGGACGGCCGGCGAGAGGTCGCGCGACATCGATTTCTCGGGCCGGCCCATCCGGTTACCGATGCGGGTGGGCGCACGTTCCCGAATCTCGAAGGGGGCGACCTCGTTGACGGCCTCGATGGCGTTCTCGCCGTCGGCGTACTCGCGGGCCGCCGTCGAGAGGTCCTCGACTGCCCACTCTCGATCCAGTCGCTCGGTAAAGCCCAGCGATCGGACGAGCGGCTTCCAGTCGGGGATGGTCAGTCGGTCCTCGCCGCGGTGGTGTTCGACCAGCAGGTGTTCGAGGATCGTCGCCACCTCGGCGTCGTCCTGCCGGGGGACGACGAGGTCACCGTCACCTGTGGTACCTGCGTCACCCGACAGGGCTGCGCCGTCTGTTTCTGCAACACGGGCGTCCTCCATCGCGTCCGCCAGCGTCTCGAACTGATCGACGGAGACGTCGTGCCAGCAGTAGGTGTACTTCGGGTGCAGGGGCGCATCGTACGCGACGGCCCACTCGATGGCTTCCTCTGCAGAGGGATCGTCGAGATCGACGGCGACCGAATCGCGCATCGCCTGTACGTCGGCGCCGCTCGCCTCGAAGTCCTGTTCCCACCACTCGATGGTGTAGCTGGCTGGAGCCAGTGGATGATTGTTCTCGACGAACTCCCCGTAGTTCACCAGGTACTCGCCGAGGTCAAGTATCTTCTCGACGCCGTTCCGGACTTCCAGCGCCTCTGCGGGGTCGTCGATGCGCCGGACGTCGCCGTTGGCGAGTCTCACCGTGGGCCCTTCGATGCTATCGACGGGGACGACGCCCGCGGCCTTCCCGGGGCGCTCAGTTTTAATCTGGGTCCCGGTCGCGAGGAAATCGTCGACGAGGTGCATCGTCGCGGGGTGGACGCCCGCCGTCGCGAAGCCGTGGTTCCGTGCGCGGCCGTAGCGGAGTCGAAACCCGCCGGGTTCGCACGGATGGGTGAACACCGGGCGACCGGCAATCAGGTCCCGGAGGAACTTCGTGGACTCCTCGACGCGGGGCGGGCCAGCGGGTTCTGACTCCTCCTCGTCGTCGGCGTCGTCGCCGTCGGCCGCCTCCTCGTCACCGTCGCCTTCTGCTTCGTCACCACTGTCGTCCTTCCCGATGGTCCCGTCGATGAGGTCCTGGAGCCAGGGCCAGTCGACCTCGTCGAGATTGCGCGTGTAGCGCTGGATCTTGGGGGCCTTGAGCGCGATCCCCTCTGCGAGGACGAGACACATCCCGCCGCGGGCGGAGTTCGAGTCGACGCGTTCGAGGTCCCGATAGCCCGAGACCTCCTCGTCGCCCGTGGCCTCGCCGTCGAGCATGATGGGCATGTTCTCGGCGATGAACTTCGTCTCCTTCTCCTTGGGCGAGTACTGGAGCCCGGTGTCCTTGTCGTACAGTTCGATCTCTTCTGCGTAGCGGCCGATCTCGTCGTCGCGAGCCTTGTACTCGTCCATGCCCAGCAGCGTCCGGGCGTAGTCGGCTACCAGGACGGACAGCGCCTGCGCAGTGCCTCCCGCAGACCGGATCGGACCGGCGTAGTAGACGTTGACGAACTCGGAGCCGTCGTCGTTCTGGAGGACTTCGACGCGGTCGATTCCCTCGATGGGGGCGGCGACGACACCCTCAGTGAGGAGCGCGACCGCAGTGCGGACCGCGCCCTCCACCTTCTCGACGTCGGTGTCGTAGTCGCCGACGGTGCCCTCGACGAAGTCCTCGACGAGTTCCAGGGCCGCCTCCTCGCGGCTCATCTCGCCTTCTAACTCGCGGACGCGCTCGGCGACGCCGTCGATGCCCAGAATGTTCTCGACGCGGTCGGCCATGTCGCGGGCGGTCGGGATCTCCACGTCTTTCGTGGGGTCGCCGCCGCGCTCGCGGGCCGCCGTCGCCACGTCGAACGCATCGTCGAGTTCGGCTTCGAGCCGCTCGAAGTACTGTTCGTCCTCCTCGCGCATCTACAGGGGCCAGAGGTCCAGGTCGGTGGTCTCGTCGTGTTCGCGGTCCAGTTCCGCGTCGAACTCCCGAACGTACAGTTCGCCGGCGAAGGTCGTCGCTTCGTCCAGGTGACCGGCGACGACGCTACCGTCCTCGCGCGAGAGCGTCATGTGGGTGTGCGCGAAGCGGTCCTCGTAGAGCCAGGAGATGTTCCCGACCGCGGGGACGACCTCGAACGGCTCGTCGAACTCGACGTCGTAGTACTCCTGGTCGTCCTGGTCGTAGAACATGAGGGTGGCGTCCTGCACCGCGCCGAGGCCGATGAAGAAGGCCGCGTCGATGCCCTCCTCGTCGGCGAAGTCCTCGATCTGTTCGCGCCAGCCCCGACCGTGTTCCAGTCGAGCGACGTACTCCCGAGCACCCTCGACTTCGCGATAATCCATATCGACCTGAACGAACCGGTCGCTCAAAAATCTTGACTGTTGGCGGCCGTCCCCGATCGAGTCACCGACCGGTCGAAGAGAAACGAGGGCCGAGAGCCCGAGACGCAGTCAGCACCACGCGTTGAGGCCTTTCGCGTCCGTCAGTGCGACCGTCATCCAGGAGTCGTCCTGGCTCGGGTCCGCGAGGACGAACTGGTCGACCTCGCCGCTGTCGACCGAACCCATGACTTCACACTGCGCGACTTCTTCCGTGATGGCTGCGTCGGGCGCCATGTGTGTTACTGTTACACACCCACATATAAACGTGCCGAATTCGTGCCAAGTATCCACATATGGCAAGGGAACTGTACGCATACATAGCGCAACGGACACTCCCGAGAGCTCGAGCGAGCAGTGAGGAAGACGCCGCCTGGACGGTAAGAACCAGCAATCACCGGCAGAGAGCGTCGACGGCGACGCACGCGGCGGCCGGTGAGTCCGTCGTGACGGGGCACAGAGCCCGAACGCGAGGACGGAAAAGGTCGGTTGGCGGGCCAAGTCCGCGGCGAGCAAACCCGTCGGCCGGAAGCCGACCAATGTGCAAGGACTTTGTAGGAGCAGACAGGAGTTAGGGGCAATATGAAGGTCGCAGACGCCATGACGCCGCGTTCCGAGGTCGTCACCGTGGAGATTCCGGGGACCCGGGACGACGTGCTCGAGTACCTCCAGGAGCGGGCGTTCTCGTCGGTGCCAGTGATCAAACAGACGGACGCTGGCGAAGAGTTCCGCGGCATCGTCTCCCGCGACGCCCTGATCGAACAGCCGGACGAAGACCAGCTCGCCCTGCTGGTCGAAGAAGTCCCGACCACGACCGCCGACACCGACATCACCGAGGTCGCGAAGCTGATGGTGGACGAACACGCCCGTCGGGTCCCGGTCGTCGACGGCAAACTCGAAGGCATCGTCACCATCACCGACGTCGTCCACGCGATCGCGACGGGTGACGTCGACGGGGAGACCGAACTGGGCGACCTGGCCACGCGCGAGGTCAACTGCGTCTACGTCGAGACGCCGCTGCCGGTCGCCGAACAGGAACTGTCCCACGCGGACGTCCCCTACGGCGTCGTCCTCGACGAGGACGGCGAGATGTGCGGGATGATCACCGAGGTCGACATCTTAGACGTCGCCCGCGTCGTCGAGGGCGAGGACGACACCGGCGAGTCCATCGCCGACGAGGACGACGACTGGAAGTGGGAGTCGGTCAAGGCCGTCGGCAACAGCTACATGCCGACCCGCAACGTCGAGATTCCGGCCCGGCCGGTCCGTGAGTTCATGACCGATGGCCTCATCACCGTCTCGAAGCGCCGGACCGCACAGGACGCCGCCCAGAAGATGATCGACAACGACATCGAACAGATTCCGCTGGTCGGCGGCGACACGCTCACCGGCATCGTCCAGGACATCGACCTACTGCGAGCGCTATGACAGACGACACAGCGAGACTGACGGAACTGGCGAAACGCCGGGGCTTTTTCTTCCAGTCCAGCGAGGCCTACGGCGGCGTCGCGGGCTTCTACGTCTACGGCCCCGAAGGTGCAACGCTCAAGGAGAACGTCCAGGACGCCTGGCGCGATCGGTTCGTCCGCCGCGAGGGCCACATGGAGATCGAATCGCCCAACGTGATGCCCGAACCCGTCTTCGAGGCGTCGGGCCATCTGGACGGCTTCGACGACATGATCATCGAGTGCCCCGAGTGCGGGACCTCCCACCGCGCGGACCACCTCGTCGAGGACAACACCGACATCGAGGAAGCGGAATCCATCCCGATCCCCGAGGTCGAGGACATCATCGCCGAGGAAGACCTGGTCTGTCCGACCTGTGGCACCGAACTCGCCGGCGAGTCGGTCGACGACTTCAACCTCATGTTCGAGACGAACATCGGTCCCGGCAGCTCCTCGCCGGGCTACCTCCGCCCGGAGACCGCCCAGGGCATGTTCGTGGAGTTCCCGCGACTCAAGGAGTACGCCCGCGGACAGCTCCCGTTCGGCGTCGCGCAGGTCGGCGCGGCCTACCGCAACGAGATCAGCCCCCGGAAGGGCCTGATCCGACTGCGCGAGTTCGCGCAAGCAGAGCTAGAGCACTTCATCGACCCCGAGACCGACGAACCGCCGCTCTCGCAGGTCGAGGACGTCGAGGTGACGCTGTACTCGGCCGCCGCGCAGGCCGACGACGACGGCGAGCCGACGTCGATGACCATCGGGGACGCCGTCGCCGAGGACGTCATCGCCAGCGACTGGGTGGCCTACTACCTGGGCGTCGCCAAGGACTGGTACGCACGCATCGGCGTGGACATGGACCGGTTCCGCTACCGCCAGCACAACGAGGGGGAACTCGCCCACTACGCGGCGGACTGCTGGGACGCCGAAGCCGAGATCGGCGGCGACTGGATCGAGATCACCGGCTTCGCCTACCGGGGCGACTACGACCTCTCGAAACACGGCGAGTACGCAGACGAGGACTTCACCGTCTTCAAACAGTACGACGATCCCATTACTGTGGAGCGCGCCACCGTCGATCCGGACATGAGCTACCTCGGGCCGGAGTTCGGCGGCGACGCCGCTGCCGTGGCCGACGCGCTCGAAGCCCTGGCCGAACGCGACCGGGCTGCCTTCGAGGGCGACGAGGTCACCGTCGAGGTCGACGGCGACGAGAAGACGGTTCCAGTGGAAAAGACGGGGTTCGGCGTCGAGGAAGTGACCGAATCGGGCGAGCACATCACGCCTCACGTCGTCGAGCCGTCCTTCGGCGTCGATCGGTTGGTGTACACCGTCCTGGCGCACAGCTACCGCGAGGACGAGGTCAGCGAAGAAGAGAGCGAGACCGACGACGAGGACGAAGAGCGGACGGTGCTCTCGCTGCCGCCGGAAGTCGCGCCCAAGACCGTCGCGGTCTTCCCGCTGATGGCGAAGGACGGTCTGGGCGAGCGGGCACGCGAGGTCGCTGACGAGTTGCGCGCGGCCGGGTTCGAGGTCGCCTACGACGAATCGGGGTCGATCGGTCGACGCTACCGCAGACAGGACGAGGTGGGGACGCCCTTCTGCGTGACCGTCGACTACGACACGCTCGAAGACGACACCGTCACGGTTCGGGACCGTGACTCGACGGCACAAGCGAGGGTGGGGATCGGGGATCTAGCAGCGCAGTTGCGGGCGCTCCGTGCAGGTGAGACGTCCGTCGCCGATCTCTAATGGCCAACGAGATCGCCCGCAAACTGGTCCACGCCAGTGGTGCGGGGATTCCGGCGCTGTACCTGTTGAACCAGCGGTTCATCCACTCGCCGTATCTCACGTGGGAGTCCATCCGCTACGTTCTCGCCGCAGGCGTCGCTATCACCGTCGTTCTAGAGATCGTTCGCCTGGGTTTCGGGTGGAACTGGATCGTCTTCGAGAAGCTCACCCGGGAGTACGAACAGGACAGCGTCGCCGGCTACGCGATGTACGTGTTCAGCGGGTCGCTGACGGGCATCGTCTTCGAGCCGCGGATCGCGATTCCGGCGATTCTGATGCTCACGCTCGCCGATCCGATCAGCGGGCAGCTCAGTGCCGACGAACTGCGCACGATCAAGCGACCGCTCGTGCTCGTGACGATGTTCGGCGTCTGCACGCTCATCGCGTCGATCTGGGTGCCGCTGCCGGCGGCGATCCTGGGCGGCCTCGCGGCGATGGTCGCCGACGGCGTCAAGCCCATCGTCCACGGCTTCGTCGTCGACGACAACCTGACGATTCCGATCTACGCGGCCGTCGCGATGACCGTCGGGCTGCTGTATCTCCCCGCAGTCACGTTCTGATTACTTTCGCCGCGGTACGCGAACCCTTAACCGGGATGGACGGATACGGGGGATAATGGCAGCGACCGACGAGGTCGACAACATCGAACACCCGCTCCTGACCGACGGGCTGCTGGAGGAACGCCAGTACCAGCTCCAACTGGCCGACGCCGCGCTCGCCGACCACACGCTCGTCTGTCTCCCGACGGGGCTGGGGAAAACGTCCGTCAGCCTGCTGGTGACCGCCCATCGCCTCCACGAACGCGGCGGGAAAGCGCTCTTTCTCGCGCCGACGAAACCGCTCGTCAACCAGCACGCCGACTTCTACCGGGAAGCCCTCCAGATCCCCGACGACGAGATCGTCGTCTTCACCGGCGAGGTCCGTCCGGACGACCGCGCCGAACTGTGGGACGACGCGAGAATCGTCATCGCGACGCCCCAGGTCGTCGAGAACGACCTCGTCGGCAATCGGGTCTCGCTGGCCGACGTGACGCACTGCACCTTCGACGAGTGTCACCGCGCCAGCGGCGACTACGCGTACAACTACATCGCCGAGCGCTATCACGCCGACGCCGAGGACCCGCTCGTCACCGCGATGAGCGCCTCACCGGGCGGCGACGAGGAAGCCATCCTGCAGGTGTGCGAGAACCTCGGTGTTCGTGAGGTCGAGGTGATGACCGAGCGCGACGCCGACGTGGCCGAACACACCCACGACACCGACGTGGAGTGGAAGCGCGTCGAACTCCCCGAGGAAGTGCTGGAGATCCGGGATTCCCTCAACGACGTCATCAAAGACCGCCTGACCAAACTCAAGGAACTGGGAGTGACGAACAAGACGAGTCCCGACCTCTCGGAAAAGGAGCTGGTCAGGATTCAGGGCAAGTTGCGGGAGTTGATGGACAACGACCAGTCGGAGGGGTACAAGGGGATGAGCCTCCACGCCGAGATCCGGAAGTTAAACACCGCAGTGAACTACGTCGAGACCCAGAGCGTCGAGTCCCTGCGGCGCTACTTCGAGCGGCTGAAAAACGCCGCCCGGAGTTCGGGCGCCTCGAAGGCAGACCAGCGACTGGTGTCGGACCCGAAAGTCCGCGAGTCGATGCGCCGGGCCGAAGACTACGACGACCTGCACCCGAAGTTCCGCCAGACGCGCATCCTCCTGGCGGAGACGCTGGGGCTCAACGACGGCGAGCGAGTCATCGTCTTCACGGAGTCCCGCGACACGGCAGAGACCCTGACGGAGTTTCTGGGCCAGCACTTCGAGACGCACAAGTTCGTCGGCCAGAGCGACACCGAGGGCAGCGACGGGATGACGCAAACACAGCAGCAGGAGACCCTCGACGACTTCCGGGCCGGGGAGTTCGAGGTGCTGGTCTCGACGTCCGTCGCCGAAGAGGGACTGGACGTGCCCGAAGTCGATCTGGTCCTGTTCTACGAACCAGTGCCCACGGCGATTCGGTCCATCCAGCGGAAAGGGCGGACCGGCCGCCAGA
Organism: Halorientalis brevis; assembly: GCF_023077655.1. Lineage (NCBI taxonomy): Archaea > Methanobacteriati > Methanobacteriota > Halobacteria > Halobacteriales > Haloarculaceae > Halorientalis > Halorientalis brevis. The sequence goes on along the minus strand of NZ_JALLGV010000007.1, from coordinate 345,355 downwards.
CCCAAGGCCAGGTCGTCGTGTTGCTCGCCGAGGACACCCGCGACGAGGCGTACTTCTGGAAGTCCCGCAACGACGAGAAACGGATGAAACGCGAGCTGCGCGACCTCAAATCCGTCGCAGGCGAAATCGAGGCGGAACTCGTCGAACAGCCCGGCGTCGACGAGTACGGGGACGACGGAGCCGCAGCCGGGGGAGATCCCGAGGAGGACGAATCCGGCGAAACCGATCCGGGCGAGACAGCCGCCCCCGACCCCGCTAGTGAAGGTGTTGCACATGAAACGAAGGGGCAAACGGCCACGAACGGTGGCGAGTCCGCAACCAAGCCGGACGCGGGACAGTCCGGACTGACTGCGTTCGCTGCCGACGAAGCCACCGCCGCCGACAGCGCGGGACAGACGGGCGACGGGTCTGCTGCTGCAGACGAAACCGGGGGGTCGACCGGAGATGGGTCGGGGGGTGGAGACGAAACGGGGGGCGAAAGCAGTGACAGGTCCGACGGTGGAGACGAAACGGAGGGGGTCGTCGCCGAGGCCGAACCCCAGGCGGAGGGCGTCGAGATCGTGGCCGACCAGCGCGAACTCGATTCGACCATCGCCCGCGACCTCTCGACGCGCGAGGGCGTCGAGACGCGGCTGGAGACGCTGGAAGTGGGCGACTACGTCCTCTCGGACCGGGTCGTCGTCGAACGCAAGACGGTCGGGGACTTCCTGGACACGCTCACCGGTGGAGATCGCTCGATGTTCGAGCAGGTCGGCGACGCCAGTCGTCACTACACGCGTCCGGTGGTCATCATCGAGGGCGGCGACCTCTACGGCGAGCGCAACGTTCACCCGAACGCCGTCCGGGGCGCGCTCTCGGCGCTCGTGATCGACTTCGGCGTGAGCGTCCTCAGAACCGCCGACGAGGACGAGACCGCCGACATGCTGGAGGTCATCGCCACCCGCGAACAGGAGACCGCCGACCGCGAGGTGAGCGTCCACGGGGAGAAACAGTCGAAGACGCTGGCCGAACAGCAGGAGTACGTCGTCGCCTCGATCGGCGACGTGGGGCCGGTCACCGCACGATCGCTGCTCGACCACTTCGGCAGCGTCGAAGCGGTCATGACCGCCGACGAGGAGGACCTGCTGGACGTCGACGGCGTCGGCCAGGTGACGGCCGACCGCATCCGCGACGTGGTCGGCAGCGACTACGACGGGTGACAGCAGAGTTCGACTGGAAACGGAGGGGTTATTTGTCCGCTCGTTTGACCGCCGCGAGCGCGTCGGCCGCCTCCTCAGTTGCGGCCAGGTACGCGCGGGCGCGTTCGAGGTCCTCACTCGCCTCGGCCTGCTGTGCGAGGCGGGTTACCGTGCGAGTGAGCGACGCACGAGCGTTCGCCAGTGACTCGCCGTCGACGTCGGAAACGCGTTCCTGTTGCTGGGGTTGAACGTCCGTTGCAGGTGGAGTCGTCGTGTCCGGAACTCCCGTTGTCCCGTCGCGTGCACGCGCAGTATCGGGCAACTCGTTCTCCGACGGAACCGGCGGCTGCGAGGGAGACGGGGAGGTCGGTTCAGGGGTCGCGTCGGCGTCGACCGAATCTGTCGCGTCGGCCGGTTCGTCCGGTTCGACACCCCCCACCCCCTCCGTTTCAGGTCCACTGGCCGAGACGTCCTGGGGGGTGGTCTGTGACTGCTCGCCCTCGTCTTCGCCGACGACTTCCTGGCAGGTCGGACAGAACTGCTGGCCCTCGTGGCGGAAGATCGGATCGCCGCAAGTGCCACAGTGGCTGTTGGTCATCGTCGCGCCCTTGAGGAGGAGGTCGCTCATGCGCTCGGTCGACTCTCGGTTCTGCTTGTCGCGCTCGTACTTCTCGCGCAATTTCTCGCGTTCGGCTTCCTTGTCGAACTCGCTCATATACGTAGGGAGTCGGTTCGGGTGGAAAAGGCTTTGCGAGAGCGAGTGACGCCCGACGCTGCCAGCGGGCGGTCGCAAAAACCACTGGACATGACAGGTGTGACGGGGTATCGAAAGAAGTTAATCCCTCGGGAGCGCCAGTTCCAGGCGATATGACGAAAGTTAGCATAGTCGGTGCGGCGGGCACCGTCGGTGCGGCAGCGGGCTACAACATCGCGCTGCGGGACATCGCCGACGAACTCGTCTACGTCGACATCCCGGAGCAGGAAGACGTCACGGTCGGCCAGGCGGCCGACACGAACCACGGCGTCGCGTACGACGCGAACACCACGATCCGCCAGGGCGGCTACGAGGACACCGCCGGCTCCGACGTGGTCGTCATCACGGCGGGCATCCCGCGCCAGCCGGGCCAGACGCGTATCGACCTCGCGGGCGACAACGCCCCGATCATGGACGACATCATCTCCCAGCTCGAAGAGCACTCGGATGATTTCGTCTCGATCACCACCTCGAACCCGGTGGACCTGCTGAACCGCCACCAGTACGAGGTCGGCGACCGCGACCGTCACAAAGTCATCGGCTTCGGTGGCCGCCTCGACTCCGCGCGGTTCCGCTACGTCCTCTCCGAGCGCCTCGACGAGCCGGTCCAGAACGTCGAAGCCACCATCCTCGGCGAGCACGGTGACGCACAGGTCCCCGTGTTCTCGAAGGTTCGCGTCAACGGCCAGGATCTCGAGTTCTCCGAGGACGAGCAGGAAGAGATCCTCGAAGACCTCCAGGAGAGCGCCATGAACGTCATCGAGCGCAAGGGCGCGACCGAGTGGGGTCCGGCGACGGGCGTCGCCCACATGGTCGAGGCCGTCATCCGCGACACGGGGGAAGTGCTGCCCGCCTCCCTCAAGCTCGACGGCGAGTACGGCTACGACGACGTCGGTCTCGGCGTCCCAGTCAAGCTCGGGGCCGACGGCGTCGAGGAAGTCGTCGACTGGGACCTCTCCGAGAAAGAGGAGGACCTGCTCGACGAGGCTGCCGACAAGCTCTCCGAGCAGTACGACAAGATCTCCTGATCGGCAGTCGTCGCTGCAGGCGAACACACGATTTCTTTCGACGGCGATCCCCCCAGCGACAGCTGTTTACCGGTCAGTGGAAGGCGGGTCCTGGCGGTCGCAGGCGAACTCGTCGGGCAGGTCCGCCCCGACGAGGGCCGCCCACTCGCAGAGGCGTGCGGTTCGTCGGCGCATGAGTTACAGGTGGGAGAATCCTTGGCATCGAATATAACGATTGTGCCGGGCAGTCCGTCAGGTAACGGAGCGGACAGGCAGTACAGCACTCACGATCGGCGGGAAAGAATTACTCGTGCCAGGTTTCGGGCACCTGGATGGTGTAACGACCGTCTTCCTGCAGGGCGATGATGTACTCTTCGCGGTCGTAGAGTTCCATCAGGTTGAGTTCGTACGTGCCCGGGCTGAGGATCTTGATGCTCTCGAACTGATCGTTGAGCTCCTCGCGGAGTTGGGCGAGGTCGGGCCGGTCTTCGGCGAGTTCGTCGGCCTGCTGTTCCCCAGCGGGTTCGGCGTCGGAGGCGGATGGTGATACCGTCGGTGCGTCCGACTGGACGGCGTCCGTGTCGTCGGTCGGGCCCCAGCCGCTGCTCGGGATCTCGTCGGGGCTGACGACCTCACTGCGGGCGTTCGCCTGTGCCGTGTCCTCGGTCGTCGGGGCGGCGTCAGACGAGTCAGTTGTGCGTGCACCCGTCGAGGCGTCGTCCAGTGACGTCGCGTCTGGCTCCGGAGATCCGGCGTCGGAGCCGCCGACCAGGTTCCGAACGGTCGCCGCAGCGTTCCCGACGGTGCGAGCGACCGAACTGTCCGGGCCGGGTGGCTCCGGTGGCTCGGCCGTCGTGTCGGGTTCCTCGGGGACGTCGTCGTCCGACGGGTGGAACTGGAACTTGTTGCCACCGCAGTCGGGACAGCCCGAGAGCATCTCCTTCGACCCGTCCTCGAACGACAGGCCGCAGTTCGTACACTGGTGGGGCATTATTTCCGGGATACCAAGGCGCTGATGAGCGTCTCGTCTTTGTGCAGCGTCTCGATCTGGTTCGCCGGGCCGATGACGGTGAGTTTCTTCGTATCGGTGTCTTTGCCCATCAGGCGGTTGAACAACCCGCCATCAGAGGAATCGGACTTGGGGTAGGTCTCGATCTCGATGCCGTTGAACTCGTCGGGACTGATCTCGGTCATCGTGACTTCGATCAGTTTCGACTCTTCGTCGGGCGAGAGTCCCTCTTCTAAGATGACGATGTTGCCGTCGTGGACGCCATCGAGGATCATCCGGATCTTCTCCATGGAGGCCATGCCCTCCATCCGTTCGCCGCTGATGAGGTCGATCTGAACGCCGTCGTCTGCTTTTTTGACTTCTGCCATCGATATCACCCGAAGTAGTCCGCAATCTTGTCGTAGACCTCGTCCATGTTGTCACCCTCGAGCGCGGAGAGCGGGATGGTCTCGTGTTGCGGGAACGCGTTCTCGATCCGGCGCACGTTCGACTCGGGCAGGTCCGTCTTGTTCGCGAGGATCAAGACGGGCAGATCCTGGCTCTCGATGATGCCGACCAGCATCGTGTTGACCTGCGTGAACGGGTCCTCCGTCGAGTCGAGCACGTACAGGACGCCGTCGACGTCCTCTCGCAGCCAGTGCATCGCTTCGGCGACGCCTTCGGTGGCCTCGCGCGAGCGCCTGACCGCGTCGTCTTTCTCCATGTCGTGTTCGAGAAACTCCGTGTAATCGACCTTGGTCGTCACACCGGGGGTGTCGACGACGTCGATGGTGACGGATTTGCCGTTGCGCTCGATCTCGACGTTCTCTTTCCTGCGTGCGCGACGAGTCTCGTGGGGAATGTGACTCTCCGGACCGACGGCGTCGCCAGTCCAGTCGCGCGCGATTCGGTTCGCCAACGTCGTCTTCCCGGCGTTCGGTGGCCCGTAAATGCCGATCCGCTTCGGGTCCTCCTCGGAGAACAACGACGTTATCGCTCTCGAAATGCTGTCTCGGATGTCCGTGATCAGTCCCATCCTGGTGCCTCCCGCTCCCTCGAATCGACTCGAGAGAGCCTCTGAGGAAACTTGCCTATCGGATTCACTTAAGTGTACGTCAGACATACATAAATATTCCGATATGTAAACGGAAAACCGCGAGAGGGAGAGCGGACGCGAAACGACGGGGAGGACAGGTCCTGCGGCCAGCTGACGTCCCAGACGCGACTGTGCGTGGATGTCTCCCGTTCGAAATTCTCACTTCGACGAGATACCTGTACGAGGAGGGGAGCGGTTCGACTCGAACCGATCTTCCCGCTGTATCAAGACACCCTCGAGTAACAGCCTCTAGCAGTGATCGAAGAACTCCGGGAAGGGCGTTCGAATTGAAAGAAGGGGTCCTTTACCAGAGAGCATCATAGCAGAGGTCAACAGATCAACCGATGGGAACGGGACGAGTACCGTGGAGCAAGGCCGGATCGACTGGCGGGGACTAGCCCCCCACCCCCTTGTTTCAACTGGAACGGTGAGAAGAGGGAGGGGAGGGGGGTCCCGCAAGAGTGTCCCGCAACTTCGAAACCTCTAGCTAGAGTTGTTCACACTGCTGTTCTAGGCCTTTCCCTAGCAAACTCCCTAACTCTAGTCTGTTTTTGTCTAGTACGGATTTGGTTTTGCTGGGTATAACTTAAGCTTTTCTTCTATCTAGAGACTTCTTTGCTGGAGGGGGTCCCCCCACCCCCCTTTGAACCCAACTCCACCCGAAACGAAGGGGTGGGGGGGTTCTGTGGGAGAGAATCTCTCTCGATGCAATTCGGTCGTCTGCACTGCACGGTGCCGACGCTTCATGTCGACCCCCTCGGATGGCGACACTCTAACCGGGTCGAGCTGGCTGACTGCTCGACTCTCTATTCTCTCAAATAGGTATCATATATGATCGACCGAGTAGTCAGTCGCTGCTCGGGTCGGTGGTTCTCATCTCGCGTCAGCACACCGCAGGCGCTGGACGGGAACCGCTGCTCTCCGACCCGTAGTCCGACTGCATAGCGGAGACTCTCGATCGGATCGTGTGGACGCAACTGGTTCCGTATGCTGTCCTCTCAGAGAGGACTGCTGCGTTCCAATGGTCGCAGCAAGGTCCGATTGTCCCCCCGTTCATCCTTAACTATCGAAATGTTTAATACGAAGTCAACCACGGGTTCTTGTGGTTCAACTGGACGTCCCGAAATTCGCGAATCAGCGTAATGATCGCATCTCTACCCTGTTTCGCGGTGTTTCCTGGGGCGCGAGGTATCTCTCTCCACCTGAAACGGAGGGGTCGCACATATGACAGACGGCGGGAACGAATCAGATGACTCCGGCGTGAACACGGGCGGTTCAGACCGGCCTGACGGTCGGGCTTCGGTCGACGACCTCGCGGACGAGGTCGACGATGATGCCCCCTCGATAAGCGTCGGCCCAGACGAGACGACCGGTGACGGGCCGTCACTCGGTGGCGAGGACGACGGCCCGTCACTCGACGACGTGGTCTTAGAAGAGACGCCCAGTGGTGAGGACGCGGACGAGGCCTCACGGGGCCTGTTCGACGATCTCCTGAGTGGCGCCCCGATCTTCGAGAACAAGGAGGTGTTGCGTCCCTCCTACACGCCACACAAGCTTCCCCATCGCGAAGAACAGATCAACAACATGGCGACGATCCTCGTGACCGCGCTGCGCGGGGACACGCCGTCGAACATCCTCATCTACGGGAAGACCGGCACTGGCAAGACCGCGAGCGCGAAGTTCGTCAGCGAGGAACTGGAGACGACCTCCCAGAAGTACGAGGTTCCCTGTGAGGTCGAGTACATCAACTGCGAGGTGACCGACACCCAGTATCGCGTCCTCGCCCAACTCGCCAACAAGTTCATCGAGAAGAACCGTGGCGTCATCGACGACCGCCTCGACGAATTGGAGGACCTGCGCGAGCGCGCACGCGAAGACGACACAGTGCTCGGGGAGTCAGACCTCGACGTCGAGACCGTGGCGGACCTCGACGCGAAGATCGAACAGCTCCGCGACGACCGCGACGAGTTCGAGGAGGTGCCGATGACCGGGTGGCCGACCGACCGCGTGTACAACACCTTTTTCGACGCCGTCGACTACCACGAACGCGTGGTCGTCATCATGCTCGACGAGATCGACAAACTCGTCGAGAAGAGCGGCGACGACACACTCTACAACCTCTCGCGGATGAACTCCGAACTGGAGAAATCCCGGGTGTCGATCATGGGGATCAGCAACGACCTGAAGTTCACCGACTTCCTCGATCCTCGCGTCAAGTCGAGCCTCGGCGAGGAGGAGATCGTCTTCCCGCCGTACGACGCCAACCAGCTCCGGGACATCCTCCAGCACCGCTCGGAGGTCGCCTTCGAGAACGACGCGCTCTCGGACGACGTCATCCCGCTGTGTGCCGCCTTCGCCGCACAGGAACACGGTGACGCCCGGCGTGCGCTCGACTTGCTCCGGACGGCGGGCGAACTCGCAGAGCGCGGCCAGACCGAACGCGTCGAGGAAGACCACGTCCGGCGCGCCCAGGAGAAGATCGAACTCGACCGCGTGGTCGAGGTCGTGCGGACGCTCCCCACGCAGTCGAAACTCGTCCTCTTTTCGATCATCCTCCTGGAGAAAAACGGCGTCCACAACATCAACACCGGCGAGGTGTACAACATCTACAAGCGGCTCTGCGAGGAGATCGACGCCGACACGCTCACGCAGCGTCGGGTCACCGACCTCATCTCCGAACTGGACATGCTCGGGATCGTCAACGCCGTCGTCGTGAGCAAAGGCCGCTACGGCCGGACCAAGGAGATCAGCCTCTCGGTTCCTATCGAGGAGACGGAAGCGGTCCTTCTCAGCGACTCGCGTCTCGGGGACATCGAGGACATCCAGCCGTTCGTGCAGGCGCGCTTCGACAACTGAGAGAAACTTTTTGCGGCGTTTAGCTGACCGCGATCTCGGCTGCTTCGACGCTCGGAACCGGTGAGACGGAGCCGACGCCCAGGCGGAGCCGTCCGATGATCGGCATCCGGAACTCGGCGGTGCCGATCACCCACTCGGGCTTGACGATGCCGGAGACGCCGGACGACCCGAGCTGGTCGTACGTCGGGTTGTTGTCTCCGAGTGTGACGAACCCGGAGTGATTCGCCGGACAGTACTCGAGCGCCTCACAGCTGCGCTTGTCTTCCGGGAGGAACTTGTTCTGGGCCTTCGTCTGGTACCAGTTTTCGCTCTCGTTGACCCAGAAGACGGCGCGGTGGATCACCGGCGTCGCCTCCGTGTCGCCGTCAGGTGCGTAGATGATCACGTCTCCGGGGAGGTTGAACTTCGCGTAGCCGGACTTCTGTGCCCGGTAGACGGGGACGACCCCCGTGTCCCGGACCGATCGCGGTCCCGGGAACCGGTGTTCTTCCATGACGAAGACCAGATCACCGGTGTCGATGTTGGGCTCCATGCTGGGACTCTCGATTGCGACCATCGGCGGCCAGACGCCACTGATCGCAAACAGCAGGAGTCCGATGCCGAGAACGGCGAAGATACTCCCGAGGAAATCGTCGAGAAAGGAACCCCCCCGTGTGTCACCCGGGGACGACGACGATTCGGACCGCGGCCCCCTCCGCTCCTCACTACGATCACTCATCGAAACAGGATTATCTCGGCCACTGCTTCAACTTTGTGTGTCACCGCACTGGTGTCTCCTGGCACACATTCGTACTACACTCTGTGCCCAGGTCCCGCCCGGTACGTTCCGGTCGATGTCCACCACCCTCGATTCGCTATCCTTTTTGTTTGGTCGACTCCACTGACTTTCCGTGCCACTGGAGACGCCGGCTCGCATCGTCACAGCCCTCGCCAAGCGCGGGTACAACGCCGAACGCGAAGCCGTGACGCTGCTCGCCAACGCCGGCGATCCGGAACGCGCGCTCGACCGCGCACTCGAAACCGCCCCCGACGACGCGATCAAACTCACCGTCGATCACGTTCGAACGGCCCTGGCCAGCGCCACTGACGGTCCTGGTGGTGGGACGACCGACGGAAGTGCCGCTGCCACTGCGTCGCCAGGCGAACCCCCTGCGACGACCGCACCTGCGCCCGACGACCCCTCCGGTTCGACTGGAACCGAATCCCACACGTCCAGTGAACCAAACGCTCCCCGTGGAGAGACTCCAGTCGAAACAGGGGGGTCACCGGGACAGGGTGACGCACCCGAAACTGGCCGGACGATCGACACGTCCCAGCACGTCGTCGAGGTGGCGGGGGACATGACCGGACAGTCGACCGGGACGGGGGAGTACAGCGACTTCGTCGCGGTGTTTCGCGACCGCTACGAGAAACTCGCCGGGCAGTTGCGCGGGCGGATCAATCACCGCCCGACGGACGCGCTCCAGGCCATGGCGGGCGGGAGCGAGGCCGCGATCGTCGGGATGGTGTCTGACATTCGTTCGACCGCCAGCGGGCACTGGTTGATCGAACTGGAGGACACGAACGGAACGTACCCCTGTCTCGTGATGAAAGACAGGGACATCGCGGACCTCGTCGACGAGTTGCTGTTCGACGAGGTGATCGCCGTCGAGGGGACGCTCTCGGACGACAACGCTGACGGCGACGGCATTCTGTTCGTGGACAACCTCTACTTCCCCGAGATCCCGCGCACCTACCAGCCGTCGACGGCCGACCGCGAGGTCAGTGCAGCGCTCATCAGCGACGTCCACGTCGGCAGTCAGGAGTTCATGGCCGACGCCTGGCACCGCTTTACCGACTGGCTCCACACGGAGGACGCCGAACACGTCGAGTACCTCCTCATCGCCGGCGACATGGTCGAGGGCGTCGGCATCTACCCCGACCAGGACGAGGAACTCTCGATCATCGACATCTACGACCAGTACGAGGCGTTCAGCGAACACCTCAAGGAAGTCCCCGGCGACATGGAGATCCGGATGATCCCGGGCAACCACGACGCCGTCCGCCTCGCGGAACCCCAGCCGGGCTTCGACGAGGAACTCCGCGAGATCATGTCGGCCCACGACTGCTCGATCCACTCGAACCCGTCGACGATCACCGTCGAGGGCGTCTCCTTCCTGCTGTACCACGGCGTCTCGCTGGACGAAGTGATCGCCGAACTCCCCGAGGACAAGGCCAGCTACGACGAGCCCCACAAGGCGATGTACCAGCTCCTGAAGAAACGCCACGTCGCCCCGCAGTTCGGCGGCCACACCCGCCTCGCACCCGAAGAGAAGGACTACCTGGTCATCGACGAGGTGCCGGACGTGTTCCATTCGGGCCACGTCCACAAGTTCGGCTACGGGAAGTACCACAACGTGCTGACGATCAACTCCGGGTGCTGGCAGGCCCAGACGGACTTCCAGAAGAGCGTGAACATCGACCCGGACTGCGCGATGGCGCCGATCGTCGATCTGGACACGCTGAACCTGACGATCCGAAAGTTCGCGTGAGCCTCTTCCCGTCGTTACTGCTCTTCACTACCGCGTAGTCATCGTACGTATTTCGACAGGAACCCAACTCCGACGCCGGTCGTGAAGACAATCGCGGCGACCGCGGAGAATAGAAGCCAGAAAAACACTAATCCGTACCAGAAAGGACCACCAGTTACTGCTACTGCCGCGTACCCGGCAAGTTGCAAACTGCCCAGCGACAATCCGACGAATGCGACCACCCACCGGAGATACCCGGCAGCGATCCCGATGGCTGCGGTTCGCCGTGGTTGCTCGCTGGCGCTCGTGCCGACGTGAGCGCCTGCCATCCCGAACCCGAACGCGATTGCCGTCACCGACAGTGGCGGCACCCAGGTGTCGATCCCCGAGGTAAAGACGAACAGCAGCTGGTCGTCGTGCCAGACGAAGATCGGGTCTTCGATCATAAGCAGGATGTCGAGCGGGAGGAGGACCGTGACGACGGCGGACACGATGAGGACCTGCCATGGTGCGACTCGCCGGCTGAGGGCGAGCGCGCCGTCACGGACTCGGGACACGAACAGTTCGGGTGGAACGGGTTAGCTATCGAGTCGGTACTTCACGGTCGGGGTGCCGTCGAACAGCGGCCCCGACCCAACCTGGTCGAAGCCAGCGTCGTCGGCGGCGGTTTTGATGTCGTCGTTCGGTTCGGGCACGAGCAGTTCGACGGCCATGTCCTCGCGCTCGGCGAACCGGACGGGCTCTTCGAGGAGCCGGTCGCAGGTGTCCGGCGACCCTTCGAGCTGGGTGACGTGGACCGTTCGCTCGCGGGCGTCGTAGCTGACGAAGCCGACGATGCTGTCGTCGTCGACCGCGACCCTGACCGTCCGGTCGTGGACGAGGTTCGTCATGACGTCGGTGGGCGCGCCGGTGAGTTCCGCCAGACGGTCGGCGTCTGCCTCGACGGCGTCGCGGACGTCCATGCACTCGTGTTTCCCCTCACTGGCCAAAACGTTTATCCACAAATCGATGTCGGGCACTCCCCGGCTTCTGTCGCCCGTGCTGTGAGACTGCTAACCGGTCCGACATCCTGCAAATGAAAGCAGTTATCCCCGCCGCTAGACAAGCCAGCGAACATGAGCCACAACCACACACACCTGGAGGTGGGCGGATGCGCGTAGTCGCGAAGTTCGGCGGAACCAGTCTCGGGAACGGCGACCGGGTCAACCGTGCCGCCGACTCGATCACGGCCGCCGTCGAGAACGGCCACGAGGTCGCGGTCGTCGCCAGCGCCATGGGGTCGACCACGGACTTCCTGCTCGACGAGATCCAGTACGAGGCCGACGAGGCCGACCGCGCCGAGATCGTCAGCATGGGCGAGCGGACCTCCGTCCGCATGCTCAAGGGCGCGCTCTCCGCACGCGGGGTCAACGCCGTCTTCCTCGAACCGGGCAGCGAAGACTGGCCGGTCATCACGAACGAACACGGTGAGGTCGACGTCGAGGAGACCACCCGCCGCGCGAAGGTGCTCGCAGAGCAGATGCACAACGACGACGTCGTGCCCGTCATCACCGGCTTCCTCGCGCAGGACCACGCCGGGAACGTCACGACGCTGGGCCGCGGTGGCTCCGACACCTCGGCCGTCATGCTCGGGAAGTACATGAACGCCGACGAGGTCGTCATCGTCACCGACGTCGAAGGCGTCATGACCGGTGACCCGCGCGTCGTCGAAGGCGCGCGCAACGTCGGCGAGATCACCGTCGACGAACTCCGCAACCTCTCGTTCCGCGGTGCCGAAGTGGTCGCACCGAGCGCGCTCACCTACAAGGATTCGGAGATGGGCGTCCGCGTCGTCCACTATCAGCACGGCGACATCATGACCGGCGGGACGAACATCGAGGGCGAGTTCGAGAACCTCATCGACCTCCAGGAGGACAAACTGGCCTGCCTGACCATCGCCGGCCGGGCCATCCGGAACCGCCCGGGCATCCTCTCGGAACTCTCGACCGCGCTCGCAGACGAGGACATCAACATCGACGCGGTCTCCTCGGGGATGGACTCGATCACGTTCTATCTGAACGAAGACTACGCCGAAGAGGCCGAGACGCTGCTCCACGACGCGGTCGTCGACTCCGAGACCCTCTCGTCGATCACCGTCGCGGACCCGTTCGCGGTCATCCGGGTCACCGGCGGCGAACTCCAGACCGAGCCGGGCATCGTCCACCGCATCGTCGAACCGCTCGCCGAGGACCACATCAACGTCCAGGACGTCATCACCTCGGCGACCTCGGTCGCAGTGTTCGTCGACTGGGAGAACGGTGAGGACGCGCTCCGACTCATCCAGGGCGTCTTCGACAACTAACCGCGTCGGCGTCCGATCGCCGACGTTGCCGCACACATCGGTGCTTTTCTGCACACGTCTGGCCGCCGAGGACTAAGTCACTGGCTGCCCTGGCGGCGGATATGCGATCGTACGTCACGAAGATGGCCGGCGTCACGACTCTCCCGCCACGCGAGGAACGGGAGGCTGCCCTCGCAGAGGCCGGGTACAACGTCTTCAACCTCGACTCCGAGAACGTGTTCGTCGACCTCCTGACCGACAGCGGCACCGGAACGATGAGCGACGCCCAGTGGGCCGCCATGCTGGAAGGCGACGAGGCCTACGCCGGGAGCGACAGTTTCGACCGCCTGCAAGCGGCCGTCCAGGACGTTATGGGGTTCGAGCAGGTCGTTCCCACACACCAGGGCCGCGGTGCCGAGAACGTCCTCTACGGCACGCTCGTCTCCGAGGGCGACCACGTCCTCAACAACACGCACTTCGACACGACCCGCGCCCACGTCGCCGCGAACGGCGGCGTCGCCGTGGACTGTCCCGTCGATAGCGCCGAATCCGCAGACGAGGGCAATTCCTTCGACGGCAACTTCTCCGTCGAGCGTGCCCGCGAGCACGTCGACGACGTGGGTGCCGACGCCGTCCCGGTCGTCGTGCTCACGATCACGAACAACTCGAACGCGGGCCAGCCGGTGAGCGTCGAGAACACCCGCGCAGTCAGGGAGTTCGCAGACGAGATCGACGCGACGTTCGTGATCGACGCCTGTCGGTTCGCCGAGAACGCGTACTTCGTGCGGGAACGCGAGGGACGAAGTCCCTCGGATGGTGCGAGCGACGAAGCCCCGAGCCGGGAGCCGGGGTACGAGGACGCGTCGATCCAGGCGATCGCGCGCGAGCAACTCGGACTCGCGGACGCGGTCGTCATGAGCGGGAAGAAAGACGGCATCGCGAACATCGGCGGGTTCGCGGCGATGCGCGATCCGGACCTCTTCGAGCACTGCAAACAGCGCGCGATCCTCTACGAGGGCTTTCCAACCTACGGCGGGATGGCGGGCCGGGACCTGGCGGCGCTGGCCGTCGGGCTGCGGGAAGCCGTCGAACTGCCCTACCTCGAACACCGCATCGGCCAGGTCCGGGAACTCGCCGGTCTGCTTCGGGACGCGGAAATCCCGATCGTCGAACCCGTGGGCGGCCACGCGGTGTACGTCGACGCCGGCGCGTTCTTCCCGGCTATTCCGTCGACTGAGTTCCCGGGGCAGGCGCTCGTCTGTGAACTGTATCGGGAGGGCGGCGTCCGAGCGGTGGAACTCGGGAGCTTCGCGTTCCCGGACACGGACCGCCCGGAGTACGTCCGGCTAGCGCTGCCGCGGCGCACGTATCACCGCGAACACATCGAACACGTCGCCGAAACCGTCGAAGCCGTCTTCGAGCGTCGCGACGAGGTCTCGGGCTACGAGATCGTCGACGAGCCGCCGATCGAGGAACTGCGCCACTTCTCGGCGCGCCTGGAACCGGTCGCGGAGTGACGATTAGTCAGCGCCCTCTGTGCAGCCGCTTCCCGATCTTCGCGGGGAGGCCGGCATCCGCGACGGCCTCCTCGACGGCTGCGATGTCGTACTCGACGCGGTGTTCCTCGACCGTCATCGCGTCGAGGTCTACGATCGCGTAGGCGGCGCGGGGGTCGCCGTCGCGGGGCTGGCCGACGCTGCCGGGGTTCATCACGATCCCCTCGTCGAAGGCCTCGTGGGCCTGAACGTGCGTGTGGCCCATCACGAGGACGTCCTCGTCGTCGAGCAGGTCAGCTTTGAACAGCGAGGGATAGGTGTAGCGATCGGGGTCGTCGGGATGACCGTGGACGATCTTGACGCGGCCCTCGAACTCGGTCCGTTCGGTCGGGAGGGCGTACAGCCAGTCGACCTGTTCTTCGGAGAGCTGGTCGCGGCTGTACTCGGCACCGGCGGCGGCCATGCTGTTGAACGAGAACGAGGCGCCGGTGGCGACCGCCCGGTCGTGGTTGCCCATCACCGTCGGCGCGTCGAGGTCCCGAACGAGGTCGAGACACTCGGCCGGCCAGGGGCCGTACCCGACGACGTCGCCCGCGCAGACGTACCCGTCCACGGCCGGCATGTCGTCGAGGACGGCCTCGAACGCCACCCTGTTGCTGTGGATGTCCGAGACGACGCCCAGTTGCATGGTCGAGTCCTCGTAGCCGAGGCGGAAAAGTCCCCCGCGGAACTGGTGGCCGACTTACTCGCCGTTCTCGACGGCCGTCTCGAAGCCGTCGTCGGTTTTCGCGACGCCGGCGGCACAGACGGCGTGCTCGAACTCCAGGTCGTACAGCTCGGTGGCGATGCCCGCGGCGTCCTCGTTGACGAGGCCGTGGGCTTCCGGGGTGTCTTTCTCGTAGGTCGCGACGAGCGTCGGTTCGTCGACGGCTTCGACGAGCAGCGCGTCGCGGCGGACGATGCCGATGTAACTCTCCTCGTCGCCGACCACGCCCGCGATGCGCGGCGTGTCGTAGTCGTCTTTCTCGTAGTCGAGCGCGAGCAGGGACTCCGCCAGCGCGTCCCGCGCGGGGTAGCCCAGCTCGAGTTTCTCGGTGATGGGATCGACCTGCGTCCCGTTGCCGATGACCGCCGCGTCGTCGGTCTGGCGCAGACAGTTGTAGGAGATGTAGGGGTTGTCCGTCTCCTCGGCGTCGTCCGTCGGGACGACCGTGAGCGTGCCGCCCTCGCGTTCGATGACCTGGCGGTTCGGGAACGACCGCGAGGAGACGCGGTATGCTGCGCGATCCGGTGCGACCACGATGAAGCGTCCGACGTACATACGACTCTCTCGCCGCCTCTGGGGAAAGTAGGTGTCGATTGACGCCATCTCGCCAACTCGTCGCTGGCTGGGCGACCGCCGGTGATTCCGGTGTCGAACAGCCGCTGTGGAGGCTTCCCCGCGTTCCTGCTTCCGACTGCCGTGAGTGGACCGTGTCACGTCCTGCCGCTGACAGCACGACTTCAGGCTTCGAAACTCTGCACCCGGCTCCTTTACGCCGACGGTGATAGGTCGGCGTGAGACCAATGCGATCGACGCCCTCCATTTCACGTCGACGGTTCGTCAGCCTGGCCGCCGCGGCGAGTTGCGGTGTCCTCGCCGGGTGCGCCGGGAGCGACAGCGAACAAACCGAGACGACTGGCACGACCACCGGGACTCCCGGTCCAGAGGAAACGGCAGACTCGACGCGGACGACCACGGCCGACGGGTCGTCAGCGCTTCTCGGAGCCATCGAGCGCGAAGCCGTCCCGTTCGAGCTGACCGACGACTCGGAGAACCTGGACGCCGTCGCCGAGACGCTGGCGGAGACGCCCATCGTCGGCATCGGCGAGAACTCACACGGCGTCCGGGAGTTCAAGGCGATCCCCGGCCAGCTCGTTCGCCGGCTCGTCGGCGACCACGGCTACCGGCTGCTCGCCATCGAGGGAACGCTCGGCGACTTCGCGTCCGTCAACGCCTACGTCACGCGCGGCGAGGGCGACCTCGAAACGGCGATGTCGTCGCTGCAGTTCTACTTCTGGCAGAGCGACCGGATCGAGCAGCTGTTCGAGTGGCTCCGGGGGTTCAACGAGGGTCGCTCCGAATCGGACAAGGTGGTGGTCCGCGGGTACGACGCCCAGCACTTCGACCGCAACGCCGCTGCGATCAGGTCGTACCTGGAGCGCGTCGACCCGGACTACCTGGGGACGATCGACGACGCACTGAAACCGCTCACGAAGCCCCTCTACCAGGGATCACACGGCGACCTGCTGACCGACGCCCGGGCGTCGCTCGTCGAGGACCTCCGAAAGCGGTTGCAGGCTCGGAAACGGGCGTACGTCGAACAGACTTCGGAGTCCGAGTGGCAACTCGTCGAGCGGCACGTCGAGACGCTGGAGACGGGACTGCAGTTCCAGGCGGCGCTCGCCGACCAAAACTACCTCCGGGGAAAGGAGGTCCGCGACGAGATGATGGCGGAGAACGTCGCGTGGCTTCGCGACTGGACTGGCTCGGAGCGCGCCGTCGTGATGGGCAACTCGAACCACACGATGCGGGGCTACAGCAACCCCGATCAGCAGGGGGCGCGGATGGGCCAGTACCTGACCGAGCGGTTCGGCGACGACTACTACTCGCTGGGGATGCTGTTCGGGACGGGTTCGTTCACGGCACCGAAGAACCACGATCGGACTAAATTCGGAACGTACGAACTCGGTGGGCCAGTCGAGGGAACGCTCGCGGCGACGCTCGCGGACGCTTCCTCGCCGCGGCTGTTCCTGGACGTCGCGTCGGCGCGTGAGCGATCCGCTATCGCGTCGTGGCTCGACGGCACCTCGAAGATACAGTTTTCCGTCCCGCGCGCAGCGCAGAAGGGCGCCGTTCCGCTGCCGGCCGCTCCAGGGACGGTGTACGACGGCGTCGTCTTCGTGCGCGAGGTGTCGCCGGCGTCATTCGCGCTCGCCGAGTAGCCGGCGGGACAGCCGTGGCTCACGCGCTCGAAAGTGGAATACCGCGGTGACAGGCGGACGGATCAGTGATAATCCCCATGTCGTCGCGTCGTCTGCTCGGGCTGGCCTGTCACCGCACTGGCACAGTGACCACGATGTCGTGTGCTGGCACGGACACAGCGACTGCGCCATCCTTCGTTTCGAGTCGAGATGTTTTCAGTCTGACGGTGCCACGAACATCTGACGGCCGGGGCGGGAACAGGTACATACCGCATTGGCTGCTAGGGCTAGCTGTGCCAGCAGGTTACGATCCCTCCGAGGTTCCACTGTACGAGAACCGAACGACCGTCGAAGAGCAGTACGAGGCGGCCGAAGCGGACGAACTCCCCTTCTTCGCGATCGAGCAGTACGAGGAAGGGTTCGCCATCACGTACGACCTGCTTCCGGCCGACTCTGAACTCGCCGAGCCGGCGGTGTCGGAACTGGACGAACGGGTCACCCGCGAAGTCGAGTCGATCGTCGGCGACGAGAGTCGGCCCACGACGGAAGTGAGTCGGAGCATCGGCAAGTCACTCGGACAGCTCTCCTTTTTCACCAGCGAGGAGTCCGCGCGCGAGGTCGCCGCCCGAATCTCGACGTTCGTGCTGGACGAGGCCAACTGGGTCGCCGCGTCGCCGCCGGACGCGGGGTCGCAGCCCGGTTTCAACCGAAACGACTGACTCGCGCGGCCGGCCGGTGCCGGCGACGTGCCCTCGCTGGTGGCGTCTCGATGCTCGACACGGCCCCGAACACTTAGTGTCTGGTACCCGAGAGGCAGCATACGATGGGGTCTCGCCGGCGACTCGTCGCGTTCGTCGCGGTCCTGGCGCTGCTTTCGCTGCCGTCGGTCGGCGGGAGCGTGGCCGCACCGACAGCCGCGGCGACAGCGACTCCGACGGATGCAGCGGCGACGCCGGCGGACCCACCACCCGAACGGTGGAATCGCACGTACGGACCGACTGCCGGGACCATCAATCAGGTAGAGGTCACCCGGAACGGAACCGCGTTCGCCGTCGGCTCGATCACCACGGCGGACGGGTCCCAACTCGACGGCTGGGTGCTGACCGCCTCGATCAACGGCACCGAGCGCTGGAACCGGAGCTACGGCGGGGAGACGGACGACGTGCTCACTGACGTGACTCCGACGGACGACGGCGGTGCCCTGCTCGTCGGCGCGACCGTCGACCGGGGAACGGACCAGGAGGACGGCTGGGTGCTGAAGATCGATCGTCACGGTGACGTCGAGTGGCGAATCGCGACCGGGGGTCCCGGCGACGACCGCTTCGCCGACGTGCAGCGGACGAGTGACGGGTTCCTCGTCGTCGGGACGTACTCCGACGGTGGCAACACCGACGGGTGGCTGGTCAAGCTGCAGTCGGACGGCCAACTCGACTGGACGCGACGCTACGACGTCAGGGTCAGCGACGCGCTGACCGCGATCGAGCCGCGACAGGCCGGCGGCTACGTGCTCGCCGGACAGACGTCGTCGATCGCCTACCCGCGACCCGACGGACTGGTGTTGCTGGTCGGAAACGACGGCGAGCGCGAGCGCAAGCTGTTCTTTGGTGGCCGATCCGGCGACCGCTTCCTGGCCGCGGAGGGAACCGCCGACGGCGGGGTTATCCTCGCCGGGGCGAGTCGGTCGTTCGGTGAGGGTGAGCGGGGCTGGGCGCTCCGGATGGACGCCGACGGAACGACGCGCTGGAGTCGGGCGTACACCGGGGGCCTGTTCAACGACGTGGAGCCGACTGCGGACGGGGGATACCTGCTCGCCGGCACGAGCCGGGAAGCGTCCGGATTGACCGACGCCGTGGCGGTGAACGTCTGGGCCGACGGCACGCGGGCGTGGAACCGGAGCTACGGCGGACAGAGCTACGACTCGTTCGCAGGGGTCGCGGCTGCGCCCGACGGCGGTTACGTGTTCGCCGGGGAGAGTGGGAGCCCTCGTGGCTGGCCGGGAACCGGCTGGTTACTCAAACTCGGCGGTCGCACGTCGTCTGCGCTGCCACAGCCCCCGCTGGTCACGCCGGACTCAGCGTCGACGCTCGGCGAGCAGCCGACGACCGCGACGCCGGGTGCAGGATCGGCCGCGAACACGTCGGGCGACGACGAGATGTCGCTGCTGTCGATCTTCATCGTCGTCGCGATCGTCTCGATCTTCCTCGCGGGATTCCTGTTTCTGCTGTGGGACCTCGTGGACGATCCGCTCGAAGCGCTGGACAGGCGCACGCCGCTGGTCGACCTGACCGTCGTGTTCAACCGCTTCGACATCGGCGGCGACTCGGGACCGGACTCGACCGGTGCGGGCCGGAACTTCGACGGCTTCGGTGAGACTGGCGGCGACGCCGACGGGTTCGGCGGTCCGGGCGGGGCCGGTCCCGACGCAGGGGGCGGCACTGGCGACTTCGGTGGTGCTGGAGCCGCCGGGGCTGCGGCCGGCGGTCCCGCAGGCGGTGCCGGCGGCGCGACGGGGGGACCGACCGACGAACCGATCGACGTCGGTGGCGGCGAGACAACCGCAAACGCGGCAGCCGCCGGGGGCGGTGCCCAGTCCGAGACCGCTACCGCGACCGGGACCGACGCCGACTGGGACGACGACTCGGCCACCGACGACCCGATGGACGCGGCCGCTGACTGGGACGCTGCCGGCGAGGACGCGGCGGCCGACGCGACCGATCTGGTCGTGGCCGACGACGAGGAGGCCGAGGCGTCGGTCCCGACGACGAGAGCGCCGGTGCCGGGCACGTTCACCCTCCGCAACGCCGCGGAGCGAGCGCTGATCTGTCGATTCCGCTGCCACACGATCGACGAAGTCGTCTTCGACTACTGGGTCGAGATTCCGCCGGGCGCGAGGCGGCAGGCGCACGCGACGCCCACCGACGACCCGTTCACGATCCTCATCAACGTCGAGGACGACCGGATCTCGTCCCTGGTGTTCGTGAACAAGGACCGCGGCGGGACGAGCGTCACGGCCACGGTGAGCGAGGACGCGATCGACATCTCGCCGACGGACGACCTCGACGACGCGCCGTTCGACGGGTCCCAGGACGCCGTCACCGCCGAGAGCGAGACCGAAGAGTCAGCGCCGGACGTGGATGCCCAGGCCGACGAGCCGATGACGGACGCGGACGCGGTATTCGACGACGTTGGGTCCGAACCCGGCGAGCTCGACGAGCCGGTGGCCGACGACGGGCCGTTCGGTGGGGCGCCAGACGATGACACCGGCGACGACGGGTGGTCGCCCGACGACGCGATCGCCGGGCCGGCGGACATCGACGACGATCTGCTCGCGGACGTGGACACAACCGACCTGGAGGACTCCGGCGACGAGTCGGTGGTCGACGAGACGCTGGACGACGGTGACGACGCCGTCCGCGACGAGGACCAGGCGGACGCGGCCGCCGACCTGGCGGACCTCGACGACGCACTGGTCGACGCCGACGACGACTGGACGCCGGACATCGACGTCGCCGAACCGGACGCGGGAGACGACGAGGCTCCCGAGTTCGAGCCGGACGAATCGGCGGACACTCCCGACTTCGAGACCGACGAGGGCGATGCCGCTGTGGACGCAGACGCGGCTGGCGCCGAACCCGACGAGGGCGATCCCTCGATGTCGGACGCTCCCGACGAGCGGACGGCCAGCGGTCCTGACAACGAGGCCGAGGTTGGTCGGGACCTCCCGGACGACGGCTGGGACGAAGCTATCGACGAGTCAGCGGCGGACTCGACCGGTGATCCGTGGACGGACGGCATTCAGACCTCGCAAGCGGGCGACATCGACGTCTCGTCGGTCGCCGACGACGGGGCCGTCGAGCCGGACGCGTTCGACGAGGAGCCAGCCGACGAACCCGACGAGCCGGCAGACGACCACGCCGAACGGGACGACGGTGGGTCGTGGGCGGACGTCGACGACGCCTCGACCGGCGGCGACAGCAGTGCCGAGGTGGCCGACGACGGCGACGGCGAGACGAAGGACGTGGTGGAGTCGTGGGCCGAGACGGTCGAGGACGAATCCTCGGATGAGGCGTCCTGGGTGGACGACGTCGACGTCGACCCGCCGCAGTCGGACGACCGCAGCTTCGCGTGGGCGGACGAACTCGACGCTGCACAGTCCACGGAGTCGGACGAAGCGACCGAGTCGGCAGGCGACGACGCCGACACGGACTCCGAGCAGTCCCAGTTCGGCGGCATCGACACCTCGTGGGCCGACGAGACCGACGAGTCGGGCGATACTGACGGCGAGTTCTCCGACGTCGAGGACGGAACGGACGACCTCGACGACGACTGGATGGGCGATGCAACCGAGGACGGAACGGACGACCTCGACGACGACTGGATGGGCGATGCAACCGAGGACGGAACGGACGACCTCGACGAGATGTGGGACGCGGACCCGGACGGCGAGGCGATCGACGCCGACGACTGGTCCGACGCGGACGAGGAGGACGACGATTCCGACTCCGACCAGTGAGTTCGGCCGTGGCTAGTGGAGCGTGCCCTCGCGGACCTTGTCGTCGTAGGCGAACAGGGCGTATCCCACTTCGGCCGCCGTGTAGTCGGTGTCGGCGGCGATCGCTCTGATCGGCTCGATCATCGTCACGTAGTCCGCGGCGTCGAAGCTCTCCTTGCGGCCGTCGAGGTAGTCCAGCCGGTCCAGCGAGGCCCACACGCGCGTGTCGACCACTGCGTGACGCTCCGGATCGAGAGCGGCCAGCACGCACGAGGCGGTGGGCGCCTTGAACCCGCTGAGGCCGGTGATGAGCTGAATCTTCGAGAAGTCACCGTCGACCGTGAGGACGTTCGCCGTGACCTCCCGGCAGCGGGCCTCGGGGTTCGACTCGACGTGGTAGGCGCTGCGCGTCGAGGACTCGTAGGCGACGTCGTACAACTGCTCGCGCGTGAGGTACCCCTGTTCACGGTACTGCTCGCCGAACGCGTCCAGCCGTTCGGGGAGCACGCCCTGGGTCTCGCCGTAGTACTCGAGGTTCTCGGCGACGAACTCCTGCATACGCGAGGGCACGGACGGCCGGACAATAGGGGTTGGCAAATGCGCTTTCGGCCATCGCTCGACGACGTCTCGTCGGCCACGAGCGCGGTGAGCGCCACGACCTTGCGACGTGCTTGCACGTGTCAGAGCATTCAAGCGCGTCGAGCGCGAAACGCGCGCATGAGTGGACGCGGAGAGACGCCCGCCGAAGAGGGCGAGCACGACGCAGAGAAAGCGGCGGAATCGATCTCGTTCGGCGAAGTCGTCTACAACGACGACGGGAACGTCCTCGGCGAGATACGGGGGATGGAGGAAGCTGGGTTCTTCGTCACGACTCGCCAGGGAGTCGAAGGGCTGAGCATCGAACACGCTCGGTCCGGCCACGAGTTCGGGGAGGCCGAACTCGTGTGGCGGTGTACGGTCTGTGGCGAGATGGGTGAGATCGACGGCGGACTCCCGGCGACCTGCCCGAACTGTGGCACCGAGAAAGAAGACCTCGGGTACTGGACTGAGGACTAGCCGGCTCCAGTCCCGTTTTGCCACTCGGTCTGCTGCGGCTGGCGCACGACGAGCCGTCAACCGAAGTGTTCAATCCGGTCGACGAGTGAGTGGCGACCAATGACACGTCAGGCTCGGTACGCCGGGTGGTCGCGGTGAGCACCGACACGCACGAGGTGGACCTCGTCGGCGAGGAGGTCGTCGAAAACATCGGACGGGCGGCGCTGTTCGCGGCGCTCGTTGGCGCGTTCGCGTACGTCAGCTTCCCCAACCCGTTCTCGCCGGCGCCGGTCACGCTGCAGGTGCTGGGCGTCTTCCTCGCGGGCATCTTCCTCGGGCCGGTCTGGGGCGGTGCCTCGCTCGTCCTGTACCTGTTCGCTGGCGCCGTCGGCGCACCGGTGTTCAGCGGGGGCGCGGCCGGCTTCGGCCAACTCGTCGGCGCGACGGCCGGCTACCTGTGGGCCTGGCCGGTCGCCGCGTTCGTCGTCGGCGCCGTGGTCCACGGCGGGCTCACCGTCGGCAACCCGCGCGAGGCGGGACTCGTCCGGCTCGTCGGCGCGATGCTCGTCGGGACGGCGCTCATCTACGCCTTCGGGACCGTCGGACTCATGCTCGTCCTTGGGATGGGGCCGGTCGCGGCCTTCATGGCCGGCTCGGCGGCGTTCATCCCGGCCGAGGCGTTCAAGATCGCCGCTGCGGTCGGCATCGTCCGCAGCGACGCGTTCGTCGCGGAATGATCGAAACGCGCGACCTGGTCCACCGCTACGACGAGACCCCTGTCCTCGACGGCGTCGACCTCGCGATCGAGGACGGGGAGTTCGTCCTGGTGGCCGGTCCCAACGGCGCCGGGAAGACGACGCTCGTCCGGCACTTCAACGGGCTGGCAGACCCCAACGCGGGCGAGGTGCTGGTCAACGGACGGCCCGTCAGTGACGATCTCGTGGCCGCACGCACGGCCGTTGGCATGGTGTTCCAGGACCCGCGCGACCAGTTCGTCGCGGCGACCGTCCGCGCGGACGTGGCGTTCGGCCCGGAGAACCTCGGGCTCTCCCACGCCGAGATCGATCGCCGCGTGAGCGAGGCGCTCGACACCGTCCGACTGACCGGTCGCGGCGACGAACGCGTCGATCAGCTCTCCGGCGGCGAGCAGGCCCGGGTCGCCATCGCCGGCGCGCTCGCCATGGAGCCGGACCACCTCGTGCTGGACGAACCGCTGGCGAGCCTCGACGCGCCCGCTCGCGAGGCCGTCCTCGACCGACTGACCGCACTCCACGACCAGGGAACCGGCGTCGTCGTCGTCACGCACGACCTGCGCGACCTCGCCGCGGTGGCCGACCGCGTCGTCGTCCTGCACGACGGGGACGTGGCGCTCGACGGTACGCCCGACGCCGTCATGGACGACCTGTCCGGGTTCGACGTTCGACCATGCTGAGATACGAACCGGGATCGTCGGTCGGCCACGCGCTCGACCCGCGGACGAAACTCGCGATCCAGGCGGGCTTCGCCGTCGCCGCGTTCGCCCACACGACGCCGCGCGGCCTCGCGGTGCTGACCGTGGTGGCGCTCGCGATCGTGGGAGCGGCGCGGCTCTCGCCGCTTTCGACGCTGTCGGACGTTCGCGTCGCGCTTCCGATCCTCCTCGTCGCGCCGCTGCTCGAGGGGCTGACGCTGGGGTCGCCGTGGTTCTCGATTGCCGAGGCGCGTTTTCCGGCACTGGCGAGCTATCGCGTGCTCCTGATCCTGTTCGTGAGCGCGGCGTACGTCCACACGACGCCGACCCGGGAGTCCCGGGCGGCGGTCCAGTGGCTGGTCCCCGGCAAGCCCGGCCAGTTCCTGGGGATGGGCGTCGCCTTCGTGTTCCGGTTCCTGCCGGTGTTGATCGACGATCTGGTGCGCGCTCGCGAGGCGCTCCACGCGCGCCTCGGCACCGAGCGGCCGCTGACAGACCGAATGCAACTCGTCGCGACGGCGGGGCTGCGGCGGGCGTTCGCTCGCTCGGACGCGTTCTCGCTGGCGTTGCAGGCCCGCTGTTTCGCGTGGAACCCCACGCTGCCGCGCCTGACGTTGGGCCGGCGGGACGCGCCCGGCCTGGTGCTGGCGCTCGGCCTCGCCGTGTCGGCGCTGCTGTGACGGGTGTGGGGGTCACTCTCGCAGCGTCCTTAACCAGCGTCGTCTCCTAGGACAGGTATGTCCGACGACGAATCGCCGACGACCCGCCCGACGAACCTGGCCGACGAGGACGCGCTCGACGAGTTCGTCTCGGGGCACGACCTCGCCCTCGTCGAGTTCTACACCGAGGGGTGCACCATCTGCCAGAGCATGGAACCGGTGCTCGGGAACGTCGCACGGGAAACCGAGGCGGCGGTCGCGCTCGTCAATCCCCGCGACGATCCGCCGCTCGTCGACCGCTTCACGGTCAAGAGCGTCCCGCTGTTCGTCCTCTTCGTCGACGGCGAGCCAGTCGACCAGCGCGCCGAGGGGTTCATCGGTGCCGAGGACCTCCTCTCGTGGGTCGAGTCCGCCGCAGCGTAACGAGACCCGGGTCCGTCGGGTGGCGACGGAGTGCTGGCGACAATCCTTGCCGCTAATACGATGATAGATGATGAAGGTTTATGGTGGAGGAGTTCGACGGTGTAGATACGATGCGAGACGAGGCGTTTGCACCGATCGTGCCCGAGGTTTCGAGCGAGACGACCACCAGCCAGCCGGCCATTCGCGCGGACGGCGGCCTTCACAAACGCTCGGCAGAGGCACGCGTAGCGGACGCCCCGCTCGTTCCCGACCTCTCCTGAGGTCGGCGTCCGACCCAACCATCCGTTTCTGCGGCTCGTTCGGTTTCGTGAGCCGGTCGGCCGTCTCGTGACGGCGCGGCCGCCGTGAACCAGAACGCTCTCCTTGCACGCTCCGTAGTGGCGTCTGTGTACGGGACGATACAGCGCGCTGGCTACGTCGCCCTCGTGGTGACGCCGGTCGCCCTGCTGGTGAACGCGCTCGCGGCACCGGCTGCCCTCTCGATGGGTGCGCTCACCCTGGAGGGCGGCGTCTTGCTCGTCGGCGGGTTCGCTGCCGTCGTGGAGCGCGACCACGTGGTCGGACAACTGGGTGCGACCGGATTCACGCACCGCGACGGCCGCGACGTGGTGGCCGTTGTCGCCGGGGCTGCTCTCACCTACGGGCTGAGCGTCCACGCCGGCTTCGGGCCGGTGCTCGCGTCGGCCGCTGTCGGGCTGGCGGCCGGCGTCGCGCTCCCCGAGGTCGACGTCCCGGTCTACTGCGGCTCGTTCGTCGGGATGGCGTCACCCGCGGTGTTTCCGTCCGTCGCCTCTCTCGGCGTCGCGGGCGTGGTCGCCGGGCTGGCGTTCGTCGCCGCGACCGAGTCCTTCGGTGGCTACGGCGGCAAACTCGGGACGCTCGCGCTGTTCGGGTGCCTCACGACGGTCGCCCTGTCCGGCGCCACGTTCGCCAGCGGGACGCCGATCCAGTGGGGGCGTGCCTCCCTGATCGTGCCGGTGACCGTCGTCGGTGCCGTCGCGACGTTCGCGCTGTCCGTCCGCTTCGATCTCGGTGCCGTGATCGGCTCGGCGCTCGTCGGCGTCGTTGCCGGCGTCGCGCTCCCCGTGGCTCTGCCGACGGTCGGCGGCACGCTCGCCGCCGCTGCCTTCTGTGCCTCGTTCGTCGGGATGTCCTCGCCCGACCGACTGGTGACGGAACGCGCCGTCGCCCTCGCTGGAGTGCTGTGTGGGCTGGTGTTCGTCGTGGTCACACCAGTCTTCGCGGGCGCCGGCGGCAAACTCGGGACAGTCGCCTTCATCTCCTGTGTCAGCGTCGCCGGCGCGTCCGAACTGCGCGACGTGCTGGGGTCCTTGACGGCACGATAGCGGCCGTCCGTCTCGCAACGTTCTTAGCAGTCTTCTACGGCATTCGGTGAGCCTGTGCTCTGTGACTCCTGCACGTCGCTGAAGGTCGGCAAACAACCGAGACAAGTGGTACCACGCCGTTGCCGACAAACGTTGCCGGGAATGCGATGATAGATGATGAAGGTTTATGGTGGAGGAGGTAGACGGTAGAGATACGATGCGAAACGAGGCGTTTGCACCGATCGTGCCCGACGTTTCGAGCGAGACCACCGCCAGCCAGCCGACCATTCGCGCGGACGGCGGCCTCCACAAACGCTCGGCAGAGGCGCGCGTAGCGGACGCCCCGCTCGTCCCCGACCTCTCCTGAGAGCGGTTTCGAGCGACGCCTTCTCTCGTCGCTGCTCGTCGGCGATGCTGTCGTCCGTCACGGTGACG
The DNA here is from genome assembly GCF_023077655.1 of Halorientalis brevis. Lineage (NCBI taxonomy): Archaea > Methanobacteriati > Methanobacteriota > Halobacteria > Halobacteriales > Haloarculaceae > Halorientalis > Halorientalis brevis. The sequence goes on along the minus strand of NZ_JALLGV010000007.1, from coordinate 318,367 downwards.
CTTCTCGGTCACCTACTCGTCCAGCGTCAGGAGTCGGCGCGCTGGAGTTCGACGACGAAGACGGCGCCGTCGGCGTCGGCCGCGTGCTCGGCCTGCGCGTCCGAACCGGCGGCCGTCGTCGTGCCGGCGTCGGCTACCGGCTGACTGGCGGTGGCTCCCTGTGGGTCCCTGTCGGTCACCCAGACGTCGCCCCCGTACTCGGCGACGAGTTGCTGTACGAGGTACAGGCCGATCCCGGTGCCGGGGCTCTCGAGGCCCTTCGCTCCTTTGCCGAAGACGTCGTCCTTCCGGTCGTCCGGGACGCCGGGGCCGTTGTCCGCGATGCGGACGGTGACCGTCTCCGGCGACGTCTCGACCGAGACCCACACTCGAGGCGTCGCTTTGTCGTTGTGCTGGACGGCGTTGTTCAGCAGGTTCCGGAAGACGGACGACAGCATTTCGTTCGCGACGACCTCGACGGACGGGAGCGGGTCCTCGATCGTGAACTCGGCGTCAGGATACGTCGTGCGGCGGGTTTCGACCTCCTCGGTGAGCACGCGTGCGAGAGACACCCGGGTGTGGTCCTGCGTTTCCTGGCCGGTGATGACCTTGACGTAGTCGCGCGCGACGTCCGTGAGTTCGATCGTGTGGGCGGTCGCGTTCGTGACGCGGTCGATGATCTCCTCGCCCTCCGGATCGACGTGGTCGTCGAGCAGGTCGAGCCAACTGCTGACGACTTCCATGTCGTTGCGGATGTCGTGTCGAACGACGCGGTTCAGGATTTCGAGTTCTTCGGTGGTCCGTTCCATCTCCCGCTCTCGTGCTTTGCGTCGCGAGACGTCTCTGAACATGCCCAGCACCAGCGACCGGTCGCGTTGTTCGAAGACTGCGGCGTTGATCTCGACCGGCACCGTCTCGCCGTCGCCGGTCACCACGTGAATGTCAGAGCCGTCCGGGAGCGCCGTCATCACCTGTTTCTCGGCGTCGACGTGGCGCTCGAACAGCTCCCGATACGCGTCGGTCCGGTCTGTGGGGTGGAGCGCAGTCTGGTGCATCCCGACCAGTTCGTCTCGCGAGCGACCGAACAACGTCTCGGCTTCCGCGTTGGCGTCGATGATCTCCCCGGTCTCGCTGTCGGCGACGACCATCGCGTCCGGTGCCACGTCGGTCAGCGTCCGGTACCGTGCGCGCGAATCCGAGAGGTCGCGCTGGTGCTGGCGCTGTCGCGCGTCGTAGACACCGACGACGAAGCCACCGATGCCCCCCGTCGTCAGCAAGTTCCCCAGGACGAACCAACCGTGCCGAATCACCCCGTCTTCGGCGGACTGATACACGAGCAGGACGGCTCCGATCGCTGCCATGCCGACGACGCCACTGACGAACCACACGCCGACTCGCGGGACGAACTCCGTCTCGATAGCGCTCGTATAGAGCCAGTAGCCACTGCCGACGAGCGTGACCGAGAGCCCCATCGGTACCAGGACGCCCGTCACGATCGCGACGACGCCGGTCTCCTCGAACAGGTGCAGGAGATTGACCGCGCTCGCGACTGCGCCGACGCCACTCACGACTCCGGCAACCAGTTCCCGCGTCAGCCTCTGTCGAGGGGCCACTACCTCGCCTTCGGAACCCAGTCTAAAGAACGTTCAGAAACACAGCACGAAACTCGGTGACGAGTGTCACGTTCTGGCCCCGACTCACAGGGATTCTAACATCTTGAAAACGCACCCCGTCAGTTTTTACCAACCCGTGGCTGGGTTCTGGTGTCGCGGGACGGCAACGTGGCTCCACCCCACTCTGGAATCGGCGTCGACATGGAATCGGGACAATCTGTTTCCCCGCGACATCTGGCGGTCGTCTCCATCTTTTACGCGGTCGTAGTCCGACGTGTCGCGACGCTCCCGAGTGCAGACGAGCGAGCCGGAACACTGGACGGCGACAGGTCTGCTCGGCTCGTATCGCGCGCAGTTGCTCGGCGGCGAGTCCAACGGAAACGAGCGAATAGGCCAGGGTGGCACTGGCGGCTCACGTGCAGGAACGAGATGACTGGGTGTCAGCGGTCTGTACGGCCAGGAGCGACGGGTCGCGTCTCGAGTAGACTGTTAGATCACCTCGACATCTCATGGTATGGGTTAGCATACCATGAATCTTTCGGCGGGCGGGCGTTCGTCCGCGGGCCGCTCGGTCCCCGGGACGCGGTTCACACCGATCCGACGGCGTCGAGGCTGAAGAGCCGCGCCTCCTCGGGTTGTGCTGCCAGCAGCGCGGCCGCTCGCGTCGGCGAGCGGAACGCGGCGGTTCCGGCGTAGGGCATCGCGTAGACCGCTTCCACGGCCGCGTCGGCGTCGTTCACCGGCTGCAGGCCGTCCCCGTCGAGGAACCGGGTCCGTTCGAGACCGTGGCAGATGGCCAGCCCGTCGGTCGTGGCGGTGACGCCCAGCTCAGCCGGCGCTCTCGCAGTGCCGTCCCGGTCACGGAGCGAGGGGAGCGACGACGGGTCCGCGAGGCCGCTTCCGCGGACCCACAGGTCGAACCGGGCTGCCGGATCGAGGTCGGTTCGCGCTTCGAGCGACGCCAGTCGCTGGTACGCCGCGACGAACTCGGGGTGACGGAGGTGTGCGAGCGACCGCGTGCCGTCGTCGGTGACGGGAACCGCGACGCGGCGCGTCGACCCCGGTGGTAACGTGGTTCCCCCCGTCGTTCGCCCGAGTTGAAACGGCCACAGCGGAACGACGCCACCAGCGACCGCCGCGATTTCGCGCTCGGTCACGTAGGCGGCCGGGTCGCAGGGCATCACGGCCGCTGCCTGCAGGCGGGCGCCGTCGCTCTCGGTGCGGGTCTCGACGCGACACGTGAGCGTCCCGTCCGCGAGGAAGCGCTCGCGACTGAGCCCGCGGAACGCGGTCGCCCGGTTGGTGACCGCGCTGTCGCCGGGGTAGTCGCCGTCAGCGTACCCGCCGAAGTCCCCGAGGTACTCCCAGGCGCCGTCGACGGTCCGCACCGACAGCCGGTGGTCGTAGAGCCCGAACTCGTCGCCGACCAGCCAGAGGTCGAACGCGTCGTCGGCGCTGAAGTCGCGCGCGGCCTGCCGCGTCGCCAGCCACGCGTACAGGAAGCGATCGCGGGCGACGGTCAGCGTGTTGACGGCGTCGCTCCGGAAGTCGACCCCCTCGTCGTTGGGGACGAACGGGTCGAATCCCTGCTTGGTCGGCACGTAGTTCCCGCCGAGGTACCAGCCGATGCCGGCTGCGCCCGTCTCGGTGGCGGCTCGCAGATTCATCCGCAGCGCCTGCTTGCTCGGCGTGTGGGCCGGATTGATCGTGTGGCTCTGGCCGAGGTAGAACACGGGGCGGTCGCCGAGCGCGTCCCGGGCGTTCGAGAGGAGGCTGCGAACCGCCGCGTTGGCCGGCTCCGGTCCGGCGGCCATCTCGTACCAGCCGCGATAGAAGTCGGTGAAGCCGAAGTCCGGCGGGGCGTCGTGCGCCCGGAGCCGGTCCGTCAGTTCCGGGAACACCTCGGGCCACTTCGAGTCGACGATGTAGGGGTAGTGGACGAAGATCCCGACGGCGAGCGCGTCGTTCGCCGCGGCGACGGCGCGCTGCTGGGCGGCGAACAGGTCCGGCCCGAACTCGAGGAGGTTGTCGACGGACCGCGGATTCCAGTCGCCGTCTGCGGTCCACTGCCCCATGACCGGCGCCTCCTGCCAGCAGATGATCCGGCCGCTCTCGAACAACTCGCCGTGCAGGCGCGCGACCGCCCGGAGGCGGTCGAGGTGGTCCGCGCGGGCGTCGTCGTCCGTAACGAGGGTCTCTGCCGACGCCTGGGTCACGAGGCCGGCGTTGAGCCAGACGTCGAGCCCGAACTCGCTGGCGGCTTCGAGCGGCGGCCTGAACGCCTCGACGAGCGAGCCGTTGCTCGGCGTCGGCTGGACGAGCACGACCGCGAGGTCGTGGCGACGTGCGAACGCGAACAGGTTCCGCCGAATCGCCTCGTCGCGCCACAGGCCGCTGCCGAGCCAGAGGAAGTCTTCCCGTCGGTTCGCTGGCTGGCTGGTCGCGGTGGGGTCGGCGTCGGACTGCGCTGGCTGGGGCGGGTCGGCCCCGAGACAGCCGCCGGCCAATCCGGTGCCGAGGCTGCCGGCTGTCACGAGGTAATCGCGTCTGGAGGGACGGGACTCGTCGGTGCGTGTGTCGGAGCTGTCTGGCATGGGTGGGTGGGTCGCTGGCTGGGGGTCTCTGTCACCCGAGCGATGCGGCTGTCGGGAGCGGTCACGCGCTCCGCGACCGGCAGACCGCTGCTCGGACGTGGGGCGTCTCGGCGGGTCAGTCCGAACTCGACTGGTTCACGAACAACACGCGATCGGGGCCGTTCGAGTACACGATCTGGGGGTGCTTGGGGGTCGGAAGCGGCCCGAACACGCGGTATTCCTCGTCGAGATACTCGATGTCGTAGGAGACGTGGGGGGTCCGAGCGTACGCGCGGTGGACGAGCAGCGCGTTCGTCTCGTAGGCCGGCCCGGAGTCTCCCACGTGTGTTTTGTAGTACACTGCCGGCTGGTGGTAGTGCCGCGAGATGACCTGCTTGGCGACGTGGTCGGCCACGATGTTCGTTCGGGAGTCGTCGTACGGGTTCTCCGCGCCTCTGGCCGGTAACTCCTCACCGGGGCCGTGCTGGTCGAGGAAGCGGTAGAGGTCGGCCTCGGTCGCGTTCGTCGCGGCGCGCGCCGCACCCGGTGCGTCGTCGAAGTACGGGCCATCGACCGACGTGGCGACGCTCCCGATGGCGAACAGGAGGTACGGGAGCGCGAGGACGAGCGCCACGCTCAACACGACGCTGCCGCGGCTCGCGCGTCGCCCGGACAGCAGTCGGGCGCCGGCGCTGGCGGTCATCGCGACCCCAGGCGCCGCGAAGATCGCGAGCAGCGGCACCAGGTACAGGAACCACCGCCCGGGCAGCAGGGCGTTCATCCCGAGCAGGGGCGTGCCGAGACCGATCGCGCTGAGCGTGGTCACGACCACGCCGAGGCCCAACCCGGTCCGCACGTGGAACTCCCGATCCTGTGAGATCCAGTAAATCGCGCCCGCGACGGCGAAGCCGTACAGGATCGCGAGACTGAGAACCAGGGGGAGGCCGCTGCTGTCGGCGCCCGACAGCGTGACGTCCCGGAGGTGCGGGAGCGATTCGACCCGACCGCCGCGGGACACCGACGTGGTGAGGTCGGTCAGGATGCCGCCCGCGACTTCGACGAGAAACGGCTCGCCGCCGCCGGCCGGCCCGTCGTACTTCGTGATCGACGTCTGGAACGCGACGGCCGAAACCAGGAGTCCCCAGAGGGTGATCTCTCGTCTCCCCGGTCGCCCTCGCCACAGCACCTGAACGCCGGTGTAGACGCTGATCGCGAGCGCCGCCACGAAGAGGCTGAACTGGTGGGTGAACACGAGGACCAGCAGGGTGACCCCGAAGGCGAACAGCGTCGACCGCGAGTCGGTCCCGTACTCCAGGTAGCTGATCGCGAGCGCGAGAAGCAGGACGAACAGCGTGATCCCGAGCGACTCGGGACCGGTGTTGGCCGTCTGTTCGACGCTCAGTCGAGACGCCACGAACAGGAAGGCGCCGAGCGCGCCGACGTGGGGTTGCCAGATCCGACCGAGGACGATCGCGATGGTGACGACCGGCACGACGGTCGCGATGATCGTCGTCAGGAAGGCTGCGTCCCGGACGGACACCCCGAGGCCGCCCGAGGTCGCCGCCGTCAGCAGGTGGAAAAAGGGCGCGTACCAGTACTTCGAGTACGCGAGCGGTGTGAGCTGTGCGGTGTCTCTGATCGCAGCGGCGACGCTCGTGTGAAAGAGCGGGTCCAACCCGACCTGGACGGAACTCGAATAGTAGACGAAGCCGCGATGCAACACGCCCGTGAGTGCGACGAGCGCGACGGCGACGTCGGCCCGCTCGAGCATGAACACGCACGCGAGCGTGACGACGTACAGGAGGAGCAGTAACACAGGCAGATCGAACGGCCTGTGGAACCCCGTGCTGGCGTAGGCGACCAGGACGCCGGCGGCGACCAAAACGTAGCTTATCACCAGACCCCTGTCCGACACCGTAATCGGGGCGTGAAACTCCGCTTCGTTCCGGACGCCCCAGCCGACGATCCCACCGCAGATGAGCAGCGGTGGAATCGCCGTCGAGTAGGGGTTGGAGTACACCTGCTGGACGAGCATCCCCAACACGCCAGCGCCGACGATTACCAGCACGAGCGCTTTTGGTGAGACGATATACGACCGGACGCGGAAGCTCATTTGCTCCGAAGTTCCAGCGTAGTACCCCATTGTTAGTGGTTGCTTCTCGGCTGAAAGCAGTTGCTTCCGAACGCCCGGCGTCGCTCGCCGCTCCGAATCGGTATCGACCGGGGAGCAGCGCTTATTCGGCGCTGGTGACGGTCACCTTTGCGTCGCCGTCGATGCTGATGCCGGTGAGCTGTCCGGAGAACCGGAACCCGTCGGCGTTGCCGTAGATGAGGCCGTAGGCCCGCGTTCCGTCCGGAGAGACGTGTTGCTGGGTGCCCCACGTCCCGTCGCTGCTCAGTGACTCCGCCGCCTCGATGCGACCGCTGACCGTGACTTCGTAGGTGCCGAAGTCGTCGCCCTCGGTCCCGTCGACGATGAGCGTGTTCGACAGCGTCTGCGTGTCGCCGTCGGAGCCGCCGTCAGACCCGCCGTCGCTGCCGGAGTCGTCGGAGCCGTCGGAGCCGTCGGAGCCGCTGTCCGAGCCGTCGTTCGACCCGTCACCGCTGCTCCCGTCGTCCCTCGACTGCTGGCCGACGATCTCCTCGAAGGTGGTGTCGGTCCCGTCGTAGGTGACGCGTTCGAGGTCGCCGCCGCTGATCTCGTAGTCGACGATGTCGCCGGTGACGTGCCAGGAGTCCAGCGCTTCCGGATCAAAGCTGACGCTTGTCGCCGTTACGGTGCCGTTGTTGCCCGCCTCGATCGTATCGACGTCCTCCGCTTCGCTCCCCCGGCTCACGGACCCATCGACGGTGAACGAGACCGTCATCGGGTCCGGGTTAGCCGCAGCCTGATACTCGAGGGTCTTCGTGGTCGTCGGGTCGTCGGTGCCGCCGGAGTCGCTGCCGTCGTCGGGTGAGGAGATGCCCGACGGATCGGTGACGCCGTACTCGTTCTCGTAGACCTCCATGTTCTCCCAGTCGCTGCTGCCGGCGTCCTGATTGATGACGATCCCCTCGTCGGAGTCGGGACCCTCCGCCGGGTCCTCGTGGGCGAAGAGGTTGTGGTGGACCGTACAGACGTCGTCCGGGACGCCGCGGATCTTGATCGCCTCGATCTCGCTGCCGTGGATCGTCTCGGTGTGCTGGAACCAGTTGTGGTGGATGTCGAAGAAGTCTCCGCCGGGCTCGTGGACGTCGAAGGCGTGGTCCTCCTGCTCCGGTCCGGTGACGTTGTACCGGGCGGTGTAGCCGACGCCGCTGCCGCCGTTCGAGGCGATGCAGTGGCGGTTGAGGCCGAAGGAGTTGTACTCGATGATGATCTGATCGCTCTGGACCTGGATGCCGTATCCCATGCCGTCCCCGGCGTTGTTCTCGATGCGGTTGTGGTGGATGTGGGTGTCGTTGCCGTCTTCGGGCTTGATGCCGGCGATGGGCCACCCTTCGATGACGCAGTTGTCCACCTCGACGTCGTCGTGGTCGACCTGGAACCCGATGCCGAGGTGGTCCCAGATGTCGTCCGTCTCGAAGAACCCTTCCGGGTGCGGGCCGCGGACTCGGAGTCCGGTCACGCGCACGTCGTCACCGCCGGTGGTGAGAAAGCGCCCGACGTGGTCGTCGGAGTAGATCAGTCCACCACTCGCACCGTTCACGCGCCGGTCGGAGGCGAGCGTGACGCCGCCGGGAATCTCGACGTCTTCGCGCCCGCTCAGGTCGATCTCCGCGTCGCCCCGGACGAAGACGATCTCGCCGCTCGATGCGGTCCCGAGCGCGTCGAGCAGTTCGTCGCTGGTCCCGACCGTGTAGTCGGCGTCGGCGGCCGTCACGGTCGCCCCGTAGCCGGCACTGGCGGTCCGAACCGCTTCGACCTCGCTGATGAAGTCCGTCGAAATCTGCTGGGCCGTGACGGTCGTCGACCCGAGCAGCCCCACGGCCGCCGTCGCCCCGACCAGCTTCAGCATCGAACGCCGCCCGAGTAGTCCCCGCTTACTGTCCGAATCCACGTTAGATCGATCACGCTCTGGTTGCTGCCGTTTCACCATAGCGCGAGGAATAGATGCCTTAATTAATTCTCTTCTGTCAGAGTAGATTTATACAACTATCAGATACCAATACTCACACGCTATTTGGATAGGTCTACTTACCAGTCAGCTAAGTTTGGCAAATATTTGATTACGTTCTAGAGATGGAAACAACAAGATTGCTTTACACGTCTGTAGCTTTCACCAGTTCTACGTGTGGACTACGTCCGGTCACGGGCAAAACGGCAACTCTTGCGGACAGCTAGTCGTCAGACGGGAGCCGCGTTGTCTCCAGGTGGGCGGTCTCGACCGGCGAGTTCCGCGTGACGAGCGGTTGGCCGGTGACGGCGATCGTCGTCTCCGAGAGGACGCTGCGGCCGGAATCGACCAGGAGAACGCCGTTCCGGTGACGACCGGTCTGCTGGACCGAACAGCGGTGGAGGACCGTCTCGGGGCGCTCGTCGATGCGGATCGCGCTCTTGCCGCCGGCCGACCCGGTGATGTCGACGTTCTCGAGCACGACGCCGACCGGGCCGTCGACGTCGGGGGCCTTCGCCCGGATCGCGTCCATCTCGTTCCGGTCCATCAGAATCTGCGTGTTCCGGACGGTCGCACGCCCGTTGTCGCCGTGAATCGCGATCGCCCCAGTGCCGATGCCCGCGTTCGGGCCGTACTTGATCGTGCAGTTGTCGACGACCTGCTCTCGCATGCCCCGGAGTCTGATGCCTCGGACGTCGAGCCCGTTCGGGTGGGGCGGCGTCTCGTCGACGACGATGGTCGCGTTCCGCGCGGTCGCCCCCGTCGACCCAAGGCGGATGCTGGCGATGTTGTTGTTTCTGAACAGGCCCCCGTCGACGACGACCAGCCCGTCCTCGGCGTCGAACTCGCCGTTCTGTCCGCCCGGGGGCGACGCGTAGATCGCGTTGTCGGAGAACTGCGACAGGCGGCAGTCGCTGAAAAACACCGTGCCAGCGTGGTGGCGCCCGACGTAGGGACCGGTCGTGTTCACGCCGGGTTGGCGAGTGCCGCTGGCGACGAGTCGCTCGACGAGCGCCACGCCGTCGTCGTCGGTCACGTCGATCCGGAGCAACTGCTGATCGTGGCGATCGAACTCACCGCGCACGGTCAGGTCGCGGACGAGCACGTCGCCCGGCCCGCTGATGACCGTCCCGCCACTGGTTCCGGGCCGACGGAAGTCGTAGGTGAGCCCGTCGAGTACCAGGTTCTCCGCGTCACTGAACGAGAGCCACTCGGACCCACCGGCCGGCGTCGACTCGGCAGGGACCAGCGTCGGCGTGGCGCCGTCGGCCGCCCGCCAGCCGAGGTTCCTCGGACGCTCGATCGTCACGTTCTCGACCGCGTACTGGCCGTCGGGAAACACGAGCAGCGTCTCCTCGGTGTGGTCGGTGAGCAGGTGATCGATCGGCGTCTCGCCGGTCGGGTCGGCCCCCGCTTCGACGGCGTCGAGGCGCGTCTCGAACTCCGGGTCGACCGTCGGTTTCTCGCGCCGGGGGATCTGTTGTGGCGTCCACAGCGGGGACGACGGGTCCTGGTTCCGCGCTGGATCGAGGAGGGAACACCCTCCGACCACGCCGGTGCTCACAACACCGAGACTCGCCAGTACTCGGCGGCGACGGACGCGAGGTCCCCATCTCACGGCGGTGAAACGTCGCCGCGTCCCGTTGTTACCCGTCGCATACGCTCACGGGCCAGCACTAAGCATCTACTACCGATCTTCATGGGGCGGACCCAGATACCGATTCCGAGACGGGTGACTGGGGACTCGCCGGCCGGTCAGTCCAGGCGTGCCTCGATCTCGGCTTCGAGTTGCTGGACGTTCTCCTCGATGTCCTGGACCATCATGGTCTGCTCTTCGTTGGCCGCGGCGACGTCGTCGACGGCACCGGCGACGTTCTGGCTGTCGGCGACGACGTCGTCCACCATGCTGGCGATCTCTTCGGCGCTGGCGGCCTGTTCGTCGGTCGTGGTGGCGATCTCGCGGATGCCCTCGTCGGTGTCCTGGATCGCCTCGACGATCGCCTGCTGATTGTCCGCGAGTTCCCGGAGCTTGGTCACGGACTGGTGGATCTCGTCGTTCGTCGCGTCGACGTTCTCGACGGTCTCGATCGTCAGCTCCCGGATTTCGGTGACGATCTCGTCGATCTCGTCGGCCTGCTGTTTGGACTCCTCGGCGAGGGTTTTGACTTCGTCGGCGACGACGGCGAACCCGTCACCGCTCTGATCGGCGCGGGCGGCCTCGATGGAGGCGTTGAGCGCGAGAATGTTCGTCTGGTCGGCGATGTCGTTGATGACGTGGACGAGTTCGTCGATGTCCTCGATCCGCTCGCGCAGGTGCTGGGCGTCGTCGGCGACGTCGTCGGCCGACGCGGTCACCTCGCTCATGGTGTCGATGGTCTCGGTCGCCGTCTCCGCCGAGTCCTCGGCCAGTTCGCGCGCCTCGTTGCTCTGGCTGCTCACTTCTTCGGCGCTGGAGGCGATCTCCTCGACGGTCGCGCTGAACGTCGAGACTTCCGACTGTACCTCGGTGAGGTTGTCCGTCTGGCTCTGGGCGAGGTCGCTGATCTCCTGTGAGTTCTCCGCGACGTCGGTCGCCGAGTCGCGGAGTTCCTCGACCGCGCTCTCGACGTCGGTCGACATCTGCGACTGGAGTTCCCGGATCGCCTCCCGCTGTTCGATGAGTTCGGTGACGCGGGTCATGATCTCGACGGCGCCGACGATCTCGCCCGACGGCGCGGTGATCGGAACGCCGAGCACGCGCGCGTGGAACGTCTCGCCCGATGCGGTTTCCGCCGACCGGATGTCGTCTTCCCGAACGACCTCGCCCGTGCGTGCGACCGTCTCGGCGAGCGTCTCGCTCTGCCCCTTCGTGTTGAACACGTCGTAGGCCGGCCTGCCGAGCACCTCGGACTCGTCGTATCCGGTGAACGCTTCCGCCCCGTCGTTCCAGTGCGTGATGGTGCCGTCGTCGTCGACGACGAACGCGGGTTCGGGAAGCTGTTCGATGAGCGTCTCGAATGTGTGCCGCCAGAACGCGCCTGCGTCAGTTTCCCCGTCCGGTGCGAGCGTGCCTGCTCCCGACTGAGCTGCCATCACTAGTGTCGACACAAAAACACCTGTTATCTGTGGTGCTGTAATTGGACACGCTTTATATAACCGTGCAGCGGCTGTGTTGCAAGATCGTTCGTTTCTCTCCGCTGGTTACACGGATTCCCCTCTCACGCGCCGACACTATCTCACAACGTTGTAGAATGAGGCCTCTTTCAGTAACTGTAACCGTTCACGCGCACCTGTCCGGCGTCACCGGGCCTGCTCTTCGACTTCCGCTCGGAGTGTCTCGATGTCCTCGGTCGTCGCCGTCTGTTCCTCGGTGGCGGCAGTTACTCGTCGTCGGCCTCGCGGGAGATCAGCCCCCAGTTCGAGACGACGAACGGGGTGAGGTAGTTGAGCGCGACTTTGCCCAGCAGCGCGGTCGAGACCTCGCCAGCCACGAGGAGGTGTCCCTGGTTGTACAGCGTGAGCCAGGTCCCGACGAGGGCCGTGATCGCGAGCGTTCGGACGAGATGCTGCGGGTGGAGACAGACGTCGACGTACTGCCGCACGGTCGCTGCCATTCGGTTCGTGGTTTTTTCTCGCGAGTAAATACGATTCGACTCGACGTTCCGGGCTACCCGTCCAGTCGCGTCAACTCGACGCAGCCGTCCGCGTTGGCCGTCACCCTGTAGCCACAGTAGCGAAAGGAGACGTCGCCGTCCATGCGGACCGAGTCCGGCGTCGGCTGAAACAGTGCGTCGAGCGCGTCCGGATCGACGACCGCGTGAAGCGGCGTCAGTTCCGTCGGCGAGACGCCTTCCCGCTTCGCGATGTCTGTAATTACTTTCTCAGAGAGCGTCGCATGTTCACACACGTTGGAGCCCCTCCCAACTTCCTCCATTGTATTGGAGAGCCAACAGCTAGCTGTTTAGCTGTTTTGGTATGTTCTGCAATTTTCCATTTTCATGGAAGATAATTCGAAAACCTCGACGGTGTACGTCGATGCACACACCTCTCCTTCACATCCCAACAATTGTCAATTGCGCATCCTGGGTGCGTGTTCTGCCCTCCCAGTTATGCTGAGTTGGCCATGCGGAGTCCAGTGTCGAGCGAACCGAGTGCGGGACGACCTCGTCTCTCGCGTCGGCGAGACGTAATATCTACGCGCTTCTCGGTCTCGTCGAGAAATCGGAGTGCGGGATGACATGAGCCCCGCAATCACGGGATACGGCGCAGTCGGGCTGAAGGAGCTGGATCCGTCCCGCGACGATGACGACTTCCAGGGGACGGAAAGAAAGCGCATCGAGCGTTCTCAATGTGTGAAAATATATACAGTACGTCGATCTCCACAGGTTCCGGATGGGACTATTTTTCACCTCACTATGAATGCAGCTCTGTCTGGAGCGGTGCACCGTGTGGGGTCGACACCCACCGACAACTGCCGGACTCGCTTCTCGTCGGCGCGGGAACTGACGTTCGCCACGAGTCGACTGTCTGGGCAGTGCGGCGAGCTCGTCCGGGGGGCCAGTCGGAAACCAGTGGAGTAATGTCAGCGATGTTGCTAATGCCACCTATGTTACGCGAGCTGATTACCCTCCTCAACGGTGGACAGCCACCGCGCCCTGATGAGATTCCCGACCTCTCCGGCAGAGCCCTGGCGGTCGCCGCCGTCCTCGGACTGGTCCTGTTGCTGGTCGGCGTCGTCCTCTTTCTCCCGGTCGTCCAGTCGCTCGGCTACCTGGCGGTCGTCGCGACGCCGTCGCTGGTGTGGTGGACCGGAATCGGGCTGCTCGTGCTGGTGGTCGGCGTCGCCGTCGGCGGGGCCAGAGCGACGACGGCGGGCGTCACGCTCGGCCTCGGGATCGTCGTCGTGATGGGACTGTTCGTCGGGCCAGTGGTCGGCGGCATCTACGCCCACGAGCACACGGCCGACGCGATGCAGGCGAACGTCCAGACGGTCGATACCCTCCCCAACAGCTCGAAAGCACACACGCGCGTGCTGCCGCGGCAAGTCGGTGACAAGTACGCCCAGTCGTCGATGCAGTTCCCGCAGTATCGGACGACCGAATCCGACATCACGTACACCAACGACACGTACACGTGGTCGTACGGACTGGCTCCCGACAATCCGATGGTCGCGTGGCTGGGGACCCAGCACGGGGCCGTCTACGTGGACATGGAACAGTCCGAAAAGCGCGTCAGCGTCCGCGAAACCGAGTTCACACACGGGGTCGGGCAGGTGTTCACCGACTCGTTCGGGTACCGCACCAACCTCGATCGGCTGGACGTGAACCACCAGCCCGACACCCGGTTCGTGTTCGAACAGGACGGCGAGGCCTACCTCGCCCAGTCGTACGTCACCCACGAGTGGCAGTTCAAGCTCTTCCCGCTCCCGCAGCTGTACGCCGTCCCGCACTTCGGCGGCGTGCAGGTCGTGGACCAGGACGGGTCTATCCGTGACATCCCCGCGAAGAAGGTGGCCAGCGTCGACCTACTGAACGGCCAGAGCGTCTACCCCTACAGCCTCGTTCGCTACAAGGTCAACTCGATGAAGTACAAGCAGGGGGCGCTGAACAAGTGGTTCTGGAAGGAAGGCGTCCTGGAGATGGCCGATCTGCCGGCTGACGGCAACGACTGGCCGGTCACCGTCCCGACCGAGTCCGACGACAGCCCGGAACTGACCCACTACGTCGCGACCGAGCCGACCGGCTCGGGCAGCGGCGTCTACGAAGTCTGGACGTTCGACGGCCAGACGGGCGCGGCGGCGATCAAACGCTACGACGACGCCCAGATCGGCCCGCAGAAGGCCACGAAGTTCATCCGCCAGCACAAGGACGTCGCGCGCCTGAACAACGTCGAGGCGGTCGAGCCGGTTCCGGTCGTCCGCGGTGACACGCTCTACTGGCAGGTGAAGGTCATCCCGGACAGCAGCAACGGGCTCACCTACACCGGCTTCGTGAACGCCAACAGCGGGAAGACGATCCTCGTCTCGAAGACGAACAAAGTGCGCGCGTTCGTCACCGGCAGCGACGTGAACATCACCGACCGGAACGAGACGGACAGCGGCGGCAGCGGCACCTCGGTGCGCCTCGTCGTGACCGACGGCGAGGGGACCGTCGTCCGCCGGTCGAACGTGACGGTGCCCGTCAACGGCTCGGTGAACATCAACGTCTCCAACAGCGGCGAGAAGACGGTCCGACCGAACGGCTGAGCGTCTGAGCCGCGGTCACTGCGGTGATTCCCGGATCGGCCGCCAGAGTCCAGTCCCGTCGGTCCGGGCGCGTCATTCTTCCCCGTGGCCGGCGAATGAGCGCGTATGCAACGGCGGACGAAAGCCGCGCTCGTCGGCGGCGGCGCACTGCTCGCCGGCTGGATCACCTGGGGACTCTACTCGACGCGCTCGGCCGAATCGGTCCCGTACGAGCGGCTGGAGACGCTGGACGGCGTCGAACTGCGGCGCTACCCGGAGACTGTCCTCGTCGAAACGACGGCGCCGGATCAGCGAACGGCGTTCCGACGGCTCTTCCGGTACATCTCGGGGGAAAACGCGGGGAGCGAGTCGATCGCGATGACCGCGCCGGTCGAAACCCAGGGTAGTGAGTCGATCGCGATGACGGGGCCCGTCCAGTCCGGAACGACTGGGAGCGAGGACGTGCAGATGGCGTTCTACCTGCCCGCGGCGTACAGCCCCGACACGGCGCCGGTACCGACAGATCAGACCGTGTCGCTGCGGACCGAGCCGGCGAAGACGATGGCGGTGACGCGGTTCTCCTGGTACGCCCCTGACTGGCGGGTCGAGCGGCAGGAGCGGGACCTGCTGTCGACGCTCGACGCCGCGGGGCTGGACCCCGTCGGCGAGCCCGTGCTGTTGCGGTACAACGACCCGTGGACGCCGCCGTTCATGCGGCGGAACGAAGTCGCAGTCGAGGTCGCTGGGTCTCCCTGATCGGCCGACGCGTCGCCCGGGATCGCTGCCCGAGCGCCCGCCGTGAACCCCCTCGTTTCGTGTCCAGCCAGGATCAGTGTAACCGTCGGAACACGCCCGAGCGGGCGTCTCAGTCCCCCTCGCCAGTCCGTTGTCGGTCGCTCTCTGGGACTCGTTCCGTGGGAAATCACCCCCTATAGACACAATAGATCGACGAACCGGACGGCGCGAGTCGAACGGCTGCTGCCCTCTCGACTCGCGACTCTAGTCCAGAGGTTTATGATTTCCCAGGCCCAAGTTCGCCCGAACGAACACATGCACACTGCCGCTCTCGGAGTCGCGGGCACGCCCCACTCGCAGCCGACGCGAGCGGCAGTCCGCCGGCGAACCGACGGAGACGGCCCGGGTGTGACGACCTCCACTCCACCAGTGCAGTAGCGACCACGAATCACATGTCCGACTCCTCATCGTCCCAGTCCGACGCTGAAAGCGAGACCACCGACGTGGCACGGTCAGAGACGGGTCGAAGCCACGACGGCCCAGACCAGTTGCGGTCGGACGTGCTGGGGTTCGTCGACTACGCGAAACGGGCGACGTACGACCCCGAGGACGGGCCGAACGGGAGCCTCGAAGCGGCCGGGTCGCGACCGGACGCGTTCGGGCGGTGGGTGTCGCGGGGCTGGATCACGGACGCCGGCGTGCTCGAACAGCAGGGCGTGTCGCTGCTCACGACCTGGCAGCGCTCTGATTCGGCGGCAGCGAAACTCGACGACCTCGGCCCCGCGCAGTTCATGCAGTGGGTCCAGCGCGACGGGGCGCTGTCGTCCATGGGCGAGACGACTGCCGACGATGAGTCGGCGACGACGGACGCCGCCGCTGGCACGTACAAGGGGCTGGCAATTCGCACGGACGTGCCCGACGCGTTGACCGTGCCGACCGGTCACGACACCTACTACGAGCGCCCGGTGCGTGCCGGCAAGACCGAACTCGACGTGATGGCACACGCCCTGAAACACGGCAACCACCTCGATCTCAAAGGCGAGACGGGCACCGGGAAGTCAGAGGCGATCCTCCACCTCGCCCAGCAGGTCAACGTCGGCGTCGAGCAGGTGAACTTCTCGGAGGAAGTCCGCATGTCGTATCTGCTGGGCCACTACGAGGTGTACAGCCACGACGGCGCGACCGAGATGCAGTGGGTCGACGGCGTCCTCACCAAGTGCATGCGCTACGGCGGCTGGTTCGTGGCCGACGAACACGACATGATCTCCGGCGACGTCTCCTCGCTGCTGCACTCGGCGACCGAGAAGGGCGAGGCCGTGGTCACGATCCCCGAGAAAGGCGAGACGATCACCGTCCACGACGACTTCCGGTTCATCGGGACGCGCAACGTGAACTACGCCGGCTCGAACCAGCTCAACAAGGCCTACGAGAGCCGCCTGCACAGCCTCAGATTCGAGTACCTCGACCAGCACCAGGAGGTCGAGATCGTCCTGGAGGAAGTCGACCTGTCGTCGACGCGGCGGGTCGACGTTCGGCAGGTCGTCGAGATCGGCCGCGAACTGCGCCAGGCCTATCTCGACGGTGCGCTCCCGAAGCCGATCACCCTCCGCTCGATGATTCGGGCCGCGGAGTTCCTCGAAGACGGCTTCATGCGGCCGAAAGAGGCCGCCAAAACGGCGTACGTCGACCGGTTCCCCGAACAGTCCGGCCACCGGAGCTCCGTCGAGAAGACGATCGAAACGTACGCCGGGTAGTCATGCGACTCCCGTTTCACTCTTCAGGCACTGACGCGGACGACGACGAGGCGGCGCCACCGGTCGACGACGCGCTCCGGCACGGCGATCGCCGCGAGGAGCACCTCGACAGGCTGGCGAAGATCAGCACCAGCACGGCGACGCAGGTCCGCCTCGGCGACCACGCTCGCAACAGCCGACTGCAGGACGGCCACCGCATCGACGTGCCTGCCGACCCGGTCGACCAGCGCGTCTCGGAGCTGCCGGCGCCGGTGTGGACTCTCGTCGAACAGGAGACGCTGACCTTCCACGGCATCGGCCACCTCCGCTGGAGCGATTTCGACGCCTACAGGCGACACAGTGAGCAGTGTCTCGCCGAGGCGCGATCGGCGTCGGATTCGAGCCCCGAGCTCGCGTCCCTGTTTCGCTTCCTGTTCAACGCGGGCGAGGACGCCTGTATCGACGCGTTTCTCGACCGCGAGTTCGACCTCCGGGACGAGCTGATCCTGAGTTACGAGAACCTGGTCGCCCCGCACCGGCAGCGGACCTGTCTCGGCGCGGTCGAGGCGATCGGTTTCGGCCTGCTGGACCACGGCTTCTACGACTCGGGGATCTGGCAATCGGTCGTCGACGGCGACGTCACGGTCGTCGCGTGGGAACCGGACGCCGACGCCGGACGGGTCTCGGCGTTCGTCGGAAGTCACGTGTTCTCCAGACGGGTCTCCGTCGACCAGTTCGACGACCGGATCGAGACCGTGATGACCGAGGCCGTGACTGAACCGGACGGCGCGGAGCGTGCCGCCCTGTTCTTCGAGTTCGCCCGGCACGTCCACGCGGACCTCCCCGACGTCGCGATCCCGGAAACCGGCATCAGGAGCGACTTTTCGGTCGGGATCGGCCAGCAGTCGACGCCCGCTGCTGCGGCCCGGTCGACGACGCAGTCGCCGGGTACTGACGAGCCCCAGGACGGTCGCGGGGAGCGTGCGCAGGCCGGTGGGTCCGACGCTGGCGACGGCGATCCGGACGCGACGGAGTTGCTGTCGGAATTGTGTGACGGGTCAGCCGACGACGACGCCACCGACGACAGCGACGACGCTACGCCCGACCACGACCCGGTCACCTTCGAGTCGTACACGGCGGTCGACACGGACGAGTACGAGGAAACCCTCGCGAACCACGAGCAGGCGAGTCGGGCCGCCCGGGATCGGTCCGGCGGCGACGCTGCCCCGGACGAGAAGCAGGTGACCCACTCGTTCACCGGCCTCGACGGCGGCATCACGATCCCGACCGACTGGTCGCGGACGGGGATCACGATCAACGAGATCAACGAATGCGAGCGGCAGGCGAAGACGATCGCCCGGATTCTCCGCGCCACGCTCCAGCAAGAGCGGACCAGCAGTCGCCGCTACGGGACCGAACGTGGTCGGCTCGAATCGTCACAGCTCCCCTACGCCGTCACTGGCCGGCGGAACGTTCGCTCGGAGATGCGCGACGGCGAGGACAACGAGTACTCGGTCCAGTTCGTCCTCGACAGGTCCGTCTCGATGCGCGGCGCTGCGATCAAACACGCCCAGCGGGCGGTGTACCAGTTGGGCCGCGGCCTCTACTCGGTCGGGGCCGACGTGTCAGTGCTCTCGGTGTACGAGAACGTCCCTCACCTCGAGGTGCCGTTTGGTGCTGATCCGGCGGACCACCGCAACCGCCTGTTTTCGGCGAAAACCCGAGGCGGGACGCCGCTCTCGCACAGTCTCGCCTTCGCGCGAGCGGAACTGCTGGACGGGTCGTTCGACAACCACCTGATCCTCGTCGTCACGGACGGTTATCCGGATCACGAAGCCGCGTATCGGCAGTACGTCTCCTCGCTGTCGGTCCCGGTGTACGGCGTGTACATCGACGAGTCCACGGACCGCCACGGCGACCACGACAGGTACTTCGACTCGGTCCGGTACGCGACGCCGGAGACCATCGACGACCGCTGCCGGGAACTGTGCTACGATTTCGTCACGCACGTCGGCTGACCAGATTCGAGACCCTCGGCGTCTCGTCCGTCCTCGACACGGGCGATGAGCGACGCCTGGCGTCTCACTCGCCGCGCGGCAACTCGACGACGAAAACTGCACCCTCCGGGTCGTCGTCGGACGAAGTTCGGTTGGCTGAGGGACTTTGTCCCTCTCTGTCACCGGTCTGCGGCCGGTTGCCTGCGGAGCGATGCTCTGCTCTGTCCGCCACCCAGATGTCGCCACCGTAACTCTCGATGAGCGTCCGGACGAGGTAGAGGCCCAGTCCCGTGCCACTGCTGTCGAGCCCTTTCTCGCCCTTCCCGAAGATCGCCTCTTTCTGCTCGTCGGGCACCCCAGGCCCGTTATCTGCGATCTCGACGGTGACCGTGTCAGCACCGACCGTCGCCGAGACGGTTACTTCGGGAATCTCCGCGTCGTTGTGCTGGATCGCGTTCTGGAGCAGATTCCGGAACACGGAGTCCAACATGTCGTTCGCCAGCACGGTGACGTCCGGGATGGCGCCATCGACGGACACGAGGGCGCTCGACTGCGCGGAGCGAACCTCGTCGAGTTCGCTGAGCAGCGTCTGTCTGAGACTGACCCGCTGTCGCGTGTGGTCGTCCCGGAGCATCACGTCTGCCATCTCACGGGCCGTCGTGGTCACCTCGATCGCGTTGCGCGTGCTTTCGAGCAGCGTCTCCACGTAGGCTCGCTCCTCGGCAGCCACGCGATCTTCCAGTAGCTCGGCGTACGTGAGCACGAGCTGCAGGTCGTTCCGGATGTCGTGACGGACTACCTGATTGAGCAGTTCCAGGTCGTCGCGCTGGGTTTCCAGCCGTTGCCGGTACTCGACCCGATCGGTGATGTCGACGTTACTCTCGACGATCTGTGCGACGTTGCCGTCGTCGTCGAAAATCGGGGAGGCGTGGACCTCGTAGATGCGCTCGGTCCCGTCCGCATCGTAGTGAGTGTGTTCGACGGCCACTGACTCGCCCGTTCGCTGGACTTCCGAGAGCGGGCACGCCAGGGTCTCCTCGCTTCCCTCGTCACAGGGCTCGTCTCGCTGGTGTGTCACCTCGTAGCAGGTGTCCCCCGCTTGCACCTTCGCGAGCGTGTTCGCGTGTTCGACCGCGTAGTCTTCGACGTCCAGCGCGTAGACGGGAAAGGGAATGCTCTCGAAGATCGCATCGCGGTACTCAGCCATCTCTCGCTGCTCCCGTTCGCGCGCTTTGCGCTCGCTACTGTCGCGAACGGTCGCGACAGCGAACTCGCCATCGGGACCGATCGAGAGGTGCACTTCGACGGGGTAGACCTCGCCTGCCTTCGTCTCGTTTCGCCACTCGAACTTCACTGCTCCTTCTCGCTGTGCCTGGGCCAGTAACTCCTGAGCGGCCTCGTGTTCGTAGCCAGGTGCCTCGACGCTCACCAGATCGACGGTCGCTCCGAGCAGTTCCTCGCGGTCATAGCCGGACAGGTCACAGAAACGGCCGTTGACGTCGCGTATCTCCCCGGTCTCTGCGTCGTGGACCACGACGCCATCGGCGACGTTCTCCAACAGATCTCGAGCGTCGAGGGGCGGCATTCTCGAACTCGATATCTTACAGACGACGGATAAAGCCACTGCAATGACACAGACCGTGTCCGATTCCACTCCCTGTCTCGCTACTCGGATGACGGTGGCGGTGGCAGTGTTATCACAGTCAATACTACGTGTTTCCGTCCGTGACTGTCTGTATGTCTAACTGGAAGCGCACGTCGGTTGGATCTCTGTGTCCGAGAACCATAGAACTACACACATGTATTTTAAACTGATGGAAAGTTCGATTATGGCAGCGATACCAACAGATTATTCGTCTCGATTTGCTTACGTTCTGTCTCGACCGACGAATGCTCGAACCGTTAAGCGTCACACTGGCTGTTTCGATCTGTCTGCGGCTGTGTGGCGTGGCTTTCTCTCTCTATCTCCTCTATCGCGTCCGTGACTTCCGCTTCGGGTTTTTGACGCTGCTGCTTTCGCTCATGGCGACTCGGCAGTTGCTCACGCTGTTCGATCTCGTGCCGCGGTTCGCTGAACTCCCGGGGCTCGTCGTGAGCGTCCTGGGGGTCGTGGTCGTCTACTACCTCTTGCAGTACACCCGTCGCGAGGCAGCGATCAAGGACAGGCTCAGGGAGGCGAACCGGGAACTCCGACGGAACCAGACGTACCTCGAAGCGACCGTGGCGGCGTCCCCGGACGATCTGGTGGTCTTCGACGCCGACGGCCGCTGTCGAGACGTGTTCGCGAGTGGCCCGTCCGAGATGTCTGCGGACCTCGCGGGGGAGCGTGTCGCGGACGTGCGCCCCGACGTGGTGGCTGACGCGATCCGCGACGCGATCGAGACGACGGTCGAGACGGGTGCCACCGAACGGATCGAGTACGCACTGCACGACGGCGACGAACCCCGCTGGTACGAGGGGCGGACCGCCCGCATCAGAACGGTCGGAGCCGACGACCGCGTCCTGTTTATCAGGCGCGACGTGACCGATCGGCGAGAGCGCGAACAGACGCTCAGACGGTTCCGGCAGGCCGTCGAAGCCGCCGGCGCGGCCATCTACATCACCGACCGCGACGAGGAGATCCAGTACGTCAACCCCGCCTTCGAGGAGATCACCGGCTACGCGGAAGCCGAGGCGCTCGGCGAGACGCCGCGGATACTCTCCTCGGGCGAACACGACGCGTCGTACTACGAGGACCTGTGGGCGACGATTCTCGACGGAGAGACCTGGCGGGAAGAGATCGTCAACGAGCGCAAATCCGGCGAGCGGTACTACGCCAATCAGACGATCACGCCGATCGTCGACGCGGACGGCAGCATCGACGAGTTCGTCGCCATCCAGATCGACACCACGGAGCGCAAAAACCGGGAACGTCACCTGCTGGTCCTGGACCGCGTGCTCCGTCACAACCTCCGCAACGACATGAACGTCATTCTGGGCCACGTGGAACAGATCGAAGCGGCGGCCGACACCGACGCCGCAGCCGACGCGTCCGTCGTCCGCGAGACGGTCCGGTCGCTTCTCTCGAAAGCGGACACGGAACGGAAGATCGTCCGCCTCATCGCGGAGAACCAACGCCCGCGGGCGATGGACGTGACGACGGTCCTCGAAGACCAGGTCGCAGCCGCTCGACAGACCTGGCCAGCGGCGACGATCGACGTCGAGGCACCTGCGGAGGCGACGGCCGTCGCCATCGACGAACTCGACGAGGCGATCGCGGAACTGCTCCAGAACGCGATCGAACACTGTGACCGTGCCCCCGTCGTGACGGTCTCCGTCTCTGTCGCGTCCGACTCGGTCACGGTTCGCATCGCGGACAACGGCCCCGGCATTCCCGAGCAGGAACGGCAGATTCTCTCCGGACAGGGCGACATCGATTCGCTGTATCACGGCTCGGGGATCGGTCTCTGGTTCGTCTACTGGGTCGTCCAGCTCTCGAACGGCCGACTCAGCTTCGAGGCCAACGATCCACGCGGGAGCGTCGTCGTGCTCGAGTTCCCTGCAGACAGCGATCGGCGCCGAGACGGTTGACGCTGGTCGCGGAACCGCTGTTCTCCCTCTCTTAACCAACGCCACGCCTGGTCGTTTCACCGTTGGTTAAAAACGTTCCGAGCTGGTGCGTCCTTCGAGGGAATTTAGATGCTACGGCTCTCGTACTGTTGCTTTCCCAGGAATCTCTGCTCAGTCCTCGAACTCCCGGAGCAACTGCTCGGCCGACGCCGTGGTGACATAATAGGTGTGTTTGCGATGGGTCTCGTCTTTGGGTTTGAGCTTTCGCTCGCTCCCCTTGATCGTACTGCCCTCGTAGACGGTGACGAGACCGACGCGCCGGAGCGCCCGGTACAGGTGGCGGACGTACTCGAACTCCATGTCGAGTTCCTCGGCGGTCATCCGCGGGTAGTCGGGGCCGCCGCGTGCCAGTCGCTGTGCGAGCGTCCGGCCGTCCGGCAGATGTCGGAGCACGTTCAGTTGCCCTTCATCGTCGTCCAGGAACCGGAGCAGGTGATCGCCCTCGCGGGACAGCCGGTAATAGGTGTGGTGCTGGCGGACTTCGTCAGCCTTCTTGGCTTTCACGCGGCGCTGCTTGACGGTCCCCGACTCGACCCGTTCGAGCAGCCCCGACTGCACCATCTCCTCGCAGAGGGATTCGACGTGTTTCCGCTCGGCGTCGAGGTGGCCGGCCATCGACCGCGGGTAGTTGCCTTCGACGGTATCGAGGTGATAGAGGAGCAGGTACGCCACTGGGTCGGCGGGCAGCGGTGCGAGTTGGCCGACCACAGCCTGTTTCTGTTCGAGTGCTGCTTCGAGTTCCTTGGCGCGTTCGTAGCGGGACTGGGCGTTGGTCGCCGCGTCCGCGTCGAGATCGAGCTGGACGTCGAGCGAGTCGCCCTGGGGCGTCTCCAGCGTGAGTTCGAGTTCGCCGTCGTCCCAGTGGTCGCCGGCTTCGTGCCGGGCCCGTTCGAGGGCCTCGTCGACCGCCTGGATCCGAGTCATGATGGTATCGGCCTCCCGGCGCAAGCGTTCGATTTCGGCCTCGGACACCATCCTGCGTCGGGCTAGCGGCGGTGGCCGTTTGAACCCATCGCGTCCGCTACCCTCACCCTCTCGCAACGGAGTAGGACGGGCGAGTCGACCCGCTCGCCGCAGTGTTCACGCCGTTTTTGCCTCTGGCACCGCGTCGACGTACTGCCGTTCCCACTCGGCGCGGGCCGTGAGTTCACGCTTCCCCCGCCTGGTCAGGCGATACCAGTTCGTCCGCCGGTCGTGTTCCCCTTTCTCGACGAGTCCCTTCTCGACGAGCGTATCCAGATTCGGATACAGCCGCCCGTGGTGGATCTCCGTCTCGTAGTACTCTTCGAGTTCGTCCTTGATCTCCAGGCCGTGTGGCTCGTCCGTTCCGGCGATGACGTACAGCAGGTCTCGTTGGAATCCTGTCAAGTCGTGCATACTCGTTTTAATGAGTATTCGCTATAATATATCTTCTGTTGTGACAGAATTATAACTACTGCCGGGGTGGGTGCCTGGTAGTCGGGTCACACGGACTGCACGGGGTAGTCAGTCGACTGTTCGGCAGCGCGGCGGTCAGTCAGCCTCCGAGTACACGCGACGCCGAGAACCACTGATGGCGGAGTCGTCTCGTCTTCGTCGGCTGCAGGTCTCCGTCGTGCAGTTCCTGGGACACATCTGTGCAGTTGTCATCCCTCCGATGCAATTATCAGCCGTGGCTGGGGACGATGCCGTATGGTCCCCCTCCCCGTCGGTACTCGCTACAGTCTCTGGTATCGTCCTCTCCGGCCCACCTACGGGCACTGTCCCGCGCCGTCGTCGTCCACGCCGACGCACTCGGTCCGGGGGTGGTCGTGATGTCGGCATTCACGGAGCGGCTCGTCGCTGGCTGGGAGCGTGCGTCGCGTCACCTCGCGTTGGCGCTCGTGCCCTTCGTGACGGCGCTGCTGAACACCCGGAAGATCGAGCAGGTCCTCCAGTTCGACGGCCAGCACGTCGGCTTCAAACTCGGGTTGCCGGTGGGGGTCGTCGACGTCTGGCAGTTCACCAGCGTCCCGAACACCGGCGTCACGGTGTCGACCGGCCTCCCGGTCTCGACGCCTGCGGCCCTGCTCTTCGTCCCGCTGGGGATCGCGGTGAAGGCCGGACTGCTGGCGGGCTACTTCGGCAGTCTCCGAGACGTGCTCGCGACAGACGCGTTCGACTTCGCCGCGAACGCGCGCACGTACTTCTGGGAGTTTCTCCTCTACGAACTCGTCCCACTCGTCCTCGTCGGGCCCCTCGTTTTGCTCGCAATGCAGGGCGGGCTGCGTGCTGCCGGGCCGCTGTTCGTCGTCCTCTTCCCCGCGATCATCGTCGGCTCGTACCTCTTCTTCGCGACGCCGTATCTGCTGGTCCTCCACGAAACCGGGCTCGTGCCAGCGGCGAAGCGATCGTACGCGCTCGCGACGGCGGGCGGGCCGTATCTCGGGTTCGCACTGCGGTTCGCTGCCCTCGTTTTGGCCGTGTCGGCGGTCGTGACGGTCGTGGTGGTGAACCTTGGACCACTTGGAATCGTGCTCGGCACGATCGGCGTCGCCCCGGTGGGTGTGGCGCTCAACCTGGCGACGATGGAGTTCGTGGCCGACCTCGAAGAGCGTCTCTCGGCGCGTGAGCAGGAAGGGGGCTCGGGAGCGAGCCCGGTCCGGTGAGTGCTCCCTCAGTACTGGTTCGTCTTCCTTCCCGGCGACACGATGCTGTCGGGACTGACTCGTGACACAGCCGGCGATGGGTTCAGTGGAGACGGTCGAGCGAGGGGCGATGTCAGTGACTGCGAAGGCCCTCGCGACTCCGGTCCTGCGGCCCGTTTCACCCTCGCTCTGGGATTTGACCGGTCGGCTTCGTGGTGTAGTTCACGAGCGTCGGTGTTTTGCTCCTTTGACGGTGACCGCGCTCGTGCGCTGGCTGGCCGAGACCCTCGCCACGAACCCCCTCGTTCCCCCTCCAACTACAACCAGTACCCCTCCTCAGCGCGTTCGAGCGGGTGTCTGGGCGGTGTTCACGCGGTGGGGGATGCTCATACGTGCCGATTTCTTCCGTGGGAAACCACCCTCAATAGACGGATAGAGCACTATTGGCGTGTCATACTGGTCGTGCGAGCACAAGCACTATCGGCGCGCCGAGCCTACACTCGCTGATACACGATGGCACGGATATTCAAATCGCCGGCGTCGTACGTCCAGGGACGTGGCGTCGCCGACGAGATCGGTACGCACGCGCAGTCACTCGGCGACGAGGCGCTGTTGCTCGCCGACGACGTCGTCCTCGGCATCCTCGAGGACGGCGTCCTGGCGAGTCTGGAGGCTGCGGGCCTCACTGCGACCGCAGTCGAATTCAACGGTGAGGCCTCGGAAGCCGAGGTCGACCGCATCACCGAGCTCGCCGAGGAGCGAGGGGCAGACATACTCATCGGAGCGGGCGGCGGGAAGGCGCTCGACACCGCGAAAGCCGTTCGGCAGCACCTCGGGTGTGCGATGGTGTCGATGCCGACGGTCGCTTCGACCGACGCGCCGACGAGCGCGCTCTCGGTCATCTACAGCGAGGCCGGCGAGTTCCAGGAGTACTGGTTCTACGACGATCACCCGGATCTCGTGCTGGTGGACACCGACGTCGTTGCGGACGCGCCCACCCGCTTTTTCCGGTCGGGGACCGCCGACGGCCTCGCGACGTGGTTCGAGGCCGACGCGACCGCGCGCTCGGACGGGGAGAACGTCGTCGGCGGGACGCCCACCAGAGCCGGCCACGAACTAGCGCACCTCTGTTACGAGACGCTGCGCGACCACGGCGTCGCCGCCGTCGACGCGGTCGAGCGCGACGCCGTCACCGAGAGCGTCGAGGCCGTGACGGAGGCGAACACGCTCCTCAGCGGTCTCGGCTTCGAGAGCGGCGGCCTGGCGGCAGCCCACTCGATCCACAACGGGCTCACCCAACTGGAGGCGACCCACGACGCGACCCACGGCGAGAAGGTCAACATCGGGACGATCACACAGCTCGTCCTCGAAGGCCGCGACGACGCCTTCATCGAGGACTACGTCGATTTCTCGCTGGAGATCGGGCTCCCGGTCACGCTCTCGGACATCGGGCTCGACGCCCCAGCCGACGAGGACCTCGACGTCGTCGCCGAGGCGGCCTGTGCCGACGACGAGACGATCCACAACCAGCCGTTCGCAGTCACCCCGCCGATGGTCCGTGATGCGCTCGAGACCGCCGACGAACTCTCCCAGCGCGTTCGCGAGAGCCGCTGAGCGCACCCCCTCACGCGGTCGCGCGATTCACCGTGGTTCTCACTGCGGTTGCAACCCAACCTTTCCAGTCTCCAAGTAAGCGAGCGATATCTATTCGGTATGGGGTTCGAGAAATTAACAAAGTGCCACGAGGCCGAAGACGGGAGTCATGAGCACAGACGACGGGCCGACCCCGGTTACGTGGGAGACCTTCCCGCGCGCACAGTTGCACGCCGAGATGGAGCGCTTCGCTGACTGGGGCGGGTTCGGCGAGTTCTATCACTACCGAACGCTCACTCCCCTCGACAAGCAGGTCGAAGCCATGATGAACCGTGACACGCTCTACTCGCTCGCCGTCTTCGACCTGACCGACCCGGTCACTATCACCATGCCGGACTCCGGTGACCGCTACCAGTCGATGATCGTCCTCAACGAGGATCAGTACGTCAAGCTCTTCGAATATGGTCCCGGCGAGTACACGTTGACACAGGACGACATCGGGACCCGGTACGTCTGTGTCGCAGTCCGCACGTTCGTCGACCCCGACGATCCGGACGACGTAGCGACCGCCCAGCGATTACAGGACGACCTCACAGTGAGCCAGGACTCGGCTGGTACGTTGGCGCTTCCCGACTGGGACACCCACTCCCGCGACGACCTCCACGACGCGATCGTCACGATCAGCAAAACGATGGACGACTTTCGGGGCGCCTGTGGGGACGTCGACGAGGTTCACCCCGTGAAGTTCTTGCTCCAGAGCGTGACGACGTTCGGGTTTCCGGAATCCGAAGCGCTCTACCTCTCGCGGGTTCCCGACCAGAACGACGGCGAGACGCCACATACCCTCACCGTCGACGAGGTCCCCGTCGACGGGTTCTGGTCGGTCACCGTCTACGACAGCGACTGGTATCTCGCGGCGAACGAGTACGACGCGTACTCGGTGAACAACGTGACCGCGGCGCGCAACGACGACGGCGGTGTCACGATCCACTTCGGCGGTGACCCCGATCAACCGAACTTCCTCTACACGCCCCCGGAGTGGACCTATCTGGTCCGACTCTACCAGCCGCACGAGGAGATCCTCGACGGGGGCTACCAGTTCCCTGAATCTCGTCCGGTCGAGTGACGCGAGCACGCGGCTGACCAGTTCGTGGTCGCTGGCGGCCGATTCCTGCTCGTTCGTCGTGGGTGGCGTGACCCGTCTCATCGGGAGTTTGGATGACCATATTTCAGTGGATTGGGGTCTGCCAGGAGAAGATGAATCAGCCGCTCACCCTCCGTGCATCCGACCTATCGGGACTCCGGTGTGCCACAGGGAGTCTCCATGTACGTGGGACTGATCCCGATTGCGGGGTTCGCACTCTCGTTGAGACTGCCGACCGTGACGACGGCTCCGAGACAGCCCGGATCCTCGTGACTGTCCCCGTAGTACCTGTCGTAGTCGTCCTGTGTGAACGTGTACTCCCAGGAGGTGGACTCTCGCTCGCCGGACTCCTCGATGTGATGGGCGTGAATGGTATACTCTCCCTGCGTCTCGGGCCACGACGGCGCAATAACCGTCCCAGGCGTGCCGTTTGCAGCGTCGATCGCGGGTAGCGAGAGCGTCCGATCGAGCAGGTCGGTCTCATCACGGACCACCAGGAGGCGAATCCGGTTCGGGACGAGAGACGAATTGACGACTGTAATCTTGCCGAGGACTGTTCCCGACTGACCGGCCCCACGGATGGCTGCACACCCCGCGAGCGGAACACTCCCAACTGCTGCCAGGCTTTTGAGTGCGGTGCGTCGGTTCATTGGTGACCTCGATCAGGAACTGCAGACACTGCGTGCGTGGAGGGCATCGTCCGTCTACGCAGGGTGTGATACGCCTTCGATAAGTATCTTCGCTGTCTCGACCCCCCGGGCGTCGAGGAGTACGAAGTTCGTTGTCTGGCCCTGCTACCGAGCGCTAGGAGCCGACTTCGAGCGCCATAGCCGGTGGTTTCCACTCGTCGCCGGTGAGGTTTCTGTCGCCAAAATGGGTGATGGCGAGCAAACACCTATCAGTGAAGACCGGCCCAGCCGGTCTCGTGGAGGGTTGAACAGATGACACAGCAACGCTACAGTGGCCAGACCCCCGATGCGGCGCTCGAGGCGTTCATCAACGGCTTCTGTCGCGCTAACGAACTGGACGCGAAATCGTATTCGTATCAGGACCGGTCGATCGAGTCCGATCCCGCCGATCACAGCGCGGACTACAAATTCTCGTTCTCCAGAATAGAGGAGTCTGGTCGTGTGGTGTATCGTGACTACGAGGGTTCCATCTCCGAGACGCAGGCCGGATACGAAGTGCGTCACTGGGAGTCGAGCGTTCGGGATACTGGGCGGGCACCGAAGCCGCCCGGGGAGACGCCAGGCCGGTTACGTGGGCGGCGGCCGCGGGATCGACGTTACTGATCCTGTGTTGTCTCCCGATGGGTAATCGACTTATCAGGTCACCGCGATAGTAGGTAGTATGCAACGTGCGGTCGCTCAGGACCAGGTGCTCGACCGGGCGTACTCACTGTCCCCCACGGAGTTCGAGGTCCTCTGTAAGGTCGTCCTCGGTGAGTCACTGTCCTTTGCCTCGCTGTCGGTAACGCCCCAGTCACACGACGGCGGCATCGATATCGAGGGACGGCTCGATCACGACTGGGTGGCGGCCGACTTCGGCGTGCAGGCCAAACGGAACGCGACCGACAACACGGTCGGCAGTGATCGCGTCCACCGCTTCGCCGGAGCCCTGCTCGACAGCGACTATCAGATCGGGACGTTCATCACCACGAGTTCGTTCACCGGCCCCGCGGTGGAGACGGCCGAGCGGCTCCCTGTGAAGCTGGTGTCGGGTCGCGACCTCTCGGCGGCCATGGTTGATCGCGAGTTGGGTGTCGTGTCGACTGATCACGGGGACGAGTTCGAGCTCCACGACGGCTTCTGGCAGACGCTCGAACGGAGTGACGAGGCCATCCCGGCGAGTGAGGTTCCATTGTCGCCGAACTTCGAGCGGATGCGTGCCGTGCTGGCGGCGATGCGTGAAACCGATGGGACGGCGGCCAGTCTCCGCTCCTGGGTCAATCAGGGCACGCTTTACGCGGGAGAGTTGAGTGACCGCCACACCTACATCAACGCCAATTCGGCGACGGCGCTGGGCTGGGCGCGGAAAGAGCCTCCCGTCGGCTCGCGGGACGTCCAGCGCTGGGGGGTGACGGCTGCCGGCGCCGAGTATCTCGACGCCGAACTGGGTTCGCCGCGGGAGCGTGAGCTTCGGTGTGCGGCGATCCGTTCCGTCGAGGTCGTCGAACTGGTCTACGAACAGCTTCGGGCCGAAGGTAAACTCTCGATGGATGCGATCGATTCGTTCCTACGCGAGGAGACGACGCTTTCGGGTGCGAGTGTTGATCGGCGTGGGAGTACGGTTCGGTCGTGGCTGACCGAGTTACCGGACGTTTCGATGGAACGATCCGGTCACGAGAAGTACTACGTGTATTCGCCGGCGTAGACCGCTGTTGTCCGCCATTCGCCGCTGGTGATCTTTCTGTCGCCAGGAATGGGCGGTGGCGACCGAACAAGACTGCATCGAAGCACTGCAGGATACTGATCGGACAGACGTAGATAACGTAAATTATCACGATAGCAGGGTGAATCTCATACTCTCTTATGTGAATTTTATGTGCCCCTGAGGGGTGCGGGCGCGACTTCAAATCCGAAGACGCGTCCAACACTGATTGCTATGATTACGGAAGAAGATTGTATTGAGGCACTTCGAGAAGCTGCACAGATCCTCGGCGAGTCCCCGACCAAAGCCGAATACGAAAATCTCGATATCACGCCGTCAGCATCGACGATCCTCAGGCATTGTGATGGGTGGAACGACGCGAAAGAGCAGGCCGGACTGGAAACGAACTTTTCCAGAGGGAAACGTGTCCAGGACAAGCCCGACGACGTCGAGTTACCCGATGGGATGGAGTGGGCCGAACTCTCCCAGGATCAACGCTGGCACTACAGACACAAAGACGAGAACGCGGAGCGGACGCTCCAGCGGCGAACAGAGCTCCGACAGTGGCTTCACACGCTCAAGAGTTCGAGTGATGGGTGTTCCGAATGCAACGAGTCGGATCCAGCTTGCCTCGATTTTCATCACCTCGACGGCGAAGACAAGGAGGCGGACGTCAACAAGATGGTTCCGCGTGGCTACTCGAAGGCGGATATTCGAGCTGAGGTGGAGAAATGCGAGCTGATCTGTGCGAACTGCCACTGGAAATCACACCATACTGCGTCCGACTACATGGACAGTATCGAACACGTCGCAGATCCCCGTGCGTCACTGGAAACCAGAGCCACCGAGGAGGTCGCAACCCAGCTCGCAACTGCTGAAATCCCTTTGACCAAAGAGGAACGAATCCGGGCGTGGACGCACGCTTACAAGCGAGCGCGTGGCTGTCACTGCTGTAACGAGGATGCGGCGATCTGCCTCCAGTTCCATCACAATGGTGAGAAACGGCTAGGCGTTGGGCAGATGATTTCGGACAGCTATCCGATCGCAGAGGTTCTGGCAGAGGTTGAAAAGTGTGTTGTGCTCTGTGCGAACTGCCACCGAAAGGAACACTACGAGGTCGTACCGGGCGAGAGCCCGTCTGAGGAGTAGATTCGTGATAAGGGCCGTATTCCGATCTGAGAAATCTCTGTAACCCTGTCCCAGTGCGAGGCCCACTTCTCTTCAGGTAGCAATCGTTGTGCCATTCTCGGACTATGGGGCTCGGTAACAGTGCTGTTAGCCCGCGGACTCCGCAATACATATTAACCACTGCGGCTAACCATTGACTGTCTCGTTGGGAACCGGATGACGGTGACCGGCGAAACATGTCAAAGTCTCGTGGGGTAGCGGCCAATCCTGTTGCCTTCTGGGGGCAACGACGGAGGTTCGAATCCTCCCGAGACTACTTTACTACCGAAATTACGCTCCTTAGAGCTTTGTATGCCGGTTTAATTCTTATCCGAAGGCACACATTTCAATGATGGAAAACTGGGAGTTATGTCCGAAAATCACGCTGTCATTTCTGTACTGATCGACTACTCAGCGGGTCGTCTTGCAGAACCTGGGAGATTCTCTCAACGTTGCCAGTCTCTCAAGGCGAAATCCCTCTCTCCCAAGTATGCGAACCAGCCAGCCCACGACCCACCACCCCACCCTCCGCTCCCGGCCTTCGGCCGGCAGCCACGACCGTTTCCACTCGAACCACTCCGGAACTGGCAGAACTGAGAAACGGTCTCGTAGCCCCGACCGGATCAGACGGCGTCACGGTGGCACAGAAGAGAAGTCCAAAAGCGTCAGTCCAGTTCGAGCAAGTAGTGACTGTCTGCAACCACCTCCATTGCACTGAGACAGGGCTGTTCCTCGCCCTCCCCTGGGCCAGTACATTCGTAGATGTCGTACAGCAACCCGCGGTCCGTCGCTTGCGCGCGGAGATACACGGGAATGATTTCGGCAACTGTCGGTGACAGCTCCTGTTCGACCGCCAGATACGGATAACAGAGCTTGTGCTTGGCGAGCGCTCGCTCTCGCCCGGTCTTGGCTTCCAGCACGACTAGGACACGCTCCCCGTCCTGGCGCGTCATCACGATGGCGTCGATCTCCACCTGGCCGCCGTTGTGGTGGAGGACTGTCGGGAGCGCACGATGCGGCTCGAATTCGAAGTCGAAGGTGGAGGCGATCGTCGTGGGGGCGGCCCCGATCTGCTCGACGTCGAGATCGAGCGCCCGACTGAGCAGCCCTGTCGACAGGGCGAAATTGACGAGCGAGGACTCGGAGAACTTTGGGAGCATTCGATACACCTCGAGCATGTCTCGAGCCTGTTGACTGATCGCGTCGGCGTCAGCCCCACCGGGCGAAAAGTCGAGGTGCGTACGCTGGTCGGTGTCGAACCCGGCTTCGTCGATGAAGAAGTCGTCCAGTTGGCCCGGAACCCTGACCAGGGCGAACTGCGTGCCCCGGCCTTCCGATGCACGCCCCAAGCGAAGGATCATGGTATCGTGCTCGGCGAGGGCGGTCGCCAGGTCGCGCCGGGTATCGATCGAAATCTCCGCGGCAGTACGATAGTCGCCCGGGTCTTCACCACTGTCCCGCAGGTAGTCCAGAAACGACTCCGGCCCATACAACCCAGCAGACTCACCGTCAAGCTGCTGGAGGGCAGCCGTCCAGTGACTGTCACCCATTCCGTGACATCACATACGAACAACAGATAAAATTTCCAGTATAATTTCAGTGGGACAGAGAAGCAATCTCTCGTATGGATCGACAGTCGGAATGGGACGTCACCGACCATATGATCGGCCAGACCAGGTAACTCCCAGCCCTCGACCGGAGGTATCGATGTGGCCTGTATCTTCAAGTTACCACTCTGAGATACCCAGCGCATGGCCAGTGCGGCCCCCGAGTTGACGGAACCGCACGTCCTCGCGCACACGAAGCGGCGGCTCTTCCCGGACGAGGATACGGAGAACACGTATGCGGTCGTCGACACGCAGTTCGCCCAGGAGCGCTGGATCGACGACCAGCGGATCGACGACGAGGTCCGCGACCGCCTGGCGCCGTTCAACCACGTCCAGCTCGGTTCGGGCTACCCGGACCTGGTCGGCGTCCGCCCGGTGGACAACGACCTCCTGGCTGTCGACCGCGTCGGGGAGGAGCCACCACTGATCGCCATCGAGGCGAAAGGCTACACCGGCACCCAACGGCCGGACGTCGAACGCGGGATCGTCCAGGCGTACGACCGCCTCGGCGAGGCGAACGTCGCATTCCTCGCGGCACCCCAGGATTCGCTGTCGCAATCAGCACGAACCCTGGCTCGCGAACTGAACGTCGGTATCCTGGCCGTCGACGGCGATGGGGCCGTCACGGCAGCACTCGAACCGCGGGTCGTCGGGAATCGAACGTCCAGCGAGGTGTCGGCGATTCGCTTCCAGGCGAGCGCGCAGGGCGTCGCGGACACGAACTTCAGTCTCAACCACCCGAAGAACTATCTCGCCTATCCTCTGGCCGTATATCACGAGGCGCGGACCGAAGACGTCCTCGCGGAGAGGGTAGTGAAGGCGGTCGACGGGGCGCGGACGGGGGCGGAATTCCTCGATCTCATCGCAGTCGAACCCGACGGCGTGCAGCTGCGCCCGCTCGGCAGGGAGGTCGTCAGGTTCGCCCTTCGCGAGTACGGCTCGGTCGATGCGGCACTCGACGGCTTCGCGGACTGGAAACGCTCGCGGACACGGTTCTGTGACCTCGCTCCGACGTGGGGACAGGTGGCTCGCCGCGTCGTCTACGAGTATCCGGGGACGAAACTGCTCGTCGAGGAACTGCAGACGATGCACGACGACGGCATCCCGGAGCCATCCATCGTCGAACTCGTCGAGTATCTCCATGACCAGAGCCCCACTTTCACCGTCGAACTGTTCATCCGGGGGACCGACGACGTGCGGCAACGCGTCCTCGATGCGGACGGCGACCTACAGCGGGACCAGCTCGAGAACGGCGACGTGTATCACTCACCGACAGTGTTCCAGTTGAAGACGATGCTCTATCACGCTGGGATCCTGACCGAAAGCGGCGTCGAACCGTCGAATCTCGACCCGACACGGGACGAGTGGGCTCTCAGAGAACCGCTCGACAGATTCCGCTAAACACGGGTCTGAGGGTGACTTCGACAATCTTCAGGACGAGTCTCTGGAGTGGGGCGTCGGCTCGACTGGGGATCGGGACCGACGCATGGCGGAACTCGACCTCGAACGCCGGGTCAGCGAGGACATCCGTGACCTCACCTTCCTGCTGGGTGACCATCGACGACGAACCGGGGACGGAGAGCAAGCGGGCCTACGTCGAGCGGAACGCGCTGGCGCTGGTCAGTCACCGAACCGCTACCTCCGTGGGTGTGGCGACGTCGGTTATCGCCGGGCTTCGAGGTCTCCCAGCGCCTTCTGAAAGCGTTCTCGGTGGACGGCGGCACCGGTCGACGCCCGCTCGGCTACGACATCGGCGTACGACTCGAACGCCTCGGCATCCGAGTCCGTCGCCAGCACACAGTCGACATAGCCGTCGAGTGCCGTCTGAAACGCCCTGGCATAGTGGTCGTAGGCAGCGTCGACGAGGTCGATGTTGTCGTCGATGCCCTCGAACAGCGCGCGGTAGACGGTCGCTGCCGCCTGATACTCGTCTCGTGTGCGATACTCCTCGGCAACGTCGAACAACTGCGAGAAGTCGATGGCCTCCGTGACGACCGAATCGTCCGCCGTGTGCTGAGCGAACAGCCGGTCGACTTCGGGACGGTACTCGTCGACGGTTTTGGCTGTCGTGTCGCCAAACCGAGCGAGAAATCGGTCGCGGAAGTCCCGGTCAGTGGCGAGTGCGTCGGTGACGAACGCACGTAGGTCGTCCGCCGGAACGTCGTCGAGGATGGCCTCGACGCGCTCGCTCTCGTCTGTCGGTGGAGTCACAGCTGTTTTGAGCAATACTGCGACGACGTGCTTGCAATCTCCTGGCCCGTCGTACGGACACGTACAGTGTGGCGTGCTGGCTTCGTCGTCCAGGTCGATAGTGACGTCGTACAGCTGTGATCCGCTGACAGCCGCAGTGACGACGTCGCCGTACCGCTCGATCCGCTGGATTCGTCCCTCGTCACGATAGGTCTGGCCGCGCTCGAAAACCGCATCGGTACATCGGTCTCGAATCGTGCTCTCAGTGATGTCCATGGTGTGCAGTCGAGGCGCTGGTTCGATGAAGGCGGTCGCACAGCGGCGTGCCCGTGTATTCGTTCTGGAATCTACGACCGGAAATAACGTTTTGGACGCGTTGGTACACCGACTGGTCCCTCGTGACGGGTTACCGGGATCGATCATCGAAACCGGTCAACAAACGACTGGGAGAAGTCGTCTCTGATCCGCGCTCCGAGCGTTGTTGCAAAATAACGAAGTTATTCATTTCGGATAGCTAGTCAGCGTCAGGGCGGCAGATGGCGATCGTAGACGTTCTTTCGGTGACCCACGGCCTCGACGATGAGGCAATCGTCGTTCCGGTCCCAGGTGATGATGGCGCGGTAGTCGCCGGCTCGGAGTTTGTAGTAGGGCCACCCGGTGAGTGGGTCGAGGCGGTGTTCGGTCCAGTCCCGTGCCTCGGCGAGTTTCTTCAGGATGCGTTCGCGGGCTTCGGCCTCGAGTTCCTCCAGCTGCTCGTCTGCTTGCGGCGTAATCTCGACATCGGTCATGCGTGCCTACTCGTCGATATCCACGTCGTACTTTTCCGCGACCTCGTCGAGAGACCGCGTCTCGCCTCGCTCACGCTGCTCGCGGCTCTCTTCGAGGGCATCGACCGTTTCCTCGGACAGCGTGACCGGCGGGTTTACCCAGTCACGCAGCGCATCGCGGATGGCTTCGGACTTGCTGGAGTAGCCACGCCGCTCCCACTCTTCATCGAGACGCTTCAGCAGGGCCTCAGGGACGCGAACGTTGATCTTCTCCATTCGATCGTCGCCGGCGTCCGTGTCGGTGCTCATATACTGTGATACAGCGGTACTACACAAAGGTCTTGCCCACCCGGATACGGGTGGAGCTACTAACAGAGCGTGGTATTCGGGCCGCAGTGAAGCGCACGGCTGAGGCCGCAGCCGCACAGACTGGTGATCCGGACTTCGAGGAGGTCAGCAGTCACGACCTCTGTCGGCGGTTCGCGCAACACCTCATCGTCGACGAGGACTACGACTCGGCCTCCCTGGGCTCTCTTGCAGAGCAGGTCAGCGAGACAGATCCCCCTTTGATCCGAGGACGGCGCTGTTTCGAGAGGGACTCCTTACCGACGAACTGGGTGCCCGTGCCTCGCAGTGCTCGCCGCCTCGTCCCGACCACGATCGTCTCTCTGTGGGACGTCATCCGACGCTTCACACCCGTGCGTCGGCGGGTGACGGCCGCGTCATCCACCCGCTCTCGTGTCCCGTCGCCTGCGAGGCTCGTCACTCACCTGGCACTGGGATTTTTGGTGACCTCCCCTGATATCTCACCGTATGGACACCTTTCGATGGCACCTGGAACGGAGAGATTCGGTGGTGAACGGTCTATGAGCTACGTGTTCTGGGCCGTGGTCGCGATGGTCTGCTATTCCTTTGCGTTTCTCTTCATGAAACTCGCACTGCGTGGGCTGCCGACGTTTACCGTCATGCCGATCGCGATCCTCACCCTCGCAGCGGGGGCGACGGCCGTGGCGTTCCTGGTCGGCGAGTGGTCGGTCCCGTCACTGACGGGGCGGCCGGTGCAGTTCGCACTCGCAGCCGGCCTCTGTCTCGCCGGTGCTGTCGTCGGGTACTTCCGTGCGCTCTCGACTGGGCCGGTGAGCGTCGTCGTCCCGATCTTCGGGATGTTCCTCGTCGGTGGTGCCCTCCTCGGCATCGTCTTTCTGGGCGAAGGACTCACGGCCAAGAAGGCCCTCGGTATCGCGTTCGGTGCTGTCGCGGTCGTTCTCATCGCCTCGTGAGGAGTTAACTGTGAGCACCTGCGGCCTGCACGCCTCTGCCAGCGGTGCTGCGCAAGCGCCGACGAGTGCGCACCTGTACTGCCTCGGGGTCCCTGAACCATGCCAGCCTCCGGATTCGTCTCTGCCGTTCTCCTCTTCTCCCTCCTGCAGCCGACCGATTACCCGTTCATCGCGTAGACGGGGTTTTCGCCACGTCGAACGCCTGCCTCACACGGAGATCAGTCACTGTCGCGGCGACGAACTCCTCGTCGGCAGCCGTCACGCCGGTGATCGCGCTAACGTAATCCTGGGGGTGAGTCGTCGACCGCCAATCGATGGACCATCGTCTCACGCTCGGCCACCTCGTCTGCTAAATCGCGCCGGGTATCGATCGAGATCTCCGCGGCGGTCCGATAGTCACGTAGACCGATCGTTGGCGATGTTTGTTCTGTTTCACTAATCTTTATTCTGCTATTGGAACATTTTCCAGATATGCCCTCCCTCGACTCCGTCGCCATCGAATGGCTCGCAAGTGGTGCGTTCGTCGTGCTCCTCGGTGCTCTCATCAAGTTCGCGGGCTGGACGTGGTTGCTGGCTGGCTACAGCGAGTCCACCTCGTCGGTGTCCGATGACGTCGTCCGAGACATGGCTGGGAACACGATCCTCCGCGTCGGGATTGCCACCGTCGTGGTCGGCGTGCTCGCGTCCGTGACGACCCCACCAGCGTATCTCGAACCCGTAGTCGGTGCGGTCATCGTGCTGGATGTGGGCCGGCTGATCTACCGGTTGAACACGTGGTCGCCCTCACAGACTGCCTAACGTGTGAGCGTGGCTCTGTATTCGAATCGAGCCACCCGTTCGTCACTGCGATGCCAACCCGGGACTGCTGAATCCCGTCGCAGTGCTGTGAACGCAGCCCCCTGAGATCGATACCTGCTGTATTCAGCGAGTCGTCTGTCCTCAGCCAGTGGTAGTTCAGAATTTCGTCAGAGGCGCCGGGCAAACACAGAAGGCACGTGCATTCGACGGTACACGTATGCCCGCCAGCCGAGCGGCAGCCGGTAGTCTCGCTCTCGGGCTCGTCCACGCGGGAGGACTACTCATCGTCGCCAGCAGCCTCGGGTACGAGGTCGGCCCAGCGAACTATTCGGTTCTTGGACTCGGATGGCGGTACGGTGGGCTGATCGTCGTGGCGGCGCTGCCAGTGTATCTCGCGAGTCGATACCACCTCGTACTGCCCGTCGTTGGATTGGTCCTCACGACGGGGTACGTCGTTGGGATGGAGCTCACACCGCCTGGCCCGACGTTTCGTGACGCCGCCGAACTCGAAGGGCTCGCCGAGCCGACCGGTATCACGGTCGTCGAGAACGGTCTGTATATCGTCCGATACATGGTCAACGCTTCGGTCTGGACGGTCGCGTTTCTGTTCCTCGGACTCGTCGAGT
Source organism: Halorientalis brevis (assembly GCF_023077655.1). Taxonomy (NCBI): domain Archaea; kingdom Methanobacteriati; phylum Methanobacteriota; class Halobacteria; order Halobacteriales; family Haloarculaceae; genus Halorientalis; species Halorientalis brevis. The sequence goes on along the minus strand of NZ_JALLGV010000007.1, from coordinate 279,681 downwards.
ACGTCGCTCGCGATACCCTGCCGTGGCTCCCGTCAGTCCCGAACTCCGTTCCGGGGCTGGCGATCCCTGCCTCACGACGACGGGCGGCCGCGATCGCTGCCGCGGGCGGACTGCTCCACGCTGCCGTCATGGTGTGGTTCGCTGCTCGTCTCGGAGTGACGCTGTCCGGAGGGTCTGTGTGGCTCCTGTTTCTGTTCGGTGCTGGTGGCATGTGGGTGCTCGCTGCGATTCCACTCTACCTTCTGGTTCGCCACCGATTACTCGTGCCGTCGGCGCTGTTGACGCTGTTCATCATGCTCGATGTCCGGGCGGAGTTCACGGCAGGCGTGGAGGACCCCCACGCGCTCTACTTCGGCGGCTGGTTCCTGTTTCTGGCCGTGCTGCTGATCGCGGCAGCTCTCGAGTACGGTCTTCGCCGCTTCGACCTGGCTACGCACCTCCCAACCGGGATGTGAACCCGTCGCCGTCTTCCCACCGACCACTGTCGGCCACCCGAACCAGGAACTCGAAGCGCTGGGTGGCTGGGAGTCCCGACGAGACAACTCCTTTCCCTGCTCCCCGGTAGACACTCGCATATGGCTCGCTCGGACGACTGCGTGTTCTGTGAGATCATCGACGGAGAGCGCGACGCGACAGTGCTACACGAATCACCGGAATATCTCTGCTTTCTCGACACATCTCCCGTGACGGAAGGCCACGCACTCGTCGTGCCGAAAGAACACATCCAGTATCTCGAAGCGGCCGACGGATCAGCGCTCTTTGCGTTTCTGCAGGAGGCCCATGCGAAGGTCAAGGAGCGGTACGATCCTGATGCGACGAACATCGGACTCAACAACGGCCAGGCGGCTGGGCAGACGGTGCCCCATTGCCACTGGCACGTCATCCCCCGCTACGACGGCGACATGGTCGATCCGACGGGTGGCGTGCGGGGCGTCATTCCCGAGAAACGGACGTACGGCGAGTGACGACGGTAAGTCCGATGCCACGTACAACCGCAACTCGCGAGAAGCTTTTTCTATATACAGATGTAAAGCATGTGTATATGTCCGATGCTGATACCGGGATGGGAGACGACGGACCAGAGATGGTCCAGATCAACCTCCGACTGAGCAAGGCCTTCCTCGAGGACATCGATACGACGTGGGAGGAACAGGGATTCAACTCCCGGAGCGAGTTCCTTCGGTACGCTGCTCGTGACGCGGTGAAACATCCCGAGTTCTCCCGAGAGGGATGGAAACAGATCGCGGCGAGCGAACACGACTTACGGGCCGGTGATGCGGAGTTGGTCTCACGCGACGAAGTGATCGAGATGATGGATCAGGGTGCGGATGACGAGTGATGCGGACTGGACCTGGAAGTTCACGCCCCGTGCTGCAGACCAGTTCGACGCGCTGGATCCACATGTCCAAGACCGCATCGTCTCGAAGCTTGACGAGGTGGTGAACTCTGAGTGGCGAGATCCCGACGACTTTTTGGAGCCGTTGACTGGAGGTCCGTTTTCGAAACTCCGCGTCGGCCAGTACCGCCTCGCTTGCATCCTTGATTTCGATGCCACGGTCCTCGAAGTCCATCGGATCGAACATCGAAGCGGCGCCTATACTGCCGACGACTGAGCACGGCTCATTTGAGGGTTTCAACAGATCCCCACTGGTATATTATTCTCCGAGACGACGGCGATGTAGACGATCAGACGGTTGGCGTGCCCGGTGTCATTCCCGAGAAACGAACGTATAGTGAGAGCTGACGAGGATGCTGGACACCGAGATGACTAGTTCCCGAGCCATCTATCGTGGCAGACACCCCTGACCACTGGAAAACCCTGGTGTGTTACCATCTGCAGAGAAACGTCCGAAGAGTGTGTGCCCGAACTGACCCTCGCCAGTGTGCTGTCCGCTCACACCAACTCGAAGACGTGGACCGGCCACTCCTCCTCGTAGGACAGGTCGAACTCCGGGTCGATACCGGCTGCCTCGGGATCACGGACCTGGAGTTCGACGCGGTCGCCGATGGTGACGTCCGCGAGCGTAGCGTCGACGCGACCGGTCAGTCGCGCCGAGGAGTCGAGTTCGACCACCGCGACGGTGATCGGCGCCAAGTCGGCGAACGCGGACGGCGGCCGGTTGACCGACGTGTACGAGATCACTTCGCCGGTCCGCGGCTGTTCCTCGATCGTGACCGCCCGGCTGCCGCAGTTGTAACAGGCGGGGCGCGGCGGGAGCAGGTGGGTGTCGCACTCGGTACAGCGGGCGGCCACCAGCCGGCCCTCGGCTAACGCGTCGAAGAAGCCGGGCAGCGTGAACGGTGAGTCGGCGGTGATGTCCTCTGGTGCGAGCGGTCCTGTCGTCGTGGGGTCGGTGTCTGGCATGGATGAATCACGCTCCTCGGTCGGTAGTCAGGACGTGGGCGACGGTGTGGGCGTCGGCGACGCCGCCTTCGTTGATGAGCAGTGCGGTGTCGGCGTCGGCCACCTGGCGATCGCCGGCCTGCCCGGTGAGCTGTTCGTAGGCTTCGACTGCCTGCAACAGCCCGGTCGCCCCGATCGGGTGCCCACGGGCCTTCAGGCCGCCGCTGGTGTTGATCTGGACGTCAGTCCAGCCTGCCGACCGGTCGCTGGGGTCCTCGACGGTCTCGATGCCGCGCCCCTCGGGGGCGAACTCGGCGGCCTCGGCCAGGAGTGCCTCGCAGACGGTGAAGGCGTCGTGGACTTCCGCGACGTCGACGGCGGCGGCGTCCACGCCGGCGTCCTCGTAGGCGGTCGTAGCGGCGACGTTCGCCCCCTCGACGAACGTCAGGTCGCGCTCGGCGACGGCGAGGTTGTTGGCCGCCGAGCCGACGCCGGCCACGCGGACCGTCTCTTCACGATCGAGCAGGTCGGCCGCCACCTCGTCGTTCGCCACGACTACGGCTGCGGCACCGTCGGTGACCGGCGCACAGTCGTACAGTTTCAGCGGGGGCGCGACGTCGGCAGCCTCCATGACGGTCTCGACGTCGACTGCCTGCTGGAACATCGCCCGTGGGTTGGCCGCCGCGTTCCGGTGGTTCTTCACGGCGATCCGGGCCAGGTCTCGCTCCGTCGCGTCGGTTTCGTGGAGATACCGCCGCGCGAGCAGGGCGTACGTGGCGGGCGCGGTGACCCCGGACCGCTGTTCGAGGGCGCGCTCGAAGGCCGCACCGAGCGCGTTCGTGGCGCCTTCGGTTCCACCGGCGGTCATCTTCTCGACGCCGCAGGCCAGCACGGCGTCGTGGACGCCCGCCCGGACGTCCCGGACTGCGTTCTTGAGGGCGAGCGCTCCAGCGGCCGCACACGCCTCGACGCGCTCTGCGGGGACGTTCCGCAGGCCGGCCCACTCGGCCATGAGCGTGCCCTGCATGATCTGGTTCTCGTACCGTTCGGACTGGGCGCCGACGTACAGTCCGTCGACGACGTCCGCCGGGTCGGGCAACCCCTCGAACGCCTCGGCCAGGGCCGTCGAGAACAGGTCGCGGCCGGGCAGGTCTGTCGTGCCCAGCGGCGAGGCACCGACTGCGATGAGATGAGCTGTCGCCATCCTCTGAGGGTTGTCTTCCCCCGGTGTTAACTTTTGCAGGCGTGATAGCAGTACGCAGTTGAGAGCGTGTATCGCCTCGTCTCCTGTCTCGACACAGTTCCCAGACGTCCCTCTCGGCATCGTCGCTACTGCCGGACAGACATTCGTCAGGCGGAGCCGCTCGTCACGGAGGTTCCCCGCGGTCGACCACCCAACGAAAGTAGCAGCACCTCGACACCCGACTGCTGTTTTTCCCACGGTGTGCCGTCGTTCCCGCGACACCCGATCGTCCCCGCGTGTGCCGGCTCCGTCCTTCGATAATTCTACGCTTTTAGCGAATGGTCGCTGCCGATTGGCGTCGCAGACTCGGAGAGCGTCGGGAGCCCGCGTCCCGACACCCGTCCCTCACGAACAGGTTTCTTCGGCGATTTCCTCGTCGTCGTACTCGACCGTGACGCGTTCGAACTCACCGTCGTCGCTCTCGAGCCGAACGGCCCCCTCGTAGTCCTCGGTGAAAGTCCCGCGATCCTCGATCTCTGCCTCGACGGTGTACTCTTCGTCGTCGTCGGTGGGATCGACGTGAACCGTCTGACAGTCGTCGTCGAAACTGACGTCGGCGTCGAAGTCGTCGTCGGTGTCGTCGAAGTCCTCGTCGTCTACGTCGATCTCGTCGTCACCGTCGTCGTCGTTCTCGTCGTCATCGTCATCCTCGTCGTCCGCGTCGCACTCCTCGGACGCGACCTCCTCGCCGTCGTAGTCGACGGAGGCGCGGGAGAACGACCCGTCGTCGGTGGTCAGTTCTATCCGGCCGGTCGCCTCGAGCTCGAAGCTGCTGTCGTCGTCCACCTCGAACTCGAGGACGTACTCCGCATCGTCGTCGGTCGGGTCGACCACGAGCTCCTGGCAGTCGTCGTCGAACTCGATGTCGGCGTCGAAGTCGTCGGAATTGCCCTGGCTTGCCGCCCGAACCGGCTCGACGGCGACGAGTCCAGAGCCGAGTAGACCGGCCCCGGTGATGAACCGTCGTCGGTTGACGCTGGCTGAAAGGTAATCCTCGTGCATGCTGTCCCCGCTGTGTCGGTGCTGGGCCGGTGCGGTGCCGGTCCAGCGCACCGACGCGTACTGTACGGCTGCCAGTCTCTTCAGCAAATTTGCTCTGTGTCACGGCTTCCGCCCGTGTTACCTGCCGGTTGTCCCCGATTCGGCGTCGCCGTCGCTCGCTACGGGACCTTGATGTAGCCGTAGCCAACTTCCTGGAGCCGGGCAAATTCGCCGACGGCAGAGGGAACGGGTTCGACGCCGTCGATCAGTTGGTCTTCAGTGAGGTCTAACATCGCCATGGAGTTCTGGCAGACCCGGAACGAGACCCCGCGCTCCTGCAACGAGTTGATGCGGTCGGCGAAGTCGTTCTCCCGGCCCGGCGGCGTGTAGAGCTTGACGCCCGGCCCGTTCGACAGGAAGACGAGTTCCGTCACGGGCACCGTCTCGTCAGCCAACAGGTTCTGTGCGTTCATCAGCGCGCCCTTGTAGGCCGCCGTCTCGCCACTCGACAGGTGGAGGACCGTCTTCGCGGGCGGCGACGGGCGAGCGTCCTGGGGCTGCGTCCCGCGCTGCTCGCGCGTCGCACTGGCCGTCTCGCTCCCGAAGAGGAGGGCACCAAGCGTCCCGGCGGCCGAAACGAAGCCTCGTCGTTCCATGCACGCCGCATTCGCACGGGACGGGGTACTGCGTTGTGGCGAGATTGTTTCGCAGTCGCCAGCGGACAAGTCCCAGCCTCGAAAACTCCTTGCGTCGAGGCCACCAACGTGAGCCCTGATCCGCTCTCTTCTGCCATGGCCGCAGTCGCTGACTCGTCCGCTCGGGCGACTACAAGACGAGCTCCTCGTCGAACGGGACGACTACCCGATCGCCGCCGTCCTCGACGACGTAAACCGTGGCCTCGGTGTCGAGTACTACTGCATCTGTAATTCGCTGGATCTCACTCGCTGGCACGTCGACGCGGTCGATCGCCGGGAGCAAACACTGACGACGGTCCGCGCGGTCGAGAAGGACGTCCCCGCTCGGGAAGTGACAGATCCGCGTGACGGACCGGAAATACGGCACCGACGTCGGGTATCGCACGTGCCTGACGGTCCTCGGGTCCTCGAGGAAGTCCTGGACGTCTGTCATAGAATGGACTGGTGAGCGAGGGACGCTCCGGTTGCCCTCGCGGTCAGCGACCGCGACAGGGTGCCGAACTGATCGTCACGAGCGACCGCCGTGTTGGACGGCATCGTCACTCGAGCGGGATCTGCCGGTTTCGCATCTCGCTCTCACACTGGGGACAGGCGTCGGGTTTGTCCTCTGCGACGACGACAGCCCCACACTCGAAGCACTCGTACGGCGTTTCCTCGTCGGGAGTTTGCGTGACATCTCTCATAGTGTCTTCACGAGTGCCTCCCGTCGGCACGGGCACTCACCTGGCGATAATAAGTGTATAAGGGTATATCCAATCGTTCAGTATCAAAGCGAATTCACACGGGTGGTTAATTATTGAACCCGTCGGCTGATGCGGCGATGGACGCGCTCTGTTCTTCGAAGAGTGCGGTGAACAGTTTGCGCTGCACTGTCCGGACGTGTTGGTAGAACGCTGGTGGGGAAATGTCCAGCATCGCCGCGACGTCTTCACCGGTGCTCTCGCGCGGTGACTCGAAGAAGCCACTGTAGTAGGCCGTCTGGACGACTTCGAGCTGCCGTTCGGTGAGGTCCGCGAGGAAGTCAGCGAAGACGCCGTGTTCGGCGGCCTGATCGAGCGTCTGTTTGCTCTGGAGTTCGACGTCGGCGAAGGTGTCGGTCACCAGTTGCGTGATGGTGCGGACGTCGATGCTCGTCGGGACGTCGATGGTGAGCGTCGTCGTCGCCGGATCGGCGGTCGCCTCCCGAAAGACGGTACCGTGATCGGCGAGCTCCAGTGCGAGAAACGGTTGCGTCAGACCGAGTCGCAGGACGCCACCGTCACCGTCCACGCTGATCTGGCGGACGTCGTCGATCCCGACCAGTTCGGACGCGGCGGCTTCGACGGTCTCGGTGGCAGCGTCGTCGACGGTGACGAACACGTAGCTCCCGGTCGTCGTCTGCTGGACGCCGCCCTGATACGAGAGCGTGCACTCGGCGGCCCGCGCGAGCCGCGAGAGCACGAACGTCGGGTCGTCGATCTCGAACTCGACGCGCGTCATCGACGTCGTGAGGAGTGCGTTTTTCCGCTCGATGGCACTGAGTGCAGCGGCGATCGTCTCGCCGAGTTCGGTCAACACAGCCCGTGCCGTCTCGTCGAACGCGTTCCGCGCGTCCGCGTACACCGTCAGCACGCCGTGCGTGAGATCGCTATATCTGAGCGGGATGCTCAACACGGACATGAAATCGCGGGTGAGCGCGTCCGATCGCCACGAGTCCCTGCGGAGGTTGGCCGCGACGTTGGGAACCATCGTCGCGTCGCCCGTCGCTGCGGTTTCACCGGCCGGCTCCGTCCCCGACTCGCCGACGGCAAAGCGCTGGCTGTCCAGGTACCCCTGTTCGTCGCCGGCCCACGCGTGCGGTTCGACCGTGTCGGTCGTCGGATCGACGGTCCCGATCCAGGCGAAGCTGAACCGGTCGTCGCTCGTCAGCAGTTCACAGACCGTGTGGTCGATCTCGTCGCGCGTCTCGGCCTGGACGACGGCCTGATCGATCGCCCGAATCGTCTCGTTGATCCGGTTCAGTGCGGTGAGCTGCTCGTTTTGCTGTTGGAGCTGTCGGTCCTGTGCGCGGAGCTGTGACTCCCGCGTGACGCGGTCGAGGGCTGCTTCGGCGGTCGCGGCGAGCAGGTCGGCGAGCTCGCGAGTCACGTCGTCGAACGCGCCGACGTCGTCCGATCCAGCGACGAAGACGCCGTGATCGCCCAGCGGGATGTAGCACGCGCTTCTGAGGTCGGTCGCCCGGTTGGCGAGTCGGTCTTCCTGGTGAACGTCGTCGAAAAACAGCGTCTCCCCCGAGATGAACCCGTGGCCCGGAAGCGTGTCGCCGTCGGCGTGGACTCTCGGCAGCGGCCCGTTGAGCGCTCGCATCGCCTGGGAGTGTGCCGCCGGCCGGAGTTCGTTCGTATCGGCGTCGAACAGGTAGACGGCGCTCGCATCGACGTCCAGAACGCTCGCTGCCTCCTCGACGATGTGCTGGGCGATCTCGTCGTGCGTCTCCGCGTACAGGAACGCCCGTGCCAGTTCCTGGAGCGTGGCCAGCGCCTCCTCGCGCTGTTTCCGTTTCGTGATGTCGCGACAGCTAAACAGGAGTTTCCCCTCTTGAATGTCGACTTCCCGAACGTTGACCAGCAGCGTGTGTTCGCGGCCTGCCTTGTCGGTCGCCGTACACTCGATGTTCGTGAGACTGCCCTTTGCCCTGAGTTCGTCGCGGTCGAAGAGGTCGTCGCCGAGGAGTTCGTCGATGGTCGCTTGCTCGTGAATCTCCTCGGCAGTGTAGCCGAAGATGAAGTGGACGTTCGGACAGACGTACGTGTATTCGCCGTCCTCGTTCGTGATGAGGACGGTGTCGGTCATGTTGTTGAGCGTGACGCGATGGAGCTCTTCGGACTGGCGGAGGTCCCGTTCGAGCGTCACGCGATCCGTGATGTCGACGCCTTTGACGACGATCGAGGCGAGTTCGCCCCGTTCGTTCTCGACCGGGCGCACGGAGAAGTCGATCACGCGCCGCGCGGTCGCGTCTGGTGGCTCGAAGACGATCGCGTTCCCGAACGTGCCGTCGCGTGCCTGGTCGACGAGCCGTCGGATGTCGTTCTGGGCCGCCGTGTCCGACCACCACGGGAGGTGCCAGAATCGCTCGCCAACGGACGTGTCCTCGTCGGTCAGCTCGCGTGCTGCCTGATTCGCGCGTGCGACCGTTCCGTCGGGGTCGAGGACCCACGTCGCCGTCTGTGCGTCGTGGAACACCGCGTCGAACTGGCGCGCTCGTTCGCGGCGGATCCTCGTCTGCCGTGCCGACTCGAGTGCGTCCTCGATTCGGGTCAGGACCGTGTCGAGCGTCCGGTCGAGCGGTTCCTCGACCACGACGTAGTCGGTGACGTCGGCTGCGATCGCGTCGCTCGCGACGGTTTCGTCCCCGTCAGCCGTCCCGAGGATGACGGGCACCGTCGTCGTGGCCGCCCGGACGTCCTGGACGAAGTCGACGCCGGTCGTCTCGGCGAGCGCGTACTCGGTGACGACGCAGTCGACTGTGCTGCGGTGGACTGCATCCAGCCCCTCGGCTGCCGTTGCAACCGTGTGGACGGACGCGTCGGTCTGAGAGTCGAGTCGCGCGGCGAGTTCGCTGATCCAGCTCGTCGTCCCGGTCAGGAGGACGTGGGACGAATCGAGGGGAGACTCGGCACCTGCCATCAGTTGGCTCCGTCGAGTCTCTCGAACGCCAACGGCTGGGCCTCACCCGACTGATACCGTGCGTGCCGGCGCTGCCGCGTCGTCAGCTGCGAGCGCATGAATGGTTCACAGTATAAGCGTTCCGCGACATAGCTGTTTGGTAGTTAACGCAGGTCGCCGATCTGAGTGGCCGGACCAGTCTGGCGCCTGCGCGAACTGACCCCGTCGTCAGCCCGTGAGGCGGCTCACTGTCCCGGCTACGGACCGCGAACGACCACCTGCTGTCCGACGCTGGCGCTCGCAGTCCGAACGAACGCCGACGGGCCGGCGACGACGACCGTCGTGCGGTCGTCGCCCTGCCGGACGCGGAACGCGGTCGTTCCGTCGCGCCATCCCGCGTCCGTGCGGGTCCCTTGCCGGTCGAGCGCGGCGGTGAGGGCGGTCCGGAACTCGGTTTCGTTCGCGGCGTCGTCCCAGCGGGTCACCCAGACGTAGCCCCGCGTCTCGTTTCGCTCGAAGATCACGAGTTCGTCGTTGCCCCAGCCGTCGGCACCAGCGACGGCCCGCGAGGTGTTCAGGGTCGCAGCGAGCGCGAGGCGCGTGCCGAGTTCACCGACGCGGCCACGCTTGTCCGCTCGCCACGCGCCCGGCTCGACAGTCACCGAGAGGTTTACCGGAGGTTCCGCACCCGGGGCGTAGCGGTGGAGAAGTGCTTCGCTCGTCCGCGGCGGGCGGTCGTAGATCGCGTCGAGCGTCTCGTCGTCGGCCAGGCGGTCGGCGACGTACCGGTAGCCGAACCAGTAGGGGGCCATGAAGTAGCGCCCGGCGGCGGTCTCCTGCTGGCGATAGCTACGGCCGTAGCGCGTGGCCTGCAGTCGCATCTCGGTGTAGTTCCGTTGGTACTGGGTGGCGACGTAGGTCGCCGCTCCCTCCTTGACGGCCGAGACGAGGAGGGGCCGTTCGACGCTGAACGGCGGGACCGACTCCCAGACGCCCGACGCGAACAGCTGTCCCGTCACGCCCTGCTGGTTCTGGACGACGTGGACGTACTCGTGAGCGAGCACGCCCTCCATGCGCGGCCGCGTCGCCACGGTCCGGTTGACGCGGATCCAGTCCTCGCCGATGGTCTGTCCAGCGAGTCCCGGCCGGGACGCGTTGGCATCCATGCCCAGCACCTGGAGAAAGTGCGGTGGGTCGACGCTTGTCGGCGCTTCGCTGGGGTCGACGATCGTGATTCGCTCCGGCGGGCGAGCGTCGACCCCGAGTTGACGGGTCACGCGCCGGAACGTCCGGTCCGGGTCCGCGGCGAGGCGGCCGCCCTCCACCGGAATCGTCGACGAGTTGGCGGTCGACGCGTTCGACGATGGGCCAGTGGTCGGTTGCGATACGTTTGCGGCGGGCGATTCGCTGACGGTCGGCTGGTCGGTGTCGACGGCCGGTGCCCCGGGCGCGTTACAGCCCGCGAGGACCACCAGCACGACGAGCAGGAGGGGGAGTCGGGCGGACATCCCCAAGTTATTCCGTGCCACTCGTTACAAAAGTGACCATTCCTGCCCACAGTGCAACAGCGGTCGAGGCAATGCCTCACCCATACACGGTTGCAGATCGCTGCTGGCGGACAGAGATGCTTCGCGCTCAGAGACCTCTCCGCTCAGGTCTGAGCTCTCTCAACGCCCTCGAACTCACTCGGCGAGGAACGCATCGACCTCTGCGGAGAGCAGCGCTGGCGCTTCGCCGGGGCCGCTGTGGCTGACGCCGTCGAACTCGACGAGGCGGCTCTGGGGGAGCGCGTCGTGGACGGCCCGAGCGCTCTCGCGGAGGAAGTCCGGACCGCTGGTGCCGGTCAGGACGAGCACGGGCGCGTCGACGGCGAGCCGATCCGGCAGCTGGTACTGCTCGACGGCGCGGTTCATGCGGACGACCTCCTCGGCGAGGTCGACGCAGTCGGGCCAGACCGGCCACTCCGCCAGCCAGGCGTCGAGGTCGTCGATTCCGTGGGGATGGAGCACCTGTTCGACGTAGCGTTTCACGGCCTCCCGGCGGTCGCCCGCGTCGATGAGCGCGTCCATGCGGTCGGCGAGGTCGGCCTCCGCTCGGAAACCCTCGGGGAGCACCGCCGGTTCGTAGCCGACGACCGCCTCGACGGGTGCAGCCGTGGCGGCCTCGATCGCGGTGAGCGCCCCGTAGGAGTGCCCGAACAGAATCGGCTCGCCGTCGACGGCGTCGACGAGCGCTCGGACGTACCTGGCCTCCCGCTCCAGGATCTCGTCGGCGGTCGTTTCGGCTGGCCCGTCCAGACACGTGCCGAACCCGGGCCGCTGGGGAACGATCGCGGCGTACTCCTCGAAGTGGGGAATCACCGGAGTCCAGTACTCCCGGGGAGCCATCCCGCCGTGCAGCAAGACGAGCGGCTGTCCGGTCCCGTGCTGTTCGTAGGCGACTTCGATGCCATCTGCGGACTGTGTCGTCACCATGCACCGCTGCCTTCGAGGGCGTGTTGGCTAAGTCGCTCTCTCAGTGGTGGGGCCATTTAAATGGCGGGTGGCAGATGGCTGGACATACTGCGTCGGAGTGCACCCGGCGGGACTGTCGTCGGTGGGCTGGCGGGGATCAGCCGGGTGGGCATCATAGCGGTCTGGCCGTGAGTGCGGCCTTCGCCAGTCCCATTAGGGCCGATTGACACGTGCTGGTATGGGGCTCGTCGCCGAATTCGAGATCGATTGCGAAGCGCTCCCGCTCGTCGAGATCGCGAGGGCGGCGTCCGATGCGACGCTCCGCCTCGACCTCCAGTTCAACCACGGGAAGCGGCCCCTGTTTCTCGTTACCGTCACAGGCGGCTCACAGACGGCGATCGAGGACGCCCTCTCGGACGCCTACGACGTCGCCGACTGGACGGTGATCGGGGCGGCCGGCGACACGCGTCGCTATCAGGCGCGCCCAGCGCTCAGTTTCGAGGCGCAACTCGGCGACTCCCTGGACGATCTCGCGGGGCTCGAAACCCTCGCCACGGCCGACGCCATTATCGAACGGATCGAGGTGGTTCCGGACGGCTGGCGACAGACGGGATGGTTCGCCGATCGGGACGCGTTCACGCAGTTCTCGTCGTTTTGGCAGCGAAACGCCGGGTTCCGGTTGCTTCGCCTCACGCGAGACGGCGAATCGGAACCGCCGGGTGAGGGGTTGACCGACCGCCAACACGAAGCGCTGCGAATCGCCTACGAACTGGGGTATTTCGACATCCCGCGTCGGGCGTCGCTGGAAGCAGTCGCGGCTGAGTTAGGGATCACTGCCTCCTCGGTGTCCGAGCGACTGCGGCGCGCCCAGACCCAGCTCATCCAGGAGACGGTGGCGACGACGTGGCCGCCGCTCCCCGACTGACGGCCACAGACTCGTCGGTTCGACGGACCATCTCCGGCGTCTCGTCCGGGCCGACGAGCCGTCCACACGCCGTCCAGGGCCCGATGCCAAACGTATCAATCCGTACACCGGAAATCCGGTGTCCGTCCGCTGAGACGTGTGGCGACGTTACGACAACTCGACAGTTCCGACGCCGTCTTCGATGCTGACGGTCGTTCCGAACGGGGCCGAGCGCCGGGCGACCGTTCGGAGGATCGACTCCGCTCGCTCCCCGGTCGCGAGTACCGGCATCCCACGCCGCGGCCGGTCCGCAGTCGGCTGGAGAGTACACGGATACAGCGTGACGCGGTCGAGTCCGCCCGCGGCGTCGAACGTACACTCCGGGACGACGGACTGCCAGTTGTCCGCGTCGTGATCGACGTCCGACGTCGTCTCCTCGGACGCGGCGTCGCCACGCACGTCCGGCACGGTTTCGTCGGTGGTCTCGCTGACAGCGTCCGGAATCCGGTAGAAGGCGTCGTCCTGGAAGAAGAGGTTCCCGAGCGAGTAACAGACGACGCTGTCCTGATACACCTCGATCCCGCGGAGGGTGTGTGGCCCGGTCACGACGACGGCGTCGGCACCGGCGTCGGCGCAGTCGCGCGCGAACCCCTGCAGGAACGACGGGACCTCGCTCGTGTTGCGGCTGCCAGCCCGGGACTGGTGGGAGTGGAGGCCCATCACCACCCAGTCGGCGTTCGCGGCCGCGTCGCTGACCCCGGCGAGCACCGCCTCGCGGTCCTGCTGGCGGAGCGACTGGTAGATGCCGGGCGGTCGCTGCTCGGTCGCCGGGGCGAACCGCATCTGCATGAAGTAAAACGCGTCGTCGGCTGCCCAGTCCGGGTGCTCCCGCCGGAGCCACTCGCCTTTGACCGCCTCGATGCCGGTCTGCTCGGCGATCGCCCGGAGTTGCTCGAGCCGGTCCGGCGGGACGCGATAGGTCCACTCGACGTGGAGGGGATTGATCCCGGGGACGCCGTCGAAGCGGTCCGTCGAGACGCCGGCCGCGCCACCAGGCGGGACGCTCGTCGACGCGTCGACGAGCCCGACCCGGCCGGCGTCCGTCTCCAGGTACGCCGGCGCTCTGGCGTCGGCTCGATCGTCGCCGACGCCGGCGAACGTGAGTTCGTGGTTGCGCAGTGCGGCCAGCGTGGTCTCCAGGCCGTCGTGGCCGAAGTCGAGCGCGTGGTTCGAGGCGAGGGTGAACAGGTTCAGCCCCATCGCCGTCAACTCGTCGACGAGCGCGGGGTCGGTCCCGATGAGGGCGCCCGGAAACGGGGCCAGGTACTGGTACTGGTCGCGTACCTGTGCGAGGGAGGCGTGGCGACAGGTTCCGTCGACGAACACGGGTTCGAGTTGCGTCACTGCCGCGTCCGCCCCCTGGAGGACCTCGATGAGGGCGTCGAACTGCGCGTCGTTCCCCTGGACCTGGGACACGGGATGAGCGATGATCGCATCGCCCGTGGCAGCAAGGGTGAACGAATCGGGCGTCACGGTCCCACATGCAGCGCGTGCTGGCTTATCCCTTCTGTGTGATATATAACCGTGCGATCGGCAGAGACGGCGTTCTGTGATCTCGTCGGTCCTGCTGGCCCGGGTGGCGAGTAACGGAGACACACGCCGGCGGGCTCCCTAGCGGTGGGACAACACGAAGACACAGCAGCGACGGGAACCTCGGAACCGGCTCGGTCGGTCAGCCGGTGGCCGTTCCTCCGGGGGGACATTCATACGCGCCGGGCCGTAATCGGGCGTATGCGCATCGATCCCTTCACGCAGACAGCGTCCTCCCAGCGCTGGCGGTCTGCGAGGAAACTGGCCGGCTGCGACAGCACCTGGGGCGTCCGCCGGTGGCGGCTGACGGCCGTCGGCAGAGAGCGACGGGCAACACAGACACATGCCGGGTGACGACGACTCCTCGGGTCGGTCGGTGACCCGTCGGGCAGTCCTCGCGGCGACGACTGGTGCGCTCGGGGCGGTCGCTGGGTGTGCGACCGGGCCGTTTCCCGGAGCCGAGTCGCCGACCAGTACCAGCGGCGACGTCACGGTGGCGGTCGAGACGGTCGTCGAGCCGGTCGCCGAGCCGTGGAGTCTCGCGCCGCTCCCGGACGGGAACGAGTTGCTCGTCACCGAACGCGGCGGTCGGTTGCGCCTGGTCGACGTCGCCGACGGCACGATCCGGACTGTTTCGGGCACGCCGTCAGTGTACGCCCAGGGCCAGGGTGGCCTGCTGGACATTGCACTCCATCCCGAATTTCCGGACGCTCGCTGGGTGTATCTCACGTACTCGGCGACCGACGGGAACGGCCGGTCCGCGACACACCTCGGCCGAGGTCGACTAGATCGGGACGGCGGCTCCCTCCGGGACTTCGAGCAGTTACACGTCGCCGAACCCTTCGTCGAGTCGAGCGGGCACTTCGGCTCGCGGGTCACCTTCGGCCCCGACGGGTTCGTCTACCAGACGGTCGGGGACCGGCAGTTCAAGGACTTCGGCCCGGACCACACCGCACAGGACCTCTCGACGGAACACGGCGTGACGCTGCGGCTCGCGCCGGACGGCTCCGTGCCCGACGACAACCCCTTCGTCGACCGGGCCGACGCACGCGACGCCATCTACAGTTACGGCCACCGGAACGCCCAGGGGCTGACGGTCCACCCCGAGACCGGTGCCCTCTGGGAAAGCGAGTTCGGCGAGCGAGACGGTGACGAACTGAACGTCGTCGAGGCGGGCGCGAACTACGGCTGGCCGGTCGCCGACGAGGGCTGTCGGTACGGGACCGACGATCCGATCGGGGTCTCACACAGCGAGCGCGAGGACGTTGTCGCGCCGGTGTACTCCTGGCCCTGCGGCAGTGGCGGGTTCCCGCCGAGCGGGATGACCTTCTACACCGGCGCTGCGTTCCCGTCCTGGCAGGGGGACCTGTTCGTCGGCGGCCTGGCCTCGCAGTATCTCGCCCGCTTCACGGTCGACGGCCGCAGGGTGACCGAGGCCGAGCCGTTGCTCGCCGAGCGTGGCTGGCGCATCCGTGACGTGGTTCCGGCCCCGGAGAGTGGTCACCTGTACGTGGCGGTCGACGACACCGACGCGCCGATCGTTCGGCTCCGGCCGGCCTGAGCAGTCTGGTCCAGGCGTCAACCCGTCAACGAGACGGCCGCGACGGGTCGGACACAGACCTCGACGGGCCGGTGAACGCTGGCTGTGAGTTCTTGCGCAGCCGCACTATCTTATATTCCGTAGCAACGCCAACGTATGGTGTATGCTACCAGTGGCATCCGGTGCTACGACTGGTGTCGCCCTCCAGGCAACACAGGCAGACGCGGTCTCGCAGATCCGGTCCGATCCCCTCCTCAGTTCCTCGCTGTGGGGCAACGTCGCCCTCGCGGGGCTGTCCATCCTCCTGTTCGTCTACATGGGTCGGAACGTCACCGACGAGCGTGCGCGGCTGATCTGGGGTGCGACACTGCTGATCCCACTCGTCTCGATTTCGAGCTATCTGGGGCTCGTGTCGGGGTTGACCATCGGGTTCCTCGAGATGCCGCCCGGCCACGCACTCGGGGGCCAGGAGGTCATGGTGCAGTGGGGCCGGTACCTCACGTGGGCGCTCTCGACGCCGATGATACTGCTCGCGCTGGGGCTCCTCGCTGACGTGGACAGAGCCAGTCTCTTCACCGTCCTCGCGGCCGATATTGCGATGTGTGTGACCGGCCTCGCAGCCGCACTCACCACCTCCGCGTACCTGTTCCGGTGGGTGTTCTACGGCGTGAGCTGTACGTTCTTCGCCGTCGTCCTCTACGCCCTGCTGGCCGAGTGGCCGACGGCGGCCGTCGAGGCGGGCACCGACGAGATCTTCGCGACCCTCCGAGTGCTGACGGTCGTCCTGTGGCTCGGCTATCCCATCGTCTGGGCGCTCGGCGCCGAAGGGTTCGCCATCGTCCAGTCGATCGGGCTCACGTCGTGGGGCTACTCCGTGCTCGACATCGTCGCGAAGTACGTGTTCGCCTTCCTGCTGTTGCGGTGGGTCGCCGCGAACGAAGGGACTGTCTCGACGACCGCGCGCAGCAGCGCCGCCCCCTCGACGCCCACCGACGACTGAGACGCGCTCGCAGTCTCCGTCGAGGGGTACTGCGACGCGGCGGATGTTACCTGGACTCCTCGGCCACGCTGGCACTCGCCGTGAACCCGACCGCGCGGAGTCGGTCGGCGAGCGGTTCGCCGATCGCCGAGGCGGGCGTCAGGACGCCGCCGTCCAGCGGTGAGTCGGTGTCGTCTTCCACCAGACACATCGCGGACTCGCCGAGCATCCGGGCGGTGCCGCCGTAGCCCGGGTCCCGGTCGGCACCGATCACGGCGTCCACGGTGAAGGGCCCGTCTTCGGTGACTCCCTGGCCGCGCGTGCGCACGCTGAAATGTCCCTTCTCCATCTGTTCGTCCGACGGCCCCTCCCCGGGGTCGGGGAACACGAACCGTTTGAGCGCCGAGCGCGTCGGGCCGATCGACATCGCGAGCGTGAACAACCCGAGGCCACCGGCGACGACACCCGCCGTGGCTGCACCCCCGAGTCCACGCCCGGTCGGGATGACCTCGGTACAGCGGAAGTCACGCCCCCAGGGGTAGTCCAGCAGGGCGTTGCTCCGGCGAACCACGCGTTCGTTCACCGGTGCCATCGGCGACGGAGCCGTCCAGGTGGACCGTAGCGGGTCCTTCCGGGGCAAACGTTGCTCGCCCGGGTCGACGCCTTCCCGCTCGCCGGGTGGTGCCAGCGAGTACGGGTTCCCGAGCACCTTCCTGACGTCGGGGTCCTTGGACGCGGCCTCGAACAGTTCGGCGGCGCTGGCCAGCGTGCCACCACTCACGCCGCCGGCGGTGTCTTCGACGTAGATCCGGACCTGGCGGCAGGGAACCTCAAACTCCTCCATTGCGAACGATTGGACGAGGAGGGTGCCCAGGTCAGCAGGGACGGAGTCGAAGCCACAGCTGTGGACGATCCGCGTGCCGGCCGCGACTGCCGCGTCGTGATACTCGTCGACGATCTCGCGGGTCCAGTTCACCTCCCCGGTCAGATCGCAGTAGTCGGTCCCGGCCTCGATACACGCCTCGACCAGTGGGGTGCCGTACGTCGTGTACGGGCCGACGGTCGTACAGACGACCCGCGTGCGTTCTGCGAGATCGCGGAGGCTCTCTGGGTCCGTCGCGTCCCCGATGACGATCGGGAGTTCCTCCCAGTCGTCACTCCTGTCGACGAGCTCGGATTCGACGGCCCGCAGGCGATCCTCGTCCCGGCCGCCGATCGCCAGTGAGAGACTGTCCGGTGTGTACTGTTCAGTCAGGTACTCTGCCGTGAGGCGGCCAGCGACGCCGGTTGCCCCCCACACGACGAGATCGTACTGTCGGTCGCTGCTCGACATGTGTTACTCCTTGCTTGGATGTCACGATTGAAGTGTGTGGTCGTTTTTCGGGCACTGGCGCTCGCTCGTCGCCGCGCTACTCGTGGCCGGCCCGTGCGAGCGCGTGGGCTCGCTCGTTGCGCCCCCGCGGGAGCACTTTGTAGGTGACGACCGGAATGTCGGCGACGCGGGCGTGGACGTCCGCCAGCCGCCGGCGGACGATGGGGTCCGAAGGTTCGGCCGGGTGGTCGGGGTCGGCGGCGCGAATGACCGCGTCGGCGTCGCCGTGGAGATGCAGCGAACTCACGTGGCTGAACTGCTCGTCGACCGCTTTCACCGTCTCCCGGAGGGCGCGGAATTCGAGGGCGGCGCTCGAGACGAACGCCCCGACAGAGCGGGAGGCTTCGACGTACGTCGTCGTGCCGTCTTCGACGAGAAATCCGATCGCACCCGACGTCGGTGTGCCGTTGTCCGGCCCGTACAGCACGCTCGCGTCGAAGTAGGCGAGCAACGACGGCGGGCTACGCATACGGACGCTGCGGACTGTGCGTACACAGGTGTTGCGTTCGCGACCCGGTTCCGGGACGGCGCTCGCATACCGGTGCCAGCGACGCGCCGTCGCGGAATTCGGGCGCTCACTGGTCGCCTTTCTTGCGGTACCAGACCTGCTCGCCCACGGGCGACCCACCGTCGGGAACGTCCAGCCGCGAGACGAACAGGTCCCGGATCGCCACCGTGACGACCAGTTCGACGCTCGTTCCGTCGTCGGTGACGGTGACGACGCAGTGGCCGTCACGCTCCGTCACGTCCGCGATCGTGCCGGTTTGCCACCTCTCGCGGTCGTGGGTCGGCTCCCGTGCGTGAACCCGGTCGTGAACCATTGCCCACTGGAAGGTGGTCCATCCGCTTCAGCGCAGCGGTGCCGGTGTCGCTGTTCTAACAGCAGGCAGTTCTGAAGACGCGAGCGTTGAGGCGATCAACAGGGGCGACGACGCGGACACGGTCGAAACTGTATTGTGCGGCCGTGGCATTCTCGAACTGGCGGATACCGTGTGAGACACGCGCTCTGTCCCCAGCACGACGTCGACGCTCGTCACTGCACGGCAGTTTCGAAAGTTCTGTTTCCCGTCGCAACACTGTTTCACAACCGACTCCTCGCCCGACAGGAAACCGACCGGATCGTCGTTCGTGATGTGCGCATCGGTCACGTTGCACTCTCCGTATGCGAATACAACTCGTTTAAAAGTGTGCAGTTATTACAATCGGTACGGGAATTAATACTGAATGAGCGTTCAAGAAGAGACAGAGACAGGCAGTCGATCCGTCCGGAGTGTCGCCGGCGTCATGGCCAGCGCGTTCGGTTTGATCGTGGTGCTCGCGGCCGTCGCGTACTCCGTCATGGTGAACGTGGTCAACTGGGTGACGGTCGACGTCTTGACTTATCCCGTCGAGGGGGTCGCCCCGTTCGTGGTCATCAGTGGCGCGATACTGACGATCCCGATACTCATTCCGACCGTGCTGATCACCGCGAAGTTTCTCGACTAACCCGTTTCCGACCTGGTGCAGGCGACTCCGAGTGGTCGTCGCTTTCGTCACAGAGAGTCGATTCCGGAGTCAGGAATCGCTCATTGGATCACTCGTCCCTGATCGCTCGGTTCGGCTGACGCGTAGGTTTATGCCCGGTGATACCACATCACGATGTGGGTGTGGGTTCCATGTCCGAAGACCAGTTAGAGGACTTCCTCATCCTCCGAGCACTGGACGAACCGATCACTGAAGAAGACCTCCACGCAGCGGGCGAGAAATCCGGCGAGGTGTTGGAGGCGCTCCGAGACGAAGGCACCGGTATTCGCTGGGTCGAATCAGAAGTCATGACGAACGAAGACGGGCAAGTCACGGGCACGTTCTGCCACTACCAGGCTGAAAGCGAGGCGGCGCTCCGCGAGCATGCGGAGCGAGCCGACCTCCCTGCGACGCGCATCGACCGCCGCGGGCAACCGCTCGAAGGCGAGTAACCTGGCTCAGGTAACAGGTGACGACGAGTTCTCGCAACACCGGTTTCGACGCCGCCGTCGCCGCGCTGGCGGAGGCGTCGTAGTGGCCGCCGTGGTTGGTCGACACGATCACACCTCCGGCTGTTCGACGTGGCGTTCCCAGAACGCGGGCTGTGCGTACTTCCCGTACCCGCCGCGATACCCGCGAAGCCGCGCGAAGGGCGCGAGCGCGTCGGTCAGCGGCTTGGCTACGCGGCGGTCGGGTTCGACGAAGACGGTGTCCCCTTCGAGGCGCTTGGCGATGGCGGCCTGCTGGAGGGGGTTGTCGATGCCGCCGTCGTGGGCGAGCCCACCCAGCGTCGGCAGGACGAACCCGATGCGGCCCGCGGGTGCGATTTCCGTCCGCATCACCGCCAACTCGGGACCGGAACACCGGAACGAGTGACGGACGCCTGTCGGAACGGCCAGCGTCTCACCCGCACTGACGCGGCGCTCCGTGCCGTCGAGTTCGAACGCGACCATCCCCTGTAACACCTCGAAGTGCTCCTCGCTGACCTCGTGATAGTGCCTCGGCGGGCCGTCGTATCCCGGGCCGAGCACGCTGAGCGCTCGGTGTGTCCCCGGGTCGTCGTCTGTCGGTGTCGGGAGTGTCCCCCACGACGGGCGCGTCGGGTGGGAGGTGAGCGGCCCTGACCGGTCGCGGAGCGTCTCGGCGAGCAGGCTCCCCGGTTCGTACGTGAACCCGGTGTCTGCGACCGGGCGGCCGTTCTCGTCGAGCGTCCGACCCGTCGTGACTGCTGTCATGGCCACTAGTTGGTTTCGACCATCGAAAACCTCACGCCTCCCCTGGCCACCCGGGGTCTCCGCGGTCGGCCGCCACTCTCACTGGCCGTCGGCGCAGAGCCGTCCCCAGCCTCTCGCCTCAAACGAGACTACTATGGGTGTGTCTACCACGCCAGAAAACGCCGAACGTCTACTATTGACCGTCTATGTGTGACAATACGGAAAGGAATCCTCTCTTCCCTCGATGAGCATTAGTATTATTGCCGAAAAGTTTAACATCCTCGGTGGGCGACGTTGATTCGAACAGGGAATGTCAGTCAAGTCCTTCACAACGGCGCTCACTTTGTATCGCAGTCAGACGCTCTCCCTCGAGCAGGCAGCCGAGTATAGTAGCGTCTCGGTGCCAAAGATGGCCTCGGCACTCGGTGCGCGCGGCATTCCGGTCCGAGAGGTGGATCGGGACGTGCTGGCTGCCCAGGCCGCTGACTAACTGAGAGTTGGTGTCGAAAGAGATGAGCCCAGATACACGGTCGACTGCATCGGACGTCGCTGCAAAATCCACCCTTTTCTGCCCGGACTGTGATCACCAGGGGCGGTACGACAGCGCCTGGAATCGTGTCGTGAACGGGGATGCAATCCACTATCTGTGCCCGAACTGTCGTGCGACGGTGACGACTCGACCCACCGCGCCGCTCGAAAAGCGGTGTGCGTCCTCGCAGCGAGTGTCGACGTCTGGTGATTAGCGGTTTCGAGGACCGTATTTCTCGATATCAGTGCTCTGGAAGGGTCTCGTGAAACAGAGTGCGGGTACGGACTACGAGTGCCTAGAACCGGTGCCGTTCGCGGTGCACCACGTCGGACGCACCGTCGGTGGTGCGGGTCACGACGACTTCGTCGGCCGCCGGATCGACGCCGACGACGGCCGTGGCGGGGTTGTCGGGGTCGAGCGTGACGCTCCCGCCGTGGATCGTCGACTCGACGACGTACCGCTCACCGTCGCGGTCGTCCGCGAACGACACGGTGGCCGCCGCGTCGAACACGTCGCTCTCGGGGTCGTCGTCGTACGTGACGTCCTCGACGGCCCGCTCGCTGGGCGGGTACTGCTCTCTGTGGATGGTGCGGGTGTCGCCGTCGACCGTGGCGGTCACGACCAGTTCGTCGCCCGCCGGATCTGGGTAGAGGTCGAAGTACGAGATCGACCCGGGCGTCGTCGAGGAGCGTGACGAGCGCGCGTTCGTCGTCTTGGCGGTGAGCTCCTCTGCGGTCGGTGCGCCGTCGAAGTAGAGCCGCACGCGGTCCTTCTCGGTGTCGACGCTGACCTTGCTGACGACGCGTCCCTCGAACTGGGCTGACTGGGTGGTTTTCGGGTCGATTCGCAGCGCGAGGATGGCCCACTCGCCGTCGGTGGTCACGGTGGCGATCCGGGAAACCTGTCGCTTCCCGTCGGTCGTCGTGACGACCGTTTCGACGACGGCCGTCTGTTCGCCGGCGAGCGCGTCGCTGAGCGTCTCCTGATCGACGTCTGCCGTCCGCAACAGCGGCGCCGACTGCACCAGCTCGGGCGTGACGTCCACGTCGCGGGTTTCGAGGTCGATCTCGGCGAGCGCTCCCTCGGACGAGAGGAGCTTCTTCGCCTTCTCCGCCGAGAGGTTGTCCGGGTGGAAGGGATGGATCGGGTGGAAGTGCTGTCGAACCGCGGTCGGGTTCTCGTACCCGGCTTCGACGTACGCGCGGACGACCTGCTTCGGCGAGCCGGCGACCGAGTCGCCGGTTTCGGACCCGTCGCCAGGCGTCGCGTCGCTCTCGGTCGTCTCGCTGTCCGTCGTCGGTTGCGTGTCGTTCGCTGCGGGCGTGCTGTTCTGGCCGTCGAGCGAGTCGATACAGCCGGCCAGTGACGCGAGACTGAGCGTCGCGAGGCCGCCGAGATAGCGTCGTCTGGTTGTGCGGGGTGCCATGACGGCCGAACGTTCGTCCACGACTCCCGTATAAACGGTCGCAGTGCTTCTCTGCCGGAAGCACCGCCGAAATACTTATATTCGTTCACTGACCGAGGCGGTGATCGCCGACCGACTGCCCGGGCAACGAGGTGGACCGACACTCCGGGACGGCACGGCTACTGATACACGAGGGCGTACAACACTGCGCCGAGGCCCGTGACAGTCACGAGACCGCGTGCGAGCAGCACCGGGCCGGCTCCGGCACCAACCTGGGTGACGACGGCGACGGTGAGGAAGACGCCGGTGGTCAACAGGAAGATGCCGAGCGCGAGCGAGCGCATCTTCGGCGCGTCGTTGCGTCGGTACCCGCGGTAGGCGAGACCGGCGACGAAGAGACCGACGAGCGCCGTCAGCGCCCGCGACCCCCACGCGACGTCGCTGGGCGTTATCGAGACCAACGGCAGGACTTCGGGGAGCATCACGACCGCCCCCCGAAGACGGCCCACAGGATGATGCCCAGGCCGGCCAGTTCACAGCCGCTCACGAGGATCGAGCGGCCCACGACGCCGACGCTCGTGACCGTCGGCAGGCCGATCCGCAGCAGCTCCGGGACGCTCGTCAGCAAGAGCAGTCCGGCCGCGAGCTGCAACTGCCCCGTGTGACCTGGCTCACGACGGGAGCCGCGAAGCAGCACCACGGCGATGGCGACCGACATCGCGATGGTGAGCACCGAGAGACCGACGACCGCCAGCGCGACCAGCGAACTCCCGGCGGTCGTGCGCACCTGTGCGAGGACTACCTGCATGTCAGGACAACCCCTCGAACAGATCGGTGAAGCGGTCGGACGGGTCCGTCGACGGCCGCGTGATAGTCACGTCGTACGTCCCATCGTCGAACGTGACGGTCACGTCCTCGATCGTCGTGACGTACTTTTTGAAGTGGTGGCCGTCGGCGTCGACCACCTGCTGGTCGGTCACGAGCCCGGCCGCCTGGAGGCGCTCGAGGCGGCGATACGCCGTCGGATCGGACATCTCACAGGCCGTGCAGAGTTCGGAAACGGACATGGGTGCAGTCGTGAGCTCGGCGAGGATGGCTCGCGCGTACTCGTCTTCGAGCAACGCGAGTACGTCGTCGTCATCCTCGTCCATACACCGACTCGTGTTCGAGGGATGGTAAAAAGGCCCCCGGAGCTTCCGGGGGAGAAGCCGTCCCTCCGATGCTACAAGCGTTCGCGGTCGGCCTCGCGCTCGCGGTGAACTGCGTCGTCTTCGCGTTCCTGCACGGCGGGAAAGTCGCGCATCCCAGTCAGTACGGCTACTACCTGCTGGTCGGCCTGCTCCTGGGCGAACCTGCGTGCGGACGGGCGACCGAGCGACCACGCGCGCACTTGAGTCGGAGGGCACGAGTGTTGTGCTGTCCGCTGCCGGGCGTGTGGACGCTCAGCCGTCGAGTGCCGCGGCCGCGTCTTGCAGCAACCCGTCGATGATCTCCGGCGTCGTCGGGTGGTACGCGCGGTCCGGGATGTCGCGCACGTCCAGTTCCATCTCGACGGCCAGTTGCATCGTCTTGGCCATCACGTCGGCGTCGGGGTGGAGGCCCTGGTAGCCCAGCACCGTCCCGTCCGTGCCGACGACGAGCCGCGCGAGCCCTTCGGAGTAGTTCCGGCTGCGGAAGACGCCCTCGCCGGACACCTCGCGGGTGGCGACGACGTGGTCGATCCCGGCCTCGCTGGCCGAACTCGCCGTGTGGCCCAGCCGCGCGTAGGGGAGTTCGGTGAGTCCGGAGAAGACGACCTGGTGGGTGACGTTCTCGTAGGGTTCCAGGGGCTCGCCGTCGCGGTGCCGGAGGACGTTCTCGGCGGCGACGGCACCCTCCTCTTTGGCGACGTGGAGGATCGGTTCGGTGCCGTTGGCGTCGCCGACGACGAACACGCGCTCGTCGTCGCGAGCCTGCATCGTGTCCGCGACCCAGCCGGGCTCGGGGGTGAGCCGCGTCTCGTCGAGGCCGAGGCGATCGAGCGCCGGCTTCCGACCCGTGAAGACGAACAGCTGATCGGCCGCGACGGCAGTCTCGGTCCCGTCGTCGTCGAGGATTGCGCGAACGCCGCCGTCGTCGGTCGCTTCGAGCCCCTTGGTTCCGGTGTCGAGCCGGACGTCCACGTCGAACCTGTCCTCGTAGTAGTCGACGAGTGCGTCACCGAACGCCGGGTCGGCGTCGGGCAGCACCGCGGGCAGTTGCTCGACGACGGTGAGGTCCATCCCCGCCGCCTCCGAGAGATAGGGGACGAGTTCCAGGCCGATGACGCCCAGGCCGATCACGAGTCCGGACTCGCCGAACTCGGTCGCGTCGAGCACGTCCGCGCTGGTCTCGAACGGCACGTCCTCGATGCCGGGGATCGGCGGGACGTTCGGCGTCGAGCCGGTCGCGACGACGACGTAGTCGGGTTCGAGCACGTCGTCGCCGACGGCCAGCCGCCGGTCGTCGACGAACGCGGCGGTTTCTCGTCGGAGGGTGACGTCGTCCCGGTCGGCGAGTTCCTGGACGTGCGAGCGTCGCCCGCTGGCGTACGTCGAGATGTTGTCGTCCTTGTGCTCGATCACTCGCTCGAAATCCACGTCGGGGACCGCGCCGCGGAGCCGCTCGTCGTCGCGGGCGGCGAAGCGTCGTTCGGCCGCCGTGAGCAACTCCTTGGACGGCATACACCCCTCGAGGATGCAGAGTCCGCCCCCGGGATCGCCGTCGTCGATCAGCGTCAGCTCCACGTCCGGCTCGGCAGCGAGCCGGTCGGCCACGGCGACGCCTGCGCTCCCGTACGCACCGACGACTGCTACGTGTGTCTTCATACGCGAAACTACCGGCGTGCGCAACATAATTGTTATGTATTGGGTAAAGCGTACAATATTAGTGCAGTCTCGCGGATCGGGCGTGCTGTTGTCCGAATCTGCGTGTGGTCTCTTCGTCTGGCAAAAAACCTGTGTGATTGGCGGATCACGCAAAACGATTCCTTTCACTTTCTCCCTGCCTCTCTCGCAGCGATATTGTGGGTTATCTGGGCTGGTGCCTGTCCGTGACGCAGTGCCTGCACCACGGATCGCTCTCTGTGCTGGACTTGGATTCACGATACCGACGTTGATACCTCGTCGGAGCACTCGGAGTCTGTGACACGCCGGGTTTCGAGTGAAATCGGCCAACCGAGCCCGTGAAGCACCACCTGTCGGCCACGTGAGAGACTGTCTCGGTGGCTGACCTCTCCGCTCGCCACGACTCACGAGTACCGGACGTGTTCGTTCCAGTAGCAGTTGCGGGCCGCACCTGTGGCTCCCGAGTCGACGACTCGCCGTCGTCAGTGTGGCGTGAATCGAAACGCGGCCGATCCGCACTGCGACGCCCGGCTTGGGGCGTCGGTTCGGTGACGATCACACACTGCCCAACTGCGCCGGACCACGCTGGGGCGCTGGCGCGACTGCGACCGTTCCGATGTGATCTGCGGACTCCTCGATTCACATCATCTCAATCCTATGCGCAAGTGCTGCTAGACTTTACACCAATGGTGGAACAAACACAACGTTCATAATCCTATACGCCGTACAACCGTTCATGGAGCAGGAAACGTCGCCGATCGATGGACAGCTGGGAGAGGAACGGATGGTCGTCGCAGCGTTCGACGAGGCTGCGACGGGGCGCGAGTTCATCATCGCAGACATCAGTCACGACGGGTCCTGGATCTCGGTCGCTGCGGACGATGCCGTGTCGCTACGCGCCCACCTGTGACTCAGTCTTCGCGACACGCCCGGCCTGCCACCGTTTGCCGCTCGGTTCCCCTGTTGACGTGACGCGCTCCTTCGAGCAGGGAGCCGAGTGCAGTTTTGGAACCGATTTCGTGAACACCTACTGTCATATCGGGCGCTGGCTTTGGGATTCGACCTCGGGTACAGTTATTTGGTTTTGGAAGTACAACGACCGCACACGAGATGCGGAGAGCAGCGTTCGGTCGCTCCGACGACGCCCCGAAGCCCGCGGACTCTTCGCAACTACTCGGGCTTCCGGCGATGGTCGAGTCCACACCGGTCGTGAACAGCAGAGGTGCAGCCTGGCAGCGACCGCCACCGATCTCTTCGATGGACTCCCAGTCGGGTGCCGACCGACAGCGTGCGCTCGACGAACTGTCCCCGGGGACGTATCTCCTGTCCGGGGCCGCCTACACCGGCAGGCGCGACCTCGCGCTCCGATTCGTCTCGGAGCCCGGCTGTGCTTCGAACGCCGGCGTCGTCATCTCCCCGAACGACAGCGCCGAGACCGTTTCGACGCGATTGAAGACGCTCCTGGCGGGCGGAGAGGGCGACCAGCGACGGGGTGAGACGCCTGACCGGGATGCACTGTTCGCGAACTACGGCATCATCGAGTGCCAGTCCTCGCACCGCGAAGAAGAAGTCCAGCACGACGGGGTTCAGTACGCGTCGACGCCCGGCGCGCTCACGACCGTCGGCGTCCGACTGACGAACCAACTGGAGCGCCTGGCTGCCGGGGACCGAGAGACGGTCCGCCTCGGACTGCTCTCACTGTCGACGATACTCGTGTACACGGACCTGGAGACTGTCGTCGAATTCGTCTCCACGGTGCGCTCGCTCCTAGACGAGTTCGACGGGACCGGCGTGCTGGTGTTCAACCCGAGGATGCACGACGATCAGACCGTCGAGACGCTGGCGCAAACGGTCGATGGAGTGCTCGACGTCCCTGACGGCCCGCGGTGACGCGTCCGGACGACGGCTCCTGAGCTCGCGTTCCTCACTTCGGAAGCGGGTCGGACGCCGACGGGCTCCTCGTCCGAACGGGCCCGGCCGTTCCGACGCTACCGACCTTCGGGTGCACACGTCGGCGGTCTCCGTTCCGCTCTCCGGCGATTCACCGGAAACCCGGTGTCTGTTTTCGGTCATGTAACGGCATCACATACGACTCGCGCAGCGTCGATTCATCGGGAGAACCGGGGACCTCCCGAGCGAGGCCGGTGCGCCAGTGAGCGAACGCGGTTAGCATCGGTCCGGTGATCGGTCGCGACGCTCACACGTCTGGGTCGCGTCCTGCGGCAGAGCGCAATCGATGGCGTTTAATCGGCCAGTTCGGCTACACCTACACGTGCATGGACGCAACCGTCTGGGCGGTTGGCATGGCAGTGGCGATTAGCGCCCACTTCCTCTATCGGGGGTGGAAGTACGAAGAGTCGCTCACGTCCGGTGGGGGGACGTACGCGACCGCACGAACCGAATCTCGCGACGGGGAGCTCATCGACCCGGCGACCGTCGACACGGTCCGGTGTCGGAAGTGCGGGCGGCCGAACGAGTCGGAGTACCAGTTCTGCCGCCGGTGTACGACGCCGCTGCCGGAGCAGCCGTTCGCCGCGCCCTGCGACTGACGGCAGCCGCGGGGACGCAGTGCCGCCGTCGGGGTCTCGAACGCTGCAGAACCGGCAGGCGGCGACTGTTTCGGCCGGACTCGATCACGGGAGTTCGATCGCCAGATCGGCACTCTCGAGCCGGTAGTGCGGTGGTTCGAACGCGGTCGTGACTGCGTGGACGCCGACGCCGGCGTCCCGGACGCGACCGAGGAGGGCGGCGAACTCGGGGTCGACCTCGCGATACGGGCGGAATTGCTCGACGTCCGGTCGCTGGACGACGAACACCAGGTGGGCCTCGGCTCCGTCGTCGACCAGGGCCGCCAGACTGCGGAGGTGGCGGCGACCGCGTTCGGTCTGGCGGTCGGGGAACTTGGCGACGCCGTCGTCGACGTGCGTCGAGGACTTGACCTCGACGTAGACGTCCGCCCCGGTCGGCGTTTCGAGTCGAAAGTCCGCGCGCCCGTGATCGGGAAGTTGCGGCTCGCGTTTCACGAGGGAATAGCCCTCGAAGGCAGGAAGGGCGTCACGGACGAGTAGCTGCTCGAAGAGGTCGTTGGCCAGCGCAGCGCGGACGCTCACGTAGGTGTCGTCGACGCGGACGGCGATGGCGTCGTGGTCCGTCGCTCGCTCGGGATCGTCGACGGGCGTACAGAGAACTTCTGCGCCGGGTTCGAGGATGTTCTCCAGCGCGCCGGGATCGCCGAGGAAGGCGCGTTCCGGCTCGTCGTCGAAACGCACGCGGACGACGAACCGGTTCGGCCGGTCGACGATCGTGCCTGCGACGAGGGCGTCCTCGTACGTGACTAGCGGCTCCATGCTACAAGGGGGTCGGTGGTGGTGCATTACCGTTTCGTCGGTAGCGTCCCGATCGCGGGTGGACGGCTGCCTGCGAGGGGCCGCTACACTCTGTTCGCGATGGCTTCGCGGATAGTCAGGCCCTCACCGACGACGTCGCGGCGGTAGTGCATGTAGACGGCGCCCAGCGGCGGTTGCAGGATGTACGCCAGCGCGATGGGGAGGACTGCCTCGGTCGGTGGGAAGCCGGGGGCGGCGACGATGGCCACGGCGATCGAGAGGTTTCGCATGCTCGTCGCGTACACCAGCGCGACCGAGCGGTCGGGTTCGAGGAACGCGCGCCCGATGAACGAGCCGATGCCGAGCAGCAGCGCGTAGAAGACGACGAGCGGGACGATCGCACTCGCCGAGGCGAGCGGGTCCGCGAGGATGCTCTGTGAGCGCATCGCCATCGCAATGAAGACGATGAGCATGACGCCGAGGGAACTGAGACCACCGAACGTCGGCTTCATGCGCTTGAACTCCTCGGTGCTGTAGCGCTGGAGGAGACCCCACCGGGTGATCGAGCCGGCGACCATCGGCACGAGGACGATCAGGCCGAGCTGGCGGTACAGCGCCGTCGGCTCGAACCCCACGTTGCCCGGAATCAACACCGACAGGTACGCCGGCAGGACGGCGATGGCCACGAGGAGGTTCGCTGCCATCGCGACGAGCGCCGTCTCGAGGTCGCCTTTCGCCAGGCCGGTCCACGCCGCGGTCATCCCCGAGGTCGGAATGAGCGCGATGAAGTACAGGCCGATGGCGAACGCGAGGTTCCCTGCGAAGAACGTCCGGGCGAGGCCGATCGCGAGCAGCGGCGCGAGGCCGAAGTTGATCAGCAGGCTCAGCCCGACCGGCTTCGCGTGCCCGCGGACGTTCAGAATCTCCCGCACGTCGATGTTGATCATCATCGGGTAGATCATCAGGAACAACACCGGCAGGATCGCGGCTTTCAGCAGCCCCTTGATCTCCGGTCCCGCGACCTGCCCGAACGCCAGCCCGGCCACCAACGAGCCGAGAACGACGTAGATGAGGTGGTCCTTGAGCTGCGTGAGGTATCTGCGAACCATTATTGGTTGTTGTGCACCAGATATACAATAGCATTCCGGTCTGGCTGGTGGAATTGGCCTGTCGGTTTTGGAAAATACAGTGTGCTGTATTGGTGTTGTGTGTCGGTCGAAAGACCGGGCTGACGTCGAGCCTAGGCGGACAGTTCTCGGCCGTCGGTCGTCCATTCACCGAGCGGGTACTCGGTGCTATCCGTGGCGTCGAACCGATTGAGTCGCTCGGCCATCAGCACCCGGTAGATGGCGCGTTTGCTCTCGTCCAGTCGGTGTTCGCGCAGGTGCACGCTCGCACAGTCTTTGACCGCGTCGCGGGTCTCGAACTGGTCCATGCGACAGACCCGCGCCTGTTCGCAGACGGGACACGTGAGAACGCCGAGTTCGACCATGCCTA
Source organism: Halorientalis brevis (assembly GCF_023077655.1). Lineage (NCBI taxonomy): Archaea > Methanobacteriati > Methanobacteriota > Halobacteria > Halobacteriales > Haloarculaceae > Halorientalis > Halorientalis brevis. The sequence continues at coordinate 249,597 of NZ_JALLGV010000007.1, read as the reverse complement.
CCGTTCACGCGATTTGGAAAAAGGCGCTGCTATGAGCCCTATTGAGCGATATGTAGCTCTTCGGCCTGTCGTGGGACGTGGCGACGTACTGATTCGTCGAGCGCCGACCGGGTGCAGCAGCTCCGTCGTCTGGCTGCGGTATCGCAGCCGGCCGCCCCGGTGGCAGCCGTCGCGAAAATATGGGACAGAAATCAGCGTCGTGCGCGCCGGGCGGTCCGGCGAGCGCGACGGGTGTTATGGGTCTGCGGGTCCGCGCTTACTCTTCGGTGAGCAGGCGGCGGAGCACGAGGTGCAGGACGCCCCCGTTCTCGATGTACTTGACGGCGGCCGGCGTGGACACCTGTGCGGTGACGTTGAACTCGGTGGTCTCGCCGTCGTCGTCCTCGGCGACCACGGTGAGTTCGTCGTTCATCTCGAGGCCGTCGTCGAGGCCCTCGATGGAGAACACTTCGGTGCCGTCGAGGCCGAGCTCTTCCCAGCCCTCGCCGTCCTCGAACTGCAGGGGCAGCACGCCCATGCCCAGCAGGTTGTCGCGGTAGATCCGCTCGTAGCTCTTGGCGATGGTCGCGCGGATGCCCAGCAGGTCGGTCCCTTTGGCAGCCCAGTCGCGGCTGGAGCCGGTCCCGAACTCTTCGCCGGACATGACGATCAGCGGCGTGTCGTCGTCGCGGTAGCGCTCGCTCGCCTCGAAGACGGTGGTCTCCTCGCCGGACGGCAGGTGCTTGGCGTAGCCGCCCTGCTTGCCGTCGAGCATCTCGTTTTCGATGCGGACGTTCGCGAAGGTGCCGCGCATCATGACTTCGTGGTTGCCACGGCGGGAGCCGTACGTGTTGAACTCGTACGGTTCGACGCCGCGCTCCTTGAGCCACTGGCCGGCGGGCAGGTCCTCACCGAACGGCCCGGCGGGGCTGATGTGGTCGGTGGTGACCGTGTCGCCCAGCGTCATGAGACAGCGGGCGTTGGCGATGTCCTCGACGCCCGGCTCCTCGAGCGGGAAGTCCTGGAAGAACGGCGGCTCGCGGATGTAGGTGGACTCGTCGTCCCAGTCGTAGACCTCGCCCGTCGGTGCGTCGAGCGCTTCCCAGCGTTCGTCGCCCTCGTAGACGGAGGCGTACTTCTCCTCGAACATCTCCGGGGAGACGCTGTTGTGCACCATGTCGTGGATCTCGTCGGTGGACGGCCAGATGTCCTCGAGGTAGACCGGCTCGCCCTCGTCGTCGGTGCCCAGCGGCTCCTCTTCGAGGTCGATGTCCATGTTCCCGGCGAGGCCGTACGCGACGACCAGCGGCGGGCTGGCGAGGTAGTTCGCGGCGATCTTCGGGTGGATACGCGCCTCGAAGTTGCGGTTGCCCGAGAGCACGCTGGTCGCCCAGAGGTCGTGCTCGTCGATGGCGTCCTCGATGGGGTCCTGGAGCGGGCCGGAGTTCCCGATACAGGTCGTACAGCCGTAGCCGACGACGCTGTAGCCGAGTTCCTCCATGTAGTCCATGAGACCGGACTCTTCGAGGTAGGCCGTGACGACGCGGCTGCCGGGTGCGAGGCTCGTCTTCACGTAGTCAGGCACGTCGAGGCCTTTCTCGACGGCGTTGCGAGCCAGCAGGCCGGCCGCCAGCATCACGGACGGGTTGGAGGTGTTCGTACAGGAGGTGATCGCGCTGACCAGGACGCTGCCGTGGCCGATCTCGACGTCGGTGCCGTCTTCGAGCGTGACGGGCACCTTGTCGTCGAGGTCGAGGCCCTGCTCGACGGCTGCGGCGCCGTCGGCTTCGACGACGTTCTGCTCTTCGAGCAGGTTCGGGAAGTGGTCGTCGAGGTCGCCCATCGGGATGCGCGAGTGGGGCTTCTTGTGACCGGCGAGGCTCGGCTCGACGGTGCTGAGGTCGAACTCGACGGTCTCGGTGAACTCGGGGTCCTGCTCGCCGAACAGGCCCTGTGCTTCGAGGTACTCCTTGACGAGTTCGATGTGGTCTTCGTCACGACCCGTGAGTTCGAGGTACTCGAGGGTCTTGTCGTCGACCGGGAACATGCTGATGGTCGACCCCTGCTCGGGCGCCATGTTGGAGATGGTCGCGCGGTCGGCGACGGTGAGGTTCTCGACGCCGGGACCGTAGAACTCGACGAAGCGGTCGACGACGCCGACTTCGCGGAGCTTCTCGGTCAGGTGGAGCACGAGGTCGGTCGCGGTCGCGCCCTCGGGGAGGTCGCCCTCCAGGCGGACGCCGACGACTTCCGGCAGACCCATGGTGATCGGCTGGCCGAGCATCGCGGCCTCGGCCTCGATCCCACCGACACCCCAGCCGACGACGCCGATGCCGCCGATCATGGGCGTGTGGCTGTCCGTGCCGACGAGCGAGTCCGGGAACAGCCACTGGTCGCCGTCCTCCTCGCGGTTGTGGACGACGCGACCGAGGTGTTCGAGGTTGACCTGGTGGACGATCCCGGTTCCCGGCGGGACGACCTCGAAGTTGTCGAAGGCCTGCTGTGCCCACTTGATCGAGCGGTAGCGCTCCTCGTTGCGCTCGTACTCGAGTTCGACGTTCTTCTCGTAGGCGTCCTCGTCGCCGAAGTAGTCGACCTGGACGCTGTGGTCGATCACGAGGTCACACGGGATCTCGGGCTCGACGATGCTCGGGTCCTGGTCCTTGCGGTCGACGGCCGAACGCAGTGCCGCCAGGTCGACGACGGCCGGCACGCCGGTCAGGTCCTGCAGCACGACGCGGGACGGCTGGAAGGGCATCTCGACGTCCGGCACGTCCGGCTCCCAGGAGGCGGCGTTGCGCACGTCGTCGGCGGTGACGTTCTCGCCGTCCATGTTCCGGATGACCGATTCCAGCAGCACGCGAATGCTCACTGGGAGCTTGTCGAGCTCACAGAGGCCTTCCTCTTCCAGGGCGGTGAGATCCGCCATCTTGTACGTCTCTCCGTCGTGTTCGAATTCACGAATCGCTCCGAACGGATCGCTTTCTGTCATTGCTTGCCTCAGAATAGAGGGCACTATATATACTAACTCCGAATCCAGTGTCCTGATAAATGATTATGGTTGCCGGGGTCGGCCGGTCCCTGTCGACCACGGGTGAATCGAAAGTGTTGGCGACGCTACCGCGAAGAATCCGGGGTCGAATTCGCCGCCCGAGCGACCGGATTCTGCGGCAAAGCAACAGTTATTTTACCGGGGGTTGCGGTTGCTGTGCGGCTTGTTGTCCGATCGGTCGCTGCTGTGCGTGCCGGGCAGACGCGTGGTGAGACGCCGGTGGCTGGATTCGTTGCGGCGGGTGCCCGAGTTCGCGCTGAACCGAGGCGACGCGCTGGCCCATCTCCTGCGTGCGGCGACGATCCTCGTCGATCTCGACCGACGTGATGACGCGGTCGTCCGGGATGGCCTGGTGGGCGGCCTGCACGGCGGCGAACACCTGCTCGACGCTGTCGGCTTCGATGATCGTGTCCGTCGCGGTCGTCTGGTAGGAGACGGGGAACCGATCGAGGGCGCGGAGCGCGCTGGCGATCGCGGTGGACATGCTCCCCTCGCGGACGGGGATCACCTCGAATCGTGCAATGACAGACATGGCTGGATACCTGACACCGCCGGGACGGTCGCCTGACCGCCGACGGCGCGTCTGGTGGTAACTACGAACACGGACAAAAGTACTTTCGCGGACTGGCGAGAGGTCGGCGTCCGCGACGCCGCGACGGCGGCTCCGGGCCGTCACTCCCGCTCGCGTCCGGTCGAAACCAGAGCGGCGACCGGGTTGCCGAGGCCACCGAGCACGCAACCGAGGAGGACGAGATACGTGACGAGTCCCCAGGCGATCGCGCCGAGCGCCCACGGCGCGGACCACACCGCCCAGAGGGCGACCCAGCCGAGGGCGACGACGCCGGCCAGCGCGACGCCCGGTCGCTCCCAGACCGTCAGGAGCACCGACGAATACCGGAGGAAGATCGCTTCCAGCGCGACCGCCCCGGCGATCCCGCTGCCGACTGCGAGCGGCCGACCGAACGCGCCGACACCGCTCGTCAGCACGCCGACCGCGACGACTACAGCGAGGCTCCCGACCGCCAACAGCCCGTCGCGGTAGTACAGTCGCATCTCGGTCCCGCCCTCACTGGACGGCCGCCGGTTCGGCGAGGGGTTCCTCGACGTCGAGGAACGCCGCGCTCCGCTCCCAGAGGCGGCGCTGGGCGTCGCGGTTGCGCGCCTCTCGCGACGGTTTCCGCGGCTGTCGCTTCGAGAAGTACCGCCCCGAGACGCCCGCGACCTCGTCGGACGCCGCCAGGTAGACGAGCCCCGCGGCGCCGTCTTCGACGGAGGTCACCAGCGGGAGGCCGTCGAGCAGCGAGATCGTCTCCGGGAGCGGCGACGGGAGGAACCGCGAGAAGCCCGAGCCGGGGATCGCGCCCGGATGGAGCGTGTTCGAGGTGACGTCGCGGCCGGCCGCGTCGAGACGGCGCGCCAGCGCGAGCGCGAACTGGACGTTCGCGAGCTTCGAGCGCTGGTAGGCGCGCCAGCCGGTGTGGCGCTCGACGTCGGTCACCTCGTCGAGGTCGAGGCGGACCCCGCGATGGGCCAGCGAGCCGGTCGTCACGACGCGGCCGCCGTCGGCCACGTGGTCGAGCAATTCCGTGGTGAGCAGGAACGGCGCGAGGTGGTTGACGTGGAACGTGTACTCGACGCCGAGGTCCGTGAGCCGCCCGTCGCGGGACATCCCGCCGGCGTTGTTCACCAGCACGTCGAGCTCGTCGGTGTCGTTCTTGACTGTCTCGGCCAGTTCCCGGACGGCCTCGACGTCGGCGAAGTCCGCTTGGACGAACCGGGCGTCCGACCCCAGCTCCCGGAGTTCGTCGACGACTGTCGCCCCTGCGTCGGCGTCGCGGCCGTGGACGATCACGTCCGCGCCGAGTCTGGCCAGCGACAGCGCCGTCTGCCGGCCGATGCCGCTCGTCGAGCCGGTGACGAGCGCCCGCGTCCCCGAGAGATCCCTGTTCGTAACCCCCGCGCGCTGTTCCGGTGCGCGTGACATTGGTTTCGAATAGCGCTACAGCAACAAAAACCATCGTGAACGGGAACCAACTGTAATCGTGATGGTCGTGCGGACCGTCCGTGCAGGGCGGACCGGGAGAGGCGGGTCTTTTATAATGGTCAGCGAGGCGAATACCCCGACCCACCGTGGTCGGGGATGAAGCCGACAACTCGTGAGACAAACCACTAAGTGACAACATCAATAATCAAGAGACAGCGATGGAATACAGTCACCGCTACCACGCCTACCCGACACAAGAGGTAGCGGCACGACTGGAACATCATCTAAACGTTCATCGCCAACTCTACAACCACGTCCGCTGGGACTACGAGAACAGTCCAGAGGACGACAAGCCGAGCGAGTACGACCAGAACAACAAACTCCCCGAATGGAAGCGCAAGTGGCCAGTGTTCAGTGAATTGCACTCGAAAGCCGCCCAAGCCACCGTCGCTCGCTTCCACCGCAACCTCTCGAACCTTCGCAAGAAGAAGGAGAAGGGGTACAACATCGGTCGGCTCAAACGGCAAGCACCCGCCGAGTATAGGAGTGTGACGTACAACCAGTCTGGTTTCGACCTCGATGAAAAGAGGGGCCACGACAAATACGGCTACGTCCGCTTCAGCAAGATCGGCTGGGTAAAACTCCGGTATTCTCGCCCGATTCCCGACCACGCCACGATCAAAGAGGTCACATTCAAAAAAGAACGAAATGGCGAGTGGTTCGTCTCCTTCGGACTGGAAACCGACGACGCTAACCTCCCCGAGAAACCTGCTGTGGACTCATTAGACACGAGCAACAGCGTCGGGATCGACCTCGGCATTCTCAACTACATCCACACCAGCGATGGCAAGACCGTGGATTGGCTTGACCTCGAAGACGACTACGAGCGTCTTTGCCGCGAACAACGGAAATTGTCTCGAAAAGAGAAGGGGTCGAACAACTACGAGAAACAACGAGTCGAAGTTGCCAAAGTCACGCGTCGGATTCGTCGGAAGGTTCTGGACTATCAGCACAAAATCACGACATGGCTCGTCAAAGAATACGACGCCGTGTTTGTTGAAGACTTGAACATCCAGAGTATGCTTCAGGGCGACGGGAACGCTCGGAACAAGCAGGATACGGCGTGGCGACAGTTCATCACCCTCCTCGAATACAAGGCCGAGTTGTACGGGACGCACGTCGTGCAGGTTGAAGCACGAGGGACGACGAAGGAGTGCGCGTCGTGTGGTGTGGAGACGTCGAAGCCCATCTGGGTCAGGGAACATTCGTGTCCGTCGTGTGGGTTCGAGACGGATAGGGATGCGAACGCGGCGATGAACGTTCTGAAGCGCGGTTTTTCTGAACTAGGGCTGGGATGGCCCGAAGGAACGCCTGTGGAGACTGTGACCGCTACGGACGCCGCTGATTTCCAGCGTGTGTCTGCAAGTCACGTCTTAGAAACAGGAAGCCTACCCTCGTGAGAGCAGGATTCCCCGCGCCACCGTGCGCGGGGTAACATTCAACTCCGCGACGCTCCTCGGTCGGAGTAATGTCGACCCACCGGGCGACCGTCACCTGTCCGTCCTGCGACCTCGAAGAGACGTTCGAGAAGCTCCAGGCAGCGCGCACGTGCATCGAGAACCACCGCGCCGAGACGGGGCACGACCCGGCGTGGGAACTGCACGGCCTCTCTTCGGGCGTCGAACGCGCCGGCGAGGCGGCCGGCGTCTGTGGCGTCCCAGGCAGCGATGAGCCGCTGACCGAGTGACGGTCACTCGCCGTCCCGCCGCCACCGTCGAGTCGGAAGACTACTAACAGCTGCGTGAGAAGTCGCCGAGCAAGGACATGGGACGGACTCTCGAAGACCACGCGACGTTCTTGCGACAGCAGACGCAAGTGGAACTCCTCGACGCGATCGAGGAAGTCGCCGTCCACGATCACCTTGCGCTCATCTACGAGAACCGTCAAGAGCAGTTCGACGCCGCGCTCCCGTTCATCGAGGCGGGGCTCGAGAACGACGAGAAGTGCATCTACATCGCGGACGACAACCTGGTCGAAGACGTCACATCGGAGTTCGAAGCGCGCGGGATGGCCGTCGAGCGGGCGCTCGACAGCGGCGCGTTCGAGGTGGCGGTCCCGGCGGACACGTACCTGCGCGACGGCTACTTCGACCCCGACGAGATGCTGGCGTTCCTGGAGACGGAGACGGAAGCGGCGCTGGCCGAGGGGTTCGACGCGCTGCGGGTCACCGGAGAGATGACGTGGCAGCTCGGCGGCGACCCCGGGACGGAGCGGCTCATGGAGTACGAGGCCAAGCTGACGCCCTTCCTCGACGAGCACGCGTGTCTCGCCATCTGCCAGTACAACCGCACCCGGTTCTCCGACGAGGTCCTGCGCGGCGTCGTCGAGACGCACCCCCAGCTCATCTATCGCTACACCCTCTGTGAGAACCCGCACTTCGTCCCGCCCGAGGAGTTCCTGGCGACCGAGCACACCTGGAGTCTCGACAGAGTGCTCGATTCGCTGGTGGAGGGCCAGCGTTTGCGGAACCGGCTGCGAGACCGCGAGGTGCAACTCCAGGTGTTGAACCGCGCACTCCGACACAACCTCCGGAACAACGTCAACGTCGTCTTGAGCACGCTGGAGTTCCTCGAACGCGACCTCGGCGACGAGTACGCCGAGGAACTGGCCCGGATCCGCGACCACGGGGAGTCGCTCGTCCGGATGAGCGAGCAGGCCCGGCAGGCCAGCACCATTCTCGAACGAGCGGAGTCGTTCCAGACGGCCGACCTGACGCCGATCCTGACACGCCAACTCGAACGGGTCGAGCGACAGGTGTCCGACGCGGCCGTGACTGCGGAGTTGCCCGACCGCGCCCCCGTCCTCGCCGTCGACGGCATCGAACTGGCGTTCGAGGAGTTGCTCGACAACGCGATCCGCCACAACGACAGCGACGCGCCTCGCGTGCGCGTCGACGCGTCGTGTACGCCCAACGGAGCGGTCAACGTGCGGATCGCCGACAACGGGCCGGGCATTCCCGCCGACGACGCCGAGGTGTTGACCGGCGACCGCGACATCGACCAGCTCTTTCACGGCAGCGGGTTCGGCCTCTGGCTGGTCAACTGGCTGGTCGACCGGTCGCGCGGCACGCTCGCGTTCGAGGAAAACGAGCCGCGGGGGAGCGTGGTCGAGGTACGGCTCCCGCACGCGCGGGACGCGGACGCTCCCGACGGTCCACTCCACTAACGCGCCAGTCGCCGCTCAGGCCGGCGTCGAGACGTTCTGCAGGGTGACCTCGCGCTCGGCAGCGACGTGGCCGTCGACCGAGAGCGTCACCGGCCCGGATTCGGCCGCCGTGTACTCGGTCGACAGCTCCAGCGTCGCGGTCGCCGACTCGCCGGCTGCCACCTGGCGTTCGACGAGGTGGGACTCGTCGTCGTCGGCGATGCGCGCGGTCGGCCAGTACACCGCCGCCAGGAAGCGGCCGTCGGTGTCCGAGACGTTCCGAACCGTCAGCGTGACCGACAGGGCGTCGCCCTCGGAAACTATGTCCGGGACGGACAGTTCGTCGAGTTCGAAGCGGGGCGCGGGTGCTGCCAGCCGCGCGGTCGCGTCGGCGGACAGCGGCCACTCGGCGGGGTCGCTCCCGCCGAGTCGGATGCGCGGATTCGACGCCGAGAGCGGGGACGGGATCTCGAAGGCGAGGAACGACTCCCCGTCGCCGCCGAGACGGCGACCGACCGCCCCGCCCTCGTGACCCGCGACCGCGAAGTTCGCCGCGCCGACGGTGTCCGAGAGGCCGGACTCCCAGGACTGGTCGTCCGTCTCGAACGTAAACGATGGCAGGTCGTTCCGGTCGCTCCGCACCGTTGCGACCACGTATTGGGTTCCCTCGGCCGCCAGGACGCCACCTGACCCCATGATCGACTCGTACGTGACGGCTTTTCGGACGACGACGTCCTCGACGGTCACGCCGTCCGGCGACGGCGGGTCGTCGGGTGACGTGGTGGGCGACCCTGTCGGCGAACTCGTCGGGGAATCCGTCGTGGTGGGATCGCTCGGTTCCTCCTCCGGTGGGCCTGAGCCAGGGTCGGAGAGACAGCCAGCGAGTCCGACGAGACCGGCGCCGGCGAGCGTGAGGAGTTGCCGTCGGTGCATGCTCCACCGTTTTTCGGCACGCATCAAATGCCTTCAGGAGACACAAACACGTGTTTGACCGTTCGCGAGACCGTCGCTGTGCCGGATTGAACAACTTCGGGGTTGTGTTCTATGTGGGTCGATAACACTACATTTGCTAATTGCTACCGAATAGTCTGTGATATTTTACAATACATTCACCTGCGGTCCGGCGGACGTGCCTGTATGGACGATATTTTCGTCGCCCGGGTCATGTCCACCGGGTTGCACACCGTGCGGCCAGACACGCTCGTCGAGGACGCGGCACAGATCATGCTGGACAACGACATCGGGTCGGTCCTGGTCGTCGACGAGGACAACCAGCTCGCAGGCATTCTGACGACCACCGACTTCGTCACCATCGTCTCCGAGAGCAAACCGAAAGCCGAGACGTCGGTGTCGCGCTACATGACGACGGACGTGATCACGACGACGGCCCAGGACTCTATCCAGGACGTGGCCGACACGATGCTCGAAGAAGGGTTCCATCACATGCCGGTCGTCGACGAGGACGAGGGCCTCATCGGGATGGTCACGACGACCGACCTCGCGGCCTACATCTCGCAGGTTCAGACGCCGAACCCGTCGTAGCACCGCTGCGTACTGAAACGACCGCTCTTTTCGATCGGCACGACGCCCGCTGAACGGGGTATCGACAGCGAAAGAATCAGGTCGAGGAGAGTTTCCGACTGCTCAGGGCGACCACGAGCATGACGACGATGAGCACGACCGACAGCGCGTTGATCGTCGGCGTCAGCCCCGTCCGGAGCATCGTGTAGATGACGACCGGGACGGTGCTCGTGCCCGGGGAGATCAGGAACTGCGTCGCGGTGAACTCCCCGAAGGAGACGACGAAGGCGATGAACGCACCGGCGAGGATCGCCGGCGAGATGATCGGGCCGGTGATGTGCCGGAACGTCGTCACGGGGTCGGCTCCGAGCACGCGCGAAGCGCGCTCTAGGTCCTGGTCGTAGGTGACCAGTTCCGAGCGCACCAGCAGGAACACGTACGGCAGCGACAGCACCGTGTGCCCGAGGATGAGCGCGGGGAAGCCCGACGGGAGTTCGATCTGGCTGAAGTAGCGCACGAGGGCGATCCCCGTGATGACCGGCGAGATGATCATCGGGAGCAGCATGACCGTCGAGATCTGCTCTTTGTAGGGGAACTCCCCGCGGACGAAGCCGATGGCGGCGATCGTCCCGATGATGGCCGAGAGGATCGCCGACGCCGTCGCGACGAGCAGGCTCACCGTCAGCGCGTCCAGCAGTTGCTGGTCGGCCATGAGCTGCTCGTACCACTTGATCGAGAACCCCTCCTGGGGGATCGTCGGGAACGTCTGCGTGGTGAACGACGTCAGGATGACGATGACCACTGGCAGGAGCAGGAAGGCGAACACGACCGTGATGAGCGCACGGAAGGTGAGTCCTTCCAGCCGCTCCGTCGTACTCGTGCTCATATGTTACCGAGCGCCTCCTGCAGGTCGAAGACGGTGTTGAACACCAGCAGGGTGCCGACGAGCAACACGGTGTAGACGATGGCCAGCGCCGAGGCGAACTGGATGTTGAAGTTGGAGAGGAACGCCTGCGCGATGACGTTCGCGATCATCGTCTGCTTGGGCCCGCCCAGCACCGCCGGCCCGAGGAACGACCCGGCCGCGAGGATGAACACGATGAGTCCGGCGGCGACCAGTCCCGGCAGCGAGAGCGGGAAGATGACTTTCGCGATGGTGTGCCACTTCCCGGCGCCGAGGACGCGCGAGGCGTCGACGAGTTCGTCGTCGATGGCGTTCAGCGAGTTGTAGATCGGCAACACGGCGAAGGGCAGGTACACGTTCGCCAGGCCGATGATGACCGCCGGCGTGGTGAACAGCAGTCCCGTCTCGATTCCCGTCAGGTCGGCCAACGGACCGGCCGGCGACAGAAAGAGCAGGATGCCGAAGTACCGGACGATGTACGCGATCCACAGCGGGACGATGATGAGCGTCATCGCCGTGCGGACGCGGTCGGTGCTGAAAGCGAGGAAGTACGACAGCATGTACGCGAGCGCGAGCGTGACGGCTGTCGTGACGACGCCGAACAGGAACGAGCGGACGAACGCGTCGACGTAGATGCCGTCCATCGCACGCAGGTAGGACTCGAACGGCGTCGACGAGTCGAGCGCTAAACTCTCCGGGATCAACAACAGGACCGGGAGAATGAAAAACAGGCCCACGAAGCCCAGGCCAAAGAGCGCCAGGTGGCGGTTGGCGACCCGGCCTTCGAGGCCCTCGCCGATGACGTGCGTGAGTCTGCCCAGGCCGCCCCGCTCGACGCTCATAGGACGATCACCCGCTCGGCCGGGAACCTGAGGTAGACGTCGTCGCCGATCTCGATGTCGGGGAAGCGCGTGGTGTGTGCGAGCGCCGTCGACTCGTCTTCGAGTTCGATCGTCATCTCCGCTCGGTTGCCGAGGTTCGCGATGTCGGTGACGGTGCCGAGGAACTCGTTTTCGGCGCCCGTCGGGTCGGGGCTCACGTCGATGTCCTCCGGACGGACGTACAGCGCGACCGACTGGTCGTCACTGACGCCCGAGTCGGGCAGCGTGATCCGCTTGCTGTCGTTGTAGACGACCGCCCGGCCGTCTTCGTGGGTGACCTGCCCGTCGAACTGCGTGGATTTGCCGACGAACTCCGCGACGAACGGGTTGGTCGGCGTCTCGTAGATCTCCTCGGGGCTGGCGATCTGCTGGGCCTTCCCGTCGTTCAGGACGACGACCTTGTCCGACATGGAGAGGGCGTCCTCCTGGTCGTGGGTGACGTACAGCGTCGTGACGCCGACCTCGCGCTGGATGCGGTTGAGCCAGCCGCGCATCTCCTCGCGGAGGACCCGATCCAGGCCCGTCAGGGGCTCGTCCAGCAGCAGGATGTCGGGTTCGTACGCGAGCGAGCGGGCCAGCGAGACGCGCTGTTGCTGACCGCCCGAGAGCTCGCCCGGCTTGTGGTCGCCGTGGTCGGGCATGTCCACGAGCTGGAGCGACTCCTCGACGCGGTCTTCGATGTCGCCCGTCGAGTAGCCGTGCATCTTCAGCCCGTAGGCGATGTTCTCCCGGACGGTCATGTGCGGGAACAGCGCCGTGGACTGGAACGCCATCCCGATGTTGCGTTTCTCGGGTGGCAGCTCCGTCACGTCCTCCCCGCGCAGGAGGATGCGGCCGTCGGTCGGTTCCACGAGTCCGGCGATCGCGTGCAGCGTGGTCGACTTCCCACAGCCGGAGGGACCGAGCAACGTGACGAACTCCCCTTCCTCGATGTGGAAGGAGAGGTCTTCGACGGCACAGAGATCACCATAGTACTTGGTGAAGTTCTCGACTTCGAGCATTGGATGTTAGTTCTGTTTGATCTTATCGAGGCGCTGCGTCCAGGCTTCCTGCTTGGGGAGGACCGTGTTCCAGTCACGGAACGCCAGGTCCTCGGCGGGCGCGTAGTCGGGCAGCTGCTTCATCTTCTTCGGCGGGTTCTTCACCTGAACCGTGTAGTTCATCTTATCCGAGAGGGTCAGGAGGTTCTCGCGTTTGTAGGTGTGGTTCAGCAGCTCGTGGGCTTTCTCGCGACTCTCCGATCCCTTGACGACGGCGAGGTTGTCGGCCCACCCCATCGCGCCTTCCTTGGGCATGACGTACTCGATGTTGTCGTAGCCCTCGTTCTGGAGTGCCAGGACGCGACCGCCCCAGGCCTCACAGATCCAGGCGTTCTCCTGACGAAGGTAGCGGATCGAGGTGGCGCCGTCGCCCCAGTAGGCGAAGACGTTCTGGTTCTCCTTTTTCGCCCGCTGGAACATTTTGTCCGTCTTGGACTGGTTCCCGGGGACCTCGTTGATGTTCATGCCCGCCGCGGTCGCGCTGTTCGAGAGCCGGTCGATCGTCCGGTCGATGAGCGACACTTTGCCCTCGTAGGCAGGATCGAGGACGGCGTCCCAGGAATCCAGGTTCTTGTTGATCTTGTCCGTGTTGTACGCGTAGCCGGTCGCTCCGTTCTCGCGGATGAGCCCCATCGTGTCCTCGCCGTTCATGTTGAACGACAGCGAGCGAGCGCTCTCCTTGATGTTTTTCTCGTAGTTGGGTACCTTCGAGAGGTCGATCGGGTCGAGGACGTCTTCCTTCTGTGCCCGGGCCATCCCGGTGTCGTTCAACGCGACGACGTCGAACGAGCCGGGGTTCTGCTTGATGAGCGAGATCATCTCCGTCGTTCCGCCAGCGGACGTGCCTTTGACGCTCGTCTCCGAGTCCCAGCCGTCGAACACGCCCATCTGCGCTTTCTGCGTGTTCCCACCGAAGCCGAGGAATCGGAGTTGACCGCCCGAGCCGCCACCGCCGCCGCCGCCGAGGATCGACGAACAACCCGCCAGAGCCGTCAACGTTCCTGCGCCTGCCGCTGCCAGCACGTCCCGTCGTTTGTGCATGTCTTTGTGTGACATTACCGTGAGGGTGTACTACACAATAACATAATAATCTTTCGTAGAACTCAACCCCCTGTTTGGGAAAATTCTCAAGTTCGACCTCTGGATTAGGAGCGAGCAAAATTTTATATGGCTAAATGATTTGAGTCTACGTAGTGGCTTGACCATGACAACGACAGACACAGCGACGGAGTCCCCGACGATCTACGAACGGGACGGGAACGTCGCACGCGTCCGCCTGAACCGGCCGGACAGTCTCAACGCGGTGACGCCCGCGTTGTACGAGGGAATCCGCGACGGACTCGACCGGGCCGCCGAGGAGGGCGCTCGCGTCGTCGTCCTCGAAGGCGAGGGTCGGGCCTTCTGTGTGGGCGCTGACATGGAGAAACATGACGAGACGGAACGCACCCAGAAGGAACGCCGGGAGTACGTCTGGCAGGCCCAGGAGGCTGCCGAAGCAGTCCAGACCCACCCCCAACCGGTGGTCGCGAAAGTACAGGGATACGCCATCGGTGCTGGTGCGGAACTGGCGCTGAGCGCGGACTTCATTCTGATGGCCGACGACGCCGAACTCCGTTTTCCGGAAGTCTCGATCGGGACCTACATCGGCGGCGGCGTCACCTACACGCTGGCCGACCGCGTCGGCCAGGCCCGCGCGAAGGAACTGATCCTCTCGGCCGCGTCGCTCACCGGCGAGGAAGCTGCCCACGAAGGCATCGTCACGAGCGCCCACGCCGAAGACGACCTCGACGACGCCGTCGACGACCTCGCTGCGGACCTGGCGGGGAACGCGCCGATCCCGATGGAGTTCGCCAAAGCGCAGTTCGGGCGCGTCGGCCGGGCGACGCGCGACGACATGCTCACGGCCGAGGCCGAAGCGCTGCTGGCCTGCATGGCGACCGACGACTGGCAGGAAGGCGTCGACGCGTTCGCCGAGGACCGCGACCCGTCGTTCGAGGGGGCCTGATCGTGCCGGACACCGCGACCGACATCGACCGCATCATGGACCCCGACGCCGTCGCCGTCGTCGGTGCCTCCACCGACGAGACCAAACGCGGCTACCAGGCCATCGAAACCCTCCAGGAGGGCGGCTACGAGGGCGACATCTATCCGGTGAACCCCTCGGCCGACGAGATCCGCGGCCTCGACGTCTATTCCACTGTGTCTGCGATCCCGGGCCGCGTCGATCTCGCACTCATCGTCACGCCCGCGAAGATCGTCCCCCAGATCCTCGAAGACTGCGCGGACACGGACCTGGCGGGCGCGGTCGTCATCGCCGTCGGCTTCGGCGAGGCCGGCGAGCAAGGGGAGGCACTCGAAGACGAGATCGTCTCCCTCGCGCGCGAACACGGCGTCAGACTCATCGGCCCCAACACGTCGGGGATGATCAACGTCCACCAGGGCCTGAACCTCGTCGGCGCCGACACGGTGCCCGAGGGGAACCTCGCGCTGCTCTGTCAGAGCGGGAACATGGCCATCTCCCTATTCACCGAAGCCGCCACCCGCGAGGGCGTCGGCTTCAGTCACTACGTCGGCGTCGGCAACGAGGCCGACCTCCAGTTCCACGAGTACCTCTCCTTTTTCGACGACGACCCCGAAACCGACGCGGTCGTCTGCTACGTCGAGGGGATGAGCGACGGCCGGGCCTTCCTCGAGGAAGCCCGTGAGGTGACGACCGACACGCCCATCGTCGTGCTGAAAAGTGGGCGCTCGGACGTGGGCAAGCGGTCGGCGTCCTCGCACACGGGGTCGCTGGCCGGCGACGCCGCGGTGACGGACGCCGTCCTCGAACAGGCGGGCGTCGTCAGCGTCGACCGCTCGGACGAACTCCTGTCGTCCGCGAGCGCGCTGTCATCGCTCCCCAGCGCCGACGGGAAGAACGTCGCCATCCTCGCCGACGGCGGCGGGCACGCGACGCTCGCCGCGGACGCCCTGTCCGAGCGCGGGCTCTCCATCCCACAGCTTACCGACGAGACCCAGGATCGACTGCAGGCGGTCCTGCCGGACGCGGCCAGCGTCGTCAACCCCGTCGACGTCGCGGGCGGCACCGACGAGGACCAGTCGGTGTTCGTCGACTGCGCCGAGGCCATCGTCGCCGACCCGAACGTGGACGCGCTCATGCTCTCGGGGCTCTTCGGCGGCTACGGCATCCGCTTCGCCGAGCAGTACACCGAGGTCGAGATCGAAGCGGCCCACGACCTGGCCGCCCTCGCCGAAGAGCACGGGAAACCCCTGGTGGTTCAAAGTGCCTACGAAGGATTCGACACGGAACCGCACGCAGTGCTGCGCGAGCAGGGGATTCCCGTCGTCGAGTCGCTCGACGTGGCGACGGCGAGCCTGGACGCGCTGGCGACCTACGGCGAGCGCGTCGCGGCCGCCGGCGAGAGCAGCGACTTCCAGCTCGCGGACGGGCCCGACGCGGCCGAGCCGATCTCCGACGCGGTCGCGGGCGGCCGGACGCAGCTCTCGGAGTTCGAGTCCAAACAGGCACTCGCGGCGGCCGACCTGCCGATCACGCCCTTCGAGTTGGCGACCACTCCGGACGAGGCCCGAGAGGCCGCAGCGTCGGTCGACGGCCCCGTCGCGATGAAGGTCGTCTCGCCCGACATCGTCCACAAGTCCGACGCGGGCGGCGTCGCACTGGACGTCAGTGCCGACGACGCCGCCGACACCTACGACGACCTGCTGGAGGCGGCCCACGAGTATGACCCCGACGCCCAGGTCGACGGCGTGCTCGTCTCGCCGATGGCCGACGCCGGCGTCGAACTCATCGTCGGCGTCGTCGACGACGACCAGTTCGGTCCCGTGGTGATGTGCGGCCTCGGCGGCGTGTTCGTCGAGGTCCTGGAGGACGTCGCGTTCCGCGCGCTGCCGCTCACCGAGGCTGACGCCCGCGCGCTCCTGGCCGACATCGACGCCCAGGAGATGTTAGACGGCGCCCGCGGAAACCCGCCGATCGACCGCGACGCGGTCGTGGACCTGCTGGTCGCGATGTCCGAGTTCGTCGCGGCGAACCCTTCGGTGTCGGAACTGGACCTGAACCCCGTGTTCGCCACCGAAGACGGCGTGGAAATCGTCGACGCTGCGATCACGCTCGATCCCGATGGAACTGTGCGCCCCGACAGCGAACCAGCTCTCTCACGAGGAACCACTGATGATTGAAATCGACGCCCCGCTGCGAGTCGAACGGACAGACGACCACGTCGCCCGCGTCACGTACGACCGGCCCGACGCCATGAACGCGTACAACGAACCCCTGCTTCGGGGTGCGGTCGAGGCGTTCGAGCGTCTGGACGACCGCGACGAGATACGCGCGATCGTCCTGACGGGCGCCGGCGACGCGTTCTGCGCCGGCGTCGACCTGAACGACATGCCGCTGACCCCGGAGATGGACTTCGCCGAGTACGAGACCGGCCTCGGCCTGTTCCAGAACGTCGTCCGGACGCTCCGCGGGATCGACACGCCGGTCATCGCCGCGGTCAACGGCTACGCGCTCGGCGCCGGCTGTGACACGGCGCTGGCCTGTGACTTCCGCGTCGTCAGCGACGAGGGCGTCGTCGGTGAGACGTTCATCGACGTCGGGTTCGTGCCCGGCGACGGCGGCGCGTTCCTCCTTCCCAGACTCATCGGCGAGGCGCGCGCGAAGGAACTCATCTTCACCGGGAAGAAACTCACAGGCGAGGAGATCGTCGAGTGGGACCTCGCGCGCGAGCAAGTCCCTGCGGACGAACTGCTCGACGCCGCCGCGGCGTTCGCCGATCAGTTGGCCGGTCGGCCGCCCGTCGCGCTGGCCCAGAGCAAGCGCCTCGTCAACGAGAGCTTCGACGTGGACATCGACCGCGCGCTCGGTGACGCCACCCGCGCACAGCGCATCTGCTCGCAGACGGACGACCACGAGGAGGCGGTCGCGGCGTTCCAGGAGGACCGGGAACCGGAGTTCGAGGGGCGATGAAGCGATTCACGGTCAGCGTCGTCCAGTTCGAGAGCACGCTCGGCCCGGCCGACGACGGCACGCTCGATCGGATGACCGACGCCATCGCTGCCGCGGACGCGGACCTGGTGGTGTTCCCGGAACTCGCCACGACCGGCTACCACGTCTTCGACGACCTCCCCGAGGTGGCCGAACCCGTCCCTGGCCCCACGACCGAGGCGCTCGGAACGGCTGCCGCCGACGCCGACGTTGAGGTGCTGTTCGGGATGCCGGTTCAGGACGGCGACGACGTGTACAACAGCGCAGTCTGGCTCGACGGCGACGGTGACGTACGGGCGCGCTACGACAAGCGCCACTGCTGGGGCGACGAGCGCGCGGTCTACGCGGTCGGCGACGAGTACGCTGTCGTCGACGCCCCGTTCGGTCGGGTCGGCGTCCAGATCTGTTACGACCTGAACTTCCCGGCGGCGAGTCTCGCGCTCGCCCGTGCGGAGTGTGACGTCGTGATCAACGTCTCCGCCTGGTCGCACACGATGGAACGCGACTGGCACACGTTGTTGCCGGCGCGCGCGGTCGAACAGGGCGCGTACGTCGTTGGCTGTAACCGCGCTGGTACGGAGGCCGGCAACACGTTCTGTGGGCACAGCACAGTGATCGAACCCGACGGCACGACGGTCGTCGAGCTGGGCACCGGCCCCGGCCAGGTCGCCGTCACGCTCGATCCCGGCGTGGTCGCGGCCGAGCGCGAACGGAACCCGATGCGGCGGGACCGCCCGGCCACCGACGCGGACGCGACGCGTCAGTGACGGCGCGTCCCGATTGGGATCTTTCCGGAAACGCCCCTTGCGAATTGGAACGAAACCAAGCTATTACCGAAATGCACTCCAATGATCAGTCAATGACGAAGGTAGCGCTCGACGAGGTGGACTTCCAGATCCTCCGCAGACTCGACGAGAACGGTGACATCGACGTCGACGAACTGAGCGAGGAACTCGACGTCAGCACCTCCACGATCTACTACCGGATGGAGAACTACCGGGAGAAAGACATCGTCCAGGGCGAGATCGCCCAGCTCGACCCGCAGAAACTCGGCTTGGAGCTGACGGCGATCACGGAGATCAACGCCGACTACGACGGCCCGGGCTACGAGGAGGTCGCCGAGAAGATCGCGGGTCTCTCGGGCGTCCAGCGCGTGTTCTTCATGCTCGGCGAGATGTCGTTCTACGTGCTCTCCCGGGTGCGCGACCACGAACACCTCCAGAAGCTGATGGAGGAGATCATCCAGACCGAGGGCGTGGACAACTCGACGACGAACATCGTCCTCCGGACGTTCAAGGACGAGGACCGCCTGCTGGTCAACTACGACGACGAGGACTTGGAACGGATCTTCGGCGATACCCCGCGGCCGGCCGACGACTGAGCCGACGAGGCGCGATTACGCCTCCGTGGCGTCGGTGTCCGCAGGGCGACGCCAGTAGGCTATTGAGGCTCGCACGCGTAGGCCGTCGGACATGTATCTCGCCGACGAGGCCTGGCCCGACCTGGGCACGTATTTCGAGGCGGAGTCGCTGGCGATCGTGCCGCTGGGGTCGACCGAACAGCACGGTCCGCACCTCCCGGAAGGCACCGACCACCTCATCGCGGAGGCGCTGGCGCGCGAGGCCGCAGAGCGCACCGGCTACCTCTGTACCCCAACGATCAACATCGGCGTCAGCCCCCACCACCGCCAGTTCCACGGGACGATGTGGGTGGACGCGCCGGTGTTCCGGGACTACGTCGAGAGCTTCTCGCGCAACCTCGCGTACCACGGCATCGACCGCATCGTGTACGTCAACGCCCACGGCGGCAACGTCGAACACCTCCGGGAGGTCGGTCGTCGCCTCCACGACGACGAGACCGCCTACGCCATCGAGTGGATGTGGGACGAGAGCATCCCCGACCTCGTCGACGAGGCGTTCGAGCACAACGGCCCTCACGGCGGCCCGAAAGAGACGGCGATGCTCATGCACATCGCGCGGGAGCTAGTCCACGAAGATCGGATGACCGACGCGCGAGACGGCGGCCGCGTCGAGCTGGGGGCGGACGAGCTTCGCGAGCACGGCGCCCGCACGTTCTACGACGCGGTCGAGAACAGCCCCAACGGCGTGTTCGGCGACCAGACGGACGCCACGCCCGAAATCGGGGCCGAACTGTTCGGGGCCGCGAGCGACCAGCTCGTGAAGCTCTGTGAGTGGCTGGCTGCCCAGCCGTTCGCGGACCTCATGCCCGACCCACACGTTGACTGAGCCGGCGAGCAATCGGCGGGCTGGCGGCTGCGGACGCATCGCTACCGACGTCACGCCCATCGAGAAGCGCCTCACCTGTCACCGACCGCAGGATTCACTCCAGCCGCGCCCCGCACTCCGTGCAGTACGTGGGGGGCACCTTCGTATGGTGCTCTTTCTGGCAGATGTCACAGACCACCATCGGATCATATGCGCTCGTCCTGAGTAGTTAAATGCGCCGGTCATGACGGTGTCTGTGGTGGAATCACACGCACGTGGGGCGTGACTGCACGCCCCTAGTCGCGGCCCAGGTCGTAGAACTCCGCGTTCGGTCGCATGTCCGTCAGGTGGGCGAGCCGGTTCGAGAGGTTGTAGAACGCTGCGACGTTGCCGACGTCCCAGATCGCCTTCCGGCTGAAGCCGTGGGCCTCCAGTTCTTCGAGGTCCTCGTCGTCGATCCGGGCGGGCTCCTCGGTGACCTTCACGGCGAAATCGAGCATCGCCTCGTGGGCCTCGTTGACGTTTGCCGTCCGGTGGTTGGTGGCGAGCTGCTCGGCCAGATGCGGGTCGTCGGCGTAGATCCGGCAGAGCGCGCCGTGGGCGACGATGCAGTACAGGCAGTCGTTCACGCCGCTGACGGTGACGACGATCATCTCGATCTCCTCGCGTTCCAGCGCCGTCTCCTCGATCAGCGCGTCGTGGTACTGAATGAACGCCTGGGCCTGCTGTGGCCGGTAGGCGAGCGCGCGGAACACGTTGGGCGTGAAGCCGGCGCGCTCGGTCTCTTCCTCGATCCGCTCCTGCAGTTCCGGGGGGAGCTCCTCGACGTCCGGCACTGGAAACCGCGTCATGGCTGGGATTTCGTCTGCCATACGACTGGCTGCTCGTGCAGGCGCCATAGGTGTTGGGCGGTGCGGCCCCAGGTCGCACAGGTACTGGAACCGGGGGAGCGTTTTTGTCCCTGCTCTCACAGGTCACTGGTATGCACACTGTCCCCACGACGCACGGAGGCGAGTACTGATGGCGCGGACGACCGACGCCGTCGCGGCGCTCTTCGAGGCGGCCGGCGTCGAGACGGTGTTCGGCTTCCCCTGCGAGCAGATGGACCCCTACTACGCGAGCCTGGCCGGCTCGGATCTGCGGCACGTCCTCGCCCGGAGCGAGGCGAGCGCGACGCTGATGGCGGACGGCTACGCTCGGGCGGCCCGGACGATCGGCGTCGTCGACGGCGTCAGCGGCCCGGGCGCCGCCTACATGAGCGTCGGGCTCTGCGAGGCCGCCGGCGCGTCCTCGCCGGTGCTGGCGCTCACGGGCGGCAACGACCGGGAAACCCGCGGCACCGGCGTCATCCAGGACGGCGACAACGAGGCGATCCTCGACCCGTTCACCGCGTCGACGGCCGACGCGGAGACGCCGGACAGAGCCGTCGCGGCGGTCGAACACGCCGTCAGAGAGGCGACGACCGGCGTCCCGTCGCCGGTCCACGTCAACCTCCCAGAAGACGTGATGGCAGCCGAGACCGACCGCGAGCCCCGCGGCGACGTGGACGGCACGTATCCGCGGACGCGTCCGGCCCCCAGCGACGACTCGATCGCGGCGATCACGGACCTGCTCGCCGACGCCGAGCGCCCGGTGATCGTCGCGGGCGAGGGCGTCATCCGGGCAGGTGCCAGCGACGCGCTCTCGGCGTTCGCCGAGACCGCGGACGTGCCGGTCGTGACCTCGATGAACGGGAAAGGCGCCGTCGCCGAGACCGCGCCCTACGCCCTCGGGGTCGTCGGCCGCTGGGGCTTCTGCCAGGTGGCCAACGACGCCGTCGCGGACGCGGACCTCGTCATCGGGCTCGGAACGCGGTTCGGCGAACTCACCTCGGTGGGGTGGACGCTCGTGCCCGAGGACGTCCCGCTGGTTCACGTGGACCTCGACCCGGCGTGGCTCGGCCGCAACTACGAACCCACCGTGGCGGTGCGGGCCGACCTCCGGGCGACGCTCGATGCGCTCGCCGACGCGGCCACGGGCGACGCCGACCGCGCCGCGCGCGTCGACGACCTCGCCGCCGACCGCGCGGACTGGCGCGCCGCCCACGAAGACGACCTGACGAGCGACGAGACCCCGGTCAAGCCCCAGCGCGTCGTGGGCGAACTGAACGAGCGGCTGCCGGCCGACGCGATCCTCGTGAGCGCGACGAGCTTCCCCGGCTTCTTCTCGGGTGCGTTCTACGAGACGGAAACGGCGGGTCTGGGCTACCTCCAGGCGCGCGGCAGCGACGGCATCAACGTCTGTCTCCCGCAGGCGCTGGGCGTCCAGGTCGCGCGGCCGGACCAGCCCGTGGTCGCGCTCTCGGGCGACGGCGGCATCGGCTACCACGTCGCCGACCTGGAGACCGCAGCGCGGGAGGACCTCCCGATCACGGTGGTCGTCACGAACAACGACTCGCTGGGCTCATCGAAGATGAGCCAGCTCGGCGCGTACAACGTCGACCAGTCCACGGACTTCCACGACGGCGTCGACTACGCGCAGGTCGCCCGCGGCTTCGGCTGCGCCGGCGAGCGCGTCACCGACCCCGAGCGGATCGGTCCGGCCATCTCCGAGGCGCTCGAATCGGACGAACCGACGCTGCTGGACGTGCAGGTGGACCCCTACGCCGCGCCGCCGGTGCTGGTCGAGTAACTTTAGAACACCGGGTCGTACACGGCCGCGCCGGTCTCCTCGTACCTCGTTTGCAGAGTCTCCCGGAGGAAGTCCCGGCCGAGCATCGACTCGACGTCGAACGGGCCGACGTCGCCACCGGACCCGCGCTTGAGGATCTCGTCGATCGTGTCCTCGTCGCCGACGCCGTCCTGGACGAGCCGGTGGCCCTCGTTGACGAGCGCGCCGACGACGGGCGTCACGTCGTGGGGCTCGTCGACCGCGGGGAGCAGGCAGGTCTCGCCGTCCCACTCGAAAAAGCCCTGCCCGGTCTTCTTGCCGAGGTCGCCCGCCGCGACCATCGCGTCCATGCGGTCGTGGATCAGGGGCGGCGGCGCGTACCGATCGCCGTACACCTCGCCGAGGTTCGCGACGGTCGCCAGGTGGACGTCGATCCCGATGAGGTCGATGAACTCGATGGGGCCGCGGTCGAAGCCGACGTTCGCCGCACCGCGATCGATGGCTGCGGCGTCGGCGGCCAGCAGCTCCCAGGTGCCCGCGCACTTGATGCTCGCCGAGAGCCGCGAGAGGCAGTTCGCCCGGTACTCCGCGCCCAGTTCGATCGGCGTCCGGTCGATCGCCTCGCCGACGGCCCGGGCCATCGAGAGCGCGCGCTCGGCGGCGTCGTCGCCGGAAATCTCGACGACGTCGCGTTCGAGCGCCGGGTTGGCGAAGTGAAAGAGGACGACCCGTTCCGGGCGCTCCAGCTCGGCGGCGACGTCGCCGGGCGTCAGCGACGACGTATTCGTGCCTACGACGGCATCGTCCGGCAGGACGGCTTCGAGGTCCGCCACGAGGTCCCGTTTCAACTCGAGCCGTTCCGGGACGGCTTCGACGACGAACTCGCAGTCGGCGAGCGCGTCGAGGTCGGTGTCGTAGTCGATCCGATCTGCCAGGCCCTCGGTGGGGTCGAGGCCCGCGGCGTCGAGGGCCTCCGGGAGGATCGTCTGGTGGTAGTCCCGTGCCGATGCGAGCGCGTCTGCGTCGACGTCGACGAGGGTGACGGGGAAGCCGCCGTTCGCGAGCAGGCCCGCGATGTCGCGGCCCATCAGGCCAGCGCCGACGACGCCGGTCGTGTGTGGTCGTGTCATGGCTCGAGAGTGGGATCGGTGACCGGTTGCTCACCGGTCCGCGTTCTGAGGAGGTAGTAGCTCCCGCCGACGGCGAGCGAGCCCACCCAGGCGGCGAACACCGTGGGCGACTGGCTCGCCAGCAAGACGAGCAGGAGGCAGTTGAGCGGGATCGCGAGGGCTGCCATACCGGCGACGGCCCGGTTCGGAAGCGGAAGGGCCGCGGCGACCTCCCCCGGTCTCGTCCGGATCGCCGCGAGCGCCGCGAGCATCACCGGGACGAGGAGGAACGCGCCACCGAACCCGAGCAGCGAGCCGAGTTCGGCGATGGGCAGCGGTGAGACGAGCGCCGCCACCGAGCAGACGTAGACGACCGCCAGGCCCCAGTGTGGGGTGTCGAAGCGGTCGTTCGTGGCCGCGAGCGACCGCGGCATCAGACCGTCGGCGGCCAGTACTTCGAGGTACTTCGGGGTGATCATGAAGACGGCGTTGACGCTGGTGGCGATGGCGAACAGCGCGCCGCCGACGACGAACAGCGACTGGAGCGCCGCTGGGAGGAACTGCGCGGCCGGGACGGCGAGCGTCGCGCCCGCCATCGCCTCGGGGCCGACGGTGCCGACCGCCACCAGGCCGATGCTCGCGTAGATGACGAGCACCAGCGGGACGCTCACGGCGAAGGAGCGCGGAATGGTCACCGTCGCGTCGCGGATCTCCCCGCCGATGTCGACGACGAAGTTCGCTCCGAGACAGACGAAGTAGAGGACGCCCGCCGCCGTCGCGACGCCGACGGCGCCGTTGGGAAACGCCGGCGTCAGGTTCGCCGTCCGCACCGCCGGCGCGCCGAAGACGATGAACGACCCGAGCGCGGCGACGAGACCGACGAACATCAGGACCTGTGCGGTGGCGGCGGGGCGAAGACCGAGCAGGTTCACGGCGAAAAACAGCGTCAGGACCGCCAGGCCGACGAGGGTCGGGCTGACCGGGAGGAGCGACTCGACGTACTGGCCGGCGGTGAGCGCGTACAGCGGGAGGCCCCCGCTGAACATGCTGATCCCCAGCCCCCAGGCGGCCAGGAAGGCGAGGGGACGGGAGACCAGCGCGGCCGGATACCGGTAGTTCCCGCCGGTCGTCGGGAACGCCGCGCCGAGCATCGCCGTCGGCAGCAACCCGAGGATGGCGATGCCGAAGGCGAGCACGAACGCGACGACGACGCCAGGCCCCGTGATGCCGACGGCGATCCCCGTCAGGCTGAACAGCGCCCCGCCGACGATCAGGCCGACCTCGATCGTCACCGCGTGGAGCAGGCTGATCCCGTCATCGGTGTGTGGCTGTTGCACGTGACACTCTCTGACACGTCGTACCGCGTGAAAATGTTTGTCCTCCAACTGGATTGTGCTGTCACGTCTCCCTGGCGAGGCCACTACCAGTCGTCGAAACGTGGGGGTGGGAACCCACGAGAGTGAGAATTGGGGGGTGGGGGTTGTGGGGGGTGAGTGGCACACTGCGTGCCAGTACCTGCAATTCTCCGCCGCTGGGTAATAAAGGCACCTTCCAGATTATCACGGCTGATATTCGTGATGGTTCGCTAACTGGTTCGCGATCGGCGTCCCGGGGTGTTGTGGGCCGAGTGTGCGGTCCGCGACCCGCTGGACCGGTTCCGGTGCGTCAGTCGCCGTCGACGGTCTCCAGGCGGACGTTGAACGTCGCCCCGTCCCGGTCGTTCGCGTCGATCCAGACCTCGCCGCCGTAGCTCTCGACGAGGGAGTTGACGAGATAGAGGCCGATCCCCGTCCCGTCGCTGTCGAGGCCTTTGGTGCCCTTGCCGAAGATCGACTCCGTCTGACCCGCTGGAATGCCCGGGCCGTTGTCGGCGACGTGGACGGTCACCGTCGAGTCGGACTCGGTGACCGACACCTCGATTTCGGGGCGGTCGCTGTCGTTGTGCTGGACGGCGTTTTTCAGGAGGTTGCGAAAGACGGAGTTGAGCATCTCGTCGGCGTAGACGGCGGTTCTGGGGATGGGCGTCGTGGTCTCGACGAGTACGTGGTCGTAGGCGGACTGGAGGTCGTCGAGTTGGGTTTCGAGCGTGCGCGCGAGTAGCGTCGGTTCGCGGTTGGTGCCGTCCTGCAGGATCGTCTCCATCAGGTCACGGGCGATCTGCGTGAGTTCGACGACGTGATCGGCGTGGTCGAGGATCTGGTCGGCGTAGTCGGTCAGCGTCTCGTCGTCGGTCCGGGCGGCGAGCAGTTCGCTCAGGCTCACCACGAGCTGCATGTCGTTGCGGATGTCGTGGCGGACGATGCGGTTGAGCACTTCGAGCCGCTCGTTTTGCTCCTGGAGACGTCGCTCGCGAGTCTTCCGGTCGGTGACGTCGGTGACGATCCCGATCATCCGGCCCTGGCCCTCGTCGGTCGTGACGACCTGCCCGCGTGCCTCGACCCAGCGTTCCGTCTCCTCGTCGGGCTGGATCCGGAACTCCGCCTCGTACAGGTCGCCGCTCTCGATCGCCCGTCTGTGCGCACGGGCGATCTCCGGAACGTCGTCCGGATGAACGAGGTCGATGAAGTCCTCGTAACTGCCGTTGAACGTGTTCGGATCGAGGCCGAACAACTGCTCCATGCTCTCGTTCCAGGTCGACGTGTTGGTGTCGAGGTCCTGTTCCCAGACGCCCGTGTCGGTCGCGTCGAGCGCCAGGTCGAGCCAGCGCTTGGTCTCCCTGAGATCGCGCTCGCGTGCCTTCCGGCCGGTGATGTCGTGGCTGATGCCCATGACGCCGACGACGTTGCCGGCCCCGTCGCGGTACGGGAACTTGTTGTCGATGAAGACGTGCTCGCGCCCGCCGATGTGGCGGACTGTCTCGCCGGTCTCGGACTGACCCGACGCGACGATCTCGCTGTCGTGTGCCTTGATCGCGGCGGCGCTCTCCGCGTCGAACAGGTCGTCGTCGGTCAATCCCACGGCGTCTGCGGGGTCCAGCCCGAAGAGGCTCGCAGCCGCGTCGTTCAGCAGTTGGTACTCCCCGTCGCGGTTCTTGAGGTAGATCGGGTTCGTCGTGTTCTCGATGATCGCCTCGAGTCGCCGTTCGTACTCCTTGCGCTCTGTGATCTCCCGGGAGAAGATCGACAGTCCGTTCGCGTCGGGATAGACCTCGACCGTCACCCAGTATCCGAAGGGATCGTCGAGGAACGTCTCGAACGACGCCGGTTCGCTCGTCTCCATCGCCGTCCGGTAGTGGGCTGCCGTCTCCGTTCCTCGAACCTCCGGAAAGACGGTCCACAGTGTTTCACCCAGCACCTCGGCTTCGGCGACGCCGGTCCGCTCGGCCATCTTATCGTTCCAGTAGGTGATCGTCCAGTCCGTGTCGACGGCGTAGTACGCGTCGGAGATGCGCTCTGTCAGCTGTTCGTATTTCTCTTTCTGGGACTGGAGCTCGTTCCGGGCTTCGATGCCGGCGATGGCGTTCGCGATCGTCTCGCCGAGTTCTGCGAGCAGTTCCCGCTCGGCGTCGCTGAAGGCGTCGGGCCGGTCGGTGTAGAGGTTGAGCACGCGACATGCGCGGCCGTCGCACACGAGGGGGACGGCTGCACTCGACTCGTAGCCCCGCGCGAGCGCCTCCTCGCGCCACGGCTCGTAGTCTGGGTCGTCGTGGATGTTCTGGATGGCCTGAATCTCGCCGGTCCGGACGGCCGTCGCGGTGGGACCACGACTCGCCGGGCCTTCACGTACCGAGATCACCAGGTCGTCGCAGTAGTCCTCGCCCACTCCGGCCGCGGTGCTCGGGACGACCTCCCCGCACTCGGCGTCGTACTCGCCGATCCAGGCGAAGACGTACGGGTCTGCGTCGGCGAACACCGCACAGACCGTCGTTTCGAGTTCTCCGAGCGACTCCGATTCGACGAGTCCCCGATTGACGTCGCGGATCGTCGCCGAGATCCGCTGTTCCTCGGTGGGACCGTCGGCATCCATACGTAAGCATATTGCTGACTCTCCGAAAGTATGACGGTCCGCAAGTCAAAACTGATACTCCTGGCCGCTCGAGGTTGTGGTTCTTCAGTAGAGTGCCGATATATGTTACTATTTGTTCATTTTTCGATGTCAGGATGGGCGCCACGCGTCCACGGCCGCGAGCAACGCGAGTCGGTCAGGCCGACGAGGCGGCTCGATGCAGTCGGAGTCGCACGGTCGTTCCGTCGCCGGCCGTCTCGAACTGCACCGCCCCGTCACAGTTCGAGACGATCCAGCGGACGGCCCACAGTCCCAGGCCGCTCGTGTGGTCGAGCTGGGTTCGTTCGCGGGTTCCCGTGAGGTGTTCGTACTCGGTTTCGGGGATGCCCGGGCCGTTGTCGGTCACCGTCACGGTGACGGTCTCGTCGGCTTCCTCGGCCGCGACCGCGACCCGCGGCTGCTCGCTGTCGTTGTGGACGATCGCGTTCTCGACGAGGTTCGTCAGGGCGACCTGCAGTGCCGGGACGGCCTGGACGCGGAGGCCGTCGGGCACCGCCGTCACGTACGACGCCGCGCGGTGTTCTCGACGGACCGCTTCGACGGCGTCGTCGACGAGCGACGAGAGTTCGAGCGCTCGCAGTGTCGCGTCGTTCTCGAAGAGGTCGCGCAGGTCGTGGACTTCCTCGCTGATCGCGAGCAACTCCTCGGCCCCGGTCCGCAGGCGGGTCGCGAGGGAACTGGGCTCGCCGTCGAACCGCTCGTCGAGTTCCTCCGCGTATCCGAGGATGACGCTCATCTTGTTGCGGAGGTCGTGACGCATGATCCGATTGAGCACTGCCAGTTGCTCGTTTTGGGCTTCGAGCTGCTGTTCGTACGCTTTGCGTTCGGTGACGTCCTGGACGACGCCGATCGCCTGCTGGGGCTGCCCGTCGGCGTCGAACTCCATCTCCGCTTTCTCGCGCACCCACTTGGTCTCGCCGTCGACGACGATGCGGTGTTCGACGTCGAACGTGTCGCCCTCCAGCGCGGCATTCCACGCGTCCGCCATCTGCTCGCGGTCGGCGGGGTGAACGAACGACATGAACTCCTCGTGGTCGACCGAGCCGTCGGCCCGGGACCGTCCGAAGATGTTGTACACCTCGTCGGACCACCAGATTTCGTCGTCCGGGACGTCTCGGATCCAACTGCCCACGTCGGCGACGGCCTGTGCGTTCCTGAGGTGTGCTTTGCGCTCGCGCAGTCGCGCCTCGGTCTCGTGTCGGTCCGTGACGTCGCGGGTGACCATCACGACGCCCTCGCCCTCCTCGGTGGGTTCAGTGAGCGGAGCGATGCGTCCCTCGAACCAGCGGGTGCCCGCGCGCACGTCGAGCCGATACTCGATGGCCTGCGTCGCCTCCGTCTCGAGCGCTCGCTCGATGGCGCTCACGATCTTCTGGGCCGGCTCGGCCGGCAGCATGTCCGTGACCGTCTCACCCCTGATCGCTGCCGGCGATCTCGTGAGCAGCGATTCGTTGTCTTCGTTGGCGTACACCTCCAGGCAGCGCCCCGCTCCGTTGAACAGGAACGCCAGGTCCGGAAACGCCGCCGTCAGCGCCTCGAGCTTCGCGGCGTTGGTCCGGAGCGTCCGCTCGCGCTGCTTCAGCTCGGTGACGTCCCTGAGTGCGCCGTACACGCGGACCGTCTCGCCGTCTTCCGTGACGGGTTCCCCGCGGACGCGGACCCACCGGACGTCGTCGGTGTCGGTGACCAATCGAACCGTCTCGTCGAACGGCGCCTCGTCTTCGATCGCCGCTTCGACGGCGGCGGCCATCCTGGGTCGCTCGTCCGGGTGATAGTACGAGAGTGCGGATTCCAGCGTCGGTTCGTACTCCGCGCCGACCTCGTGAATACGGCGCGTTCCGTCCGTCCAGCGGAGCGTCTGGGTGCGAACGTCCAGCTCCCACCCGCCGGCGTCCGCCAACTCTTCGGTGGCTGCCCACAGTTGTGCTCGTGAGTCGCCGAACCCGTCGCTGTGCCGCTCCTCGTCGACGGACGCCGGAGACTCATCCATGGACTCGTCGATTGCATTTAAACTATTAATAACGTTCTCCCTGTTTTCAGCAGTGATTCGTGCGCCGCGAACCCGGCCATATAAGACCTCCTGGGATAATCTCCGAGTATGACTCACGGGAGCGTTCGAGAGCGAGAGCCCGAGGGGGCGCTGGCGACTGCCGGCGAACGAACCCTCTACGTCGGTCGGGACCGGCCGATTCGGATCAGTGCCGGCCATCGACTGCTGCATCACGACGGGAAGTGTTCGCGCCCGCACGGCCACAACTACGAGATCACTGTCGAAGTCACGGGCGAACTGACCGAGGAGGGGTGGGTCGTCGACAAAGGCGATATTACTGGGATCATCTCTGAGTGGGATCACAGGTTCCTGCTCGAAGACGGCGATCCGCTCGTCGAGGCGTTCGAGGCCAGCGGCGACGGCGACGCGACGGTCGTCCTCGAGGACCCGCCGACGGCCGAGGTGATGAGCGTCGTGCTCGAACGGCGCATGCTCGAGTCGTTCCCGGACACCGTCTCGGACGTGTCCGTCGAGGTCCGCGAGACGAGCGAACTCTGCGCGAGCTACTGATGCCGGTCGACGCCGACGGCACCACCGACGCCGAAACCGAGGGCGCCCTGCCGATCAACGAGCTGTTCTACTCGCTCCAGGGCGAGGGCCGGCTCGCGGGCGTCCCGACCGTGTTCGTGCGCACGAGCGGCTGCAACCTCCGGTGCTGGTTCTGTGACTCTTACCACACGTCCTGGGAGCCGACCCACGACTGGCAGGACGTCGACGAGATCGTCGCCGCGGTCGACTCGTACGACCAGGCCGAGCACGTCGTCCTCACGGGTGGCGAACCGCTGCTCCACGAGGCGTCGGTCGACCTTCTCAATCGCCTCGGCGACGCCGGCTATCACACGACCGTCGAGACCAACGGCACCATCTTCCGGGACGCGCACGTCGACCTCGCGAGCATCAGCCCGAAACTACAGAGTAGCACGCCAACCCCCGAGAAGGACCCGACGGGCGAGGGCAAGTGGGCCGAGCGCCACGACCAGCGCCGCGTCGACCTGGACGCCCTCGCCGCGCTGGTCGACGCCTACGAGAGCCAGCTGAAGTTCGTCGTCACCGACGCCGACGACCTGCCGGAGATCGACCGGCTCGTCGAACGCGTCCGCGACGCGGCGGCGACGACCGTTCACGATTCCGACGTGCTGCTGATGCCCGAGGGCGCGACCCGCGAGGCGCTGGACGAGACGCGAAACGCGGTGGCCGAGTTGGCGATGGACCGCGGCTACCGGTACACCCCCCGACTGCACGTCGATCTCTGGAACGACGCCCCTGGTACCTGAGCATGACTGACGACACACCCACCACGACCGAGCAGCGCGCGGCGATCCTCGTCTCCGGCGGCATGGACAGCGCGACCGCCGTCTACGAGGCGATGGATCGCGGCTACGACCCGTACCTCCTGCACGCCTCCTACGGCCAGGAGACCGAACACAGGGAACGCGAGTGCGCCGAACGGCTTGCCGAGGAGGTCGCCGCGGCCGACTTCCTCCACGTCGAGACGCGCCACCTCGCGGCCATCGGCGCGTCGAGCCTCACCGACGACGAACTGGACATCGCCGACGCAGCCCTGGACAGCGAGGAGGTGCCAACCTCCTACGTCCCGTTCCGGAACGCGAACCTCCTGTCGATGGCCGTCTCCTACGCCGAGGCCAACGACTGCGACGCCGTGTTCATCGGTGCCCACAGCGAGGACTTCTCGGGGTACCCGGACTGCCGGCCGTCCTTCTTCGAGGCGTTCCAGCAGGTCGTCGACGTGGGGACGAAACCCGACACGGAGATCGACCTGGTCGCGCCGTTCGTCGAGTGGTCGAAGACCGACATCGCCGAGCGCGGGCTGGAACTGGGCGTGCCCTACGAGCACACCTGGAGCTGCTACCGGTCGGAGTCGCCCGCGTGTGGCACCTGCGACGCGTGTGCCTTCCGGTTGCAGGCGTTCCAGCGGCTCGACGTCGCCGACCCCATCGCCTACGAGGAGCGGCCGGACTACGCCGACGACGCGTAACGCTCGGCCGCGCTCCTGCGGCGACGGTTGGCAAGTACTATTCTTTCGCGGGGCTGTAGAGAGCACCACGTAGCATGATCGAATCGAAGCGAGCGCTCCTGTGGACCGCCGTCTTTGCGATCCTGGTGGCGTTCAGCGTGCCGTGGTTTCTCTGGCGGAACGCGACGGTGGTCGCGGGGCTTCCAGTGTGGGTCTGGTGGCACGTCGGCTGGATGGCCGTGACGGCTGCCGTCTTCCGGGTCTTCGCGACGCGCGCCTGGGGGATCGGCATCGAGGAGGGCGCGTAGATGAGCGTCCTTCTCGAACTCGGGATCATCGCGGCCTACCTCGTCGTGACGCTGCTGATCGGCGTCGTGGCCTACAGGGCCACCGAGCGAACAGCTGAGGACTACTACCTCGCCGGGCGGAACATCGGGACCGTCGTCTTGCTGTTCACGACGTTCGCGACGCTGCTGTCGGCGTTCACGTTCTTCGGCGGCCCGAACATCGCCTACGGCGCCGGGCCGGAGTGGATTCTCGTGATGGGGCTGATGGACGGCGTCCTCTTTGCCATCCTCTGGTACGTCGTCGGTTACAAGCAGTGGCTGATCGGGCGCCGCCAGGGGTACATGACCCTCGGCGAGATGCTCGGCGACCGCTTCGGCTCCCAGCGACTGCGTGGACTCGTCGCCGCTATCAGCCTGTTCTGGCTGTTCCCGTACGTGATGCTCCAGCAGAAGGGCGCCGGCACCGCCATCCAGGCGCTGACCGGCGGGGCGGTTCCCTTCTGGGTCGGCGCCGGCGGCATCACCGTGTTCATGATCCTCTACGTCGTCGTCGCGGGGATGCAGGGGGTCGCCTGGACCGACACCGTCCAGGGACTGTTCATGCTCACCATGGTGTGGGCGGCGGTCGCCTGGGTGCTCGCGGCCGTCGGCGGGCCGAGCGCCGCGACGGCCAGCCTGCCAGCCGAGTTCAAGGCCCTCGGCGGGGCCGCCGCGCCGGGCGCGCCGTACTCGCCGGCGTTCGTCGTCTCCAGCGCGGTGAACATCGCCTTCGGCGTGGCGATGTTCCCGCAGATCAACCAGCGCTTTTTCGTCGCGCGCTCCAAGCGCGTCCTCAAGCGGACCTTCTCGCTGTGGCCGGTGCTGGTCGTGTTGCTGTTCGTGCCCGCGTTCATGCTGGGCGCCTGGGCGAAGGGGCTCGGCGTCACCGTGCCCGAGAACGGCAACGTCCTGCCGGTGTTGCTCGCGTCGTACACGCCGGTCTGGTTCGCCGCGCTCGTGACCGCCGGCGCGATGGCGGCGATGATGTCGTCGTCTGACTCGATGCTCCTCTCGGGGTCGTCGTACCTCACGCGCGACATCTACCGGCCGTTCGTCAACCCGGACGCCAGCGACCGCCGTGAGGACGCCGTCGCCCGCGTCGGCGTCGTCGTCTTCGCCTCGGCCGCGTTCGTCGCCAGCCTCTGGGCGCCGGGGTCGCTCATTCAGATCGGCGACACGGCGTTCGGCGGCTTCGCCCAACTCGCGCTGCCCGTGCTCGTGGCGCTCTACTGGACCGGGACGACCCGCTGGGGCATCCTCGCCGGCGTCGTCGGCAGCCAGGCGTTCTATCTCGCGAGCGTCTTCCTCGCGCAGGTCCCCTCGCTCGTGTTCGGCGGCTGGAACGCGTCGCTGCTCGGAATGGTGCTCGGGCTCGTGCTGACCGTCGTTTTCTCCGCGCTCACGACCGCTGGGCCCGCTGAGGACGTCTCCGTCTACTTCGAGGGGCTCCGCGCCGACTGACCGGCCGCGGTCAGTCGGCCAGTCGAGACCGGTCGCCGGTGCCGGCGGTCATCGCGCTGGCGAGGGCGCCGCGCACGACCACGTCGTCGCCGAGCGTCGTCAGCCGGATCTCGGGGATGTTCGACATGACCTCGTCGTCGAGGCGGTCCCGGACGGGATCGAGAATCAGGTCGGGGTTGTTGAGTGCCACCGCGCCGCCGACGTAGATCACCAGCGGCGCGTAGGCGTGGACGAGGTTGACGACCCCGCGGGTGTTCCAGTCCGCGAGGCGGTCGACGACCGCGTCGGCGAGCGGGTCCTCGCCGGCGGCCGCGAACAGGTCGGCGGCCGAAAACGACGCGTCGGTCACGGACAGCGCCGTCTCGACGTCGATCGTCTCGTGGACGTGCCGAGCGTACTGGGGAATGCTCGACCCGGCGCAGTAGGCCTCCCAGTGACCGTCGCGGCCGCAGCCGCAGGTCAGTGCGCCGGCGGGGTCCAGCGTCAGGTGGCCGATCTCCCCGGCGTTGCCGTCCCAGCCAGAGAGGACGCGGCCGTCGACGCAGACGCCGGCGCCGATCCCGGTCGAGATGGTGAGATACACCATGTCGTCGGGGGTGTGGTCGGCGTAGAACCGTTCCCCGATGACGCCCGCGACCGTGTCGTTGTGGAGGTACACGTCGCTGCCGCCGACCAGCTCCCTGATCGGCCCGGTCAGCGGGACGCACTCGACTGACGCCGGCAGGTTGGCCGGACTGTCGATCGCGCCCGCGGCGAGGTCGAGCGGCCCGATCGAGCCGACCCCGACCGCGTCGAGCCGCTCCGGGTCGATCCACGCGGACGCACACGCCTCCCGGAGGAGGTCGAGGACGGCCTCGGTGACGTCGATACCCGTCGGTCCCTGCGGCGTCGGTGCTCGCGCAGTCGCCAGAATCTCACCGTCGTCGTCGCCGACGACTGCCCGCGTGTTGGTACCCCCGACGTCGATACCACCGTACCGTCCCATCTGGTCGACCCCGGGTGATGCAGTCACTTAAATGCGCCATTTTTACTCGCTACCGAGTACGCCGCGTCCTCCCGTCGCGGGACGGATGCCGCCCCGACGGAGTGGCGGAACGTTGCTGCTGCCGGCGCTCGCGTGACGGTTCTGTGGCTGGAGCTCGGGTCACGATTCTCACCGTCCGCCGTCGGCTCGGTGGTGTCTCTGCCGCGTCGAACGTACGGGGCGTACGTTCGTGAGAGGTCGTCGCGGTCGGCGCTGACGCCGTGCCGGGCTCGTCACTCGTCGAAGCCCTGGACGCGGTCGTTGCTCGACCAGTCGGCGTGTCCCCGTTCGAGCGCGTGGGCCTCGCGGATGAAACTGTGGAAGTGGGCGCTGATGTCGCTCTGGGTGATGATGCCGACGACGTCGAGGTCCTCCACCACGGGGAGTTTCTTGATCTTCTTGTCGTGCATCCGATCGATTGCGGTCCGGACCGTCTCGCTTTTCGACGCCGTGACCAGGGGGTTGTTGGCGACCTTCTTGACCGGAATGTCGGGAAACGGGCGTTCGGTGACGGCGCCGGCGTGGAGCGCGTCAGTCTTGGTGAGGATGCCGTACGGATCGTCGCTGTGCGTGACGATGACGCTCCCGACGTCGTTTTTCAGCATCCGCTCGACCGCGGTCTGGAGCGTCGCGCCGACGTCACACGTCACGATGTCGGTCGCCATGACGTCCTTGACGAGCATACCCGCGGTCTTCTCACTGCTCCGATATCAGTGTTGGCGGCGTCGGGGCTGGACGGTCACTCGCGAGGCACCGCGGGGTAGGACTGTCGCGGCCCGGTCGTGTTCCGGGCGACGATCTGCGCGGTGGCCGACTGGCGGTCGTCCCCGCGGTCCTCGGTGCGCTCGTCGTAGTACAGCACCGTCAGGTCGAGACACGCGCGGAGCAACTCGTTGGCGGCGAAGCGATACCGATCGGTACTGGGCCCGCTCTCGACGTCGTCGGTCGTCCGGAGGTGGTGTTCGACGAAGAGGGCGCCCCCGGGCGCCAGCGCCTCCTTGAGGTCGGCCAGGCGGTCGATGGCCCGGTAGAAACTGATCGTCACGACGTCGTAGGTGCCGGTGGGGAAACAGTAGGAGGGGACGTCCGCCTGGATGCAGTTCAGGCGGTCGGCGACGCCGCGTTCGCCGGCGCGGTCGCGGGTGATCTCCAGGCCGGCCCGCGACTGGTCGATGGCGTCCACCTGGTATCCCTCACTGGCGAGGAAGACGGCGTTACGTCCCGTCCCGGCCGCCACGTCCAGCGCCCGGCCGTCCGGGAACGCCCCGAGGTAGCGTTCGAGCACCGGCGACGGGTCCGGGTCCTGTGGATACGATCCCGTGCGAAAGCGTTCGTCCCACGTCGGCATGTACGGCGCTACGACTGACGCCCTCATCAATCCCGGCCGACGGCCACGGGCGCACTGGCGAGACCCGCCGGTCGCGAACGGATACTGGTGTGGGTACCGCGAAAGGAAGAAGTGGGGGGTGGGGGTGGGGGGTGGTGGCACGCGGTGTGCCAGTAACTGACACTGGCGGGTGATGGGTAATAAATCCATCCGTCGGAGTATCACCGATGATACTCGCTTCGCTGGCGGTGCGGACGCCGTGCGCGGTGGGAACTGTTTTTTGCCTCGGTTGCCTCCCCTGGGACATGGATCTCGACGAGGTCGAAGCGTGTATCGAGGAGACGATCCCCGACGCCGAGGCGACGGTCACGCACGCTCGCGGGCCCGAAGACGAGGATCACCTCGCGGCGACTGTCGTGTCGCCCGCGTTCGAGGGGGAATCGCTGGTCGACCGCCACCAGCGGGTCCACGACGCGCTGGGCGAGCGACTGACGCGTGACATCCACGCGCTGGAGATCGAGACGTACACGCCGACCGAACGTGACGACGCGGCCTGACCGCGGGGTAGCGGAACGCATTTGCCTCGGGCCGTCGACGTAACAGGTATGACTTTCGACCCGAACGAGAGCCTGCCGCAGGACGAGGTGACCGAGCGCGTCGACGACGCGATCGCGGACAACGAGGTCGTCCTGTTCATGAAGGGAACGCCGATCATGCCCCAGTGTGGGTACTCCGAGAAGGCGATGGCGCTGATCGGCAAACACCGCGACGAGTTCGAGACGGTGGACGTGCTCGAATCACTCGACGAGTTCCGGACCGCGCTGGAACCTCACAGCGGGCGGGAGACGATCCCCCAGACGTTCGTCGACGGCGAGTTCGTCGGCGGGAGCGACATTCTGGAGCAACTCGAGGAGCGCGGCGAACTGGCGGCCACCCTCGACGCCTGAGCCGGGCCGTCGTGGCCAGCCGTCCCGCCAGGGTCCCGGACGTTTATGCCCGCACGCCCGGTACGACGAGGTAACTGATGGACGCATCACGGTTGCGACTCGCGAAGGGGGCTGCGGTGAGCCTCGGGAGCTTCGTCCTGTTCGGCGTCGTGACGGGATTGATTCCGAACCCGATCTACGTCCGCATGGTTCCCTCCCGGCCCGTCGACTACCTGTTTCTCGTCCTCACGGCGGGGCTGCTCGGCGTCTACGTCGCCCAGCGGCCGCCGGTCGAGGACCGATCCGACGACCGACTCGCCACGCTGGGCACCGTCGGCGGCTTCCTCGCGTTCGGTTGCCCGATCTGTAACGCCTTCCTCCTGGCGCTGTTCAGCAGTTCGGCGCTCATGACGTACTTCGATCCGCTGCGCCCGCTGCTCGGGGCGGTCGCCGTCGTCCTGCTGGGCGGCCTCGTCTACGCGCGCTACACGCGTGCCTGCGAGACCTGTCAGCCGGACGCGCCGGCGGAGTCCGCCGGTGAGAACCATGGCTGAGGACGACGCGCTCTCCGTCGACGAGTTCGTCGAGTACTGCCAGGTGCAGGCGGGTCTGCTTTCGGGGCGCGTCGAGACGATGAGCGACGACCTCGACGACCTGCTGGACGAACTCGACGCGGAGATGGCCGAGATCCGCTCGCAACTCGACGGCCGCCCCGACGAGGTCGCCGACACTGTCGGCCCGCCGTCGGCGACGGGGCCGGACGAGTCGGTCGATCTCGACGACCTGGAGGCGCGGGAAGCCGACCTCGAACAGAAGCAGGCGCTCGTCGAGGCCAAACAGGCCCGGATGCTCGCCTTCCAGGAGTTGGCCGCCGACTACACGGAGCTCGCTGCAGAACTCGAATCCGACGTGTCCGACGGTGCGGACGCGCTCGAACGGGTCGTCCGGTTCGAGGTCGAGCGCGACGCGCCGGCGTACTTCCCGGACCGCCAGACGGTCGCCGAGGCCGCCGCGGCGTCGGACGAGGACGCCTAACGGAGGTCCGTCGCCTCGTAGACGCCGGGAATCCCCGTCTCCTCGACGGTCGCGGTCACTTCCTCGCCCTCCGATGCTTCGGTGTCGGAGACGATCGTCACCGCCTTGATCGGGGTGCGCGCCAGGAACGAGCGGATGCGCTCGAACCAGGAGGGCGACCCGCCCTCCCGACAGACGAGGATGTACCGCGACTCGGCGAGCGTCCGGAGGTCCTCGGTGAGCTCGAACTCGTCTCTGTCGTCCGGGTCCACGACGTGGATCACTTCCCCACGCACCGTCTGGGCCATACCGACCGCAGTCACTCGAGACAGATGTGTCTTGCAGTTGGCGGCTACAGCTCGACGGTCGCGAGGTCGGACTCGAGTTCCCCGACGTGCTCGTTGTAGGCCTCGACGAACCCACGGAACGCGGGCGCGAGTTCGCGGATGTCGGGAGCGGCCGGCGGTTCGTACTGCGAGAGCAGGTAGATCCCGCCTTCGCCGCCGACGCGGAGGTACGAGGCGCCCTCGTCGTCCCACTTCAGTTCCCAGCGCGTCCCGTCGACGCGGGCGGTGAACGTGCCGTAGTCGGTGCCCTCGTAGCGGTGGAGCGCGTGGGCGATCGAGTCGCAGACCTCGCGGATGCGGCCGACGATGCGATCGCGCTCGGCGACGACGCCGTCGGTCGACGCCAGGGCGGGAAACTCGGTCGGGACGTCGTCGAGGACGCCGTCCAGCGACGCCACGTGGTCGTTGTAGCTCGCGACGAATCCCTCGTAGTCCCGCATGGCCGTCGCAAGAGCCTCCGGCTCGGGCGGCTGTTTCGTCGAGATCACGTAGATATCGCTCCCCGACTTCGGGGAAAAGCGGAGATACTCGAGGTCGCCGGCCTCGTACTTGACCGTCCACTTGCCGCGGTCGGTGTCGAACGTTCGCTGGCCGTAGTCGCCGCCCTGCAGTTTCGCCAGCGCGTAGGCGACCCGTCCGGCGTGGTCGCGGACCGCCGCCACGATCTCGTCGCGGCGGGCGGCGACGGCCTCCGTGTCTTCGAGTTCGGCCACGTCGATCATCGTCGGGGAGAGGCCGTCGGTGGGCATAACGGCTGTGTTCCGAGTGCCCCGACTGACGACGGGACGAGTGCTCGCCGTTCGAATATCGCCTGTGGAACTGAATACAGATCTCTCCCAAACCGGCTGTGTGTCCTGGTTGGCAGTGCCCTCATATAATTGTGTATATTGTACAATACTGGGGGAACGTTTATGGCGAATTGGTCCGCCTGTACTGGTACGAACATGTCGCGAGTCCCCGAGATCACGCCCGAGGAACTGTACGCGAAGATCCAGGCGGGCGAGTCGGTGACGATCGTCGACGTGCGCCAGCCCCACGAGTTCGAGAAGTGGCGCATCGAGGGGCCGAGCGTCGAGACGATCAACGTGCCGGACCGGAAGCTCTCCCGGATGGACCCGGCGGTCGCGCTGGCGGACGTGCCGACGGAGACGGTCGTCACGGTCTGCGGGACGGGCAAGATCAGTCGGGGCTCGGCGCGGCACCTCCAGCGGACTGACGCCGACGTCAGAAACCTCGCCGGCGGGATGGAAGCGTGGGCAGACCTCTCCGTGCACACCGAACTGACGACGGATGCGGACGCGACGATCGTGCAGTTCCGGCGGCCGTCGAGCGGGTGTCTCGCGTATCTCGTCGTCTCCGGGGACGCGGCCGCGGTGATCGATCCGCTGCTGGCGTTCGCCGGCGAGTACGTCGACGTGGCGGCCGACTACGGCGCTACCATCCGGTACGCCGTCGACACGCACGTCCACGCGGATCACGTGAGCGGGGTCCGGGCGCTCGGCGAGCACACCGAGGCGACGGCGGTCGTCCCCGAAGCGGCGACGGACCGCGGCGTCGAGTACGACGTGGCCTACGAGACGATCGCCGACGGCGACGCGCTCGCGGTGGGCGAGAGTGCGATCGAGGCGATCCACACGCCGGGCCACACCTCGGGGATGACCGCCTACTACGTCGACGAGGCGGTCCTGTTCACCGGCGACGGGCTGTTCGTCGAGAGCGTAGCGCGGCCGGACCTGGAGGCCGGGTCCGAGGGCGCGCCGGAGGCGGCCGCCCAGCTGTACCACTCGCTTCAGGAGCGCGTCCTGACGCTGCCCGAGACGACGCTGATCGCGCCGGGGCACTACAGCGACGCCGCCGAGCCGGCGGCCGACGGAAGCTACACGGCGACGCTCGGGGAACTCGTCGAGGCGATGGACGCCCTGTCGCTGCCCGTCGAGGAGTTCATCGAACACGTGCTGAGGGATATGCCCCCGCGGCCCGCGAACCACGCCCAGATCATCGACGGGAACCTCGGGCAGCGCGACCTGTCTCGCCAGCGTGCGCTGCAACTCGAACGCGGCCCGAACAACTGCGCTGCGTCGACCGACGCGATGACGGAGTGACGACGGCCAACGCCGGCGGCGTCACTGATCCTCGACGGCTCGCACCGAGAGAACGGGGGCGTCGGCGGTGCGGACCACGTGTTCGGTCACGCTGCCCAGGAGGTAACGGTTCAGGCCACTGCGCCCGTGGGTGCCCATGACGATGCAGTCGGCGTCGTGGTCGGCGGCGTACTCGAGGATCGCCGTTTCGGGTTTGCCGCGGCCGACGCTGCCTTCGATGGTGCCCACGTCGGTGGCCTCGGCGCGGAGGAGCGCGTTGTCGAGGACGTCCTTGCCGAGTTCGTCCACTGCCTCTTGCGTCTCTCCCGAGGCAGCGCGGTGCCAGGGTTTGCTCGTGTCGACGAGCGTAATCAGGTGCAGGGTCGCGTCGGTCTCGGCGGCGAGGTCGATCCCGAGTGCGAGGGCGGCGTCGGCGCTCTGACTGCCGTCGATCGGCACGAGCACGTTCTCCAGGTCGAGGTTCGCGGGGAGGCTACCGCCCTCGTGGACCGTCAACACCGGCACGTCGGACTCCCGGAGGGTGCGTTCGGTGACGCTCCCGAGGACGAAGCGATCCAGGCCCGTGCGTCCGTGGGTGCCCATGACGACGAGGTCGGCGGCGTGTTCGTTCGCGAACTCGACGATCACCTCGTGGGTGGGCCCGTGCGATTCGACGACGTCGGTGGCGGTCTCGACGCCGGCGTCGCCGGCCGCGCTGGTGAGCTCGTCGATCGCGGTTTCGCCGACGTGCGCGAACTCGTCCGCGTCCGCGTCTTCGATCCCGGGGGGCAGTTCCCCGAGTTCCAGGACGTGCAGCACGTGCAGCGTGGCGTCGAAGCGGGCCGCGAGTCTCACGGCGCTGTCGGCGGCGTTCAGGGCGACGTCACTGCCGTCAGTCGGGACGAGGATCCGGTCGAACATTCACACGCTGCCGTTCGCCACCCACGAGTATCAGTGCGGGGGTCTCACGGTCCTGGCAGGTGGACCTACATTTAACACGCGGCGCGGCGACCACTCGTGCATGCACGACCGGATTCTCGTCGCCGTCGACGGGAGCGACGGCCAGCCCGTCGCGATGGCACAC
The DNA here is from genome assembly GCF_023077655.1 of Halorientalis brevis. Taxonomy (NCBI): domain Archaea; kingdom Methanobacteriati; phylum Methanobacteriota; class Halobacteria; order Halobacteriales; family Haloarculaceae; genus Halorientalis; species Halorientalis brevis. The sequence goes on along the minus strand of NZ_JALLGV010000007.1, from coordinate 208,421 downwards.
GCACTGGCGCTGTCAGCCGCCACCGACGCGACGATCGACGTCCTGCACGTCCTGGACCGCGGCCTCTCGTCGCTGTTTTCGACGACCGACGCGGACACACTGCGCGAGCGGGGCGAGGAGTTCCTCGCCGACGCCGAGACGCAGGCGACCGACGCCGACCAGTCCGTCGAGACCCACCTCGTCGAGGGGACGCCCCACGACGCGATCCTCGAGTTCGCGGACGAGCACGGGAGCGACCTCGTCGTGATGGGACGCCACGGGCCGACCGGCGTCCGCGAGCGCCTCCTGGGCAGCGTCACCGACAAGGTGCTCCGGCAGGGGAGCGTCCCGGTCCTGACGACCTGCTACGACGGGCCGACCGACCCCGACGACGTGGCCGTCGAGAAACTGCTCGTCCCGACTGACGGCAGCGACGAGGCCGAAGCCGCTGGCCCGTGGGCCGGAGACCTCGCCGGCCGGTTCGACGCTCCGGTCGACGTCGTGAACGTCATCGACCTGCTCGTCGACGCCGGCCCCTTCGACGCCGGCGGCGTCTCCCAGGAGTTCATCGAGAAACTCGAGGCCAACGGCCAGGAAGCGACGGATCGCGTCGCCGACCGCATCCACGAGACCGACCCGGCAGTCTCGGTGTCGACGACGGTGACCCGCGGACGACCGCACCAGGCACTGAGCGAGTACGTCCCGGCCAACGACGTCGACCTGGTCGTGATGGGGTCGCACGGCCACTCCGGCGTCGGCGAGAGCCTGCTCGGTAGCGTCACGAACCGCGTCCTCCGGCTGGTCGACGTGCCCGTGCTCGTGGTTCCGCCCCGCAAGTAAGCCGTCATCCCGGCGAACCCCTTCCGGTATGCGAACACTCATCCGCCCCACTTCCCTCGTCCCGAACCGTGCCTACCGACACTAACCGAGAGTGGATACTCGCGAGCCGCCCGACGGGCGAACCGACGATGGAGAACTTCGAACTGGTCGAGAACGAGGTTCCGGAGCCAGGTCCCGGCGAGGTGCTGGTCGAGACCCGATATCTGTCCGTCGACCCGTACATGCGCGGCCGGATGCGCGACGCCGAGTCCTACGCCGAACCCTGGGCCGTCGGCGACGTGATGAAAGCCGCCGTGGTCGGCGACGTGGTCGAATCGAACCACGGCGACTTCGCGGCGGGCGACGTCGTCACCGGCGAACTCCGGTGGGCCGACTACGCCACCGCCGACGGCGACGCCCTCCAGCCGGTCGACCCGGACCTCGCCCCCGTCTCGACTGCGCTGGGCGTGCTGGGGATGCCCGGCCGTACCGCGTACTTCGGCCTGCTCGACGTGGCCGAGCCGAAACCCGGCGACACGGTCCTCGTGTCGGGCGCGGCCGGTGCCGTCGGCTCCGTCGTCGGCCAGATCGCCAAACGCAACGGCTGTCGCGTGGTCGGCATCGCCGGCGCCGACGAGAAGACCGACTGGCTGACCGACGACCTCGGCTTCGACGCGGCGATCAACTACAAGACTGCCGACGACCTCCACCAGGCAGTCGCCGAGGCCTGTCCCGAAGGGATCGACGTGTACTACGACAACGTCGGCGGCGAGATCACCGACGCCGCCTTCGCCAACCTCAACGAGTTCGCCCGCGTCGCCGTCTGCGGCCAGATCTCGCTGTACAACGCCACCGAGCAGCCGACGGGTCCCAGAAAACTGACGACGCTCGTCCAGAAGAAGGCCCGCGTCGAAGGGTTCATCGTCAGCGATTATGCTGTGCGCTTCCGTGAGGCGACCGAGCGCCTGGCCCAGTGGGTCGCACAGGGCGACATCCAGTACGAGGAGACCGTCACCGAGGGCCTGGAGAACGCCCCCGACGCCTTCCTCGGACTCTTCGAGGGCGTCAACATCGGCAAGCAACTCGTGAAAGTCGAGGACTGAACGAAGCGATCGGCGGTCGCTTTTTTTACACAAAGCCCTTACCGGGGTGTTTGTTCTGGTTACCTATGCAACAGTTCGGCCGTCGTCGTGCCCTCGCGCTGGCCGGTGCTGGGCTCGGAACCGCCGTCGCCGGCTGTCTCGGTAGCGACAGGTCGTCTCAACCGACAGACGAGCCACCAACGACCGACGACCTGTCCGGTCACGTCCGACCCGAGGACGACCCGGAGACGGTGCCGCCGGCGCTGTCCTGCGACGAGACGGACTTCGAGCGGCATCCGGCGGGATACGACGCCGACGAACTGGCGTGGGGCGACACCACCGAGACCGACGGGACGCCACAGTTCGCCCTTCGGGTCGATCAGTTGGCGTACGACTACGGCGAGACCGCAACGATCACGCTCACCAACGTCAGCGACGAGGAGCAGCACACTGGCACCAGTGACGAGTACAGCATCGAGGTCCAGACGGCGGCTGGATGGCAAGACGTCCGAGGAACGTCGTCTGACAGGTCAGTAGTATATAACGATCTGGGGATCGTCCACCCGCCGGGGGAGGCCTTCGAGTGGACGCTCGAACTGACAAAGACGGGACTGGTCGCAGAACATCCCCTCGAAGATCGGCTCCGAGTCTGTCCGGACCTGCCGGCCGGTCGGTATCGGTTCGTCTTCTGGGCGCTCAACGTCGCCGTCGCGTTCGATCTCGCGCGGTGACCCGAGATACCGGCCCGTCTCACCGCGGCCACTGAGGTTTTTACCGCTCCACACCTCGGACCTGTGATGACTGCCGACCTTTTCACGCCGCTCACGCTCGCCGAAACGGAGATTCCCAACCGCGTGATGGTGTCGCCGATGTGTCAGTACTCCTGTGAAGACCGGGACGGCCTCGCGACGGACTGGCACTTCCAGCACCTCGCGAGCCGCGCCGTCGGCGGCGCCGGCGTCGTGATGACCGAGGCGACCGCCGTCGAACCGCGCGGGCGCATCTCGCCGGAGGACCTGGGCATCTGGAGCGACGAACACGCCGACGCGCTGGCCGAAACCACTGCGTTCGTTCGCGACCAGGGCTCGGTCCCGGCGATCCAGCTGGCCCACGCCGGCCGGAAGGCCTCGACCAGTCGCCCCTGGGAGGGCCACGACCCGCTCCAGCCCGGCGACGGTGGCTGGGAGGTCGTCGGGCCGACCGACGAGCCGTATCCCTACGAGGCCGACGCGCCGCCGACCAGCGCGATGACGACCGAGGACATCGCCGACGTGCGGGAGTCGTTCGCGGACGCAGCCCGCCGGGCTCGCGACGCCGGCTTCGAGATCGCCGAAGTGCACGCGGCCCACGGCTACCTCCTCCACGAGTTCCTCTCGCCGGTCACGAACACGCGCGAGGACGAGTACGGCGGCGACTTCGAGGGGCGGGTTCGGTTCCCGCTGGAAGTCATCGAGGCCGTCCGGGAGGTGTGGCCGTCGGACTTGCCCGTGTTCGTCCGCATCTCGGCGACCGACTGGCTGCCCGATCGCGAGTCGTGGACCGTCGAGCAGTCGATCCGCTTTGCCGACCGTGCCGCGGCTGCGGGGGCGGACCTGATCGACGTCAGTTGCGGGGGCGTCCACCCCGACCAGGAGGTCCCCTCGGCCGGACCGGGGTATCAGATCCGCTACGGGCGACAGCTCCGGGAGGGCGTCGAGTCTGACGTGGCGATCGGTGCCGTCGGCGGCATCACGACGCCAGAACAGGCGGATTCACTCGTCCGGAACGGTCGCGCCGATCTGGCGATCGTCGGCCGGGAACACCTCCGCGATCCGTACTTCACGCTCCACGCCGCCCAGCAGTTAGACCGAGAAGACGCAGTCGAGGTCCCACCGCAGTACCGTCGGGCGTTCTGACTCGCTCCAGGGCGCGAACAGGTATTTACCGTTCCCGGCCCTAGCCAGGGTGATGTCGACACCGACGGCCTCGGTGCCGGGGAACCTGCCCGAGCCGGACGCGCTGACGGACTCCTTCCAGGTCTACGAGGTGGAAGTCGACGACCAGGACGTCCGCTACTACGGGGAGCCGCTGGATGCCAAAGAGACCGTCGTCCAGCGACTGGCGCCCCGGTTCCGCGACCGAGGCTATCGGATCGACCTGCGCTACGAGACCGGCGAGCACGTGCTCGTCGCCACCGAGCGGTCGCTGTCCGTCGATACCGTCCCCTGGACCAACCTCGCGCTCTTCGCCGCCACCGTCGTGACGACGCTGCTCGCTGGCGCCCGCTGGTACGGCCTCCCCATCGGCGAGCAGCCACTCTCCCTGCTGGCGGCGTGGCCCTTTGCCCTCTCGGTGCTATCGGTGCTCGCGATCCACGAACTCGGCCACTACGCGCTGAGCCGCCACCACCAGGTGGAGGCGACCCTGCCGTATTTCATTCCGATCCCGAACCTGCTGGGGACGCTCGGGGCGCTCATCCGCATGAACGACCACATCCCCGACCGGGAGGCGCTGTTCGACATCGGCGTCGCGGGGCCGCTGGCGGGCCTGGTCGCGACCGTCGTCGTCACCGCGATCGGCGTCTCGCTCCCGCCCATCGAGACGAGCGGGTCGCAACTCGTCCAGCAGACCGAACTCGGCTATCCGCTCCTGTTACAGGGGATCGCGACGGCGCTCGGTCAGCCGCTCTCCTACGGCGACCCGTCGCTGATGGTCAACCCCGTCGTCATCGGTGGCTGGGTCGGCGCGTTCGTCACGTTCCTGAACCTGCTGCCGGTGGGCCAGCTCGACGGCGCGCACGTCACCCGGGCGCTGGTCGGCGATCGAACGAGCGTCGTCCAGAAACTCGTGCCCGCCGTACTGTTCTCGCTGGCCGGCGGGCTCCTGGTGTTTGCGGACGGCCAGGCCGCCTTTATCTGGGTGCTCTGGGGCTTTTTCGCGCTGCTGTTGAGTCGCGTCCCCGGCGCGGAACCCCTGGATCAGTCGTCGGTCGGTCCCGGCAGGCAGGCGCTCGGCGCGCTCACGCTGGTACTCGGACTGCTGTGTTTCACGCCGATCCCGATCGTCGTCTCGGCCTAAGTGGAAAGGCTGGAGACGTCCTCGGGGTCGTGCCCGCAGTACACCGTGGCGTCGTGGCGACGCTGGAGTTCCTTGACTAACTGGAGACTCTCCCGCCAGTCGCGCTTGCTCCAGAGCAGGTCGCCGCCCATCGGTTGCTCGTCGTCGTAGTTCTCGCGCACGTACGCCTGGTCGCCCGCGAGGATCACCGTCTCCCCGTCGAGGTGGAGCACCGTCCCCAGCAGACCCGGCGTGTGGCCGGGGAGGTGGACGAACTCCACGTCCGTGAAGTGGGTCTCGCGGTGGCGCGTGACGACCTGCCAGTTCAGCTCGTGGTCGAAGTCCGCGCGGACGTACGCGTCCGAGCCGTGGTCGGTGCAGGCGCTGTAGTAGGCGAACTTGAGTTCCTCCTCGTGGACGAACACGGGCACGTCAGTCCCGGCGAAGTTGTGGAGGCCGCCCGCGTGGTCGAGGTGCAGGTGGCTCTGGACGACGGCGTCGATCTCGTCGAGCGCGTAGCCGGCCTCCGCGAGCGCGTCGGGGAGCGGGTGCTCGTGAGCGTCGAAATGCTCGAAGGCGGCGTACAGCTCCGGCGGCCAGTAGCCGTCGCCGGCGTCGGGATGCGAGCCGGTGTCCCAGAGGATCGTCGCCTCGGGGTGGTCGATGACGAGGTTGTACACCGGCCCCTCGACGAACTGGGCGTCCGGGTTCGGTTCGGCAGCGGTGCCGACGACGTGGTTCTCCAGCAGGAAGTTCGCGTCCGCGCGGATGGTCCCGCGGTCGACGAGGGTGAGCGTCGCGTCTACCATTGGCGTCCCCTCCGGCGCGCGGCGGAGTAACCCTTTCCCCGGATCATGCGTCGAATCGGGTGAGTTGGTCGAGTTCGGCCTCGTCCACGTCGGCGAACGCCTCGCGGGCGATGGTCCGCTTGTGGACCTCGTCGGCGCCGTCGACGATGCGGAACTGGCGGACGTCCTCGTAGAAGTCCGCCACGGGGAGGTCCTTGGCGATGCCGTTGCCACCGAGGAACTGCAGCGCCGTGTCGACGGCCTCCTGGGTGACGTTCGCGGTGAAGACCTTGCTCATCGACACGGCGGTGCGGGCCTCCTCGCCCGCGTCGATCTGGTCCGCGGCCTGTCGGACCAGCGACCGGGCGGCCGCCAGCCGCGTCTCCTGCTCGGCGATGGCGTACCGGGGGACCTGTTTGTCGGCCATCGTCGAGCCGAATCCCTCGCGTTCGTCCATGTACGCCTTCGTGATGTCGAGCGCGCGCTCGGCCATGCCCGAAAAGCGCATGCAGTGGGTCAGTCGCGCGGGGCCGAGTCGCTCCTGGACGTGCTGGAACCCCTTGCCTTCCTCGCCGAGCAGGTGTTCCTCCGGCACGCGGACGTCGTGGTACTTGATCTCGGCGTGGCCGATGCCGTGGACGTCGCTGCCGACGTGGGGGATGTTGCGGACGACCTCGACGCCGTCGGCCTCCTTCGGGACGAGGAACACGGAACTGCCCTCGTAGGGGTGTGCCTCCTGATCGGTGCGGGCGAACACGAGCAGCACGTCGGCCTGGATGCCCTTGCTCGTCCACCACTTGTGGCCGTTGATGACCCACTCGTCGCCGTCTTTCTCCGCGGTGGTCTGGAGCATCTTCGGGTCCGACCCGCCGCCCTGCATCGGCTCGGTCATCGAGAAGCCAGAGGCGATCTCTCCCGCGACGAGGGGTTCGAGGTACTGCTCTTTCTGCAACTCGGTCCCGTGGAGTTCCAGCAGGTGCATGTTCCCCTCGTCGGGGGCGTCCACCCGCATCGCCAGCGGGCCGAGGATCGACCGCCCCGCCTCCTCGAACGTCGGGAGGGTGTCGCGGAAGTCGTAGCCCATCCCGCCGTGTTCCTCGTCGATCTGGGGCGCGTAGACGCCGTACTCGCGGGCCGCCTCCCGCAGTTCTCGGATCGTCCCGTCCGAGACCGTCATCCCGCCCTTCATTTCCCGCTCCACCGGGATGACGACCTCTTCCATCAGGTCGCGCGCGCGACCGGCGAGTTCTTCGGCCGCCGCCGAGTCGTTGAACGAAAGCATGTCCCCTCAGTGTCTCCCCTACTCGGTAATAAAAACTGGTCCATGTTCTAACAATGTTAGAATAAATGCGCGCGAGTGTGGGGAGCGTTAGGGGTGGTGGGCGAAACGCACTTTGTGGTCGGGTTCGAGCCACGACGTACTGTGCAGCGGGAGGAGCCGACGACGCGTCGCGAGTTGCTGACTCGTGCGGCCGCGTACGCCGAGTCGATCGACCTCGACGTGCCCGTCGCCGAACTCGACTGGACCATCTCCGAACGTGCCAAGCGCCGCGCCGGCGGCTGTCGGTACAACGCTGAGACGGGTGCGATCACGATCGTGCTCACCTGGGCGGCCTACCAGGAGTTCGGCTGGCGGGAGTTCACCGGCACCATTCGCCACGAACTCGTCCACGCCTGGGAGTTTCACCACTTCGGCGAGTCGGGCCACGGCGAGCGCTTTCGCGAGAAAGCCGACGAAATCGACGCCCCGCGTCACTGCCGGACGTTCACCGACGGCCGCCTCGAACTCGTCTGTACGGCCGACGACTGCGGGTGGCGACCCGACCGCCACCGCGCTTCCAAGCCCGTCAAATTCCCCGACGAGGGCTATCGGTGTGGCGACTGCGGGAGCGCGTACGTCGTCCGCCACGTCGCTTCCGGCCGTACCTGGCGGACCAACGAGGGGTACCAGCGCGCACGCGACGCGCTCGGCGACGACTGGTGATCGGCGACGACTGGTGACCCGACGCCCTCTCACGCGACCACACGATCCGTCTCCGGAGACGATTGGGGGTCGTTTCGTGAGCGCTCATACTGACGTCAGACGACCCATCATCTGGGGGTTCTCGACCTGAAGACAACGGGTTGCGTGCAGCGCAGATCGGACAGTCTCCGTATCTCTCTGGAGAGGTCGTGGGGTCGGTTTCGTGCGTCGGTGCTGGGTCGGAAATTCCCGTCCCGTCAGTGGGTCTTCGACCTGAAACGAACGGGTGCGGCGTCGCAGGTGCCGGGGGCGTGACGCCGTCGACCTCGTCTGCCGGGGTGACAGTGTGGCTATAGTCCACACGGAAGGATCGTTTCGGCAGCCGTCGCGCGCGGTGGTGTCACTGTCGTGTCGGGCGGTCTCGACCCGAAAGTGACGGGTCGGCGCTGACGCTGCCCGCGGAACGCCGGGGAGCGTCCCGGCACTGGTCAGAACGGCCCGAGGCCGAGCACCAGCACGATACCCATGAACAGTGCGGTAATGATGATGAGCGCGATGAGATACTCGAACAGTCCCATCGGATCGGTGAGGCTGGGGAACACCATACCGTCGGTACGGCTTCCAGGGCAATCGACCTCCGGATCTCGCCGGTCGTTGACATCCGTCCGGTGGCCTGCACATGCCGGCAGTCGGCCTATCTGAGGGTCTGGCCAACCGGCCGGCATGGCAAGTGTGCGGATCGGCTCCGTTTTCGGGATTCCGATCAAACTCGGGACCTCGTTCCTGCTCGTGGTGCCGCTCATCGCGTATCTCATCGGCACCCAGATCGGGATGACCGCCGCGTTGCTCGGCGAGTTACTCGGCGGAGAGATCGACGCCGCCGCGCTCACCGACGGCGTCCTCCCGTGGGTGCTGGGCCTGGCTGCCGCGCTCGGCCTGTTCCTGGGCGTGTTCCTGCACGAACTCGGCCACTCGCTGGTCGCCCGCCGCTACGGCGTCCACATCGAGGCGATCACGCTCTGGTTTCTCGGCGGTCTCGCACAGTTCGAGGAGTTCCCCGACAGCTGGACCCAGGAGCTCAAGATCGCCATCGCCGGCCCAATCGTGAGCGTCGTCATCGGCGCGCTCTGTTACGGTGGGTTCGCTGCTCTCCCCGCGGACCTCCCTGCCGTCAGGTTCGTCCTCGGGTATCTCGCGGTTTTGAACGTCGTGCTCGCCGGGTTCAACCTGCTGCCCGGCTTCCCGATGGACGGCGGGCGGGTTCTCAGAGCGCTGCTCTCGCGCAACCGCTCACGGTTGGAAGCGACCCAGATCGCCGCCGGCGTCGGGAAGGCGTTCGCCGTCCTGCTCACCTTCGCCGGCATCCTCCTGTTCAACGTCTTCTGGATCGCCATCGCCTTCTTCATCTACCTCGGTGCGACCGGCGAGACGCGCCAGATACTGCTGGAGGACACCTTCGAGGGACTCACCGTCGGCGACATCATGACGCCGGCGGCCGACCTCGACACGGTGACGCCGACGACGCCGCTCTCGGAACTGCTGGAACGGATGATCCAGGAGCGCCACACCGGGTATCCAGTGCTCGACGGCGAGTCGCGAAGCGACTCGGAGAGAGTGAGCGGGGAGGTGAACGACCCGCGAGTCGGCGACCTCCGTGGCCTCGTGACGCTCGAAGACGTCCAGTCGGTCGATCCCGATCGTCGCGATACGGCCACTGTCGGCGACGTGATGTCGACGGACCTGCAGACGGTGTCGGCGACGACCGGCGCCGAAGACGCGGTTACGATCATGCAGCGCCAGGGGATCGGTCGCGTGCTCGTGACCGACGAGCGCGGCGATCTGGAGGGATTGGTCTCGCGGACCGACCTGATGACGGTGTTCGAGATTCGCAAGACCGGCCAGTCCCAGCAGGCCGTCGAACGGATCGTCGCGAAGTGAGACGGGTTCTGCACCAGATTCCCGGCTGTAGTCCTCGATACTTTCGTCAGATTCTCGGTTTGTAGGGAGTGGTCTGCTGAATAGAGATCTGAGATTGCGCAGACAACATGCATCAAAGCGGTACCTGCGATGATTCACAGATCATGGCGATTGTTTCCCGATATGACACCTGTGGCTTTTCTGTGTGGAAAATTATTGGGCTTTGACATTAGAACGGGCATTTCAATGACAGTCCGCACATCGAATCCGTGTACTCTCTTCGGACAGGCCCTCGGGTATCTCCTGTCGTTGTTTGGTATACTCTTCTTCGTCTTTTTCATGTTCATTCCCCACAGCTACCAAGTCGGCTATGCAGAATCCAGAAGTCTGGTTGGATACGAATTCCTGTTCGGCGTTGTTGACGCATATAGTATCTTTACGAGTTCACTCACGGCTCTGCTGGGCGCACTCATCGTTGTCAAAGCGATTCAAGAGAGTCGTTATTCCTGGTTGCTGGTCATAGCACTCTTGACTGGTGGATACGGTATGGCCCTCGGTAGTGAGGCGGGAAATGAATATGACGTACTGATAACGATCTCTCTCTGGGTCACGCTTGTGATAACCCTCCTCTTTACCGGGGAAGTCGTTGAGAACGAGCTTCCCCAGAAGATGAGCGAGTGATTGGTCCAGCATATCTCCCCACACAGATTATTGATCGGCCCTTCAGGTTCGTGCTATCTCTTAGTACGCAAACACAGTGAGCAGGTGATTCAGCGGAGAGTGGCTGAAAAAAAAAAACGAAGTCACTGTGCTGCATGGAACCTCTCTATGTAGCACCGTGTACCTGACAGATTCCCGGCAGATGAAGCGATTCGCTACTTAGTCCCGAATACGTAACGAGCACGAACCGACTCGGCCGGAGATAGCACTGCGACCAGCCTGACAGCCCCCGTTCGCCTTCCTCACGGGGACCTCACGCGTCGGGCGCGGCATGAACGCCGCACCCTGTGCGCGCCAGCCGCATGGCCGGGAGCGCCGTTCATGGCGCGACTCGCTGGAAGAGAAGCACTTCCGAGCCATCCGCTCACTCCGTTTGCGGAGACGGGGAAGGGCAGGCGTGCTGTTCCTGGCGGATGACGGGCGCAGGGACGCTCGCGTTCTTGGAGCCGTCTGAGTGGCTCCTATCCGGGTGGAGCAAGAATCGGCCGTGTCGTGAGCAGACGAGCATCCGCGCGCCTGCAGGCGCGCGGTTCTCCGGACGCGAACGACCGGCGGGAGTGAGCCGTCCGGCAGTTTTAGTCCAGGTTTTACGAGGAGTGGTGCCCGCAGGCCGAAGGCCGAGGACACCCGACGAAGTAAAAAGTGGGAAACCTGATGTGGGCCGCGGTACCAGAGAGGGTAACGGCGAATCTCGATGTCGCGAAGATACGATCACTCGCGGGTGCAGGAGTACTGGCAGCACGTCTGGGACCGGGAGGACGTCTACGACTGTCCCGACGACGCCGAGGACCCCACGTACGTCCTCGGAATGTTCCCCTACACGTCGGGCGCGCTCCACATGGGCCACGTCCGAAACTACGCCATCACCGACGCGTACGCGCGCTACCGGCGGATGTGCGGCGACGACGTCCTGCACCCGATGGGGTGGGACGCGTTCGGCCTGCCCGCCGAGAACGCCGCCTTCGAGCGGGACACGGACCCCGAGTCCTGGACGCGCACCTGCATCGACCGGATGCGCGACGAACTGGAGACGATGGGCTTTGGCTACGACTGGTCCCGCGAGATCACCACCTGCGACCCAGAGTACTACCGGTGGAACCAGTGGCTCTTTACTCGGCTCCACGACGCCGGCCTGGTCGACTACGAGGCTGCGACCGTCAACTGGTGTCCTGACTGCGAGACCGTCCTGGCTGACGCACAAGTCATAGAGGACGACACTGAGGACGGGACCGAGGAGGTCTGCTGGCGCTGCGAGACGCCCGTCGGCCGGCGTGAACTCGACCAGTGGTTCTTCACCATCACCGACTACGCCGCGGAACTCCACGCCGGCCTCGACGACCTTGACGGGTGGCCTGAGGGCGTCCGGGACATCCAGCGCAACTGGATCGGCCGCCAGGAAGGTGCCCGGGTCACCTTCGAAGTAGGGGAGGACGAGGCGGTGGACGCGTTCACCACCCGTCTGGACACCGTCTTCGGGGCGACCTACGTCGCGCTCTCGCCCGGCCACGATCTCGCGGCCTCCCTCGCCGAGGACGACGAGGCGATCGCCGAGTACGTCGCAGACGTCCGCGAGAGCGACCCCGGCGAGGCCGGCATGTCCGGCGTCGACACCGGGCTGACGGCCACGCATCCGCTGACCGGCGACGAGATTCCGGTGTACGTCGCCGCGTACGTGCTCGACGACGTGGGAACGGGCGCGGTCATGGGCGTGCCCGCGCACAACGAGCGCGACAACCGCTTCGCCAGCGAGCAGGACCTCCCCGTCAGGGAGGTCGTCGAACCCATCGGCGAGACTGACGAGAGTTCGACTGCACCGTTCACCGGCGACGGGATGCTCACCAACAGCGGCGAGTACGACGGCCTCGCGAGTTCGGCCGCCCGCGAGCAGCTCCTGGCTGCCGACGACGCCATCGAGTCGGACGTGACCTACCGGCTCCGGGACTGGCTCATCTCCCGCCAGCGCTACTGGGGAACGCCCATCCCGATGGTCCACTGCGAGGACTGCGGCCGCGTCCCCGTGCCTGACGAGGACCTGCCCGTCGAACTCCCGGAGTTCGTCCAGACGACGGGCAACCCGCTCGACGCCGCCACGGAGTGGAAAGAGACCGAGTGTCCCGACTGCGGCAACCCTGCCGAGCGCGAGACCGACACGATGGACACGTTCGTCGACTCCTCGTGGTACTTCCTGCGGTACCTCTCGCCGAACTTCGACGACGCGCCGTTCGACAGCGACACCGCCGACGAGTGGCTCCCCGTCGACGTGTACGTCGGCGGTGAGGAACACGCCGTGCTCCACCTGCTGTACATCCGCTTTTTCACGCGCGCGCTAGCGGACCTGGGCCTGCTCGACGTGCGCGAACCGGTCGACCGGCTCATCAACCAGGGGACGGTGCTCCACAGCGGCCAGAAGATGTCGAAATCGAAGGGCAACGCCATCGCGCCCCACGAGTACGGGGCCGAAACCACGCGACTGTTCGTCCTCTCGGCGGCCCATCCCCAGCAGGACTTCGAGTGGACGGTGAAAGACGTGAAAAACTCCTACGAGTTCCAGCAGGACCTCTACCGGATGGTGCTGGCGTTCTCGGAGGGTGACCACGACACTCGCACCGAAAGCGCACCCCACGACGCCTACCTCGAACGGGAGATCGACCGCACCGTCGCGGCGGTCACCGCGGAGTACGACCGGTTCCGCTTCCACCAGGTCGTCAACGAACTCCAGCGGTTCGCCCGCCTCCTCCGACGGTACCGCAACTACGAACCGCCGTACAAGTACGCCTACAGCCGCGGCCTGCGGGCGCTGTCGGCCATGGTCGCACCGATCGCGCCGTACCTGGGCGAGGAGCTGTGGAATCACCTGGGCGAGGGCGGATTGGCGGCGGAAGCCGACTGGCCGACGCCGCTGCACGACGTGGACGACTATCGGGTCGAGCGCCAGCTCATCCGGCGGACGCTCGACGACGTGCGCGACATCACGGAGGTCGTCGACATCGAGGACCCCGAGGCAATCGAGATCGTCGTCGCTCAGGACTGGAAGTACCGCGCCTACGAGATCGCCAGCGAGGCCGACGCCGAGACGGCCGTCGTGGGCGAGATCATGGACGACGAGGTGGTCGGCGACCACGGCGAGGCCGCCGCCGACTTCGCGGCCGCCCTCCAGGAGCGCCAGGCGGAACTCGAACCGACGATGGACGCCGACCGCGAACTCGAAGTCCTGGAGCAGGCTGCCTGGCTCTTCGAGGACGAGTTCGGCGCGACCGTGACCGTGCGGACGGCCACCGACGACGACGAGCTGGCCGGGAAAGCGAAACCCAACAAGCCGGCGATCCACATCAGCTGAGGTCCCCGTCGGGTGCAGTCCACGACTCGAAGACGTACTGTCGGAGTCCGTATCGATCGGCGAGCGAGCGGGGGAGTGTGTCGCCCCGGTAGTCGATGACGCCGCCGTCCAGCACGGTCACCGTGTCTGCGACGGTCAGCCCGAACCCCACGTCGTGGGTCGCGATGATCGGCGTGATGCCGGCGTCGGTGAGTGACTCGACGAACTGGCCGATGGCCCGGCAGCCGGTCCCGTCCAGCCCGGCGGTCGGCTCGTCGAGGAGCACGTACTCCGGTTCCATCGCGAGCACGCCCGCCAGCGAGACGCGTTTCTTCTCTCCGCCGCTCAGGGTGTTGCACAGGCGTTCGGTCTGGCTGTCGAGGTCGAACTCCGAGAGGACGCGATCGATCCGTTCCGGCTCGTCGACGCCCGCGTTCCGGGGACCGAACGCGACGTCCTGTTCGACGGTCGGCGCGACGAGCTGATCGTCCGGGTTCTGGAAAACGAGTCCGACGCGCCTGCGAAGGTCGGTGAGCGAGTCGTCGTCGTACGCGACGGGATCGCCCCCGACGAAGACGGTCCCCGAATCGGGTTCGAGCAGGCCGTTGAAGTGGCGCAACAGCGTCGACTTGCCGGCGCCGTTCCGACCGAAAATGACGGTCACTTCGCCTGCCTTCGCCGTGAAGTTCACACCGTCGAGGACGCGTTCGTCGCCGTGTCGAAAGCGCAGCTCCTCGGTTTCGATCACAGGGACCACCCAGCGATGGCGATACAGCCGAGCACGACGGCGACGTAGCTGTGGCCCCGACTCGCGGTCGTCGCCGACGGGAGTTTCCCGTCGTAGCCCCGCGCCAGCATCGCGTCGTTGAGCGCTTCAGCCCGCGACAGGGACTTCAGGAACAGCGAAAACGCGAGCGACTTCGACGTGCGAAGCGTCGTCCGGCGCGTTCGAAAGCCGAGGCGGCCCGTCGCCGCGAGTTCGAGTCGGGCGAGTTCCGTGAGCAGGATCTGGATGGCACGGTACGTGAGCAGGGAGACGTCGATCACGAACCGGGGACACCGCAGTGACTGTAACGCGGCGACGAGTTGCGGAACCGTCGTCGTCACGATCAGATAGCTCAGTATCGTGATCGACCCGATCGACCGCAAGCCGGTGGTAAGCGACCGATCGAGTCCGGCCCAGGAAACCGAGAAGGGACCGAAGGCGAGGGCGGTCGACCCGCTCGTGAACAGGACGACGAGCAGCAGGCTCGGCAGGAGAAAGTACACCGGGAGACGGACGACTGTGAGATAGTCACGGCCTGCAGCGTCGACGCCGAGTGCGACGAAACAGACGAGTGCGCTGACGTACGCGAGCCGACTGGGAGCGAACAGCACCAGCACTAACGCGGTAAACGCGAAGTACGCGTTCAACCGCCCCTCGACTCGGGGGCTCGAAGTCGCCTGAATCTGTTCGAGGCTCGCGTGGTGCATGGTTCACTTCGACGTTGCGGGCGCGCTGTCTCGGGTCGGCCGCCGTCCGAGATAGTAGCCGATGAGGAGGCCGCCGACGGCCGCTTGCAGGCTAAACAACAGGCTCTCGATCTCGGCACTCGGCGGCGTCCAGCGGCTCTCGAACCACGGCTCGTACTCCGGGTCGATGGATTCGACTTTCTCCCCTGCAACGCCGTCGGCGCCGCCCCACGTCCCGGCGGTCACGAACGAAAAGAGGACGAGACCGCCCAGCAGCAGGCCGCCCGCGACGAGCCACCGATTCATGCCGTCACTCCCAATCGGTTTCGGAGCGATTCGTTCGACATCGCGATGTAGCTCATCAAGCCGGCTGCGAGTGCCCCTTCGACGATGCCCACTGGGAGCTGGGTCACCGAGAAGACGCCGGCGAAGGTGACGGCGGAGTCCACGACGCCACTCACCCCGGGTTCCGCCGGGAACGCGAGGGCGAGTTGCAGCGACGTGACCAGATACGTCGTCCAGTCGGCGACGACGGCCGCGCCAAACGTGGCTTTCTGGAGGTCCGTGTACGGCCTGAGCGACCGGAACACCAGCCACCCGACGAGTGGGCCGACGATCCCCATCGACGTGACGTTCGCCCCGAGCGTCGTGAGTCCTCCGTGGCCGAGAAGCAGCGCCTGGTAGAGCAAGACGAGCGTCGAGAGAAACGCAGTGACGGCCGGACCGAAGAGGACGACCGAGATGCCGGTGCCCGTCGGATGCGACGTGCTCCCGGTGACGGAGGGCATTTTCAGCGCCGAAAGGACGAAGATGAACGCCGCTGCGACGGCGACGTGTGCTTTGGTCATCGACTGGTCCCGTGCGATGCGCGCCGTCTTCACCGTCCCGTAGCAGACGACTGGTGCAGCGATCCCGTACCACACCAGCGCCCAGAATCCGGGCAGGAACCCTTCCATGATGTGCATGTACTGTCTGTACGCCTGGTTCCATCCCGCTCCGTAAAACAATTGCGCTTGTGCTAGTGCAAATTCAGTTTCTATACGCCGTCTACCCACCGTGATGGATTTCGACCGCGATTCTGCGGCTGTGTGCGGTGGCCCTCTCCCCTGCCGTCTGTTGGTGTCCGTCGCGCCGAGACGCCGCCGGCGCTCATGAACGCTCTCGTGACACATCGGGAGTAGGGGAACTGCGCTAATAGGCATGGGAGTCGGGGGCTCAACGCTGGGCGCAAATCCGTCGTCAGCACGACACATCTGCCGTCACCAGTGCGTATTTCCGAGCGCTGTCTGAATGACTAAGCGAGATGGCAGTTTCCGTTCGCGGTACGGTTCGGGGTATGGGAACTCGGGCGAATCCGGCGTTCGCCGTCGGGGCGGTTGCGGTCCCGTTGGGGGCGCTCGCGTACGCGCTGACGGCCGGCACGATGCAACAGCACATGTACGTCCACGTGATGGCTGGGGTGCTGTGGACGGGGATCGATCTGTTCATGGCACTGGTGTTGGGGCCGGTCCTCGGCGGGCTGGCCGTCACGGAGCGGTCGCAGGTGTTCCAGCGGTTCACCCCGAAGATGACGTTCCTGATGCCGACGCTGGCGCTCGTGACCATCGCCGGCGGCATCACGCTCGCGCTCGACATGGGGTACTTCCCGCACGCCGAGCCGTGGCTGGCGATCCTGACGGCGGCGACGCTGCTGCCCGCCCTCCTACTCATCGGGTTCCAGTTCGACGCCTTTGCGGACTCGCGGTGGTTGGCCGCGTTCGGCCTTTCCTTCGTAGGTAGTGGCGCGTATCTGGGCCTGACGCTGCCGGCGTTCGCGATGACGCGGCCGGTGATCGTCGTCACGCTGGGCATCGTCGCCGTCCTGTCGGTCCTCGGGTTCGGGGTGTTGCTGCCGGGCGAAGTGCGAATGTACATGGAGATGCGGTCGGCCGATCCGGACCCCGAGGTCATCAGCACGATCGGGATGCGCAACGCCAAACTGAGCGGGATTCAGGGCCTGTTCCAGTTGGCAATCATCGCCGTGATGGTGTTCCTCCGCTGGGGCGGGTTCTGAACCCCTCTGTCACGGCTCTCTGGCTGCTATTACGTGTCACTACTACTATATGTCCTCGCTGGACGTACCAGTGGTATGGCATTCGAGAACCTGACGCTCTTCGAGGTGCACGTCGACGGAACGGAGTTCGGCTCGCTCTTCAGCCGGGCAGACGAAACGGGGGGCCAAGCGGACTCGACCGAGGTCGACGTCGAGACGGCGGCTGCCGACGATGAACGCCCGGGAGCGGGACGCAAACGCAGGTTCGTGACTGTGCTCGGGATCGCGGTCGTCGGCAGCGTCGTCGCACGGCGCTTCGGCCGTCGCCGCGCGCGACACCGTCGCGGTAGACGTGACGGGAACTGAGTCCGGCGACGCCACCCCACGCGGCGAACCGGTCGAACAGTAGGCGAACGACCCCCCGTTTCCATTCGAACGGACGCCCCGTCGTTCTGAGTGGTTGACAGTCTGTTTCGGTGGACTGTATCGCCCTATCCTTTTTATTGCGCCTTCCCGATGTGTACGTAGACCCTGCCTTGGGGTGACACTGAATCGATGTCGGACATCCGCTTTCGTCGCGCGACGCCCGCCGACGCCGGGGAGATTCTCGCCACCAAGCGAGCGGCGATCGAGGAACTCGAACACTGGCAGTACAGCCCCGAACAGATCCGGGCGTGGGCACCCAAGGACAGCTATCTCGACACGTTCGAGCAGGCCATCGACACGGACCGGTTCGTCGTCCACGTCGCCGAGGACGACGGCACGATCGTCGGCTACGGCGCGCTGAACGTCCCAGACGAACGCATCGACGCCGTGTACGTCCACCCCGATCACCACGGGAGAGGGATCGCGACGGTCCTCGTCAAGCAGCTCGAACTCTCCGCGGAGTTCCAGGGTATCGTGGAACTCGACGTGATGGCCGCCAAGAACGCGGTCGCGTTCTATCGCTCCGTCGGCTACTGGCGGCTGGACGACGAGGTGACGACCATCGAAGACGTCGACCTGGAACTGGTCCGGATGCGCAAGGACCTCGATCCCACCGACCTCGACGTCGACGCCGACGCGACCGACGCGGCCGAATCCGGGGAGTGGTTCGACCTCGAAGAGTACTTCGACGACGACTCCGACCCCGACGAGTGGTTCGGGTCCACGGCCGAAATCGAGGAGTGAGCCTGCGGTCGCCGGGGGCAGCTATTTCGGCATCAGTGACATCCCTTCTCACATGGGTGACCATCGGTTGGGGTTACAGACGTTCACCGACGAGTGTCGCGACCGGGACCTCCCGGTCGCGGGGGCGATTCCGGACTGGCTCGACGGCCACCTCCTGCGGAACGGACCGGGCCAGTTCGAGGTCGGTGGGGAGTCCGTCGCTCACTGGTTCGACGCGCTCGCGCTCCTCCGCGGGTTCGAGATCCGCGACGGGACGGTTTCGTACAGTGCCCGCTACCTCCGGAGCGAAGCGTACACGCACGCCCAGGCGACGAACGAACTGGGTTTCATGGAGTTCGGGACCAATCCCGACTACAGCCTGCCGCGTCGCCTCGTCCAGGTGGCCCGGGGGCGGCTCACCGACAACGCCAGCGTGGACGTGACTCGGATCGACGGCACGATTGCGGCCGTCACCGAGACCGCTCGCTCCGTGCTGGTCGACGCCGAGACGCTCTCGACGGTCCGCACGCACACGTTCGACGACGACCTCTCTCTGCTGGGCTCGCTCGCGCACGCTCACTACGACTTCGACCGCGAGGAAGAGATCGGACTCGGCTTCGAGTACGGACCGACGAGCCACTATCGACTGTTCCGTCGCGGGAAACGCTCGGCCGAACGCGAGGAGATCGGCGCGGTCGCCGTCGACCGCCCCTCGTATCTCCACAGTTTCGCGCTGACCGACCGCTACGTCGTCGTCACGGAACCGCCGTTCGACGTGCACCCGCTCCGAATGGCTCGCGGCCGACCGTTCGTCGAGAACTTCAGGTGGCATCCCGACGAACCGACTCGCTTCCACGTCGTGGACCGGCGCACTGGCGAGCGCGTCGCACGGCTCCGGACGGACCCGTTCTTCGTATTTCACCACGTAAATGCCTACGAGGGCAGCGGCGCTGCGGTCGTCGTCGACCTGGTGGCGTTCGAGGACGCGAGCGTAATCGATGCGCTCTATCTCGACCGGTTACGCCGCCCCGAAATCGACCCGCCGGGCGGTGAGCTTCGCCGATACAGACTCGACCTCGACAGCGAGACCGTCCACTCTGACCGACTCCATCCGGGGCCAGTGGAGTTCCCGATGATCGACTACCGCGGGCGCAACGCGCGCCAGCACCGCTACGTCTACGGCGTCGGCCGCGCCGATGGACCGGGATTCCTGAACGCCATCGAGAAGATCGACGTCGAAACCGGCGCGTCGTCGACCTGGCACGAACCCGAGACCTACCCAGGCGAGGCCGTGTTCGTCCCGCGGCCCGACGGCACCGGAGAGGACGACGGCGTGCTCCTGTCGGTCGTCCTCGACGTGGCAACAGAACGATCCGCCCTGCTGGTGCTGGACGCGTCGACGCTCGAAGAACTCGCTCGCGCGCCGCTGCCCCACGCGCTGCCCTTCGGGTTCCACGGGCAGTTCTTCCGGGGCGATGGGGTGCCGTCGCCGTCGATGCTCTGACTACGGACTCGGGTTGACGGCCGGTTCGAAGACGTCGGCGTGGAGTCGGTCGACGACGGTCTCCGAGAGCGTCTTGAGGTTGACCGTGTCCTCGCGGTTGTAGGAGACCAGCGTCTCCAGGGACCCGTCCTCGCCGCGTTCGTGTTCGCGCCAGAGGCGGACGGCGTCGCGGCCGGAGATGTCCGGCCGGTCGCGCTCGATGCCGACGTCCTGTTCGATCTGCTTGAGGCCGCCCGACAGCCCGAGCTGCTTGCAGGGGTACATGAGGTCGAGATGCGGGTGGTCGAGCGAGACGTCGAAGGAGTGTTCGAGGAACGGGACGTCGAAGCGCGCGCCGTTGAACGTCACGAGCAAGTCGGCGTCGGCGAAGGCCGCGCGGAGGTTCTCGGCGGTCAGGTCGTCGCCGCGAATCAGGGTGGTGGTGTCGCCGGCCTGGTGGAGGCTGACCGTCGTGACCTCGTCGCGGCGTTCGTCCAGGCCCGTGGTCTCGATGTCGAAGAAACAGGCGTTTTCGCGGAAGTTCTCGTAGAGTCGCCAGCGCTCGCTGGAGGGGAACTCCTGGTCGAAGTAGCGGGCGTCGTTGGCGGCCAGGCGGTCTCGCGCGGTGTCGATGAACGAGCGGATGCGGTCGGCCGTCGTCTCCCCGACGACCGACCCCTCGAACTCGTCCCAGTGGGTCACGCCCGCCTGCCAGAGCTTCCGTTCGGTCTTCTCACCCACGCCCCGTACCGGGATGAAACTGTTCTCGATGCGCACACTCGGTTGGGTGCGTCCCCCGGTCTAAAGACTGTCGCTGCCGATCTGGCGTGTCGCTCTCGCAACCCGACACCTCGTTCACGTCGGTATCGACGGGTTCGGTATCGGCGAAAAACCGAGAGTGAGAGTGGCACACGGATCCTGGGGGTGGGGAAGGAATCCGGCGCCCGTCACGGATCGCCTGTGCAGGCGTATACCGGCGAACCGAAGGTGGTTGCGGACCCTTCGACGCCGTCCGTGACAGTATAAACTCTCAGTAACTCACCAAAGGTTGTTCCGATGTCTGCGCTGCGGGCCAGACACTCTCTCCCAAGGGTTGTCCTGTGGCTCTCGGATCAGCGTCTGCCTGCGGACTCCCGGAGGTGAGCATTCGAGATGTTGACAAACTCGCAACAATTACTCCGACGTTCAGAAATGGACGTGCGCCTTAGCGTTTGAGGGGCGATTTCTCGGAGTGTTAGAATTAACGCTGGACTTAACAGATGACCCGACTTATGGGCGCGTATGGACTTCGACGACGGGTCGATGGAGGAGAACCACAGGGAGATCACGGGCTACAGTGCGGTGATCCGGAACGGGGCGTTCGAGGCGGACACGCTCCACCGGATCGTCGATCCGGAGGCGGGCGTCGTCTGCTATCACGTCAGTGGCCGCGACTCGCTCTGCTGTCTCCCGATCTCGCAAACGAACCTCTCTGCGGACGAGTTCCCGGCGGAGTAAGCGCTCGACGGGGGCGGTTGGGTCGTCCAGTCGCTTCGGTGGCCACGCCAGCGAGCGCACACGGGACAACTGGTTTGGTGCTGTCACTCCCATCGTCAGCTATGACCACGTTTCTCGTCGCGACGGCGTCGGTCCACACCACGGCGGCGGTCTGTGACTACCTGAACGAGCGCGTGACGCCCGACGACACAGTCCTCGTCGTCAGCGTCACCGAAGCCGGCATGGACCAGCGAGATGCTGGCGACGCGACCAACGTCGCCCGCACCCGACTGGTCGACCCGGCTGTCGAGACCATCACCGAGGAGGGCCGCCCCAGCGACACAGTTCAGGAACTCGTCGCCGAGCGCGGCGTCGACGAAGTGCTGATCGGCCCACGGCGGGGTGATCCCGACGCCGAACCGGGGCTCGGCGGCACCGCGGCCGATCTCATCGTCAGCCTCGACGTGCCGGTGGTCGTGGTGCCGTTGCCCGACCTGGAGTGAGGAGAGCCCCAGTCTTAACACGGTGGCCGGTGGAGTGAGGGGTATGTCGGGGTCAGAGCTGGCGGCGCAGGTCGCAGCGGTCCTCGAAGTGGACCCGGAGACGTTCCAGTCTTCAGCCGAGGAGGAAGCCGAACAACTCAAAGCCGAGGTGCTCGACGGCACCTTCGACAACGCCCAGTCGATCATCGGGCTCGAACAGGAACTGTACGCCGTCGACGACCGGACGGACGCCCTGCAGCGCGTGCCGCGGCGGCTGCTCGACCGTATCGGCTTCGAGAAGGAGCTCGGCCTCCACAACGCCGAGATTCAGACGACGCCAGTTCCCTTGTCCGCGTACGGCCTGAAAGCACAGGAAGCGGAACTCCGGGCGCACCTCCACGCCGCCCAGCAAGCCGTCAAGCGCGAGGGCATCCAACTGGTCAGCGACGGGCTCTGGACGGTCCCGCCCAACGGCGAGACGGCGACGGACTACCTCTGTGGCAACATCGAGGCCGACGGTATCCGCATCGCGACGAACATGAGCGATTCTGTGCGGTATCACGCGATGGCCAACACGGACTACCCCTCTGGCCTGCGCGTCGACGCCCCGCACGTCACGCTCGACGCCGAGACGGTGATGCCCGAGAGCCTCATCACCTCTATCCAGCCCCACTACCAGGTCGCCCACGCGCCGGACCTGCCCGAGCACTTCACCTACGCGCTGCGCGTGGCCGGGCCGCTCGCGGCGCTGGGTGCCAACTCGCCGTTTTTCCCGCCGGAGATGTACGACGACGTGCCGCCGGGGCGCATCCTCGCCGACGCCTGGATGGAACACCGCATCACCGTCTTCGAGGACGTGCTGAACCCACAGACCGGCGACGGCGATCCGAAGGTGTGTTTCCCGCCGGATTTCGAGACCGTCGAGGACGCCATCGACGACATCGCGGCCGACCGGACCATCGTCCCGATGGACCTCCCGCAGGGCCAGCGGTTCGACGACCGCTTCCGGCACTTCCGGCACAAACACGGCAGCTACTGGCGGTGGGTCCGCCCGGTGTTCGACGGGCCGAGCCACTCGGCGGCCAACGCCCGCATCGAGTTCCGCCCGCTGTCGGCCCAGCCGACGATCCGCGACGCCGTCGCGTTCCAGGCCGTCTTCGCCGGCCTCATGGAGAGCCTGCCGCGCCGCGAGCATCCGCTCAAGAAACTCGACTGGCAGACGGCCAAAGCCAACTTCTACGCCGCCGTCTGCGACGGGCTGAACGCCGAGTTCACCTGGGTGAACGCCGACGCCCAGCGCACCCAGTCCATCGACGAGATCTACGGCGAACTGTTCGAGTACGCCCGCGACGGGCTGGAACTCGCTGGCCTGTCGACCGAGCAGGCACACGAGTACATCCGCCCGCTCCGCGAGCGCGTCGACCGCCGGACGACCCCCGCCCGCTGGAAACACGACCACGTCTCCGAGGCCGTCGATGACGGCGTTCCCTTCACGGAGGCAGTCTGGGGCATGCAGGCCGAGTACGCCGACCGGCAGTCCGAGACGCTCGTCGAGGGGTCGTTCGCCGATTGGCTCGAATGACCTCGTACGGCTGCCCGGTGGTCTCTCTCAGCAGTCTGCCGGTTCGACCCACTCGGTCGGTTCTTCCCCGTCGGGAACACCCATGAACGCCGCGAGGGCGACAGCCTCCTCCTCGTCGCTGGGGTTGGCCGCTTCCTCGTTGTGGGTGCCGGGATCGACGAACGCCTCGCCAGCGGCGTAGCTCGTTGGCTCGCATCTCTCGTCGCTCGTGATCTCGAGTTCGCCCTCGCGGACGTTCACGAGGACGGGCCCCGGATGGGTGTGCCACCCCGAGGTCCCGCCGGGTTCCACGGTTATCTCCGCGAAGAGGACCGTCGACGCGTCTTCGAGCATCGCGGCCTCTTCCTCTCCGTACGCACTGTCCTCGACGGTGAACTCGACTGCCACGGTGTCGGGGAACGTCGCGTGCGGTGCCAGGACCGTCGCCTCGAACCCCGCCGGTTCGTCCACCTGCCCGCCGTCCTCGGTCTGGCCCTCACTGTCTTCGTCGTCCTCGTGTACCTCCCCGGTCGCGGCCCCGACCGTCGCGAGTGCACCGGCCGCGACGGCCCCGGCTTTCAGCGTCGTTCGGCGAGTGAGGGCTGTGAGCGTCTCCGCCCAACCCCTGTCGGGTCTCTTTTCTGGTTCCATGATGTGTGCTATTACTTAGCACGGCTTAGCCGTAGTTACGGTGGCCTCTTCCCCTGCGTGAGAGTGATCTCACTTTCCTCTCGCCTCCGATACCACTCCGTCACACCAGCGTATCGGGTGCCCACGTTCGCGTTCCGCCGGCGCACTGCCCGGATGGTTGCATGTGCAGGCGACACGGGCATGAGTCTCCGGGCCGGCGAACTGAAGGCAAATGGCGGAGACGCCCGATAGCAACGACGACGGCTCGTCGTCGCGCCGCCGATTTCTCGCTGCCGCGGGTGCCGTGGGATCGGCTGTCGGCACTGCCGGCTGCACGCTCGGTGGCGCGACCGACAGTAGCGGGACGGTCGTCCAGCTGGCCGCGTCCTCGGACGAGAAATCCATCCAGCCCGCATTGAACGAAACCCTCCACGCAGTGGGCGTACCCGACGACGTCACCCTCGAAGTGCTGGGCACGTCCTCGGACATCGCCCGCTCGCAGTTCTCCCAGTGGCTCTCGGCCGGCCTCGACCAGCCGTCGCTGCTGCGGATGGACAGCGGGTGGACCATCCCCTTCATCTTGCGCGACCAGGTGACCAACCTGAGCCGCGAACTCCCGGACGTGGCCAGTCGCGTCGAGGCGGACTACTTCGACGCCAGCGTCGCGACGGCGACCGGCCCCGACGGCGACCTCTACGGGGTTCCGCTGTTCTCCGATTTCGGCCTCATGCTCTACCGGAAAGACCTCGTCCGCGAGGCTGGCTACGACCCCAGCGGCTGGGCGACCGATCCCATCTCGTGGAATCGGTTCGCCGAGGTCGTCGCTGACGCGCAGGCCCAGACCGGGACGGACTACGGGTTCACGTTCCAGGCGCGCGTGTACGAAGGCCTGTCCTGCTGTACGTTCACCGAGTTTATGGGATCGTGGGGCGGGTCGTACTTCGGTCCCCGAAAGTACCTGTTCGGACCGGTCGGCGAGCGGCCGGTCACGGTCGACGAGGACCCGGTCGTCCGCGCCAATCGGATGATCCGGTCGTTCGTCCATGGGTCCGACGCCGCGAACACGTTCGACGGACTCCCCGGGGGAATCAGCCCCAACGCCGTCTTCTCCTGGTCGGAAGGCCCGTCGCTTTCCCCGTTCGCCAACGGCCGGGCGATCGCCCACCGGAACTGGCCGTTCGCGGTCATGGCGACGGGAGGCGAGGACGCCTTCGACGACCGCCTCGGCGTGATGCCGATTCCCTACGGCGTCGGGGAGTCGAACGCGTCCGTCGCCGGCATGGGCGGGTCCGTCTCGGCGCTGGGCGGCTGGCACGTCACGCTCAATCCCAACGCGAAGCATCCGGAGGCCGCGAAGGCGGTGGTGCGAGCGATGACCACTGACGAGTTCAACCGCACCTATCTCGAAGAACTCGGCTACGTCCCGCCGAAGCCGGGGCTGCTCGATTCGAAGGCGGTCAAACAGACGCCGGTCATGGGGCGGTACGTGGACACGATCCGGTACGCCGGCGAGCACGCGCTCCCGCGCCCCGTCACTGTGGCCTGGCCGATGGAGTCCCCGCGCATCGCCCAGCAGGTGAGCGCGGCGTTCACCGGCGAGAAGGCGCCTGGATCTGCCATGGGTGACCTCGCGGGACTCCTCCGGGAGATCGAGACGAGTACTGCCCAATCCACCTAGTTATGGCAACAGAGACCGAGACCACTGACCGAACCCGCGAGCGGCCAACTGGCGTGTCGGCGGCCGCGACCAGATGGATCGAGAACCTGAGCGAGACGCAGTTCGCTTACCTCCTGTTGACGCCGATGCTCCTCGTCCTGGGCCTCATCGCCTTCTGGCCCCTCCTGCGGACGTTCACCATGTCGCTGCACGCCGACCGGCTGTACGGCGCCCAGCAGCTCGGGCAGTTCATCGGGTTCGACCACTACGTCGCCCTCCTGACCGGCGAGATCGACGCCCAGCTCACCCGGCCATTCTTCGACCTCTCCCAGCCGTTCACGAGCGCACTCACCGTGACGCTCATCTTCACCGTCGTGAGCGTGCTGTTCGAGACCCTCATCGGGTTCGGCCAGGCGCTCGTCCTGGACCGTGACTTCGCGGGCCGGCGCTGGGTCCGCGTCGCGATCATCCTCCCCTGGGCGGTCCCGATCGTCATCCAGGGGATGATCTTCTACCTGCTCTTCCAGCCCGGCATCGGGTTCCTGGTCGAACCGCTGCAGAACCTGGGAATCTTCTCGGCGACGCCCACGGTCAACAGCGTCGACGCACTGCTCATCGTCGTCGTCGCCGACGTCTGGAAGACCTCCGCGTTCATGGCGCTGATCATCCTCGCCGGCCTCCAGAGCGTCGACCGCAGCCTCTACGACGTGGCCCGCGTCGAAGGGGCCTCGACGATCCAGCGGTTCACGTACGTGACGCTGCCGCTCGTCCTGCCAGCCGTCCTCGTGGCGATGCTGTTCCGGACCATCGCGGCCATGCGCGTGTTCGGTCTCATCGAGACGGTGACGAGCTGTTCGACGGTTCCGTCGCTCTCCTGTCTGGTCGTCTCGACGTTCAGCGCCCGCCAGTACGGCACGGCGGCGGCCATCGCGTTCGTCACCGCGGTCATCATCGGTCTGTTCGTGACGATCTACATCGTCTTCTACGCCGACACCGAGGAGGGCGGTCTCTGATGGCGACCGATCAGGGTCCCTACGAGCGCTGGGTGTCGAGCGCCATCCAGAACCCCCAGAAGGTGTACCGCGCACTGTTCGTCGTCGTCACCGTCTTCTTCCTGTTTACCACCTTGTTCCCCTTCTACTGGCTGCTGGTGCTGGCGCTGACGCCCGCCGACCGGCTCGCGGACGTGGGGCTGGCCCCGAACGGGTTCAACCCCGAGGCGTTCCTGACGGTGTTTCAAACCGTTCCGTTCCACTGGTACATGTTCAACAGCCTCGTGTTGGGGCTGCTGACGACGCTCGTCGTCCTCGTGCTCGCGAGCCTCGCCGGCTACGTGTTCGGCCGCCTGGAGTTCCCGGGGCGGACGCCGCTGATGCTGCTCGTGCTGGCCATCTCGTATTTCCCGCCGGCGGCGTTCCTGCTGCCGCTGTTCCGGCTGTTCACCGGGAACGTGACCGTCCTCACCCTGCCCGGCGTCGGTCAGATCCAGAGTCCGATGCTGTTCAACACGCCCGGGGCGCTCGTGTTGCCCTACAGCGCCCTGTTCATGCCCCTCTCGATTTTCATCCTCGCAACCTTTTACCGACAGATCCCCGACGGGCTGGAGAAGGCTGCCAGGGTGGAGGGGACGACCCGACTCGGCGCGCTCTTCCGGGTGATCATGCCGCTGTCGGCTCCCGGCGTCGCCACTGCGGGCGTGTTGACGTTCATCTCCGTCTACAACGAGTTCTTCTTCGCGTTCCTGCTGACCGACGGCCAGGCCCGGAACTGGGCGCCCATCGTCTGGGGCATCCTCGGGTTCCAGGGCCAGTACGCCGACCTCTACAACCTGATGGCGGCCGCGAGCATCATCGGCGTCCTGCCGGTGGCGATCCTCGTGGTCGTCGCCCAGGAGAAGATCGTCAGCGGCCTCACCGCTGGCGCGTTAAAGGAGTGATTTCAATGGGAGACGTCAAGCTAGAACACCTGTACAAACGCTACGACGACGTGACGGCGGTCGAGGACGTGTCGCTCGCGATCGAAGACGGCGAGTTCGTCACGCTCGTCGGCCCCTCGGGCTGTGGGAAATCGACCACCCTGGAGATGATCGCCGGCCTGGAGACGCCCAGCGAGGGCCGCGTCTCGATCGCCGGCGAGGACGTGACCGACCTCCCGCCGAAGGACCGCCGGCTCTCGATGGTGTTCCAGAACATCGCGCTGTTCCCGCACATGGACGTCCGGGACAACGTCAGCTTCGGGCTCCGACTGCGGGACTTCGACGACGAGGAGATCGACCGCCGCGTCGAGCAGGCCGCCGAGACGGTCCAGATGGACGGCATGTTAGACCGGATGCCCGACGAACTCTCCGGGGGGCAGCGCCAGCGCATCGCCATCGCCCGCGCCATCGTCCGCGAACCCGAAGTGTTCCTGATGGACGAACCGCTCGCGAACCTCGACGCGAAACTGCGCGTCCACATGCGGACGGAACTCCAGCGCCTCCACCGCGAACTCGGGACGACTATCGTCTACGTCACCCACGACCAGGAGGAGGCGATGACGATGTCGAATCGGTTGGCCGTGATGAACGAGGGCGAGGTCCAGCAGTTCGCCGATCCGCTGACCTGTTACTACGAGCCGACCAACGAGTTCGTCGCCGGCTTCATCGGCTCGCCCAGCATGAACTTCATCGACGCCGAGGTGACCGAGTCGGGCGTCGACACGGCGCACTTCACGATCGACCTCGACCCGGACGCGTTCGGCCTCGCGCCCGGACAGGCCGTCAGGCTGGGCATCCGTCCGGAGGACGTCGTCCTCTCGGACAGCGACGAGCGCGTCGACGACCCCACCGAGTCCATCGTCGCCACGATCGACGTGGTCGAACCCGTCGGCGACGAGGTGTTCGTCTATCTGCTGCTCGGCGGAGAGTACGTGGGGCAGGTCGGGGAAGGCCGGGCCGACGAGGTCGACGAGGCCGACCAGCTCCTGATGAGCACGCCGCCCGTGCCCGAACTTTCCGGCGGTCCCGAGGGGGACCGAACCCGAGTACGACTGGACCGGTCGGCTATCCACCTGTTCGACGCCGACTCCGGCGAAGCGCTCGTCCACGGCGTGACAACGGCTGTGGCTCCCGACACGGGAACGCAAGAGGCCGCGTCCGAGACGCAGGGGTCAGACGAGGTACGGGAGGCCGACGACGCCTCCCGGTAACGGCTCACTCGACGCCGACCGTCTTCTCCAGGGTTTGGACCGCCTCGACGGGCGTCTCGACTGATTCGACGCTCGGGACGTCGTGCGTGTCCAGTCCGACGACGGGGCGGCCGAAATCCAGCGCGTGGCCGATTTCCGAGAGCGTCCCCGTCGAGCCGTCGATGGCGACGGTAGCGTCGCCGTTCAGCACCACCACGACGTTCCGGGCGTTGCCCATGTCGGTCGCGATCGCCGTCTCGACGTAGTCGTTGGCCGCCTCGCGATCCGGTCCCGGGAGGATTCCGATGGTGTGCCCGCCCGCGTCCCGTGCCCCCTCGCAGACGGCTTCCATCACGCCGCCGAGCCCGCCACAGACGACAGTGTGGCCGCGCTCGCCGAGTTCCCGGCCGAGGGCGACGGCCGTCCGGTACGTCTCGTCGGTGACCGACCCGCCGCCGATGACGCTCACGCGCATTCCTCGCTACCACTCCATCCCGCCGTTGGCCGCGAGGATCTGGCCCGTCATGTAACTCGAGTCCTCGCTGGCGACGAACCGGACGATGCCCGCGATGTCGTCGACCGTCGCGAACCGGTTGAGCGGGATGCGGTCGAGGATCTTCTGCTGGACGCGCTCGGGCACCTCTTCGAGCATGTCGGTCTTGACGAAGCCCGGGGCGACGCAGTTGGCCGTCGACCCCGTACTCGCCAGCTCCAGCGCGATCGTGCGGGTGAACCCGAACAGTCCCGACTTGGTCGTCGCGTAGTTGGCCTGGCCGTAGTTGCCCTGCTGGCCGACGACCGAGGAGATGTTGATGAGTCGCCCCTCCTCGGCCGCCTTGATGTCGTCGAACAGGCAGTGCGTGCAGTTGAACACGCCGCCGAGGTTCACCTTGATGACCCTGTCCCAGTCCTCTCTGGTCATGTTCTCGAACGTCTTGTCGATGGTGATGCCGGCGTTGTTCACCAGCACGTCGACCGACCCGAAGGCGTCGCGGACCTCCTCGCACATCGCCTCGACCTGGTCGTAGTCCGCGACGTCCCCCTGGACCGCGATCGCCTCGCCGCCCTCACTTTCTATCTGGGCGACGGCCTCTCTGGCTTCCGCGTCCGAGGACCGGTAGTTGACGGCCACGCTCGCTCCGTGACGGCCGAGTTCCTCCGCGATGCCGCGGCCGATCCCACGCGATCCACCGGTGACCACGCAGGTCTGATCGGAAAGCATACCTACCTGTTCAGCCGCTGGCGGGAAAAGGATATCTGCGGATCGAACACGCCGCTCCGATTATGTTGCCTTCGTGGGAAATGACGTTTTCACCGTCGGAGACTCTCTCAGCTGGGGCCGTGGCGGGTGCCTGCCGGACCCGTCTCACGCGAGCTGGTCGAGCCAGTCCTGGGCTCGCGATTCCGACACCTCTGCGACCTCGGCGACGGTTGCGGCGTCGGCCGCGGCGAGGTCGGTCGTCGTCTCGATGCCGGCGTCGCGCAGGCGCTCGGCGTAGGTCGGGCCGATCCCGTCGACGCTCTCGACGTCGGCCGTGCCGTCGCCGGTCAGCGTCGCCTGCTCGTCTGCGTTGTCGACCTGGCTGGTCTCCTCGGCGTCGATGACGTCCCCGCCGGCCGAACCGTCGCCGCCGTCGGTGGCGTCGTCGATCTCGATCTCGGCGGCTTCCTCCTCGTCGAGTTCGTCCGCGGCCTCGCTCCGCTCGTGGAACCAGTCACACACCTCGGGCCACACGTCCTTGTGGGACGATCCCGACACCGAGAGCCCGATGTGACCGGTCGGGTACTCGATGATCTCGACGTCGTCCGTGCCGACCACGTCGTTGAACGGTTTCGAGGCGGCGGCGGGGATGAGGTGGTCGTACTCGCCGATGATCTGGAGGATCGGCATGTCGATGTTCTCGACGTCGACCCGCTTCCCGTCGAGTTCGAGTTCGTTCTCGTAGAGCGCGTTGCGCTGGTAGATGTCCCGGAGGAACTGCTCGTAGGCCTTCCCCGCGACGTCGACGCCCTCGTCGAGCCAGCGCTCCATGCGCGCGAAGTTCTCGACGAAGTCCTCGTTCTCGATGTTGTCGTACAGGCGGATGTACTTCGAGACGAAGTTGTTGACTGGGTCCATCAGCGCGAACCCGACGTCTAACATCTCCGCGGGCATGTTCCCGAACGCCTGGGTGACGTCCTCGGGATCGTAGTACTCGTCGCTGCCCCACTCTTCGAGCACCCCGCCGGTGTCCTCGAAGTAGAGGCCGGCGGCCATCAGCGCCAGCGCGTTGACCTTCTCGGGGTGGAGCGCGGCGTACATCGCCGACATGGTGCCGCCCATGCAGTAGCCGAGGACGTTGATGCTCTCCCGGTCGGCGCGGTCGGCGACTTCCTCGACGCAGTTGTGGATGTAGCGGTTGACGTAGTCGTCGAGCGTGAGGAACTGGTCCATCCGCGACGGTTCGTTCCACTTGATGAGGTAGACGTCGTGGCCGGCTTCGAGCAGGCGGCGCACGACCGAGCGCTCGGGCTGGAGATCGAGGATGTACGGCCGGTTGATCAGCGCGTACACGACGAGGATCGGCACGTCGCACTTGTCTTCCTCGGCCACCTCGATGCCTGCTTCCTCGGGCTTGTAGTGGAGCAGTTCCAGCTTGTTCTCCGTGTAGACGACCTCGCTGGGCGTCTGTCCGACGTCGATGTCCGCGAGCGGGCCGGCCCGCTCCGGCGCGACTTCGGCCTTCTCGACGCCCTCGGTCATCGCCTCGATGCCCTTCCGCTGGACGTCGAGCGCGGCTTGCAGGGGGTTCATCATAGTTCCTCGATGATCCGGTCGAGTTTCTGCTCGACCGCGTGCTGACGGCGTTCCAGTTCGACCAGGCGTTCACCGACCTCCATCACGTCGTCACGGGTCGGCAGCCCCATCTGCTGGATGGTGTCCTGCGTGATGTCGTCGGCCTCGTCCTGCATGTCCATCATGGCCTCGACGAGCTGGCCGTTCGCGGCGGCGAACGCGGAGGTGCCCATGACCTCCTTGAACGCCTCGTTTGCCGACTGCAGCCAGATGTCCCGGATCTCCGTGGGCTCGACGTCCTCGCCCTGGGCGGCGTCGGTGGTCCGCTCGAACATCTTGTCGGCGGCGTCCATCCAGACCTCGTAGGCGCGGTTGTACCCCTCGAAGCCCTCGGCCAGTTCCTCTTCCTCCGGCAGCGAGCCCTCGACGGCGTCGGCCCAGGACTCCATGAAGGCCGCCTGGGCCTTCATGTTCTGCTCGACCGAGTCCGCGACTGCGTCGTTCATCTGCTCGACCATCTCGCTCCAGTCCTCCATCGCGTCGTTGGTTGTATCGCTCATGGGTGGGTTGTCTCCTATTGCGAAAATAAAAAGTTAAGCTACTTGAAGTCCGCGCTACGCTTCGATCTGCTCTTGGGCCTGCTGCTGGACTTCCTGGACCTGGTCCTGGACCTGCTCGACCTGTTCCTGGACCTGTTCGATCTGCTCTTCCATCTGCTCTGCGGCCTCGAGGGACTGCCCTTCGAGGTCCTCGTGGGCGTCGAGCACCATCTCGATCTGCTCGTTCATCGCCTCGACGTAGTCCTCGGTCAGCTCGTCGTAGGCGTCGAGCCCTTCGGAGTACTCGTCCGAGAGGTTCTCGAACAGTTCGGCGTGGTTCTCGAGCAGGAGGTCGAACTGCTCGTCGATGGCGTTGCGGACTTCTTCGACGGAGCCGGCGGCGCCGGGCACCGTGCTCTCGACGGTGTCGAGGTAGCTGTGGATGGCCGACTGGGAGAGTTCGACGCCGCGGCGCTGGGCGGACTCCTGGCTGTCGAGGCTGTCGAGGAACGCCTCGTTGACGTTGTGCTGGAACTCGACGGTCTGCTCGAAGGCCTGCTGGCTCTGCTTGATCGCTGCGCGCTGCATCTCGAAGGTCGTGGTGATGGGTGCTGTGTATTCCATGGTTTCACTCGTTGCGGTTACGTTTGACCGGGATCACGACGGTCTGGACGATGTCCCCTTCCTCGATGTCGAGCGCTTCGCGCTCCGCATCGGGAATGCTGATGCGACCCCCGCTCTGGACGCGAGTCTTGAACGTCGCCATCTGACTCATCGCACCCAACTGAGGGACCCCCACACCGGAGGTACTGGCCCCGAGCAACTGCTGGATGAACTCCTGCTGTTGCTCCATGGCCTGTTCGCTCGCCTGCTGAAGTCCCTTCATCATCGATGGGGGCCACATCAGCCCGTCCGGACTGTCGCTCTCGTCGGTCATCTCTTCACTCCGTCCTACACCAGCTGACACCATAAGCGTTATCATTCTCACCACTCGTTACCATTCAATGGAAGCAGATGGTACGAACTGATTACTTCGGGGCTTTCGCTCCGGTCCGCGCGCGGGCAAACGATACTTCGAATGTCCCTTCTGTGGGCTGGAGACGGCCGCAGACGGCTGCAGCGTCGGCTGAACCACCACGTTTTAATATAGCAATCTCCAAAGGAGGGTGTCAATGAGCTCCAATCCGCACCGGAGCGCGCTGCTTGATACCTGGACCCAGACGTCATCGCACGTCTTCAACAGTGTCATGGCCGCCAACCGGGCGGCCTTCGCGGCCTTCGGCGTTCCATCGCAGGACGACGGGGCAGCGCTCACCGCACGCGATCGCATCGAACCCGACGAAGACCTGGCCGAGTGGTCGGTCGAACTCAGCGAAGACGACCGGACCGAGCTGGGCGTCGGTGACCGCGTCGAGTTCACCAAGACCATCACCGACGAGGACGTCAAGTCCTTCGCGGCCGCCAGCGGTGACACCAACCCGCTCCACCTCGACGACGAGTACGCCGAAAAGACCCGCTTCCGCGGGCGAATCGCCCACGGGACGCTCGTCGGCGGCCTCATCAGCGCCGCGCTCGCCCGCCTCCCCGGGCTCGTGGTCTACCTCTCGCAGGATCTGGAGTTCCACAACCCGGTCCGCATCGGCGACCGCGTCACCGCCGACTGTGAGATCGTCGAGGACCTCGGGAACAAGCAGTTCCGCCTGACCACCCAGGTCAAAGACGAGGACGAAACCGTCATCGACGGCGAAGCCGTCGTCCTCATCGACGAGAAGCCGGACTGATCGGGTCCACGAGCCGCGCGCTCGCGTTCGCTGACGTTTTTGCTGCCTGCGCGTCCGGAGCCCCCGGACTCGCGCACCATCTGATAGCTGGTCGACGGCCGTCGACCGTTTACCGCCCTTAGCTCGCCAGAAACTCGGTGAGAACGCTGTTGAACCGCTCGGGGCGTTCGCGAGGCGGCCAGTGGCCGCAGTCCTCGAAGACGTGCAGTTCGCTGTCGGCCAGTTTCGTGGCCGCCCGCTCTGACCACGACGTCGGCAAGAGCGTGTCGTCGTCCCCGTGTACCAGGAGCGTTGGCGCGTTCAACTCGGTCAGTTCGTCGAGGTAGCACGTTCTGAACCCGTACGAGCGGAACTCGCTGCGCTGCCAGCTGCGCAGCGTCCGGCCGTTGTCCGGGTCCTGCAGGACCTCGTGGATCTCTTCGACGAACGCCTCGGAGGCGCTGGTCACGTACCCGCGGAGGGTGTCCCGAACGGTCCCCTCGTTGACGCCCATCGTCTGCCAGAGGACCGTGCTCGCGACCGGCACCCGCAGTCCCATCGCCGCCATCGGCCGCCAGGGCGCGTCGGTGCCGAGCCCGTAGCTGTCGACGAGTGCGAGCCGGTCGACGTCGTTCTCCAGGGCGTACCCCAGCGCGACACAGCCTCCCATCGAGATGCCCGCCAGGCTCACCGTCTCCAGGCCGAGTTCCGTCAGCAACGCCTCCAGCGTCTCGATGTAGTACTCCGTGGTGTACCGGCGACGCGGCTTGTCGCTCTCGCCGTGGCCGGGGAGGTCCGGGGCGATGACGCGATGCGTCTCGGCCAGTTCCGGGATGGCGTGTTTCCAGGAAATCGCGGCGGCGTCGAGGCCGATCCCGTGGAGCAACACGACCGGTGGCCCCTCGCCGGCGTCCAGATACCGGATCGTCGTCTCGTTCGCTCGGCGTCGCCGGCTTCCTGTCGTGACCGTGATTTCCCGGGAGTCACTGCGGGGAGGCACCATTCGGCCGCGACTACTCAGTCCGCAGTCAAGGACTTTCGGGCCCGTACGTACGGTCGTTCGCCGTGTCACTCGGCGCTGTTTTCGTCCGTTTCGTATGCACCCGCCGCCGCCAGTTTCCCTCGTTCGCGGACGATGCTCGGGGTGCGACACCGCCCGTCCGCACCGGCCGCCTGCGGGACGGTGCAGTTGTTACAGCTCCGGCAGAGCGCGTCCTCGCCGGCGAGCAGCCGCGCGCCCAGCCGCGGCTCCGCGTAGAACGGTCGCCCCATCCCCACGAGGTCGGCTGCCTGGCGGGCTGGCCCGTCGCCCAGCAGCCGGTCACACTGCTCGCGCGTCCGGACGCCCCCTTCACAGAAGATCGCCACGTCGCCGTGCCCCTCGGCGTGGAGCCGTTCCCGGACGCGCCGGCAGAACCGTGCGTTCCAGCCCGGCTCTCGTCGAAAGCGCTGGGCCTGCAGCCAGTTCAGCGTCGCCACCGCGCGGGCGCGAAGTCGTCCCCCGAACGCCGCGCGGTAGTCCGCCTGCATGTCCTCGGCCGCCCAGGCCCGGTCCGGGAAGGCCCCGCGGACGAGGCTCATGTCCCAGACGACCGAACACTCGACGGGAACCAGGCCGTCGAACCCCGCGTCGGCGAGTCGGCTGGCGACGGCCACCCCGTCCGCGAGCGAGAGGTGTCGGCGGACGGTCGGCGGCGCCGCGGTCTCCGCGGGGACCTTCGTCACGAGGGGCACGCCGCCGACGCGGTCGCGGATCTCGTCGTGAACCAGTTCGAGAAAGCGGACGCCGTCGGCGAACTCGTCGTCGCGTCGGTTGTAGAACGGCGAGAGAAACTGCTGGATGATGCCCATGTTCGCCCCGGCGAGGTGGACGCCGTCGTACCCCGCCTCGACCGCGCGCTCGGCGGCACGGCCGAAGTCACGCGCCAGGTCGTACACTTCGTCGGTCGCGAGGACGCGCGGCGTCAGGTCGATGAAGCCTGCCCGGTCGAGCAGCCGGAGTTGCCAGGGCGGCCGCGAGACGGCCAGCTGTTCGAGGTCGGGGTGACGGTCGCGGTACTGTGCGTGCCACGTCTCCATGCTCCGCAGCCCGCCCTCCTCCAGCTGCACGAAGATGTGGCCGCCCTGGTCGTGGACGGCGTCGGTCAGCGCGCCGAGGGACCCGACGAACGCGGGGTCGTGGACCCGGGTCATGTTCGGGGCCGCACAGCCACCTTCGCCTCGAACGAGGGTCGCGCCCTGGTGAATGCAGCCGACGCCGCTCTCGGCTGCCGGCGTCAGTTCGTCGACGAGGCGGTCGACGGCGTCGGGGCCGTTGCCCGCGCATTCGAGGAGGGGCGCGCGGTACAGCCGGTTCCGGAACTCGACGCCGCCGACGGACACGGGGTCGTCGAGGGTCGCCATGGCTCTCGGTCTCTCGGCCACCGAGTAAGACCTGTCGGGAGTCGGAACCGACTGGCGGGCCGCGCTGGCGGGTCGCGCTCTACCTGTCGACGGTGAGCAGCGCGACGCGCTCGCGGACCAGGGTCGGGAGGTCGGCGCTCGTCGCCGCCGTCTCCCGGTCGCCCACGTCGAAGAACGACCGAACGCGCTCCTCGTCGTAGGATCCGAGGGTGTCGGCCGGCGCGAGTTCCTCGCGGACCGCCGCGGCGGCCCCGGCCTCGTCGTCGCCGTGGACGACGACCACCACCGGCGACTCGCCGGTCGAGACGCCCATCTCCAGCGCCTGGTTGATCTGGCGGCGACCGGCCGCGTACAGCAGGATCTCGACGGCGTGCTCGTTCGCGATGGCCTCACCGCGGGCGCGAGCGCGGTCCGCCAGCTCGACCGCTCGTTCGAGGTGTGCCCGGTCGACGACGTAGCGGGCGTCGAACGCCTGGACCGCACAGCCGTACGTCTCGCCGATCTCGCCCAATCGCGCGACGAACGCGTCGAGGTCGTCGACCGTCGCCCGGCCTTCGACGACCTCCATCAGAAATCACCCAGGCTCGACTGGTCATCCGGGCTCTGGTCGTCCGCCTCGGTCTCGCTCTGCTCCGTCCCGGCGTCGACGCCGTCGATCTCGGCCGGCTCGACGCCGTCCATCGAGGGGTCCTGGCGACCCGCGTTTTCGAGGACGGTCTCGGCGGTCTTCTCGCGGCCGCGGAGCGCCCCGAGGACGACCGACTTGTCGGCCTCCCGGAGGTCCGCGCGAGTGCGGATGCCGGCGTCGTACAGCCGCCGCGCCCGCTTGCGCCCGACGTTGCGCACGCCCGCGAGGTCGACCAGTTCGGCGCTCACGCCGTGTTCGACGCGCGTTCTGGCCTCGCGGATGGCGGGCACGCAGTCCAGGCCGAGTTCGCTGGCCAGCGACTCGGCCGCGCCGAGCAGCCACTGGGCGGTGTCGACCTTGCCGCGGATGTCGCCCGGGCCGACCCCGTAGCGATCGGTGATCTCGCTCTCGTCGACTTCGCTGGCCCAGTCTTCGAGCAGCCGCGCCGTCTTGAGCGCCGACAGCCAGTCGTCGAACCGCTCCTCGCGCTCGTGGGGCGTCCGGCCGAGCAACTCGTCTTCTCGCTCGTAGGCGAGTTGGGTGTACTCCTCCTCGTCGCCCGACCGCAGGTACAGTTCGTACATGTCCGGCGTGCGCGCGACGAGATGGTACAGCCCCAGCGCGCCCGGCGGCCCGCGGTCGGCGTCCGACTCCTCGTTCGCGGCGAGTTCGCTGGCCGTCGTGAACCCGACGGCGTCGTCCTCCTGGCGGCTGGACCGCGTGGTCGTGCCCCCGCGCTCCCAGTCCCGCAGCCCGTCGATGATCTCGGCGGCGCTCATCGGGTCAAGGTACAGGCGCGAGACGGTGTGTCCCAGTCCTGTGGCCTGGAGCTGGTCGCCGTCCCGTTGCAGGAAGTCGTTCACCTCCAGGTAGTCTAACATCCGGTCGGTCACTCGTTCGAGTTCGCTCCGGTCGGCGTTCTGGGAGGCGTGGAGGGTGCGTTCGAGGAACTCGAGGAGGCCCTCGCGGGAACTCGCGAAGCC
Organism: Halorientalis brevis; assembly: GCF_023077655.1. Lineage (NCBI taxonomy): Archaea > Methanobacteriati > Methanobacteriota > Halobacteria > Halobacteriales > Haloarculaceae > Halorientalis > Halorientalis brevis. The sequence goes on along the minus strand of NZ_JALLGV010000007.1, from coordinate 170,625 downwards.
CGACGCGACGGTCGCCAGCAGGTGCGTCCGGAGCGCCGGCTCGGCCGCCAGCTTCGACCGAACGGGCTCGGGGTCGGCCCAGACGTACCGCTCGAACAGCTCGTCGAGTTCGTCGTGGCTGTTGGCGATGAGGACCGCCTCGCCGTATGGGTCCAGTCCCGGGCGCCCGGCCCGTCCCATCATCTGGTGGACTTCCAGCACCGAGAGGGGTTGCATTCCCCCGACGGTGCCGTCGTAGCGCCGCCAGTCCCGGACGACGACTCTCCGGGAGGGCGTGTTCACCCCGGCGGCGAGGGTGGGCGTCGCGGACACGACTTTCAGCAGGCGGTCGCGGAACGCCTCCTCGACGAGCGCGCGATGCTGGCTGGCACAGCCGGCGTGGTGGAACGCCGCGCCCTGCTCGACGGCGTCGGCCAGATCGTCGCTCGTCTCCGTGTCGCTGACCTCGCGGATCTCGTCGGCGACGTCCTGGAGGCGCTGGCGTTCCTCGCTGTCGAGGAACTCCGAGGTGGTCTGCGTGAGTCGGCGGGCCGCGGCCTCGGCGTTCCGGCGGGAGTTGACGAACACGAGCGTCGAGCCGTCGTCGGCGAGCGTGTCCCGGACGATCGCGGCCGTCTCGTCCTCGCTGTTCCTGACTTCGAGGCGCTGCTGGCTCCCGTCTTCTAAGTGGAGCGCCTGGCCGAAGTGGACGCCCTTCTGGAGCTCGATGGGACGCCAGTTCGAGTCGACGAGTTCGGCGTCGAGCCAGTCGGCGAGTTCGTCGGCGTTGCCGATCGTCGCCGAGAGCGCGACGGTCTGGAGGTCGGGGTTGAGCTGGCGGAGCTTCGCCATGGTGACCTCCAGCGTCGGGCCGCGCTGGCCGTCGTCGACGAGGTGGACCTCGTCCGTCACGACACAGGACAGATCGTCGAGCCAGGGGGCGTCGTTGCGAACGAGCGAGTCCACCTTCTCGCTCGTGGCGACGATGACGTCCGAATCTGCGAGCCACTCCCCGTCGGACTGGTAGTTGCCGGTCGAGACGCCCACGTCGACGCCGTACTGCTCGAACTGCTCGAACTCCTCGCTCTTCTCGGAGGCCAGCGCCCGGAGCGGGACGATGTAGAGGGCTTTCCCGTCCTCGGCGACCCGCGAGAGCATGGCGAGTTCGGCGACGAGCGTCTTCCCGCTGGCGGTCGGCACGCTGGCGACGAGGTTCTCGCCGGTGGTGACCCCCGCCTCCACGGCCTCGGCCTGTGGGGGATAGAGTTCGGCGATCCCCGCGTCCTGTAAGTGCGCGGGCAACCAGTCCGGAATCCCCGGAATCTCCGCAACGTCCATTACGATGTCCTTAACGAGTCCCCGGATTTAAACCTCCGTCTCGCGCCCACCGCGGGCTCCCGGGTCTTCTCACTCTCCAGCGAGTGTCATGAGTGGATTCATGTGGCCTGGCGTTTAATTTACGCTATGGACTCGCTGAAGGTCGACGTGCGGAAATTACATCTGTTCAACGGGCTCGCCAAGGAGGGGGCGACGACCGTCGCGGACCATCTCCAGCAGATGAGCGGGATCGAGACCGAAGCGTCGGTCTCGAAGCTGAACTTTCTCGACTACGAGGACGTACAGACCCACCTGCAGACGACCGCCGGTGACGACCCGCAGGTCGGCATCTACGTCGAACTGGAGGACGAACCGTACGGCTATCTCCTCTTTATGGTCTCGACGAAGCAGGCGAAGAACCTCGCGAACGCCATGCTCGGCCAGGAGATGGACGCAGACAGCGAAGGGGGCTTTTCGGACATGCAGAAGTCGGCCATCCAGGAGGTCGCCAACATCATGACGTCGAGCTTCATCGACGGCTGGGCGAACGTCCTCGGCACCTCGATCAAGCACTCCCCGCCGCACTTCGCCTTCGGCAAGAGCGCTGCCATCTTAGACGAAATCTCCGACTGGCCCGGCAGCGACATCGTGTTCGTCATCGACTCGCACATCACTGCCCCGAACGTCGACCTCGATCTCACCTGTTACACCTTCCCCGAACTGGACGCGCTCGTCGACCTCATCCACGAGATCGACATCGACGAGATCACCGAGGAAGCCCAGGCGGCACCCGACTTCTCCGAACTCTCCTGAGCGGCGTTCGTCGTCAGGTCTTTGGCTCCGTCCCGCAAACCATCGGCCATGCGAATCGAGTACGACAAGGACACCTGTATCGGCATGTTCCAGTGCGTCGCCGAGTGGGACGCGTTCGAACGCGACGAGGACGCCGGCAAGGCAGTGCTGGCCGACAGCGAGGAAACCGACGAGGATCTGTTCGTCCGCGAAGTGCCCGACGACGCCGAACTCGACGCGAAGTTCGCCGCCCGTGCCTGTCCCGTCGAAGCGATCACGGTGTACGACGACGACGGCGAGCAGTTGATCCCCTGACACGGCTTGTTGTAACTGTGTCTCGTGACGACCGCCAACAATCCGTCTGAGACGCTGGCCGTCAGCCCCGGCGACTCGTGCTCCCCGGGAGATTTTTGTCAGCGGGAATATGATATTGGGTTACCATGGGCTCCCTCGACGTCACTCGGCCACACGTGCTGCTCAGAGTGACCGGGGTTGGTGCCGTCCTCGCGGTGCTCCTGGCGGTCCAGTACGCCGGAATCACGACGCTGTGGGTGCTCGCCGAGCAACGACGCGTGACGGGGACCTCGCCGATCCCGACCGCTCTCCTGGGTGTCCTGCTGATCGTCGTCCCGGCGCTCGTGGCCGTGTGGTGTTACTGGCGTGCGAACCGGTACGCACAAGCAGCGAGGAACTGGTGGTCAGCCCCGACGCTGGGACTGGCGCTCGTGGGTGCAGGACTGATTATTCTCGCCGTCGGCCAGACGACGATCGCCGTCGGCTGTGCGCTCACCACCAGGGGACCCCTCGTCGACCCGCAGTTCTCGGTGTCGCTCGGCTACGCCTACTCGGCGACGTACCTGCCCGAACCGATCCCGGTGCTCAGCTTCCACCCCGGTGGGGCTTGCTCGGTAGACGTGGACGCGTTGCCGTTGCTCGTCGGGTTTCCGCTCGTCGCCGTCGGGCTGTGGTTCGAACCCTGGATCGACGCGAGACTGGCGACGCTCGCCGCGGCCGTCGAATCGACCCTCTCGAACGCCGGTGAGTAACCGTTCGAGTCACCCGGTGTATCCGGCGACCATGCCGATTGCTGTCAGCTCTTGGAACTAGTCCCGTCGGCGCCACCACATACTTCTCGTGTCTCTGGAACAACCGTTGGGGCATCAGACGCTTGTGCCGCTCTGAGTTCGTGTCGAAAGTGACAGGGAACTCGCCTCCGTACTGCCGGTAGATGGGCACTCGTGCCGCCGTTCGCGACGCCCTCCTGTCGTTTCCCGCCGCACTGGCCCGTCTCGGACTCGTCGACCGCGAGAAGGGCACCGAAGCGTTCGACCTGGCGCTCCCGGTGATGGTCACCGGCGGCCTGCGCATTCTGCTCCGGATGGCCGACTTCCTGATGGTCGGGATCGCCATCGGCGACGCCGCTATCGCCGCGCTCGAACTGGGCTTTCAGTACTACTTCATCGGCTACGGCCTCTCGCTGGCGCTCTCGTCTGGGACTATCAGCGTCGTCTCCCGACTCAAGGGAGCAGACGACCCCGGCCGAGCGGACCTGGCGGTCAAGCAGTCGCTGTGGCTCTCGCTACTGCTGTCCCTGCCGCTCACGCTGCTCTCCTGGCTGTACGCCGAGCCGCTGATCGACGTGCTGACCGACGATCCGCGGACGATCGAACTCGGGGCGGTGTACCTGCAGATCGTCATGCTGTCGCTGGCCTTCCGGTTCTGGAGCATGATCGCCGCCCGTGCGCTGGCCGGGAGCGCGGACACCCGGACGCCGATGTACGTGCGCCTGCTGACGCTGCCCACCAACGTCGTGTTGAACGCCGTCCTCATCTTCGGCCTGGGACCGTTCCCGACGCTGGGCGTGGCGGGGGCGGCCTGGGGGACGGCCGTGGCGAACGCGCTGGCGGCCGTCGTCTTCTTCGGCCTGCTGGTCTCCGGCCGGTACGCCGTGCAGTTCCCGGTGGGGGGACCGCAGGTCGACCTCGATCTCTGCCGGGAGATCGTTCGCGTGGGACTGCCCCTGGGCGGGATGCGGCTGCTCCAGGCGTTCGGGCGGTTTCCGTTCCTGTTCGTTCTCGGGGTTCTGGGGACGCCGGTGGTCGCGGCCTACGCGATCGGGCGCCGGGTCATGCTGCTGGCGCTGATGCCGGCGTGGGGATACTCGACGGCCGCGAGCACGCTCGTCGGCCAGTCGATCGGCGCGGGCGACCTCGACGACGCGACGGCCTACGGCTGGGAGACGATGCGCATCGCGCTGGCGACGCAACTGCTCGTCGGCGCGGCCATCGCTCTGGCGGCCCGTCCTATCGCGACGGCGTTCGGGACGGTTCACCCCGACCTCGCCGTCCAGTTCATCCGCGTGTTCGGGCTGATCGTGGCCGGGTTCTCCATCTCGCGGACGATGCGGGGGAGCCTCCGGGGCGCGGGCGACACGCGCTGGCCGCTCTACGGCACGTTCGTGGGGTCGTATCTGGTTCGGTTGCCCGTCGCCGTGCTGGCGTTGCCGACGGCCTTTTCGCTCACGGTCGCCGGCGTCACCGTCACGCCGGGCATGGGGCTCGGGCTCGTCGCGGTCTTTCTCGCGCTCGTGGGGGATTTCTACGTGAAGGCGGCGGTCAACACCGCGCGGTTCCGGAGCGGTAACTGGCAGGGCGTCGCGCGTGCGGCCAGCGTTGGCGCGGGCGCCGACGACGATTGACCCGGCGTGGCGCGCTGGCGGCGAACTGAAGGCTTTAAATCGCTGCTGGCGGAAGGACCGAGTATGAGTCAGGCAACCAAGTTCGTGCTCGCGTCGCTCGCCGTCTTCGGGCTGCTGGCCGTCGTACTGATCGCCAACGCCGCGCTGGCGTAGATGTTCAGCGAGCGCACCCTCGACACTGGGCCGGCCGCAGACGAACTGGCGGCGGTCCGTGAGCGACACGCACCCGACGCGCTCGTCCTCGACTGCGAGCGGGACTTCGAGACCCTCGATCCCGCCGTCGCCGAGGAACTCGCACTGCTCACCGACCGACTGGACCCACACAGCTATCCCGCCGAGTGGGTTCCCGAGAGTGCGCCCGAGTTGCTCCAGCGCTACGCGAGCGACGAGTTCACCGTCGGGATGCCGGGTGACGGCGGCGTCGCCTGGACGCGCCAGACCGACCCGCCTACGGTGTTCGTCAAGCCGCGGCTGGCCGGGTCGCCCGATTCGTTCGTCGCCTTTCTCCTCGCCGAGGCGCTCGTCGAGGTCGGGCTGGACGTGCCCGAACAGTTCCTCGGCTTCTTCGAGGACCAGTACGCAGCGCTGTCGGCGGCGGTGCCGCTGGCCCCCTCCGAGACCTACCAGCTCGCAGCCGCGCTCTACACCGGGTACGTCGGGCTCCAGACCCGGGAGGTGTTCGCGGACTGGGAAGACGACTCCCCCGTGCTCTTCGACGCGTGGGTCGACGCTGGCGAACGGTTGAAACCGCGCCTCGACGGTCTCTCGAAGGAACTCGCCCGCGGCGAGACCGCGTTCCCGGCGGCGGCGGAACTGGCCTGTAGTGCGATCAAACACCAGGGAGAGGTGCCGTCGCCGTTCGCGGCGCTCGATACGACCGCGTACCTCGACCACGGGCCGACCTACGCGGTCGAGTGGGCGCGAAAGACGTTCGAGAAACTCGGCGAGTAGCCCCGCGACCGATCCGGCGACCGGCCGGTAAGGCGGACTTATCCTTGCCAGAACGGAACTATTAGCGTTTCAGCAGGCCGAACCCTCAACCGTGTCCACGTCCTCGGACTAGCCGTGCGACTCCTCGACGACGAGCGAGCGACATCAGATTTCACTACTGCACCATGCGGAAACAGGAACTCATTCACTTGCACGCACTGTGCCTGCTCTTGCGGGAACGGGTAGGCGAACGAACGGAGCTTGCGTCCGGGGCCTTCGCCGGGTACGACGACAGCCGTCTCGATCCGTCTGCGGTCCACCGGCGGAAAGCCGAACACCACGAGGCGGTTCTGGCGTTGCTCGAGGGACTCGCGACTGCGCTCTCGGAGCCGGACTCGAGGACGGACGACGAAAGGCGGGACGCGTCTCGACGGCTCGAAAACTGGGACGGCTAGAATTCGCTTTTGACGGTCCCGTCTTCGGAGAGTTCGATGACGCCATCGAACAGGTCGCGGTACCCGGCGACCACGTCGTCGTCGTGGACCTCTTCGGCGAGGTGGAACAGGCCAACGGCGTCGTGTTCGACGAGCAACTCCAGCAGGTCTTCGACGGCGCCGCGAGCGGGCTCTTCGTCGGCGTAGTACACCAACTCGGTGATGGAGTCTAGGCTGACGCGGAGCTTCCCGTCGTGGGAGTCGAGGAACTCCCGGGCCTGCTCGACGATGCCGTCCATGTCGTCCGGTGAGGAGACGTAGCGGACTTTGTCCGACGGGCGGCGCGTGTAGCCGCGCTCGATGGAGAGCGTGTCGAGGATGACGGCGCAGTCCTCGTCGACCTCGTAGTACTCCAACTTCTGCTCGACCTCGCGGGCGGTGGTGCGAGTCGAGATGATCAGCATGTGATCGGTGTCGGTCGCGAGAAAATCAGTGTCGATGCGGTCCGTCTCGCCGGTGCTCGGATGCAACAGGAGAATCCCGGTCCCACCCTCGATAGTATCCGGCGTGTTCTCGATAGCGAGCTGGTATTCCATGTGGTCCACAAACATGGGGCCGGGCGTTAACTTTGCGGGTTTCCACAACTCGCCATCAGAACACGGTGTCGGCCGTCGCGGCCCCGACGACGCTGAAGATCGCGCCGACGCTGACCGCACGGACGGTCACTTCCAGGCGGTCGACGCCACCGAGATCGGAGAGGAAGGTCCCGGGCGCGGTGAAAGCGAGCGCGAGGATCGCAACCGATCCGTACGCGACGGCCAGCAGCGAGACGAAGCGCAGCGGGACGCCCCCGACGTCCACTTCCCGATCGGGGTCGCGGTCGTCGTCGGCTTTGTACAGTGCGCCGTACCCGATGGCGGCGACCATCCCGACGGTGAGCAGCGCGTGCAGGTACGTCATGTTGCGCGCCAGGTCCCACACCTCCTGGGTGACGACGAACGGCCCGGCGAGCAGGAATCCGCCGACGAACTGCTGGGCCGTGTCCGCGAGTTTGTACCGTGGCGCGCGTCCCATACTCGTGAGAGTCCGCCCCAGCGATAAAACGTCCCGGGTCCGGACGCCAGCGGCGCAGCGCTGCACACCGAACCGGTTATGTCCGCCCCGCCGCTTCCAGCGGACATGAGCGTCAGCGAGGAGTTCGACCGGTGGGCCAACGAGGGGCGCGACAAGGGCATGGAGGAACGCCACTGGCACACCGCGAAACACGCCCTCGCACGAATGCCGGTGGAGGGCGAGGCGCGGAGCGCCTCGGAACACTCGAGCGGTGACGACGAGGAGCCGCGAGAGGCCGGCGACACCATTCTCGACCTGGGCTGTGGGAGCGGGTACGCCGGTCGTGCCCTCCGCGAGACCAAGGACGCCGGCCGGGTGTACGGCCTCGACGCGGCCCCGGAGATGGTCCGTAACGCGCGATCCTACACGGACGACCCGCAGGTGGGCTACGTCAACGGCGACTTCGAGCACCTCCCCTTCGCCGAGGACAGCATCGACCACTGCTTCTCGATGGAAGCGTTCTACTACGCCGCCGACCCCCACGCCGCGCTGGCGGAACTCCACCGCGTGCTCCGGCCGGGCGGCACCTTCTACTGCGCGGTGAACTTCTTCGAGGAGAACGTCCACTCCCACCACTGGCCGGACGCGGTCGGCGTCGAGATGACCCGCTGGTCGGCCGCCGAGTACCGCGAGGCGTTCAGGTCGGCTGGCTTTCACGTCGCCGCCCAGGACAACGTTCCCGACCGCGAAACCGAGATTCCGCCGGCCGAAGACTTTCCAACTGAAGACTGGGATACTCGCGAGGACATGGTGGAGCGTTACCGGGTCTACGGGACGCTCCTTACCGTTGGGGTCTCTGCGTGATCGCGCGTCCGACCCCTCGATTTCGTTTGCAGACTGTTAGCAAAGGGCCGACTGTTTCCCAGGTGCCTGAGAGATCAGAACTGTTGACGTATCTGTCACCAAATGTTTTGCCCGACGGGTGAGTAGGACGGCGCGTGCATTCGAACAGCCGTCGTCGTCGCCGCGTCCTGTTGGCGCTGCTCGTCGCGACAGCGCTGGTGACGATGGCCGTCCTCGCACGCGTTCTCGCGACGGTTTTCTTCGCCATCACGGTCGCGTACGTCCTGTATCCGGTTCGGCAGTGGGTCGTCGCCCGGGGCCGGGGTCGCCGCGTCGGGGCGGCCGTCGCGACGCTGGTGGGGTTTCTCGCCGTCCTGGGTGCCGTCGTTCCGATAGTCAGCGCCCTGTACGGCCGCCGCCAGGAGTTTCTCGCGTTCGTCCGTGAACTGCCCGCTGAGGTGCCGATCTCGGCCTACGGGTTCGAGTACACGATCGACGTGAGCGTCGCCCTCGGGTTCATCCAGCGCAGTCTGACCGGGATCGCCGTCGACTTCGCAGGCGCGGCGCCGGTCATCGGTCTGAAGGCGGCCCTGTTCGTGTTGCTCGTCTACGCGCTCTTGCTCCGCCCGCACGACATCCGGGCGGCGGCGTTCGCCTTCTTTCCGATCGGCTATCACGACGTGGTCGTCGCGTTCCACGAGCGAGTGCGCGCGACGCTGTACGCTATCTACGTCCTCCAGGCGGCGACGGCGTTCGCCACCTTCCTCATCGCGTACGTCGTCTTCGCGATGCTCGGGTACGACTCGGCGCTGATGCTGTCGGTCATGGCCGGTATCCTGCAGTTCATTCCCGTCGTCGGCCCCAGCGTCGTCGTGCTCGCACTCGCGGGGTACCAGCTCGTCATCGGGAACACCGGCGCGGCGATCCTGGTGACCACGTTCGGCCTCGTCCTCGTGGGCTTTCTCCCGGACGCGATCATCCGAACGCGTCTGGCCTCCTTTACGGCCGGGATGCCGGGCAGCCTCTACTTCGTCGGGTTCACCGGCGGCGTCCTCACCGTCGGGATCGTCGGCTTCATCGCCGGCCCGCTCGTGGTCGCGCTGCTGCTCGAAGCCGGCCAACTGCTCTCCGAGGAGATGGGCGTCGAACCGACCGAGGCTGACTAACCACTTTTTTTACTGCGACGGGTTTCCTCGGCCGCAAAGCGGCCTGCGGGAACCCGTCTCGTAAAAACCTGGACTAAAAACTGCTCGGCGCTCCCTGGCTCACGGCTACGCCGTTCGCCGTGCGAGGCACTCACTCCGTTCGTGCCTCGCACCGCTCGCGCCGAGTGAACCGCGCCGCAAAGCGGCGCGGATGCTTGCGTGCTCATTATTGCACCGTCACTTCTGTAAGTCAAGTCACAACTGAGCGAAGCAGTAGACTATGGGTTGTTTCCAGAGTTTTCGGCGGGGGCAGACTTGGACGAGTCCTTGTCAGTTCCCGCTTGTGTTGGTGTTAAATCCATGTACTGCGCCGCGAGATACACTATTGCACCGAAAGCCAGTAGAAGCGGGGGGCCGGCTTGACGTTCTCCCATGAGTGTCCATCCGGTGATTCCAATGGTGGCGACGAGGACGGCAGTACACCGGCGAATTGTTTGACGGAGGAGGGCGTCGTCGTCCATACCGGACGCCAGTTTTGCCAGAATCTTAAACTGTGTACTTCCGAGGGACTTCCTTTGGTCCCGATCTGCACGGTGCCTCCGGCAACTGAGAAAACGACCGATCGACCCGGAGAACCCCGGTGAACGACCCTAGCTCCCTGTCTCCAGCGGCCGCCCCTCGGCTTCCCACTCGGTGAGGCTCCCTTCGTAGAAGGCTACGTCCCCGTAGCCGAGGTGACGGAGGACGGTGTAGGTGTGACTGATGCGCCGGGCTGTGTTACAGTAGAGGACGATCCGCCGGTCGCGGGTGATCCCCCGGTCGTCGAGGATGCGCTCGATCTCCTCGCGGGTTTTGAGCCCGCGCGTCTCGTCGTCGACGAGTTCCTGCCAGTCCAGCCGGACTGCACCGGGGATGTGTCCCTCCTCGAACTCCCACTCCTCGCGCGTGTCGACGATGACGGCCTCGGAGTCGATGGCAGCGGCGACGGCGTCGGCGTCGACCAGCGGCGTCTCGCCCTCGGCCAGCGGCGTCGCCTGGTAACTCGTCGGCTCGACGTCGGTGGGGTCGCTCGTCGTCTCGTGGTCGAGTTGCCACGACGAGAAGTCGCCGTCGAGCAGGTGGAGCTTCGCCGGGTCGTGGCCGTACAGCTGGGCGGTCACGAGAAAGCGGGCGGCGAACACGCCGTGGGTGTCGTCGTAGGCGACGATCTCGTCCTCGCGTTCGATCCCTGCCTCACCGAGCAACGCCGCGAACCGATCGCTGCCCGGGAGCATTCCTTCCTCGCCGTCCTGGCCGCCTTCGCCCTCGGCCTCGTGGCCGCTGGCGCGGAACGACTCGAAGGGGACGTTCACCGCACCCGGCACGTGGCCGATGCCGTCGAACTCCCAGGCGTCCCGGACGTCCACGATGGCGACGTCTTCGAGACGGTCGGCCAGCCACCCCGCCGGAACTACTACCTCGCTCATACCTTGCCCTACGATGGCCGCCGTTTCAAGCTTTCAGTTCCGGATTCTCTGAGATAAGGGCAACACTCTCCGCAACTTGCTCGATAGGTCGGTCCACCGGTGTGACGCCCGCGGCCGGGCAGCGTGCAGTCGCCCGTTCCCGGGGGCCGGTTCTTCCTGTGTACGAACCGGTAGCAAAACACCGGCAAGCTATGCCGGTACGGGGGATGAGTGGCGGAACGTGCCGGCTCGCAGAGCGTTATATGGCTGGTCTGGATAGGGTCAGACGGATTATGAGCGATTACGCCAAGGACGTTCTCGTCTCCCCTGACTGGGTCGAAGAGCGTTTAGCGGAGTTCGAGAGCGACGATTCGGATCTGCGACTGGTCGAGGTCGACGTCGACACGGAACTGTACGACGAGGGCCACGCGCCGGGCGCCATCGGCTGGAACTGGGAGACCCAGCTCCAGGACCAGACGACCCGCGACATCCTCGACAAGGAGGACTTCGAGGACCTCCTCGGGTCCCACGGCATCAGCGAGGACTCCACCGTCATTCTGTACGGTGACAACTCCAACTGGTTTGCCGCCTACACCTACTGGCAGTTCAAGTACTACGGCCACGACGACGTCCGTCTGATGGACGGCGGCCGCGAGTACTGGGACGACAACGACTATCCGACCACCGAGGAGGTACCGGAGTTCTCCGAAGTCGAGTACGAGGCGTCCGGTCCGCGCGAGTCCATTCGCGCCTACCGCGAGGACGTCGAGAACGCGATCGAGCGCGGCGTTCCGCTCGTGGACGTTCGTTCGCCCGAGGAGTACTCCGGCGAGATCCTCGCGCCCCCGGGACTCCAGGAGACCGCACAGCGCGGCGGCCACATCCCCGGCGCCCGCAACATCTCGTGGGCGGCCGTGACGAACGCCGACGGCACGTTCAAGGACGCCGACGAGATCGAAGCGCTGTACGCCGACGAGGGGATCACTGGCGACAGCACGACCGTCGCGTACTGCCGCATCGGCGAGCGCTCGTCCGTCGCGTGGTTCGCACTTCACGAACTGCTCGGCTACGAGGACGCCGTCAACTACGACGGCTCCTGGACCGAGTGGGGCAATCTGGTCGGCGCGCCCATAGAAAAAGGAAACTGACCGAGCAGTGCCCGCTGGCTGAACCACGGATTCCGATCCGCGTTGCCATGGCGAGCACACTCTTCGTTTTGGGGCTGTAGAGGCCTCGCTCCGACGGATAGCGAGCTCTATCTCTGCCACTGTCGATGCTTACAAGCGGCTTCCCGGCGAACCGACGGCTATGGACGTCGAGGAATTTACGGACGCCGTACGCGCCGAGACCAAGACGGAACTGTCGCGGCTCGGCTCTTCGAAGTCACTGTACGCCGACACCGAGGGCGAGATGGACGAGGGGCCGGTTCTCACGGCCGTCGCCGACAACCTCCACCACGCCACAGCAACGTTCGAGACGTGGGCCGACGAGGCATCCGGCTCCGCTGCCGACCTGTTCGCCGACCTGGCTGACACCACAGGGGAGCAGTACGAGACCGTTGCCAGCGAACACGGCGACCACGACGCTGGCGAGGCGCCCGCCGTCGTCGAGGCGCTGCAGGGTCTTGAGACGACGCCCGAGCGCGTCGGCGGCGCCGTCGGCTGGGCGCTGGTCGTCGAGAACAAGATCGGCCAGGCCGTCGGCTTCTTCGTCGGCCAGGCGTCGCCCCAGACTGCCAGTACCTTCCGCGAGGTCCGCGGTGGCGTCGAGGACGCCATCGACCTCGGCGCCGAGACGCTGCCAGCGGTCTGTGACGGCGACGACGACTGGGACCTGGCCCAGGGGGCCGCCGTGACGGCCATCGACGCCGCCTACGAGGAGTACTTCGAGACGCTCGAAGCCCTGGGCGTCAACCCCAAGCCGGTCTGCTGAACTGCCCCCCGTTTCCGTGCTTACTGGTGCCCGCATCGCCGGCCGCGGCCACCGACGCAGCTCTTTTCGAGGTTCTTGCAGGAGCGGATCGAACGGACCAACCACGGCTCGAATTCGACGGGGCCGACGACGGCGCTCCGTTTCCGGGCGTTCGGCGCGTCGTCTGCTTCCCGGTTGGTGTCGACCACCCGCGGCCCTTTGGGGCTGCCCCAGAAGTTGCAGGTCGCGGTGACCGTGTCGTCGTCGGCGTTTTCGAGGCCGACGATCGGGAGGAGATCGTTGAATCTGACGGTGAGACCGTCGGCTTCTCCGTCGATCTTCAGGCCGGTGCCGACGAAGAACGTCGCCCGCACGTCTTTGACGACGTTCTTCGTGATCGTGACGTTCGTCGTCCCGCCGTCCACGTTCAGGCCCTGTGCGAACGTATTTGGTTGGTCGACCGCGTCGTCGGTGTCGTCGCCGTCGACTGCCGGGTCGGCCACGAGGTCGTGGACCTTGTTGCCCCTGATGCTGACGTTCTCGGCGTCGATTCCGAGGATGATTCCAATCGACGCGACGTCGCTGTTGAGGTCCCGCACCAGGTTGCGCTTGATGGTCGAGTTCGTCAGCGAGCCGCTGCCCTGATCGTCGACGAAGATGCCGTTGACGGTCGGAAAGTTGGAGTCTTCGTCGATCTCGTTCGTGACGTCTTCGACGACGTTCTTCGCGATGGTCAGGTTGTCGTGTGGGCCACTGCCGATGATCCCGGTTGCGCCGAGCCGACCGACTGGGCCGACGTCCGTGACGACGTTCTTCCGAATGGTCACGTCGTCGACGCCCGATTGGACCGCGATGCCGAGCAGGCCGTCGGGGAACGATACTTTGAACCCTTTGACAGTGACGCCGGGAGCCGCGATGCTCACCGCTGCGCCGGTCTCGCTGTCGCCGTTGATGATGCTCGCTCCACATCGTTTGGTCGACAGAAGAGTGAGATCCTCCTTGTCTACCGTCACCGTCCCTCTGTAGGACCCCGGTTCGACACAGATCGTGTCGCCCTCCGCGGCGGCATCGATGGCGGCCTGAATCGTCGAGTAATCCGCGCTTCCGTCGTCGTTGACGGTGATGGTGCAGCGGTGGTGGGCTGTGGCCGGCGCCGACGTTGCGCCGACGCCAGTTGCGAGTGCTGCCGACGTCAGGGCGCCTCGTCGGAGGACGGCCCGTCGCGTGGGTGTCTCTGTGTCGTCGTTGTCGTCGCCATTGTGTTGCATGCGGTCGGTGGGCAACACTGCTCGTCTCGTTAGTTACGAGGGCGTTATCGATAGCATGCTGTTAGTAGCTGACGGGTGTTTTCGCAAACGGGACATTGGGTATGAGAACTAACACTTAACAGTTGTAAGGTCGGACGGGAACACGTGCGCAGTTGGTCGGACCCCACGAAGCGACGCTGGATCGCCTGGACGGCGCTGGCGGCGGCCTACGCCCTGGTGAGCGTCCACCGGCTCTCGACGGCCGTCCTCGCCGAGCAGTTGACGGCCGCCTTCGGGACGACCGGCGCCGCGCTGGGGACGCTGCACGCCTCGTTTTTCTACATCTACGCCGCGATGCAACTCCCGGCCGGCGTCGTCGCCGACCGCCTGGGCAGTCGCCGCGTGGTCGCGGCCGGCACCGTCGTGATGAGCGTCGGTGTCCTGGTGTTCGGTACCGCCGACAGCTACGTCGTCGCCTTCCTGGCGCGGGCGCTCATCGGGTTCGGCGGTAGCCTCCTCTTTATCGCTATCCTGCGGTTCTGTGCCAACTGGTTCCGACCCGGCGAGTTCGCGCGAATGAGTGGTTTGACTATCGCAACCGCTGGTTTCGGTGGCATCCTCGCGACGACACCCCTGGCGATGGTCGTCACCGCCACCGACTGGCGGACGACGATGCTCGGGCTCGGCGGCCTGGGGTTCGTGCTCGCGGCGCTGGCGTACCTGCTGGCGCGTGACTCGCCGGCCGACGCCGGCCTGCCGGAGATCGACGGCGTGCCGATGGCCCGGACCCCCTCGCTCCGGTCGGTCCTCGGGAACGTCAGGGGCGTCCTCCGCGAACCCGAGACGTGGCTCGTCGGGATCGTCCTCTTCGCCGGGACGGGCGTGAACATCACCGTCTTCGGCCTGTGGGGCGTGCCCTACCTCGTCCAGACCTACGGGCTGTCGGTCACGGACGCCTCGACGTACACGCTGCTGGGGAGTCTCGGCCTGCTCGTCGGTCCGCCGCTCGTGGGCTGGCTCTCGGACCGCCTGGAGCGCCGGACGAGCCTGATGGTCGTCGGCGAGGGGCTGTTCGCCAGCGGCTACGCGCTGTTAGCCGTGCTCGGCAAGCCGCCGCTCCCCGTGGTCGGCCTGGTGTTTTTCGCCTCGGGGTTCCTCGCCGGGGCGTACGCCCTGGGCTACACCGTCATCAAGGAACGCCACGTCAGCGGTGCCAGCGGCGTCTCGACCGGCACTGTGAACACGATTGCCTTCACGGGGGCGGCGCTGCTCCCGACGCTGATGGGGGTCGTGCTGGACACGTACGGGACCGGCGAGACGATCGGCGGCACGCAGGCCTACTCGGTGCTGGGCTACCGGGTCGCGTTCGGACTGGTGGCGGGCGCTGGCGTGGTGGCGCTGCTCGCCGCGCTGTGGCTCCACCGACTCGACGGCGGCTGAGACTTATGCTGCTGCGTTGTCAACAGTAGCCCATGGGCTCGAAGCCGCCCGACGTCCTCCTCGACGACGACCCGACGCTGGCCGACGCACTGGCGACGGTCCTCGAACGTGCAGAACAGGGAGACGGCACCGTGACCTGGGCCGACGTCAGCGACGCACTCACGAGCGACGAGTGGGCCAGACTCCTCCGGACTGGCCTCCTCGTCGCCGCTGGCGACGCCTTCGTCGTCGACGACCCGCTGGCCGTTCGTGCGGCACTCGACGAGCACGACGCGGACGCCGACAGCGCGTGGTCGCTCGCAGACAAGGCCGCCGGCGTCTGTGCCCTGACCCTGATGGCTGGCTATCAGGTGTCGGCTATCCGCGACGCCGTCGCCAGTAGCGTCGACCTCGTTCTCGGGCCGCTCCAGGCCGTCCTCCCGTTCCCGGCGGTCGTCGGGCTGCTGGCGATCGCGACGGCAGTCGTCTCGACGGTCATCCAGCGCCGCCTGGGGGACCGAGATCGCATGCAACGCCACCAGGACCGACTGCAGCGGGTCGGCGAGCGGCTCGAAGCGGCCCGCGAACGCGGCGACGACGAGGCAGTCCACCGGTTGCAACAGCAACAGCGCAACCTCCTGGGTGACCAGCTCGGGCTGCTGCCCGCCATGCTCCGACCGATGGCCTGGACGATGCTCGTCGTCGTGCCAGCGTTCCTGTGGGTGTCGTGGCTGGTCGTCGCGCCCGCCCAGGCCATCGCGCCGACGGCGACCGTGTTCCCCATGCTCGGTCGCGTGGTCTGGACCGCTCGCGTATTCGGGCCGGTGCAGGCCTGGACGCTGTGGTACGTCGGCTGGTCGCTGGTCACCGGACTGTCCACGCGGCGGCTCCTCGACCGACGGTCGTCGACGGCCTAGCGGTCGGAGCGCGTCGGACCGACTTCTGTCTCAGCGAACCCCTCCGGCAGGCCCTGGCGGATACCCGCTCCCCATCACTGGCTGTGCACCGACGACGGACTGTGACGCCGGCCTGACGCCGTCCGGGAGGATGTACCCCAGTCTGTCGTGGGGAACGAACCCGATCTGTTCTGGGTCGTCGCGGTACCGTTCGTCTGCATCCGGGTGCTGCCCGTAGAGCTTGACGCCGTACTCGGTGAGGTCGTAGCTCCGACACGCGAACACGGTGCCGTCGGTGCAGAACACCTGCATGGGACACGGTTCGACGGCGAGCCAGTTAGGGCTCCGCTTCCCTGTCGCGCTGTGTCAAACGAGCGCCTGAAGTCCCTCCAGGTCTAGGCTACTCGCAATGAGCGACACTTCCGGCAGCCCCCTCAGTCCGGACCGTCCCGACGTGGACCGGGACTTCCGCGTCGACGCGCCCTTCGACCCGGCGGGCGACCAGCCCGAGGCCATCGAGCAACTGGCCGAGGGCTTCCAGCAGGGCATGGATACCCAGACGCTCCTGGGCGTCACGGGGTCCGGGAAGACGAACACCGTCTCCTGGGTCGTCGAAGAGATCCAGCAACCGACGCTCGTCATCGCCCACAACAAGACGCTCGCGGCGCAGCTGTACGAGGAGTTCCGCGAACTGTTCCCCGACAACGCCGTCGAGTACTTCGTCTCCTACTACGACTACTACCAGCCCGAAGCCTACGTCGAACAGACGGACACGTTCATCGACAAGGACGCCTCGATCAACGACGAGATCGACCGCCTGCGCCACTCCGCGACCCGCTCGCTCCTGACTCGGGACGACGTCATCGTCGTCGCCTCCGTTTCGGCGATCTACGGCCTCGGTGACCCGCGCAACTACGTCGACATGTCGCTGCAGATCGAGCAGGGCCAGGAGATCGACCGCGACGAACTCCTGGGCCGGCTGGTGGATCTGAACTACGAACGCAACGACGTGGACTTCACGCAGGGCACGTTCCGGGTGCGCGGCGATACCCTCGAAATCTACCCGATGTACGGCCGCTACGCCGTCCGCGTGGAGTTCTGGGGCGACGAGATCGACCGACTGGTGAAGATGGACCCCCTGGAGGGCGAGGTCAAGAGCCAGGAGCCAGCGGTCCTGATCCACCCGGCAGAACACTACTCGATCCCCGAGGAACGGCTCCAGCGGGCCATCGAGGAGATCGAGGAGCTGCTGGACGACCGCATCCGCTACTTCGAGCGCCAGGGCGACGCAGTCGCGGCCCAGCGCATCGAGGAGCGCACCACGTTCGACCTGGAGATGATGAAAGAGACGGGCTACTGTTCGGGGATCGAGAACTACTCCGTTCACCTCTCCGATCGGGACTCGGGCGAGGCGCCCTACACGCTGCTCGATTACTTCCCCGACGACTTCCTCACCGTCATCGACGAGTCTCACCAGACCATTCCGCAGATTCGCGGGCAGTTCGCCGGCGACAAGAGCCGGAAGGAGAGCCTCGTCGAGAACGGGTTTCGACTGCCGACGGCGTTCGACAACCGCCCGCTCACGTTCGAGGAGTTCGAGGAAAAGACCGACCAGACGCTGTACGTCTCGGCGACGCCGGGCGACTACGAGCAGGAAACCAGCGAGCAGATCGCCGAACAGATCGTTCGCCCCACGCACCTCGTCGACCCGAAGGTCGAGGTGGCCGACGCGACCGGCCAGGTCGACGACCTGATGGACCGGATCGACGAGCGCATCGACCGCGACGAGCGCACGCTCGTGACGACGCTCACGAAGCGCATGGCCGAAGACCTCACCGAGTATCTCGAAGAGGCCGGCGTCGATGTCGCCTACATGCACGACGAGACAGACACCTTAGAACGCCACGAGCTGGTGCGGTCGCTCCGGCTGGGCGACATCGACGTGCTAGTGGGCATCAACCTCCTCCGGGAGGGGCTGGACATCCCCGAGGTGTCGCTCGTCGCCATCCTCGACGCCGACCAGGAGGGCTTTCTCCGATCGGAGACGACGCTCATCCAGACGATGGGGCGGGCGGCCCGGAACGTCAACGGCGAGGTGATCCTCTACGCGGACGACGTGAGCGACGCGATGGCGTCGGCCATCGACGAGACCCAGCGCCGCCGGGAGATCCAGCAGGAGTTCAACGAGAAACACGGCTACGAGCCGACGACCATCGACAAGCCGGTCGGCGAGACGAACCTCCCGGGGAGCAAGACCGACACCGGTGGCGTCGCCGGCATGGACCCGGCCGACGACGACGAGGCCGCACAGCTCATCGCGGACCTCGAAGATCGCATGCAGGAGGCCGCCGACAACCTGGAGTTCGAGCTGGCGGCGGACATCCGCGACCGCATCCGCGAGGTGCGCGACGAGTACGACCTCCAGGGTGGCGAGGACGAGGACGGCGTCGTTCCCGAACCGGCAGACGAGTTCTGAGCGACCGGGGGACGCGCGGCTGCTCGGTCGTTTGTGGCAGAAACGGATGGTGCCTCGAACGGAGTCCGTCAGTCGTTCCGACCCGTCCGCGCGTCGATGCGCATCTGGACGTAGCGCCCCGACCACTCGCGAACGTGGCGTTTCAGACGGCCGAAGAGTCCACGCTGACTCTCCGATATTGCGAGAGACTCCGTCGAGTCACCACGATCGTCTCCGTACGCGGACTGCTCGCCTCCCTCGATGAGTCCCTCTTTAAAGCTCATTACGTGTACTAATACCACGGCGTTTGTAATAAATATTGGGCACTGACTGGTGCACGTTGGGCCTGTCAGCGTGCCCGTCCCGCTCAGTGGCGACGGTTGCGACTGGATGGGGGCCAGTGGTGATACGCGTCGGTCTGTGGTCTCTGTCGCTGCTCCGGCGCTGGCTGGGACACTGCTTTTCCGGGCTCGGACGGGCTGAGCGTCGTCGCTGCGGCCCGAAACTGCCGTGGGGCGGCGTCTCACACGTGGATAACCTCATAGGATTTTTACGTGTCCTTTCACTACGGCCGGGGCACCACCATGTTCCGCCACCCCAGAGAGTACGTGCATCTCCGTTCGACCCTCGATCCGTCGCTCGGGGGGATTTCCTAGATGCAGTCACGCCCAGTTTCGCCCGCCGGCCGTTCGCCGGTGGGTTTCAAGTCGACCGCCCGTGGCGGGCAGCGCCACCGAGGGACCTCCTTTTCGACGGGAACCACCGTCTCCCGACGTGATTGTCCGGCTGTCCACTCCGATCTCCGGTCCGAGACGAGAGCCGTCGGCCGACCAGTGGACCAAGTCGCAGCCTACTGAACACGTATGAGTGCATCCACATCCCAGCGGGTACAGAAGTCGTTCCTGAAGTATCAGCACGTGTTCGTCTTCCTCGCGCCGATCACGTTCGTGGCGGCCGTGTTCTTCGCGGCGCCTCTCCCGGCCGAGGCCGGCGACGGCTACTGGCTGCGATACTGGTGGTTGTTCCCCTTCTTCCTGCTGGGTGCGACCATCGTCAACACCGTCGGCATCAGCGGGTCGGCCCTGTTCGTCCCGTTCTTGATCTTCATCTTCCCGGTGTTAGTTCCGTACATGGCGCCGGAGACGATCCTGTCGACGCCGTTCGGCCCGTCGACCATCGTGAAGGTGAGCCTCATCAGCGAGTCGTTCGGCCTGTCGAGTTCGGCGCTCGCGTTCATCCAGTACGGCCTGGTCGACCGTCGCCTGGCGCTGACGATCGTCGGCGGCTCCATTCCGTTCGTCGTCGGCGGAGCGCTCCTCTCGTTTATTATTCCGGAACCCATCTTCCACGGGTTGCTCGGGCTCGCGCTGCTCGCCGCGTCGTTCCTTCTGGTTCGGGCAGACCTCGGCCACGAGGAACCGGGCGGGGCCGATGCTGACGACGACGCCGCCGTCGAAGCGGACGGCGGACCGGACCTCCCGAACGACCGCGGCAAACCCGGCGCTGCGGGCGTCGCGACCGACTCCGAAGGCGTCGTGACCCGCGTCGACCGCGAGGGGTCCGACTACAACTACGGCCGGGGTGGCTACCTCGAACGGTTCGCGAACTACAGCATCGGCGGTATCTTCCAGGGCCTGGCCGGCTTCGGGAGCGGCGAACTCGGCATCATCTCGATGCTGCGCACGTCGATCCCGGTCCGCGTCGCCATCGGCACGAACCACATCGTCGTCGCCGCCACGGCCGTGCTGGCTTCGCTCGTCCACGTCTTCGGCGGCGGCCTCGTCGGTGGACATTCGATCGACCTCGCCACGACGCCTTGGAACATCGTCGTCTGGACCGTCCCAGCGACGGTCACCGGCGGGCAGATCGCGCCCTACGTCTCCGCGGCGCTCGACACGGAGTACCTCAAAAAGGGCGTCGGCGTGCTGTTCGCCGTCATCGCCACTGCGCTGTTCATCATGGCCAGTGGCGGCATCCTGTAACCCGCGCCGAATTCCCTCCCGGACATAAATCTTGGTCTCGGCTTTCGTTCCGAGAAACTGTCCCGTCGAAGTAAGGGCGATTGCCGTGGACGTGCCGGCTGTATGCCTGCCCTCCAGACGACCGCCCTGACGAAGACGTTCGGCGAACGGAAGCGATTCAGCCCGCTCGGTCGCCGAACGCAGTCAGACGGCGTGCTCGCCGTCGACGACCTCGACCTCACGGTCGACGACGGCGAAGTTTTCGGATTTTTAGGCCCGAACGGCGCCGGGAAGTCCACGACGATCAACATGCTGCTCGGGTTCATCCACCCGACCAGCGGGAGCGCCGAAGTCCTTGGTCACGACGTGACCGAGAACTCCACCGCGCTCCGGTCGCGGCTCGGACTCCTCCCCGAGGGATTCGATCTCTACGAGAACCTCACCGGCCGCGAACACGTGCAGTCCGCCATCGAGACGAAGGGCGCCGACGACGACCCGGACGCGATCATCGACCGCGTCGGCCTCGACCCCGAGGACGCCCGCCGGGCCGCCGGCGGCTACTCGAAGGGGATGGCCCAGCGCCTCGCGCTCGGCATCGCCCTCGTCGGCGAGCCGGACCTGCTGCTCCTCGACGAGCCGTCCAGCGGGCTCGACCCGAAGGGAATCAAGCTGCTGCGGACGATCGTTCGCGAGGAGGCCGACCGCGGTGCGACGGTGTTTTTCTCCAGCCACGCGCTCGGCCAGGTCCAGAAAGTGTGCGACCGCGTCGGCATCATGGCCGACGGCGAGATGGTCGCCGTCGACGCGATCGACGACCTCCGCGAGCAACTGGGTACCGGCGCCGTCGTCGAAGCCACGGTGGCGGACGTGCCGGACCTCGATCCGCTGCGAGCGCTCGACGCCGTCCGCGAGGTGTCCGTCGCCGACGACGTGGTCCGGATCACCTGCGACGCGCCGGAGACGAAGATGACCGCACTCCGTCGTCTCGACGACGCGACGACCGTCAACGACGTCGCTATCGAGGACGCGTCGCTAGAAGCGCTGTTCGAGGAGTACACCAGCCAGGAGGCGGCCACTGCCGACGCGGAGCCGGCAGTCGTCCCGGCTACAGGAGGGGACGACTGATGGGGACCTACACCGTCGCTCGCGACGACTTCACCAACGCTCGTCGGTCGTACATCGTCCTGGGCGTCATCGGCGTGTTCACCGCGCTCGTCGGGCTCATCTTCGCCTCCGAGATCAGCATCTACGACGACCCCTACCGAGTGCTGTGGGACGTTTCGATCCTCGTCTCGTTCGTGTTCCCGCTGTTTCTGGCACCGCTCGTGTACCTCTCTATCGCCGGTGACCGCATCAGCGGGACCATCAAGTTCAGCATGGGGCTGCCCAACAGCCGCCTGGAGTACTTCGCGGGGAAGCTCGTCTCTCGCTTCGGGACCGCCGCCGCGGCCGTGCTGTCCGGTCTGTTCGTTGGCTTCGTCGTCTCGCTGGCGACGTACGCGAACACGCCCAGTCCCGTCCGGTTCGCCACCTTCGCGGCCGTGACGATCGTGTACGCGCTGACGTTCGTCAGCATCTTCCTGGCCATCTCGGCGGCCACGACGAGCCGTGCGCGGGCCATGTTCGGCGCCCTGGGCGCGTACTTCGTGCTCGTGGTGTTCTGGTTCGGCTTCTTCCCGCTCGTCAACCTCCAGACGGTCCTCGACGCCGTCGGCAGTCTCCTCGGCACCGAAATCTCGGAGACGACGCGGGACTACCTGACCGTGCTGTCGCCCGGGACGGCCTACCTTCGGGCGACTGAACCCGTCTACGCCGGCGTGATGGACCAGTACGACACGTTCGCGCAGTTCGAGGACTCCGGCGAACTCTACGGCCAGCCCTGGTTCACGCTGTTGGTGATGCTCGGCTGGACGGCCCTCTCGCTCGCGGTCGGGTACCGTTCGTTCGACCGGTCTGAACTGGGCTGACTCGGACACCCTTTTTGCCTCGGCAGCGACCTGTCCGGGTATGCCACTCCTGCAGTTCGAGACGACCGTCGAGTTGTCGGCCGACGAGAAACGGACGTTCGCCGACGCGGTGCGGGACCTGTACGGTGAGATCATGCAGACCGGGACGAGTCACGCGGCCGTCGTCGTGCGGCCGCGCTCGCCCGGCGAGCTGTCGATCGGACGGGGCGTCCCCGACGAGGACTACCTCTTTCTCGACGCGGAGATCCGTCGGGGCCGGTCGTCCGAGACGAAACGCGAGCTAGCCCTCGCGCTCATGGACCTCGCCGCCGAGGAGTTCGAGATTCCGACGCCGAACATGAAGGTCGTGTTCACCGAACACGAGGGGGCGAACATGATGGGATACGACCGCGTCGGCGCCGAGTGGGACCCCTCGGAAGGGAGCGAGTAGTCACGCGCGCGTGAGCGAGTAGAGGATCGCACTCAGGCCGGCGATGTCGAAGGCGGTCACGAGCAAGAGGAACTGCGCGTCGGTCAGCGTGACCGCCAGTCGCAGTCCGCGCGTCACGAGGAACGGGACGACGGTCAACAGCGCGATGCCGACGGCCAGATACAACATCGGTTGGCTGGCGTTGCGCAGGTAGCCGCGGAACGCCTGATAGGCGACGAACGCGCCGACCGTCGCCGTCACCAGCGTGATGGCGAAGATGGCGCTCTCGGCGTCGACGGGGCTGACGCCGTCGAGCAGCGGGGCGGCGGTCATGGCGACCACCGCCGCGCGGCCGCGCCGCTGGCGAGGGGGCACGCACCGGCCGCTGTCTGTCGGTCAGGGATTGCCATAGATGGAGTACAGGATGATACCCAGGCCGAGCAGTTGGCTGGCGTGGGTGACGACGCTCTGCTGGAGCCGCGACACGTCGGTCAGCGTCGGGAACACGAACCCGAACAGCGTCGGGACGACTGTGAGGAAGACGATGCCGAGCGCCAGGTACGACAGTGGCGTGCGGCGGTTCATGCAGAAGCCACCGCAGGCCCGGTAAGCGATGGCGAGCGCCAGCGCGACTGTGACGACGCGGCCGACCATGGCGGCGACGACGACGGCGAACGAGCCACCGGTGGTCGCGAGTGGGCCTAGCATCTCATCTCAACTCCTCGTAGAGCCGCGTGAAGCGGTCGGCTGCGTCTTCGGTCCGGTCGACCGCGACGGAGAGATTGCCGTCTTCGAGTTCGATCGTGACGCGTTCGAGCCGCGCGGCGTAGGTCTTGTAGTGGTGGCCGTCGGGATCGAGTTGTTGTTCGCTCTCGACCAGGTCGAACGTCTCCAGGCGGTCGATCCGCCGATAGATCGTCGGTTCGGAGGCGTCACAGCGCTCGGCGAGCGCGTCGGCGGACAACGGTTCCACGCTCGTCGCGATGAGGATGGTCCGCGCGTACTCGTCGTCGAGCAGCGCGAAGAGCTCGTCAGCATCCTCATCCACGGGCATCGCGCATGTTCTTCGACCGTACCCTTAAAAAAACGGTCACGTTTTCTGGGCCTGAAACTGTCCGCGTCCCCTTACTATCCCGGCTCCCGTCTGTCGAACTGCGGGGGCCGTCCCAGGACGTTCGCCCTGTCCTGCGTGTGCCCTCTGGCCGCCCGACAGTTGGCCTCCGCACGCACCTGCCCTGCTGGTGGGCGCTCCCTGCCCGATCCCACGATGCCAACCCTGCCACGGCATCTGCCCACCAGCGATCGGTTGCCACTGACGACGTTCCGTTGCCGCCCGTCGTCACTGGTCCCTGCCTTCCACCGGTCCCGTTACGTTGCATCGGCAGGTCGCCGTTCTCCGACCGTGACTGACTCCCCAACGGCGAGTTCCGCGCCCCATTCTGACTCGGGAACGTCGGTGTTGAGCATGAGTCGGTAGGGATGGTCGAACCGATCCGACGGCGTCCACGCCGGCAGCGTCGCCTCACGCTTCCTGACGAACCGTTCGCGAAAGCCCTCGGACTCCTCGCCGGTGTCGGGGTCCCGGGAGGGAACGACGCAGCGCTGGCAGGGATTGACTCCCAGGAGCGTCACGTCGCCGATGGAGAACGGGACGACCTCGCCGTGGTCCGCGAACAACCGGTCCTCCCAGAAGGGCTCGGTCGCGTCGAGTTCGAGGTTCGCACGGAATCGCCGCCGCACGTTCTCCGGCGGCAGGTCGAACCAGTCCGCCACCGCACGCACCGTGCCGGTGCTGATGACCGTCGGCCCGTGAATCTCGGTGTCGTCGGGGTAGCCGCCCTCGGCGTCGCGCTCGACGGTCACCGGTTCGTCGAAAAAGTCCGAGAGCCACTCGTTCAGCGCCGCGCGCTCGGTCTCGTCGCGGAGGCAGTAGGTGTGGCGCTCGTCGGTCCCGCGCTCCCCGACCGTGAGGTCGTGGGTCGCGGGGTCGAACGCGGCGTCGAGCCGGTGGATTCGCGCCGTGGCTTTCCCGTTGACGTACGCACCGTCCGCGTCGAAGATGGCGTATTCGCGGTCGAGCGCGAGTGCGCCGTGGGCGCCGATGGTCGCGCTGTCGAGCGTGCAGCCGTCCAGCGACTTGACCGGATAGACTGTGATCCGTGCGAGTTCGCGCATTCGATGGCGGCGACTACGCGGGCAGTTCTCTCAAGAATTCCGGTCTGGGGCGGTGACCCCGCCTCAGGGCTGCTTCTGGTCTATCTCGTCGACGACCGCGTCGGGGTCCTGCACGGTCGTGCCGTTCGTCGTCGAGCCGGCGTCCTCGAGGTCCGCGTCGATCTCGCCGAGAATCTCCTCGATGTCGTCGAGGCCGAGCATCTCGCGGGTCTCCTCGTCGAAGTCCAGGCTGTCGAGCACCTCGGCGTCGCCTCGCACGTCGCTGCCGGTGAGGTGCTTGCCGTAGCGACCTACCAGCGAGGTCAGTTCCTGGGGGAGGACGAACGTCGTGGACTCGCCCTGGCCGATGTCGGTGAGCGTCTCCATTCCCTTCTCGATGACGGCGCGCTCGCCCATCGACTCGGCGGATTTCGCGCGCAACACGGTGGAGATGGCGTCACCCTGGGCTTCGAGGATCTGGCTCTGCTTTTCGCCCTGGGCGCGGATGATGTCGGACTGCTTGTCGCCCTGTGCCTTCTCGATGGCGCTCCGGCGTTCGCCCTGGGCTTCGAGGATCATCGCGCGGCGGCGACGCTCGGCGGCGGTCTGCTGTTCCATCGCGTCCTCGACGTCCTGGGAGGGTTTGACCTCGCGGACCTCGACGCTTTCGACGCGAATCCCCCACTCGTTCGTGGGTTCGTCGAGTTCCCGCCGGATGCGCCGGTTGATCTCAGACCGCTTCGACAGCGTCTCGTCGAGTTCCATGTCGCCCAGCACAGCGCGGAGCGTCGTCTGCGCGAGGTTCGAGACGGCGCGTTCGTAGTCCTCGACCTCCAGGAACGCCTTCTTCGTGTCCATCACCTTGATGTAGACGACGGCGTCGGCCGTGACCGGGGAGTTGTCCCGGGTGATCGCTTCCTGCGTGGGCACGTCCATCGTCTGGGTCCGCATGTCGTAGCTGTACGTCTCCGAGACCAGCGGCGGCACGACGTTGATGCCGGGTTCCAGTACCTTCCGGAACGACCCCAGGACGACCAGCGCCTGTTGCTCGTAGGCCTGGACGATCACGACCGTGCTGTTGACGACGACGATCGCGATCGCCAGGACGAGCAGTCCGACGAGGCCGGTCGTGTTCACGGCGCCGACGGCCGCCAGCAGCACCGCGAGGCCGACGACGGCGGCGGCGAGTCCGTTGGGCGACAGCCCGGGGCCACCGCCAGCGCTCGCCTGCCCCAACTTGTAGGCGAGGCTGTCCCGGTGGTCGTTGTTCATGTCTCCCGGTACGGCCGTCTCCGTTTTAATTCTACCGCGCGGTTTGCGAATAAACAACCGGCCTGTCAGACCGGTCTACGGACGGGGCGTGGCGGACTCGACGCGCCGATTGAGGGGTGCTACGATGTGACACACATAATTGTTTAGCCAAATGCTTTATTTTGTCCTGCTGTTAACATTCTCGTGCAATGATAAAAGGGGAAACGAGTGTCGGTTCCTGTGGGGGACAGGGTGAGTTCTCGGCCGGCGTCGGTGGTGACGACGGGTCGCCAGCGCGGTCGGTCACGCTCGAACCTGACGACGTCTTCGAGATCCTACGGAACCAGCGCCGACGAGACGTGCTTCGATTCTTCTTCGAAGAGGGTCGCACTGCGGTCGAACTCGGTACGCTGGCCGAACACCTCGCCGCGGCCGAGTTCGAGACGACGATCACCGAACTCACGTCACAGGAACGCAAGCGGATGTACGTGAGTCTCTACCAGTGCCATCTGCCGAAGATGGACGAGGCCGGGATCATCGAGTTCGACTCCGACCGGAAGACGCTCGAGCTCGGAGCGAACGCTCACCACCTCGAACCGTACCTCTATCTCGACGAGACGCCGTCGAGGGTGCAGGACGAGGCGGCGGACGCGGACGACGAATCGGTCGACGAGGTAGAATTACACCGCTACCTGTTCGCGTCGCTGAGCGGGTTGCTCGTCACCGCCGCGACAGCGCTCGGTGCCGTCTCGACGGTTGTCGTGGTGGAACTCCTGCTGCCCGTCGTGTCAGTGCTCGTCGGTGCGGTCGGGCTGTTCCAGTTCACGCAGACGCGAGAGTGACCGGGCCGACCCGTCGGCGTCCACACTGAGTTTCAATTCTGATTCTGGGGCTGGCGGGGGGCCAGCCCTCATTCGGTCACTCTTTACCAGCTTATCTGCCGCCTAAGGTCACACTCTATGACTGCCCTATCGCGTTATCATCTCGGAGACTGACGGTTACCTGGAAATTTACAATGACCCCGGGTGTGCTATGGGGAACTGCGGAGGTGAGTGAAGTCGGCCTCGCCGCGTCATCTCGCCTCCAGGTGTGGGAGCCGTATCGGGTGGATTGGGGTGTGCCGTCCCGGTTTTTCACCTCCGCGTTTGGTTCTCCTGACCCCGGTTACAGCCGCGATGCGATCGTCGCGGCCGTTTTTTCACCGATCCCGTCGACGCCCTGTAGCTCCGACGCCGACGCGTTGCGGACGTTTTCGACGCTGCCGAACCGCCTGAGGAGACGCCGGCGGGTCTCCGGTCCGACGCCCGGCACCTCGTCTAACGCCGTCGAGACCTCGTCTCGTATCGACTGGTGGTACTGGACGGCAAAGCGGTGGGCCTCGTCGCGGACGCGCTGGCAGAGGTGCAGGTGTGGGGCGTCGTCGGGCCAGTCGTACGTTCCCGTGGGGGTGACGATCAGCTCTTCCTCCTTCGCGAGGGCGACGGCCGGCACGTCCCAGCCAGTCTCGGCGAGGGCGTCCTGGGCCGCGCCGAGTTGCCCCTCGCCGCCGTCGATCAACAGCAGATCCGGGTCCGGTCGCTCGTCGCGGCCGTCGATCGCGCGCTTCCCGCGCCAGCGCACCAGCGTCCGCATGTTCGCGTAGTCGTCGTTCGTCTCGTCGAGTTTCTTCCGCCGGTAGTCGCTCTTTTCGGGACTGCCGTCGACGAACGTGACGTTACTTCCGACGACCGCTCGCCCCTGGGCGTGGCTCACGTCGAACCCTTCGATGCGCTCGACGGCCGAGTCGAGGCCGAGCGCCTGTGCGAGCGCCCCGCCTTCGTCCTGTCGGGCGCCGACGCCGCGGCGCGCGTTCTTCAGCGCGAGGTCCACCAGTTTCGCCTCGCGGCCGGCGCCGGGCACGCGGACGGCCACGCCCTCGGCGTCCAGCCAGGCGTCCAGTTCGCGGTCGTCGGGGCGCTCCGAGAGGAGGATCGCATCAGGAAGGTCCCGCTCGGCGTAGTACTGGGGAATGAACGCGGCGAACACCGCCCCGACGTGGCCGTCACCCGCCACGCCGTCGTCCTTCGGTGCCGCGAGCGTGTGGCGCTCCCGGTCGACCAACTGGCCGTCCTCGGCGTGGAGTCGCGCCACGGTCGCTTCGTCGCCCTCGACGGTCGCACCGAGGACGTCCACCGCGCGCTCGCCGCCGGCGTCGCTTGACGAGACCGCCTCGCCGCCCTCGCCGTGGAACGCCTCGACGGCTTCCAGTCGGTCACGGAGGTTCGCCGCCCGCTCGTACTCCCGGTTCTGGGCGGCCCGCTCCATCTCGCGACCGATCGGGTCCGCGAGGATGCCGGTCTCGCCCTCGAAGAAGCGCCGGACGCTCTCGACGTCGTCCCGATACGCGTCCTCGCCGATCTCGTCGGTGCAGGGCGCGGTACACAGCCCGATGTCGTAGTCCAGACAGGGCCGGTCGCGGGTGGCGTACTTGTGATCCGAGCAGCCCCGCAGCCCGTAGGTCTCCCGGAGCGCCTTGACGACGGTCTCGACGCGGCTCTTGTCCGTGAACGGGCCGAAGACGATGGCGTCGTCGTCGGGGTCACGGGTGATCTCGATGCGCGGGAACGGGTGGGCGGTCAACTGGACCAGGGGATAGGACTTGTCGTCTTTCAGGCGGACGTTGTAGCGGGGCTGGTGGCGCTTGATGAGGTTCGCCTCCAGCAGGAGCGCCTGGGTCTCGGTGTCGGTGACCGCCACGTCCACGTCCGTCGCGCGGGCGACCATCTGGCGGATGCGCTCGCCGCGCGGATCGGCGTAGGAGCGGACGCGGTCGCGGAGGTCGACCGCTTTGCCGACGTACAGGACGACGCTATCACCGGACTGCGTCCGGTTGCCAGAGGGACTGCGTCCCTCGCTGTCGTCGGTCAGGAACTGATAGACGCCCGGCTCCCGAGGGAGATCGGCCGCGCGGTCCCGAACCGCAGTGGGGTCCATCTCGGCGCGGCCCTAGGTGCCGTCGCCGTATTTGCGTTGCTACTCGGGGTGGGGTTCGAGTGGGTCCTCCCGTGGCGCGGTCTCGGCCCCGGGCTCCGGTTCGGTCCGCAGGTGTCGCTGCAGGCGGGTCAACTCCGTCGTGGCCCCCTTCGGCGCGGGGACGTACAGATCGTCGTCGCCGGCGACCGCGATCCACAGCCCGTGCGTGCGACTCTCGATGTACAGGCCCAGCGCGCCGAGACAGACGGCGAAGGCGAGGAGGCCGGCCACGAGCAGCACGTCGTCGAGCATCCCCAGGAACCGCGAGACGGTACTGAGCAGTCCCATCATGCTCCCGACGCCGGTCTGGCTCGCAGCCTTGGTGTTGAGCTGGCTGAGCGAGATCAGGCCGCCGAAATCCATGGTGTAGCCGACGCCGACGCCGACGAGACCCCCGAGTCCGCCTTTGCCCATGTACCCCAGCCACTGGGTCTCCCCGCTGCTCTCCAGGGCCGCCCCCTCGACGTTCGGCCGCTCGATGGCCCGGTAGTTGGCGCCGTCGCTCTCGGGCGTGAACGCCAGGAGTCGCTGATTGGTCACCACGATCCCGTTCTCCCCGAACGAGATGGCGTCCTCGATCTCCTCGCCGTCCCGCAATCGCTGGCGTGCCCGTTCGCTCCAGCGCGCCATGTGCGGGGCTTCCGGGCCCGCGCATATGAAATTCGTCCCTCGATTCTCGCTGTCGATATCTGTCTGACGCGCGCACGACGGCAATGCGTGGATACAAACCCGACGGCGGGCAACGCTCCCACATGACCGACGGCGACGACACCGTCCAGTTGTGGCTCGTCGAACGCGATTACAACGACAAGGGACTCGTCACGCTCGTGTACGCGACGCCCGACGGCGAACGGTTCCAGCAGAGCAACCGCTCCTCGCAGATGCTCACCCGCAACGGCGTCACCGCCGCGACGCAGGCCGACCCCGAGAAACTCGAACCCGTCGCGGACGCCGACCGACGGGAGCGCTACGCCAGCGAGGCCCAGCGCATGGCCGAGAAACACGCACCCGACGACGAAGTCTGACGCCCCGGGCAGAATCAGTCGAAAAAACAGAATTATACGCCAGCACGAACATCCGTGGGTATGGCTGCGATCGAGCTCGACGGCGTCACCAAGGAGTTCGACGCCGTGACAGCTCTCCGTGGGGTGGATCTCACGGTAGAAGAGGGGGAAATATTCGGCTTTCTGGGGCCGAACGGCGCGGGGAAATCGACCACCATCGACGTGTTGCTGGACTTCGTCCGGCCCACCAGCGGCCGCGCGACGGTCCTGGGACACGACGCACAGGCCGAGTCCGCACAGGTCCGCGCCCGGACGGGCGTGCTGCCCGAGGGCTTCGACGTGTACGATCGGCTGACGGCGCGCCAGCACGTCGAGTTCGTCGCCGAGTCGAAGGACGTCGCCGCGGACGTGACGGGCCTGCTCGACCGCGTCGGCCTCGCCGATGCCGCCGACCGCACCGCCGGGGACTACTCGAAAGGGATGCAACAGCGGCTCGCACTGGCGATGGCGCTGGTCGGCGAGCCGGACCTGCTGATCCTGGACGAACCGACTTCGGGGCTGGACCCGAACGGGGCGCGGGAGATGCGCGAACTCATCCGGACCGAGCGCGACCGCGGCGCGACGGTGTTTTTCTCGTCGCACATCCTCGGCCAGGTCGAGGCCGTCTGTGACCGCATCGCCATCCTCGAAGACGGCGCCGTCCAGACGGTCGATCGCGTCGAGTCGCTGCGCGCCGACGCTGGCGGCGGGACACAGCTCCACGTGACGGTCGAGTCGCTTCCCGACGGTGCCGTCTCGGCGGTCCGAACTCTGAGCGGGGTTTCGACCGTCGCTCCCGACCGCGGGGCGGCCGACCCGACCGTCTCGATCGCGTGTGCCGACGAGGCGAAACTGCCGGCGCTCAACGCACTGGATCAGCACGGGGCGCCGGTGCTCGATTTCGTCACGGAGGAGGCCTCGCTGGAGGACCTGTTCGTCGAGTACACGTCCGGAAACACGGCCCAGCCCGTCAGCGGGGAGGGACGGGCATGACCTGGGTCGCCGTCGCCCGAAAGGACTTCCACGACGCGATCCGGTCGCAGACGCTGTGGGTCGTCGCGGGCCTGTTCGCCGTCCTCGCGGTCGCCGCCGCGATCCTGTTTTCGTTCCTCGCGCTACCGGGATCGGGCGACCGGCTCACCCTGCCCAGCTCGAACCGGATGTACAATCTCATCCTCTTTTTGCGAACGCCGGCGGGGTGGCTGGTGCCCATCACCGCGCTGCTGGTCGGGTACAAGGCCATCGCCGGCGAGCGCGAGTCCGGCAGCCTCAAACTCCTGCTGTCCCTGCCACACGAGCGCCGCGACGTCGTGCTCGGGAAGATCGTCGGGCGGACGCTCGTCGTCGCGTCGGCCATCACTGCTGGCTTCGCGACGGCGTTTCTCATCGGCCTCGTCCTCTACCAGTCGAGCTCGCCCCTGCTCTTCCTGGCGTTCATCGCGTTTACGGTCGCCTTGTCGACGGCGTTCGTCAGCATCGCCGTCGGGTTCTCGGCGTTCACGGCGTCGGCCAGCCGGGCGGCGGCGGGCGCGGTCGGCACTTTTGCGTTGTTCAACTTCGTCTGGGGCGGGGTTCCGAACGCTCTGTATCTCCTGTCGGCCGGCTCGATGATGCCCGCAACCGGGGAGTTCCCGGCCTGGTTCGTCTTCCTCCAGCGACTGAGCCCCACCGGCGCCTACGAGGGAACGTTCCTCCTGTTCCAGGGATCGTCCCTCCTCCAGTCGAAGCTCGGCGGGCCTGTGCCTTTCTACCTCTCCTGGTGGTTCGCGCTCGTCATCCTGGGGCTGTGGATCGTCCTCCCGTCGTGGGTGGGCTACCTGCGATTCCGCGACGCCGATCTGTAGCTCCCGCGACAGCGCGCGTCGCGCGGCCGAGCAGGCCCGGTGAGAATCGGTCGGCGCGTCACTGCACGCCGCGGTCAGCCAGCAACGCCTCGAACTCGGTTTCGTCGAGTTGGGGGACGTCGTTCGCGTCGGCGTCCTCCCGTTTCGACGTACCGGGGTTGTCGCCGACGACGAGGTAGTCCGTGTTCCCCGAGACGCTACTGGTGGCGTTCGCGCCGTGGCGCTCCACGAGGTCCTGGGCCTCCTGACGGGTGAACGCGTCGAGCGCGCCGGTGAACACGAACGTGAGGCCGTCGAGTTCGTCGCCGCCGTCGACCTCGACCGGCTGGGGGTCGACGCCGTGGTCGCGCAACCGCTCGATGACCGCCTGGTTCCGGTCCGAGTCGAAGAACTCCTGGATCTCGCGGGCCACGACGGGTCCGATGTCGTCGACCGCACGGAGGTCCGCTTCGGTCGCGTCCATGACGGATTCCAGATCGCCGAACGCCCGCGCGAGCGATTTGGCCGTCGTCGGCCCGACCTCGGGGACGCCGATGGCCGAGAGGAACGCGTCGAGCGACGGCTCCGTCGCGTCGTCCAGCTCGTCGAGCAGGTTCTCGGCGCTCGTCTCGCCCCAGCCGTCGAGGGCCGCCAGGTCCTCCCGGTCGAGATCGTAGAGATCCGGCAGTTCTTCGACCAGGCCCGCGTCGAGGAGCTGCTGGATGCGCTCGGGACCGAGTCCCTCGACGTCCAGCCCGGTGCGGCTGGCGTAGTGTTCGATCGCTCGCTCTAACTGGGCGGGACAGGCCAGCCCGCCGGTGCAGTACGCCATCGGTCCCTCGCGCTCGACGGCGCTGTCACACACCGGGCAGTGGTCGGGGAACTCGTAGTGGCCCTCGCTGTGCTTTTCGACGACCTCCTCGACGTCCGGGATCACGTCGCCGGCGCGCTTGACGCGGACGGTGTCGCCGACGCCGACGTTCAGCGACGCGATCTCGTCGGGGTTGTGGAGGCTGGCCCGCGAGACGGTCACGCCGGCGACTTCGACGGGTTCGAGCAGGGCGACGGGGGTCAGGCGGCCGGTGCGGCCGACCTGGACGACCACGTCGGTGACCGTCGTCACCTCCTTGCGCGCGGGGAACTTGTAGGCGAAGGCCCACCTGGGCGCCCGACTCGTCGCGCCCAGCACGTCGCGGGCCGCGTGGTCGTCGACCTTGACGACGACGCCGTCGATCTCGTAGGCCAGGTCCTCGCGGCGCTCCATGAGCCGGTCCCGGTAGTCGATCGCCGCCTCGACGTCTTCGACGCGCTCGACTTCCTGGGAGACGCGGAGCCCCCACTCCTGGAAGCGATCCAGTTCCGACCAGTGGCTGTCGGCCCGTTCGCTGGCGTCGAGCACCTCGAAGAAGAAAATCGAGAGCGGTCGCTCGGCGGTGACCGACGGGTCGAGTTGCCGGAGGGTGCCCGCCGCGGCGTTGCGCGGGTTCGCGAAGGGATCGTCGCCGCGTTCGACTCGCTCGCGGTTGTACTCGGTGAAGGCGTCTTTGGGCATGTACACTTCGCCGCGGACCACGAGGCGGTCGGGGTAGTCCCCGCGAAGGCGCTGGGGGACGCTCCGGATGGTGCGGACGTTCGCGGTCACGTCGTCACCGGTCTCGCCGTCGCCGCGAGTGGCGGCGCGCTCGAAGCCGCCGTCCTCGTAGACGATTTCGACGGAGAGCCCGTCGAACTTCGGCTCGCAGACGTACTCGACGTTCCCGTCCCAGTTCGCGTCGGCGAGCCCTTCACGGACGCGGCGGTCGAACTCCCGGACCGCCTCGGCCTCGACGCTCTGGTCGATCGACAGCATCGGCACGACGTGCTCGACGGTGCCGAGTTCCTCCAGGGGCTCCCCGCCCACGCGCTGGGTCGGACTGTCCTCGGTCTGGAGGTCGAACGCGTCCTCCAGTGCCTCCAATCGCTCGAACAGCGCGTCGTACGTCCGGTCGGCGATCACCGGATCGTTCTCGACGTAGTAGCGGTAGTCGTGGAACCGAATCGCCTCGCGCAGATCGGCCGCCTGCTGGCGAGCCTCGGACTCCTGGAGCTCGTCGACCGGTCGGAACGTCGTCTCTGGGGCCTGCACGTACGGATTGTCCTCGGGCGCCGCCTCCGTCTCTGCCATCGGCGGGACGGTTGGGCGCTGCACTCCTAACTGTACCGCCTCTCGACTTTGGCACCTGGTAGCAAGTCTCAAACTGCGCCTACCGGCCGTTTAGTGGTCGGTTACGAGAGATTACGGGCTGTATACTAATGGTGGATTGCGGCGTTGTTGCAGGTACTATGTGGGGGGACTCGCGCCGCGACGGGGAGAGGCTTCGGTCACTCGTCCCGTCGGGGGTCGGCGACGACGAACGCACGGAGCAGACGACTGACCGGTCGTCGACCGGACACGGCCTGTTCGGTCGACTGCGTGGCGCCATCACGGCCGCCGCGTTCTGGATGGCGATTCCGCTGCCGTTCCTGTACGTCCCGGTGTTGCTCTCCGGTCTCAAAACGCAGTCCGAGTATCTCGTCTTCGTCGGGCTGGTCGTGACACACGTCGCGGTGCTCTCTGTTGGTCATCCGTACGCGACGGACAGGTCCGGTGACCGGGACCGGACGGCAGGAACCGACCGCAGCGAAGCGGCTGACTGACGGTACGGAATCGACGCGAGAGAACGAAACTGCGTGCGACCCCGTCGCGAGCTGTTGTCGGGAACTCCTCCCGTTCTGTCGTGGTTACAGCCCGGCGACGTCTTCGATGGCGTCGGTCAGTTCCTTGATGCTCTCGACGGTGTGCTCGCCCATGTGGCCGATGCGGAACGTCTTCTCGCCGAGCTGTGAGCCGTACCCGTTCGAGAAGACCATGTCGTACTCCTCGGAGACGGCGTCGATGGTTTCGGCGACGTCGATGCCCTGCGTGTTCTCGATACAGGACACCGTCTGGGAGCGGTACCCTTTCTCGGCGAAGAGGTCGAAGTGCTCACGAGCCCACTCGCGGGTGTACTCGGCCATTTCCTGGTGGCGCTGGTTGCGCTCCTCGTGGGTCTCGTCGAGCATGTGTTTCATCTGCTTGCGGTAGGCCAGCATGATGGGGATCGCCGGCGTGGAGTGGGTCTGGCCCTTCCGGTCGTAGTAGTCGAGACAGCGCTGGAAGCCGCCGTACCACGAGGCGGAGTCTTTCTCCAGTTCGCGGTCGTAGGCATCCTCGCTGACGACGCAGACCGCCAGTCCCGGCGGCATGGCGAACGCCTTCTGGGTGGAGGTGAAGATGACGTCGATGTTGTGCTCGTCGATGTCGACGTAGTCGCCGCCCAGCGCGGAGACGGCGTCGACGACGAAGTACGTGTCCGGGTACTCGGCGATCAGGTCGCCGATCTCCTCGATGGGGTTGCGGACGCCGGTCGAACTCTCGTTCATCACCGTCGCGACGACGTCGTAGTGCTTGTCGCTCGATTCGAGTTCCTCGCGGATGTCCTCGGGCTTGATGGCCTGGCCCCACTCGTACTCGAGCCGATCGACGTCCTTGCCCAGGCGCTCGGCGACGTTGGCGTGGCGCTCGCTGAAACTCCCGCAGGTCGGGACGAGGATGTTCTCGTCGACGAGGTTGAGCGTCGACGCCTCCCAGAACTCGGTCCCCGACCCCGTGAGGATGATGACGTCGTTGTCGGTGCCGAGGAACTCCTTCGTGTCCTCGACGATGGTCGTGTAGAGGTCGGTCATCCGGTCCATGCGGTGGCCGAACATCGGCTCGCACATCGCCTCGATGACGTCCTCGCGCACCTCGGTCGGCCCCGGGATGTACAGCTGCTTGTCGGGATAGTCGTCTTTGTATTCTTGTTTTTTGGTCACTGAAACCACCTTGAGTATGGTGTCCCCTCGGAGCGGGACGGCATGGTAGTTTTGATACCGGCCCAGTCACTGGGTCAGCAGGTCGGCAAGCGGGTCGAGGTGGCCGCGCCCGACGACCGCGACGACGTCCCCCTCCTCGCGGAGTGCCGTCAGTCGCTCGGCCATGCATTCCTCGCGGGTTTCGTCCCGGAGCTTGACCGGTTCGGGCGGGTCCGCGACGCGTAACAGCGTCAGGCTCTGGGTGAGCTGTGACCGCTCGTCGTCGGCCTGCACCGCCGGGGCGTCACGGAGGCTACAGTCGTGGTCGACCGGCTCGTCGACTTCCAGTCGGAGGCCAGTGAGGTCGCACACGGTCGCTGCGAGCCGACAGACCGTCGCGTGTCGGAGGACGCTCGTGATCCCCGAGACGAGCGACCGGACCGTCGAGAGCGAGGCGCGCTCCTGCCGGAGGTTCGCGGCGAGCGTCCGCACGAAGCGGCCGTCGATGCCGTCGATGCCGACGACGCGCGCCTCCTCGGCGGCCGAGATGGCCGCGCTGATCTCGCCGCCGAACGCTGGGACGTCCCGGTCGTCGGCCGCGTACTGGCGGAACAGCGGCAGCGCGAGCGGCGGCGTTTCGAGCGCGAGCACGTCGGGCGCGCGACGAGAGACGATCTCGTGAACGCGGTAGCGACTGGCAGGGTGATCGTGAACGACGCCGACGAGCGTCACCTGGCCGTCGTCGAGCGTCCTGACGTGGTCGTCGTCGAGCCGCGGGTCGTCGGGGGAGGGACTGTCGGCCGCCATCGTCTGTCGGGACGCTGCCAGTGAAGGGAGATTAAGGTTGGCTTTCCGCGCCAGTACTTGCGAGATACCTACGGCTTACCCAGTAAGGCGGCCGTACTCGCCGGGAAGACCGTCCGCAGTGGCCGTCGCGCGACAGTGACATCGCGACTACGTATGGCGCGTGGTAACTTGCACCGCTGAGATATTTGCCGTAACTCTTGGTTATAGATGGCTGCGGATATATGAGTGTGGTACATGACTAACGACACGCGAGGGTTCGGGACGCGTTGCGTCCACGCCGGGCAGGCCGAGGCCGACCCGGCGACGGGCGCGCGGGCGCCCCCCATCTATCAGACCACCTCGTACGTCTTCGAGGACGCCGACCACGCGGCGGATCTGTTCGCGCTGGAGGGCGAGGGGAACATCTACTCCCGGTTCCACAACCCGACGGTGCGGACCCTGGAACGGCGGTTGGCGTCGCTGGAGAACGGCGTCGACGCCGTCGCGACCGGGAGCGGACTGGCAGCGCTCGACGCGGGGACGACCGTCCTCGCCGACGCGGGCGACAACGTCGTGTCGGCTTCGTCTATCTACGGCGGCACGCACACGTATCTCTCTCACACGGCCCGTCGGCGCGGGATCGAAGCCCGGTTCGTCGACACGCTCGACTACGCCGCCTACGACGACGCCATCGACGACGACACCGCCTACGTCCACTGCGAGACGATCGGGAACCCGTCGCTGATCACGCCCGATTTCGACGAACTCGCGGCCGTCTGCGAGGAAAACGAGGTCCCGCTGTTCGTCGACAACACGTTCGGGACGCCGGCGCTGTGCAACCCCCTCGACCACGGCGCGGACGTCGTCTGGGAGTCGACGACCAAGTGGATCCACGGCTCGGGGACCACGGTCGGTGGCGTCCTCGTCGACGGCGGCTCGTTCCCCTGGGGCGAGTACCCCGACCGGTACCCGGAGATCGGCGCACCTAATCCCGCGTTCAACGGGACGAACTTCAGCGAGCACTTCGGCGAGAACGCCTTCTCGGCGGCCGCCCGCTACCGCGCCCTGCGCACGCTCGGCGATGGCCAGGCCCCGTTCGACGCCTGGCAGACCCTCCAGGGGAGCGAGACCCTCTCGCTCCGGATGGAACGCCACTGCGAGAACGCGATGGCCGTCGCCGAGTTCCTCCAGGACCACCCCGAGGTGTCCTGGGTCATCTATCCCGGCCTGGACAGTCACGAGACCCACGACAACGCCAGCGAGTTCCTGGAGGGTGGCTACGGCGGGATGATCGCCTTCGGCCTCGACGGTGGGTACGAGGCCGGCCGCGACTTCTGCGAGGCGGTCGACCTCGGGCAGTTCCTCGCCAACGTCGGCGACGCCAAGACGCTCGTCGTCCACCCGGCCAGCACGACCCACGCGCAGTTGACCGAGGACGAACAGCGCGCCAGCGGCGTCACGCCCGACCTCGTGCGCCTGTCGGTCGGCATCGAGGATGTCGAAGACCTGAAAGCGGACCTCGCCCAAGCTATCGAGGAGGCGACCTGAATGGAGACTGACCACGACACCGTTTCGCTGGGCGAGTTCGAGTTCCAGTCCGGGGAGTCGATCCCGGACCTGGAGCTGGCCTACGAGACCTACGGCGAGTTCACCGGCGACAACGCCGTCCTCGTGTGCCACGCGCTCACCGGCAGCGCCCACGTCGCGGGCCACCGCGGCACGCAGGGCACAGCCGGCCAGGCCCGCGCCTGGTGGGACGACATCGTCGGTCCCGGCAAGGCCATCGACACCACCGAGTACTTCGTCGTCTGCGCCAACAACCCCGGCTCCTGTTACGGCTCGTCCGGCCCGGCCTCGGAGAACCCCGAGACCGGCGAGCCGTACGGGACTGACTTCCCGGCAGTCACCGTCGGCGACTGGACGGAGGCCCAGCGGCTCCTGCTGGACGAACTCGGGATTCCGCACCTCCACGCCGTCGTCGGCGGGAGCGTCGGCGGCATGAACGCCATCGACTGGGCGAAGCGCCACCCCGACCACGTCGAGCGCGTCGTCCCTATCGCGTCCGCCGCGCGACTGGACCCGCAGTGTCTCGCGATCGACGCCATCGCGCGCCGCGCCATCACCACCGACTGCGACTGGCAGGGCGGCGACTACTACGGCACCGACGCGAAACCGACCGACGGCCTGTCGCTGGCTCGCCAGCTCGGGCACGTCATGTACCTCTCGAAGGCCTCGATGGAGGCCAAGTTCGGCCGCCGGGCCGCCGGCCGCGACGCCATGCGCTCGTTTCCGGTCGACCCCGCGGGGACGTTCTTCCCCTACCGGGACGTCGAATCCTACCTCGACTACCAGGCCGAGAAGTTCGTCGAGCGGTTCGACGCCAACAGCTACCTCTATCTGACGCGGGCGATGGACAACTACGACCTCTCGGCCGGCTTCGAGTCCGACGCCGACGCCCTGGCCGCCTTCGAGGGCGAAGCCCTGGTGGTGTCTTTTACCGGCGACTGGCACTTCACCACCGAACAGGCCGAGGAACTGGCCGACGCCCTCCGGACGGTCGACCAGCCCGTCGCCCACCACGTCATCGAGTCCGATCACGGCCACGACGCGTTCCTCGTCGAACCCGAGAAAGTCGGCCCGCCGCTCGCCGACTTCCTCGAAGACGGCGTCGACGGGAAGTCGGTCACCGACACCGTCGAGCGCGAGGACGAGAGCAGCCAGTTCGCGCCCGTCCACACGAGCCTGTTCTCCGACTAGAACCCACTTTTTTGCGACGGCGGGTG
The DNA here is from genome assembly GCF_023077655.1 of Halorientalis brevis. NCBI lineage: Archaea > Methanobacteriati > Methanobacteriota > Halobacteria > Halobacteriales > Haloarculaceae > Halorientalis > Halorientalis brevis. Next base: position 131,020 of record NZ_JALLGV010000007.1, on the reverse strand, counting down.
TCCTCGCAGCGCTTTGCGCTGCTGCGGGTACCCACCGCCGCAAAAACCTGGACTAAAAAAGCGCGAGCGACCGTGTCGCTCGCGTGAACCGCGCGCCACAGGGCGCGCGGATGCTTGTCTCTACGACCGACGCAACAGCACCGCGAGCCCCGCCAGCACCGCGACCGGGTACGCGGGCCGCTCCAGCGAGACCGTCACGGCCGCCGAGAGCGCAATTCTCGCCCCTTGGACGGTCGCGACCGACGTGCCGGCCGCGCTCACTGCTCCCTGGACGATGACTGCCGTCGCTCCCAGGGCAGCGATGGCACCCGCCGCCCGCCACGGGTGGTCGCTGATTCGTTCGAGGACGCCGCGCCGGTTCCCTCCCAGTCGTCCACACATTGCCAGGTGGTTGCCACCCCGCTCGTATAGCGGTACCTTTCTAGTCGTCCTGTCGTGTCAACGTATCTGGAACGTAGTGTTCACACTCCCGGGCCGCGTCAGAGATACGGGCGGATAATGCACATTGGGACAGGTATAATGTCGCCCCCTCCCTCTCACTGTTCAAACATGACTGACGACGACGAGTCCATCGAGACGAAGTCCCTGCACGTCGGGCAGGAAGAGCCCGACGCGGCGACGGGCGCGCGCGCACCGCCGATCTATCAGACCACGTCCTACGTCTTCGAGGACGCCGAGGACGCCGCTTCCCAGTTCGCACTGGAGAAACCGGGCTACATCTACTCGCGGCTGATGAACCCGACCGTCGAGACGCTCCAGGAGCGCATCGCCGCGCTGGAGGGCGGCGTCGGCGCCGTCGCCACCGCCTCCGGGATGGCCGCGCTCAACCTCACCGACTTCGTGCTGGCCGGCCCGGGCGACAACATCGTCACTGCGTCCTCGCTCTACGGCGGGACGTACACCTACTACTCCCACACGCTCCCCCGCCAGGGCGTCGAGGCGCGGTTCGTGGATACGCTTGACTACAATGCATACGAGGAGGCAATCGACGAGAACACGAAGTACATCCACTGCGAGACGATCGGCAACCCCGCGCTGGTGACGCCGGACATCGAGCGGCTTGCCGGTATCGCGGAGGACCACGGCATCCCGCTGCTCATGGACAACACCTTCGCGACGCCCGCGCTCTGTAACCCCATCGAGCACGGCGCGAACCTGGTGTGGAACTCCACGACGAAGTGGATTCACGGCCACGGCACCACTGTCGGCGGCGTCGTCGTCGACGGGGGCAACTTCGACTGGAGCGCCCACGCCGAGGACTACCCGGAGATCGCCCAGGACAACCCCGCGTACCACGGCGTCAACTTCGCCGAGGCGATGGGCGAGCAGGCCTTCACCTACACCGCCATCGCCCGCGGCCTGCGCGACCTGGGCAACCAGCAGTCGCCCTTCGACGCCTGGCAGACGCTCCAGGGACTGGAGACGCTGCCTCATCGCATGCGCGCTCACTCCGAGAACGCGCTGGCCGTCGCGGAGTTCCTCCAGGACCACCCCGAAGTCTCCTGGGTCACGTACCCCGGCCTGGAAGACCACGAGACCCACGACAACGCCTCGAAGTACCTAGAGGGCGGCTACGGTGGCATGCTCACCTTCGGTCTAGAGGACGGCTACGAGGCGGCTCGCGGCACCGTCGAATCCACGGAGATCGCCAGCCTGCTGGCCAACGTCGGCGACGCGAAGACGCTCGTCATCCACCCCGCCTCGACGACCCACCAGCAACTCACCGCAGAAGAGAAGGAAGCCGCGGGCGTCACCGACGACCTCGTGCGCCTCTCGGTCGGGCTCGAAGGCGTCGAGGACATCAAAGCGGACCTCGATCAGGCGATCGACCAGGCGACGTAAGCGGCACTGCGGACGGGTCTCGACCGTGTGGCGGGCGGCGTGTCAGTCCGAGACGCCGATGCGTCGCCCGGACTTCCCCCCGGACGCGTCGGCAGACGAACTTTCGGGCACGAACACCGAGACGGTCGTCCCGCGCGGGTCGTGCGTCTCGATGTCGATTTTTCCACCCACCTGGCGCGTGATCCAGCTCACCAGCCACAGTCCCAGGCCGCTGCCGTGCTGGAGCGGGGTTTCCTTGCCGGCTCGGACCGTCGCTCGCTCCTGCGCCGGGATGCCGGGCCCGTTGTCGCTGACTGTGATCGCGACCCAGGACTCCGGGCCGAAGGGATTCCCGTCGCGCCGCTCGTTCCGTTCGATGGTGAGGTCGACGACCGGCGTCTCGGCGTCGTTGTGATCGATCGCGTTCTCCAGTAACTCCTCGATCGCGATCACGACGGGCACTTTGACGGGGGCGCGCCCGTCGGGGGCCGTCAGCGAGATGGTCGCGTGCTCGCAGGCGTCGCGCAGCGCGTCGATCTGCTCGGCGACCGTCGAGACGACGTCCACGCAGCCCGTCCCGCTCCCGACGTCGTTGACAGTCGAGTGGACGGTGTTGGCCTTCTCGCTGACCCGCGTCAGACGGGCACAGGCGTCTTCGATCGCCCGTGCGTAGTCGGCGACCCGCTCGTCGGTCGTCTCCGTGCGGATGGCGTCACCGTACCCCATCACGACGTTGAGTTCGTTCCGGAGGTTGTGCCTGAGCAGTCGATAGAGGACCTGGAGCTGCTGTCGCTCCAGTTTCTGTTCCGTGACGTCCGTGAACACGGCGACGAACTTCTCGATGGTTCCGTCGTAGTCGGTCACGGGTGCGATGGTGTGATCGACGTGCATGAGCGACCCGTCCTTGCGCCTGTTGACGAGTTCGCTCTCCCAGACCTCGCCCGAAAGAATCGTGCCCCAGAGGTCCGCGAAGAACGACTTGTCGTGCTCGCCGGAGTTCAGGAGTCGCGGGTTCTCGCCGATCGCTTCCGCCGCGGTGTAGCCCGTGATCCGCTCGAACGCCGGATTGACGTATTCGATCGTACCGTCCGTATCCACCAACATGATCGCGTGGCCCGCCTGTTCGACCGTCCGCCGGAGGACCCGCGCGTCGGTCAACTTCACCAGCGGTTTGTCGAAGTCGCTCATCCGCGGGACCCCTCGACGCCGCGGGTGAGCGACAGACGGTCCCGCCGCCCGCCCCGGTCCTCCCTCATCGTATTCGAACACTGATCTGTTTTCTGGGTGTCGCTCCCAGTAGCTCCACCGCCGTGCCCTCGGCTGGTCCACTGGCTCACATACGATATCAACGAGCCAACTATTGCTGGAGCTATCATCTCTCGCTCACTCCCGTGGAGGGGGGCCTGCAGATAAAGTGTTTATAAATGTTGACAATAGCGCTATATGCCGTACAGTGGGCTACGTTCGGCTCGGGAGTCGGACGCCTTCGCGTGGTGCTCACTCGGCCGGTGCCCGGACCGTCAACACCGGCACGTCCGCGTGACGAATGACGTGTTCGGTGACGCTGCCGAGGAGGAACCGGTCCAGGCCCCGGCGGCCGTGGGTCGCCATCACGATCAGGTCCATCCCGTTGTCGGTCGCGTAGTCGAGGATGGCGTCGCTCGGGTGGCCGCGCTCGATCGTCGTCTCGACGGGGACGTCGTGGGCCTGACAGCGCTCGCGAACGTCGGCCAGGGTCGCCTCCCCCTCGTCTTCGAGCGCCGCGAGGACGAGGTCCTCGGTCGTGAACCCGTGGGCGTGGCTGGGATCGACGGCGTAGAGGCTGTGGATCGACGCGTTGAGCCGGTCGGCCAGCGTCAGCGTCTCGTCCAGCGCCACCATGGCCGCGTCGCTCCCGTCGACTGGCACCAGCAGTCGCTCGTATCCGTCCGTGGTCTTCATGACCCTCGTTACCACGTTCCGGTGAATAACGGTTGCCCGAATCGCCGGCAAAACGAAACGTTCGGTGGCTGATACGCCCGCGTCGGTGGCTCAGGGCTGCAGGACGCTCTCCGCTTCCAGCACGCCCTGGAGTTCCGACATCGAGAGGACGACGGTGTCACAGGACGGTTCGACGGCCGGTTTCGGGTCGAACCCGACCGAGAGGCCGGCGACTTCCAGCATCGGCAGGTCGTTCGCGCCGTCGCCGACCGCGACGGTGTCGTCCATGTCGACGCCGACCGTCCCGGCCAGGTCTTCGAGGGCGTCGTCTTTCGTCCCCTCGATGAGCGGTCCCTCGACCTCGCCGGTGAGCTCGCCGTCTTCCATCGGGAGCCGGTTGGCGACGATGGAGTCGACGGAGACGCCGGCTTTCTCCAGGGCGCGCTCGACGCCGCGCTCGAAGCCGCCGGTGAGGATGGCGGTGTGGACGCCGGCCTCGTTGAGCTCGTCGATGACCGTGTTCGCGTCCTCACGGAGGACGACCTGGTCGAAGGCGGCTTCCGCTTTCTCCTGGGAGAGCCCTTCCAGCAGGCCACAGCGCTGGCGGAGGCTTTCGGCGTACTCGATCTCGTCGTTCATCGCCCGTTCGGTGATCGTCTCCATGTCGCCCGCGACGCCGCACTGCTCGCCGAGCAACACTGTCATCTCCGAGTCAGAGAGCGTCCCGTCGAAGTCGAAGGCTACGAGTGTCATGTTCCCCCGTTCGCAGGCAGGGGTTTCAAAGCTCCCGGTTACCGCCGTCTCCATCACGGCTGCGCGGGTCGATGAAGAAAGGGTTATGGCTGCCGACTGGAATGGTTCGCGCATGAAGGTACTCGTCACGGACCCTATCGCTGACGCGGGCATTCAACGACTCCGCGCGGCGGGCCACGACGTGGAGACGGCCTACGACATCGAGGGCGAGGAATTGCTCGACGCAGTCAAGGACGCCAACGGACTCATCGTCCGCTCGGGCACGGAAGTCACCGACGAGGTGCTCGACGCTGCCGACGATCTGGTCATCGTCGGCCGGGCCGGCATCGGCGTCGACAACATCGACATCGAGGCGGCCACCGAACACGGCGTCATCGTCGCCAACGCTCCGGAGGGCAACGTCCGGGCGGCCGCCGAGCACACGGTCGCGATGGCGTTCGCGACGGCGCGTTCGATCCCACAGGCCCACGAGCGCCTCCAGAACGGCGAGTGGGCGAAAAGCGACTTCCTCGGGACGGAACTCAACGGGAAGACGCTGGGCATCGTCGGCCTCGGCCGCGTCGGGCAGGAGGTCGCCAAGCGCCTGGGTTCGCTCGGCATGAACCTCGTCGCGTTCGACCCGTACATCTCGGAGGAACGCGCCGAGCAGCTCGGTGCGGAGTTGGCTGACGACCTCGACGCATGTCTCGAGGAAGCGGACTTCATCACGATCCACACGCCGCTGACGCCCGAGACCGAGAACATGATCGGCGAAGAGGAACTTGCCAAGCTCGACGGCGGCTACGTCGTCAACTGCGCCCGCGGTGGCATCATCGACGAGCCGGCCCTGGCGGAGGCCGTCGAGAACGACCAGCTCGCCGGCGCGGCGATCGACGTGTTCGCCGAAGAGCCCGTCGACCCGGACAACCCGCTGCTCGACGTCGAGGACGTCATCGTGACGCCGCACCTCGGCGCGAGCACCTCCGCAGCACAGGAGAACGTCGCGACGAGCGCCGCCGACCAGGTCATGGCCGCGTTCCGCGGCGAGCCGGTCATGAACGCGCTGAACGCCCCGTCGATGGACGAGTCGGCGTTCCCCCGCGTGCGCCCGTACATCGACCTCGCGGAGACGGCCGGCAAGATCGCCGTCCAGCTGTTCGACGATCGCGTCGAGGAGGTCGACGTCTCCTACGCCGGCGACATCGCCGAGGAAGACCTCGATCTCGTCACCGCGAGCGCGCTCAAGGGCGTCTTCGAGCCCCTGGAGTGGCAGGTCAACGCCGTCAACGCCCCGCGCATCGCCGAAGAGCGCGGCATCGACGTCGTCGAATCGAAGAGCCGTTCCTCCGAGGACTTCCAGAGCCTCGTGACGGTCACCGTCAAGAACGGCGACGAAGAGGTCAGCGTCTGCGGCACCCAGTTCGCCGGCGAGGACCCGCGCATCGTCCGCATCGACGGCTACCGCGTCGACGCCATCCCGCACGGCCACATGCTGGTCGCGCGCAACGAGGACGTCCCCGGCGTCATCGGCTTCATCGGCTCGACGCTCGGCGACCACGACGTCAACATCGCGGCCATGTTCAACGCCCGCGAGACCATCGGCGGCGAAGCGCTCTCGGTGTACAACCTCGACGAAGCGCCATCCGAGGAGGTCCTCGAGAGCATCCTCGAAGACGAGCGGATCATCAACGTCAGTCACATCTCGCTGAACGGTACCGTCGACGCCGACACGAGCGACGACTGACCGCTCACCCGGTCGCTGATTTTTCTGCTTTCGGTGCGCCGGTCAGCGGCTGCGCTGTGTATCCGAATCCACCGACGAATGGCAGAATCTCACACGAGTATATAGAACCGATGGAAAAATATAGCGTATGGCGTTCAAGAGATGAGTGTATTTAATACACACTCGCTCATTTCAATCCGAACGTCCGAATGAGTGTCGACGAACTTGTCACGCCGTGTCCGCCGACCGTTCACCGGGAGCCACCGGTCCCCGGACTCGAACGAGATGGCGACGTGTGGCGGCTGTCAGTGGAACCCTACCGGGACCTGATTTCAGATGTAGCCGGCGTCGATCCGACCGGCCCGCTCGACCTGCAGGCGCTGATGACGATCGCCGCACGACTCGAAGGACTGGTCGCACGGCGAAAGCGAGTCGAGGATCGAACCCGGGGAGCAGCCGTCGACCAGTCGCCGACAGTCGGGGCTGGACTGTCTCGGCTGTGGCGGTCGCTCGCCGCGGTCGTCACGGCGCTGCTCGTACGTTTCGGGTCGAACGACGCGACGACCGACGGCTCGTCGCCGCCGTCGTTCGAGACGTACTCGACGGAGACCGTCTGGTATCTCTCGCAGTTCTTCCGCGCCGCGGCCGAACAGCGCCGGGCGACGGTTGCGGCCGACACGGCGTCGGCTGGTGACGCACAGACGATCGGCATTCCGGGAAAACGGTCCTGAGTCGGGGGACTAGCGGCGTTCGAGAAGCGAGTGGAGACTCCCTAGGAGGCCGTCCTGGCTGGCCGTCGCGTCGCCGTCGAACTCGATCGCCACTGCGTCGTCGTCGGTTCGCCGTTCGAGGTCGGCGACGATCGTCTCGTACCGGTCGACGATCGCGGTTCGCTGTCGATCCTTGGCTTCGAGCGCTCGCTCGAGGGCGGCGATCCGCGTGTGGAGAATCGTTCGTTCCATCCTGTCGAGTCTGAGACGCGTCGCCGCAGAGACCGGCCGTGTCTCAGCGGCCAGCGAGTTCGCCTCGGTCTCGACCGCAGTCGCATCGAGTGGCACGCCTGGTGCCGTGTCGACCTGCGTTTCGGGTGCCCCCCCGGGCTGGCTGTGGGTGGTTTCGGGTACCATCGTCGCGGGAGTACCAATATGTGCCACAGTCTCAAAAAGTTCCGTCAGACAGGGGTCACACGCCCGGCCGACGCCCTGCAGTCTGGCGGTTTCCGCGCCTCTCTGGGATGTTTCTGGTAGGTGATTTGCACTGTATTTTATTCAAACTGTACGTATATATTTCTACCTGGTAGCTGAATTTTTGTAGTCGACGCGAAGTGGGGAACAGGTGGTATGGTGGCGCCAGGGGGTCCGGGTACCCTCGTCGACCTCGCCGCATCGCCAGCGACCGAGACGACCGTCTCAATTGCTGTTCAGTCGCGACTCGCAAAAAGTTCCGTCGAGGGTATCGTCAGTCCTGCAGGTGAGCGAGGACTTCGTCCGTGTCGTTGGGGACTGGTTCGGGGTCAGCGCCGGCCTCGGCGGCCGCGTCGGGGTCCTTGAGGAGGTGGCCGGTGGTGAGACAGACCACGTCTTCGTCCGCGCCAATCTCGCCCTGGTCGCGGAGTTTGCGGAGGCCGGCGACGGAGGCGGCGGAGGCCGGTTCGACGCCGATACCCTCTTCCGCGAGGTCGCGCTGGGCGGCGGTGATCTGCTCGTCGGAGACGGCGACGGCGGTGCCGTCGGTGTTCCGGATGCCGGGGAGCGCCTTCGGGGCGTTGACCGGGTTGCCGATGCGGATGGCGGTCGCGCGAGTTTCGACCTCGTCCCAGCGTTCGGTGTCGTCCCACCCGTGCTCGATGGCTTCGACCATCGGGGCCGCACCCTCGGCCTGGACGCCGGTCAGTTTGGGTACCTGATCTTCGTCGAGTTCGCCGCTGGCGACGAGTTCGCGGAACGCCTTGTACAGCGCGGAGGTGTTGCCGGCGTTGCCGACGGGGAGGACGATGCGGTCGGGGAAGCGACCCTCGTCGTCGTGGAAGCGTTCGAGGATCTCGAAGCCGATGGTCTTCTGGCCTTCGAGGCGGAAGGGGTTGAGCGAGTTGAGCAGGTAGGCCTCGCCGCGGTCGGCGAGGTCCTGGACGATGTCGAGACAGGAGTCGAAGTTGCCGTCGACCTCGAGGATGCGCGCGCCGTGGAGGCTGGCCTGGGCGACCTTTCCGGCTGCGACCTTCCCGGCGGGGAGCAAGACGAGCGTTTCGAGGCCGGCGCGAGCGCCGTAGGCTGCGAGTGCAGCGCTCGTGTTCCCGGTCGACGCGCAGGCGAGACGGTCGACGCCGACCTCCTCGGCGACGCGGACGCCGACGGTCATGCCACGGTCCTTGAACGAGCCGGTGGGATTCATCCCCTCGTGTTTGATCCGGAGGTTCCGGACGCCGACGTCTTCCTCCAGTCGAGGAACGTAGTGCAGCGGCGTGTCGCCCTCGGGAAGCGTGACGCCCTCCTCAAAGGGGAGCGCGGAACTGTGACGCCAGACGCCGCGGCCCTCGAAGTCGTCGAACGTCGGCGCGTCTGCGTAGCGTGCTTCGAGCAGGCCGTCGCACTCCTCGCAGGTGTAGATGACGTCGTCGAACGGCGGGTGAACGTGTCCGCACTCGATACAGGTGAGCCAGACGCCGTCGTCGGCGACGTCGGGCACGGTGTCTCCTTTCAGACCGGAGAGTCCGAGATCTGTCATTGCGCGTGTCGAGGGCCGCACGCCGCAAAAAGAGGGCGGTTTTCACGCGACCGTCAGTTCCAGCCCTCGTCCGAGCCGTTCGAACGCGTCGGCCGTCCCGAATGGACTGGACCGCTCGCGCATTCGCTCGCGACACCACCGGGCCACGTCGCCGTCGGCCCAGTGAACGGCATAGTCCGCGATCTCGGTCGGTCGGAGTCGCAGACGGGTCACCCGTCCGTCCTCGACCGTTACCTCGAACAGGAAGCTCCGGTCGTTGCGGAGGTCCCGGTTAATGCGGTAGTCGTCGACGAAGTCCCCGCAGTCGTACAGGATGGGGACGCCCTCGTACACCTCGATCCCCTGGAAGACGTGGGCGCTGTGCCCGTGGATCAGATCGACGCCCTCGTCGACGAGAAAGTGGCCGAACTCCCGATAGTTGGCAGCCGGCTCTGCGACCATGTTCGGTCCCCAGTGCAGCGACGCGACGAGCAGGTCTGGGTCGTGTCGGCGGGCACGGGCGAGGATCGTCCGCACCGTCTCGCGCTCTTCTCGGTCCAGTTCCATCGGGACGTGGGCGACGCCGGGTTCGGTGGGGCCTGCCGCGAATTCCGGCGTGTTGTCGGTCAGCGAGACGACCGCCACGTCGAGCCCGTCGAACGAGACGATGGCTGGCTCACGGGCGGCCTCGACAGTCCGCCCGGCGCCGGCGTGAGCGATCCCGGTTTCCGTGAGCGCGTCCACGGTGTCGAGGAGCGCCGGCACCTCGAAATCCAGCAGGTGGTTGTTCGCCAGGCTGGCGTAGTTGACGCCGGCGGCCTGGAGCGCCGGTAGCGCCCAGTCCGGATCGGCCCGGAAGTGAAACGGTCGATACGTCCGTCGCCAGGGCTGGCCGCGCGTCGAGAGACAACACTCCAGGTTGATGAGCAGCCCGTCGAGCGCCTGCAGGTGCCCCAGCACCTCGCCCCACACCGCGTCGACCGCCCGACGCTGCTGGAACTCGTCTACCTTTCGACCGAGCATGACGTCGCCGGTCAGGCCGAGCGTGAGTGGCATGTGGGGTCGTACCACACACTGGTGGAAAACGGTGCCGTCGGTGGGTCGGACTGAGAGCCCCTAGGGATCGAGACCGAACTCGTCGATCCGTTCGTGGACGTAGGCGGCCCACTCGTCGAGCGTGTTGTGCATCAACTCGCGGGCGTCGTCGAGCGGCGTCGCGGTGTACTGGTAGACGTGGCCCCCGCCGTCGAGGAGGCGTCGCTCGCGAGTGGCGAGTCCTTTCTCGCGGAGCGTGGAGAGTGATCGGTTGACGTTGCTGCGGTCGCGGTCGAGCGTCGTTGCCAGTTCGGCGACGGTGCTGCCCGGCTGGTCCAGCAGCGTCAGATACGTTCGGGCTTCGTGGCGCTGGACGCCGAACACACAGGTTAGCACCTCCTCGAACCCCGGCTCGTCGTCTACCATGAGGTCCCGGAACCGATCAGGCTGTGGATCGACCTCTGCCATAGCTTCTGGTAACGGTGCGAACCGGATAAAGGGGGCCGTTACCGCAGGCTCACCCCGTGTGCTGGGTGTTTCCCGGTACTTAGCCGGCCCGGAGGACGACTCTCTCGTCTTTCTCACTGACGTCGACCGACTCGCCGAACGCCTCGAACAACGCCAGACTCGTCTCGACGTGATTGGTCATCGTCGGAATCGTCAGCTCGCCACCGGCGGCAACGAGGACGACGAGCAGCTGATCGGCCAGGTAGCGGTCCACTGCCGCGTTTGTGCCCTCAAAGGAATGAACGTCGCTCGCTGCCTCGCGGCCGACTTCTTCCGCCGGCTTCCCTTTTTCGCCCAGCGCGCTGGCGCCGGCCACGCCGTTCTCGTAGTCGGCCCGGACACAGCACGCCGTCCCGGGGGAGTCGGTGTCGACGTAACTTATCGTTCGTTCGAGGACGGTGACGTCGTCGTCGAACTGTTCGAGCACTGCCTCGGCCTGGCGTTCGGCAACTTCGGCGTCGGCCAGGCCGTTTGCGGCTTTCGAGTAGACGCGGATGCCTTCGAGGGAACCGCGGTCGCTCAGTGCCAGGGGTGCCGGATCGGAGGGGTTGAGGGAGAGCGTCGCCGCACCGCCACCGACCGGATAGAAGCCGGTCCGGTCGACGTCGACGGCGACCTCGACGCCCAGGTCCCGGAGCAGTGGGAGCTTCACGTGGCGGTACCAGGTCATCGGCGGTGACCACGCCACGTCGGTGCCCCCCGTCGCCCGCACTGTCAGCGGGTCGTCGATGCGGAGCGCGAGCGGGAGCAGCGTATCGAACACCAGTGTGACGCTGCCTGCCGTCTGGATGTCGGCAGTTACGGTGCCGCCGGACAGCCGGCCGGGATCGAGACTGACGGTCTCGGCGCCCAGTCGTGCGCCCTCGACGGTGCCGTCGCAGGCGTCCGCTGCGGCCTGGACGGCGGCGAGGTGCTGTGGCTTCAGTCCCGGTTCGGGTCGCGAGCCCCGGACGTGCTCGACGGTCACCGGCGTGTCGGTCAGGATCGACAGCGCCAGCGCCCGCCGGAGGAACTGTCCGCCCGCGTCAGACCCGTCGAGTTCGAGCATACGCGCTGTACGCTAGCGCGAAAGAAAAGCGCCGGTGGCTGCCCGTTATCCGGTTCGCATGCCATCGAGCAGCGCCGTCGTGATCTCGGCTTCGACGAACGCTGCGATGGGGATGAGCACCAGTGCGACGACGACCATCACGGCGGCTTCCCGGAGTTCGCGCTGGGTCATCACGTCCTCGCGTCGACCCAGAGCGGCCCCGAGCACCTGATGCGTGAACCGGAACGCGACGGCACTCGCAAAGAGGAAGGCGGGAATCTCGAGGACGCCGTGGGGCAACAGGCCGACCAGGACCACCGCGAGTCCGCCTTCGCGGGCGACCTCCGTCGCGACGTATCCGACGATGACGCCGTTGTACAGCAGAACCGCGGCGGTGACGAGCCCGAGCGTCAGGCTGCTGGCGACGAGCAACAGGATGACGATGGCGTTGTTGACGACCAGGAGCCCGACGGTCGGCTCCGGAAACGCGCCTTCGAGTTCCCGGCCACCGAACAGCACGCTCAAGCTGACCAGATCCACGAGGAGGGCACCGACGACGATGCCGACGGCGAACAGCGCACCGGAGAGGGCGACGTAGCGCCAGTAGTCGGCCCAGAGCCGCACCGGGAGCCAGCGCGACTCACTCGCCGCCTGACTCGACGGGGTCTCGCTCATGTAGTCTCACTAACGATGACCACTGGTTTCAGGGCGGCGGTCCCGGCGAATCCGCGGTCGTTGGTGATGCTCCCTACCGCCCCGCCACCGAACGCCTGCCAGCTCGCCGCGACGACCGTCACAACTCGTTCACCGGAGCTCTGACGCCCGCTCTTGACAGTCTGTCGCGTCGAACGACCTCCTGGATTGCTACCAACAGCCACGGGCCGTGCTCTCATCGGTATTGGAAAGACCATTAACCCCGGCCGTTGGTATGTGACATATGAACTCAACCGAACAGATCCGCGTCGAAGATCTCATGACGACGCCGATCGAGACGATTTCCGAGGACGTGACCCTCGTCCAGGCCGCGACCGAAATGCGAGAGAAAGGAATGAGCGCGCTCCTCGTCACCTCTGCCCCGCCGTCGATCATCACCAGCACGGACATTCTCGACGCCGTCGCCGAGGGGAAGGACACGTCGGAACTCGACGTCACCGACGTGATGACCGAATCCGTCGAGACCGTCCCGCCGGGCCTCCCGATCAACGAAGCCGCCCAGATGATGACCACCTTCGGCATCAGCCACCTGCCGGTCGTCGAGGACGACTACATCGGGATGGTCTCCTCGACCGACATCACCAGTCACCTTTCCCAATAACCCCACCTTTTTTCACCGGGGCCTCGCTGCGCTCGACCCCGGCCAAAAAATCTGGACCAAAAAAGGCTGCCGGCTCATCGCTACGCGATTCACCGGCAGTGAACCGCGCGCCACAGGCGCGCGGATGCAAGGTGAACGACGGACTGCTCACGGCTCGATAAGCACTATTCTCTCATGTGACGCCCAGAAAACACTTTGTGCCGGCGCGAGGACCGGACCGTAATGGACCTCGACAAGAGCCAGGTCTTTCTGCTGCTCGGGACCCTCCTGTTGGTTGGTTCCACGTGGGGGCTTTACGAGGTCTCAGGGCTCGTTAGTATTCTCGTCATCCCATTCCTGTCCGCCTTCGGATTGGTCGGGCTCCTTCTCTGTATCCTCGGCGTCCTCTTTCGGTGATGCAACTCCACCTTTTTGTTCGTCGGGGTCGCTCTCAGTCGCTCGCGACCCGCTCCTCGAAAAACGTGGGCGAAAAAGTCGGGACCTCGCTCCGCTCGCTCCCGTGAACCGCGCTCGCATTCGCTCGCGCGGATGCAGGTGCTGGCTGCATCCACACCGCTATTCCAACTCCGTCGCTTACTTGCTGAACAGAAGACACTTAATAGCTGACTGAAGATCCGACAGTAATGTGGGCTGACAGGAACTGGTTCTATCTTATTGTTGGCGGAGTTTTGCTGATCGGTTCAATCTGGACCGGTCAGACTACCTTGAACACGGATTACGTCCACAGATTAGAATCGGAAGAGGAGGGGACGTTCAACGCTTCACACGAAGGTCACGTCCGCTACACGAACCTCTCTACCCGCGGCCAGCAGGTCGTCGACCACACGATAGATCGTGGGAAGCACGTCGTCGAGACCGAAGACCAGACGGTGTCTGCGTTCATGTATCCGACGGATTACAACAACCTCGGGTCTGGCTGGTACGTCGTCCGACACGACGGACGGAACTACTTGCTCGCCACGAACAAGCGCACTCCCGGACTCAGTGGCGTCTTCTTGACGCCGTTCGTGGGTATCGCCGGCCTCGTCGGCTTCCTGCTCTGTGCCCGGAGTCTGTTCACTCTCTACCTTCGTTCTATGACAATCGACTAATCACTACGCTTGCTCGGATAGCCTGGGCAACAGTCCGTGTGAAGTCGAACTCCGTTCGCGCTCGGTCCTTACGCCTACTCAGCCAGCCACGTCGACAGCCCGTTCCAAGCCACCTTTTTCTGCGTCGGGGTCGCTCCCTGCGGTCGCGCCCCTGTCCTTGAAAAATCTGGACCAAAAAGCAGCTCACGTCGCTCGCCGGAGACTACTCCTGCTCAGCCAGCCAGGTCAACAGCCCGTTCTGGGCGTGCATCCGGTTCTCGGCCTGGTCCCAGACGATGGCGTTGTCGCTCTCTAAGACCTCGTCGGTGATCTCCTCGCCGCGGTGGGCGGGCAGACAGTGCATCACCGTCCGATCTCCCACGAGGGCAGAATCGACCTGGAAGCCCTCGAAGTCGGCGAGTTTCTGCTCGCGCTGGTCTTCCTGGCCCATGCTGACCCAGACGTCCGTGTAGATGACGTCCGCGTCCTCGACGGCCGCCTCCGGATCGTTGGTCGTCTCCGGTTCGTTGCCGAGGTCGGCGGCGCGTTCGCGCACGTCGTCGTCGATCCCGTAGCCTTCGGGCGTGGCGACGGTCAGGTCGATCCCGGCCATGGCCGCGCCGATGACGAACGACTGGCAGACGTTGTTGCCGTCGCCGACCCACGCCACGGAGACGTCGTCGAACCCGCCGAACTGCTCGCGGATCGTCAGCAGATCCGCCAGCGTCTGGCAGGGGTGTGCGTCGTCGGTGAGCCCGTTGATGACCGGGACGGTGGCGTACTCGGCGAGTTCCTCCACGTCGGCGTGGTCGAACACGCGCGCCATGATGAAATCCACGTAGCGGGCGACCGCGCGGGCGGTGTCCTTGACCGGTTCCCCGTGCCCGAGGTGGATGTCGTCGGGGCCGAGGAAGACGGCGTGGCCACCGAGCTGTGTCATCCCGGTCTCGAAGGAGACGCGGGTGCGCGTCGAGGGTTTCTCGAAGACCATTCCCAGCGTCTGGTTGTGCAGGGGTTCGCCGTCGCCGTGGGCTTTCAGGTCGGCCGCACGAGAGAGCACGGTGTCGAGTTCGTCGGTCGTCAGGTCGTCGATGTCCAGTAGTGACCGTGGCATGTTAGGCCTCCAGCAGCCGCGTCGCGACCTCCTCCAGCACGGCGACCGAGCGGTCGTACTCCGAGAGGGGAAGGTGTTCGTTGGGCGCGTGGTCGAGGTCCGAATCGCCGGGTCCGTACGTCACCATGGGACAGTCCCACTCCTGCGCGTAGACGTTCATGTCGCTCGTCCCCGTCTTCCGGAGCAGTCGGGGGTCGCCGCCTTCCTGGCGGATGGCGACGCGGAAGGCTCGCGCCACGTCAGTGCGGGGGCTCTGCATGACGGGCTCGACCCTGTCTTTCCAGTGGACGCGGTCGGCCACGTCGAGGTGGCCCTCGGTGATCTCGATGACTTCCTCCGTGTTCATGCTGGGCGGGACGCGCAGTTGGACTTCCATCGTCGCCTCGACCGAGAGGCCGTCCTCCGTCAGTCCGCCCTCGATCATGGTCGGTTTGGGCGTGACGCGCTCGAAGACGGCCTCCCACTCGTCGTTGGTGAACTCCTCTTCGACGGCCGACCACCAGGCGATGGCGTCCTGGATGGCGTTGTTCTCCGGGCGAGAGCTGTGGCCGGACTCGCTCGTCGCGACGTACGTCCCGGCGACCAGGCCGCGGTAGCCCAGCGTGATGCCCTCCCAGCCGGAGGGCTCGCCGTTGACGACGGCGTCGGGCGCGTTCTCGCGGTCCTCGACCAGGTAGCGACCGCCCTTCGAGTCGACTTCCTCGCCGACGACGCCGACGAACGAGGCACCCGTCCGCACGGCGGCGACGGCCATCGCCGCCAGGGGGCCTTTCGCGTCGACGGAGCCGCGACCCCAGAGCGCCGGCTCGTCGCTGTCCTCGGCCTCTCTGATCTCGACCGGGATGTTCCCGGGAACGGTGTCGATGTGGGAGGTCAGCAGGCAGCCGTCGTCGGCGGGGGCGCGGACGTTGCCGACGTCGTCGATCCACACCTCGCGGTCGTGGCTCTCGAAGAAGGACTTGAGGACGTCCGCACACTCTCGCTCCTCGCGGGTGACCGACGGCGTGTCGACGAGGTCGACCAGCAGTTGCCGCGCCTCGCCTTCCACGTCGATCGTGCTCGTACTGGTGAACTGCGTCTCGCTCATGCGTCGTCGTCCTCCGCCAGCACGTCGGTCAGGGCCGCGACCACGGCGTCAGCCTGCTCCTGTTCGATGGTTAGCGGCGGGAGCAGCCGCACCACGGTTCGGCCGGCAGGCAGCGCCAGCACGCCGTGGTTCAGCGCCAGTTCCTTCAGCGCCTTGTTGGCGCCGCGACCGACCTCGACGCCGATCATCAGGCCCTCGCCGCGGATCTCGCGCACGTCGTCACCGATGGCCGACTCCAGTTCCGTCAGGATGTAGTCGCCCATCTCGGCGGCGTGGCCGGGCAGGTCCTCCTCGACGATGGTCGAGACGGTGGCGTTGGCGGCCGCCGACACGACCGGGCCGCCGGAGAACGTCGAGGCGTGCGAGCCGTAGTTCTCGGCGATCCAGTCGCGACACAGCGTCGCGCCGACGGGGAAGCCGTTGCCCAGCCCCTTCGCGCTCGTGATCATGTCCGGGACGACGCCAGCCTGCTCGCAGGCCCACAGCGATCCCGTCCGACCCATCCCAGTCTGGACCTCGTCGAAGATGAGCGCCGCACCGACGTCCGCGGTCGCCTCGCGGGCGGTTTCGAGGAACTCGGTGGAGGCGGGGTTGATGCCACCCTCGCCCTGGACGGGTTCGACGATGACGCCCGCGGTCTCGTCGTCGACGGCCGCGGCGAGTTCCTCGGGGTCGTCGTAGGGGACGAACTCCACGTCGCCGATGAGCGGCTCGTACATCTTCTTGTACTTGTTCTTCCACGTGGTGGCGAGCGCGCCCATCGTCCGGCCGTGGAACCCCTGCATCGTCGCGATGAGCTTCGAGTTGCCCGT
Organism: Halorientalis brevis; assembly: GCF_023077655.1. Taxonomy (NCBI): domain Archaea; kingdom Methanobacteriati; phylum Methanobacteriota; class Halobacteria; order Halobacteriales; family Haloarculaceae; genus Halorientalis; species Halorientalis brevis. Next base: position 114,154 of record NZ_JALLGV010000007.1, on the reverse strand, counting down.
GGCGCTCCGGGCGAACTTCAGCGCGGCCTCGTTGGCCTCGGTCCCGGAGTTACAGAGCCACGTCTTGTCGATGGGGTCCGGGGCGGTGGCGGCCAGTTTCTCGTACAATTCGGTCCGGGCCGCGTTGGGGTACGAGGCTTGGACGTAGGTCAGGTCGTCGAGCTGGTCCCGGACGGCCTCGTCGACGGCCTCGTGGCTGTGGCCGAGCGGGACGCAGGCGTAGCTCGCGCCCATGTCCAGGTACTCGGTGCCGCTGTCGTCGTACAGATACGGTCCGTCGCCGGACTCGATCTGAATGGGTTTCTCGTTGAAGACGAATCCGGTCACAGCGTCTCACCTCCGGTGAGACCTGTGACGTTGAAATGCGCCTTGCGTATTTCAGAACTCATTGTGTGTCCTCCAAAGCTTCCTGATACAGGTGCGTCCCGCTGCCGTCGAGCGCCGAGAGGATGGGGTCCTCGGCGTTGGCGTCGGCGATGACGACTTCTTCGGCGCCGTTGTCCAGCGCTTCCTCTGCGGCCATGATCTTGCGGCTCATGAAGCCCTCGGCTGCTGCTTCCAGTTCCGCCCACTCCTCGGCGGTCTCGACGGACTCGATGAGCGTCGAGGGATCGTCGGGGTCCTCGTAGACGCCCTCGACGTCCGTCAGCAGGACGAGCGTGCCGTCGAGCGCGCCGGCGATGGCGGCGGCCGAGCGGTCGGCGTCCGTGTTCACGGGGGTGATCTCGCCGTCGTCGGCACCCGCCATGGGCGGACTGGCGACGGGGACGTAGCTCCCGTCTAGTAGCGACTCCAGCAGGTCAGTGTTGACCTCCTTGATGGTCCCGGAGTGGTCGCCCCGCTTGATCTTCTTCTTGCCGTCCTCTTTGACGCGCACGGCCGACTTCCGCGGGCCGTGCAGCAGCTTCCCGTCGACGCCGTTGAGACCGACGGCGTCCACGTCGAGGCTCTGGAGGCCAGCGACGAGCTGCGTGTTGAGGTGGCCGAACACCATCTCGAACACTTCCATCGTGTCTTCGTCGGTGAAGCGACCGACGACGCCCGACGGCGTCTCGACGTACTCCGGCTCCATCCCGAGGCGTTCCAGCGTGTCGTCGACGGCGGTCGAGCCGCCGTGAACCACGGCAACCGACTCGCCGTCTTCGTAAAGCGATGCGACGTCCGAAAGGGCACCCGCCGGGTCAACGGCACGGGCACCTCCGACTTTGATTACGATTGTCATATAAAAATCACCTCTGGCTATGGGGAGCCGACGGGATGCAGGCCCGCGAAGTCCAAGCCAGCAGTCTCCTCTAAGCCGAGCGCGACGTTGGCCGCGTGGACGGCCTGGCCGGCCGAGCCTTTCATCATGTTGTCGATGGCCGAGAACACGACGACGCGCTTGTTCGCGGGGTCGAGTTCGAAGCCGACTTCTGCCTTGTTCGTCCCGGCGACGGCCTTGGGTTCGGGGTAGCGATACACCCCGCCGCCGCCCGCGACGAGCTCGACGAACGGTTCGTCCTCGTACGCTCCCCGATACGCGCCCCAGAGGTCGCCCTTCGAGACGGGGCCGTTGGGGAAGACGTGACACGTCGCCGAGGCACCGCGCGTCATCTCCACCGCGTGAACGGTAAAGGAGACGTCGACGCCGAGGAACTGCTGGATCTCGGCCTCGTGACGGTGGCCCGTGGGCGCGTACGGGCGGACGACGCCCGAGCGCTCGGGGTGGCTGGAGGCTTCGCCGCCGCCAGCGCCGCCCTCGGAGGAACCGACCTTCACGTCGACGACGATCTGCTCGTCGCCCGAGAGCACGTCCTGCTCGAACAGGGGGAGCAGCCCCATGATGGTCGCCGTGGCGTTACAGCCGCCCGACGCGATGAGGTCCGCGCCCTCCAGGTTCTCCCGGTTCAGTTCGGGCAGAGCGTACTCGCTCTTTTCGAGCAGTTCGGGGCGGTCGTGGCCGTCGTACCACTCGTCGTACTGCTCTTCCGTGTCGAGGCGGAAGTCAGCCGAGAGGTCTACCACTGTTCCGGCGGCGTCCTGGAACTCGTCGATGTGTTCCATCGAGACGCCGTGGGGCGTCGCGGCGAACAGCACGTCCACCGATTCGAGGTCCTCGGGGCTGGAGAAACGCAGGTCCATCCCGCGGAGGTTGGGGTGCTGGTGGCCGACGGTCTTGTTCGCGTACGAGCGACTCGTCGCCTGGGTCACCTCGAACTCGGGGTGCTGGTACAGCAACCGCAGGAGCTCCCCACCAGTAAAGCCGGAGCCGCCGACGACCGAGGCCGTCAGTGACGGTTCGCCGTTCGCGGACATCAGGCGGTCACCTCCTGCTCGACTTTGGTTTCGAGCCAGTCGACGACCTTGGCGGGCACGTCGACGTCGGTCGTGTCGTTCAGCGCTTTGAACTCGACGTTGTGGTTGACCTCGTGGACGGTGTAGCCGTTCTCGGTGCCCATGAGGTCGATCCCGAGCAGACCGCCGCCGACCGCTTCGGAGGCGCGTTCGACGAGATCGAGCGCTTCGTCGTCGAGGCCGAACTCGTCGGTGTCGGCGCCTTTGGCGGCGTTCGTGATCCAGTGGTCCGACGAGCGGACCATCGCGGCGACGGGTTCGCCGTCGGTCGCCAGCACGCGGATGTCCTCGCCGCCCTTCTCGACGTACTCCTGGACGTAGAACACCTTGTGCTCGTAGTGGCCCAGGGTCGCCTTGTGTTCGAGGATGGCTTCGGCAGCGGTCCGACTGTCGATCTTCGCCATCAGCCGACCCCACGAGCCCACGACGGGCTTGATGACGCAGGGGTAGCCAAAGTCCTCGATGGCCTCCATGGCCGCGTCCTTCGTGAACGCCACCGTCGTTTCGGGCGTCGGCACTTCGCCTTCGACCAGCGCGAGGCTGTTTTTCGCCTTGTCGGCGCAGACCTCGGCGGTGTCGGGGTGGTTGACGACCGGGATGTCGTAGGACTCGATGAAGCGAGTGGCGTAGACGCTCCGACTGGTCGCCAGACACCGGTCGACGACGACGTCGACGTCCTCGAAGTCCGCCGGCGCCTCCGTGAGTCCGAACTGCTGTTTGCGTACGTCGATCTTCGTGACGTCGTGGTCGCGATCGCGCAGTTCCGAGAGCAAGAGCTTCTCGTCTTTGCGGATGCGCGAGTAGAGAATTCCTACATTCATTGTTACCTCCACTGGGTCGTGCAGGCGGGACGGAGCGCTCCCTCTCCGGCCGAGGTCTCAGCGCCCGCGCGCACGAACGCGAGGGTGGTCGTTGTGGAAGCCGCTCCGACCGCTGTCACCGCTTATTCACCCCAGTCCTCTTCGAGCTCGGGCGCCGAGTCGAGCTCGACGGGATCCGTGTCCACGACCTCCAGTTCCGCACCGCAGGTCGAGCAGTCAACGATCTCTCCAACTTCCAGGTCGTCGTGCAGGGACACTTCCGCCCCGCACTCGATGCATTCCGTCATTGGTACCTCTATCTCCCCTTCGGATGTACTTAAACCCTTCGGACTTGTCGGCGAAAATGAAAGTCACAAACTACCGTCTAACGGTGCAAAAGCGGGCAATACGGTGTTTCACGATTTCAGTATCATGAATTTGGTATATTATCCCCTCGCGGGGATGGGAAGGTCGGTCGTCGCGGGTGTCGGCAGCGGACGAGGCTCTCAGACATACTCGGCCACCTCCTCGCGGAGCATGTTCTCGGCACCCGACAGCGCTTCGCGCTCGTCGGCCAGCGCCGCCTCGTCGGCTGCCAGGTCGTCCTCGGCAGCGTCGAGCTGTCCCTCGACTGCCGTGGGAGCCGGGCCGCCGGCCGAGTCACGACTCGCCACGCTCTCGGCGGGATCGAGCGCCGCTTCGACGGCGTCGCGGTCGACGTGTGCCGACAGCGACTCGCCCAGGACCTCCTGGGCCGCCGATTCGAGCGTCTCGTAGTCGGGATCGGCCGACTGCTCGGCCGCCAGCGCGACCATCTCGTGGGCCGTCCGGAAGGGAACGCCGGACATCGCCAGCAGGTCGGCGACGCCCGTCGCCGTCGAGAACCCATCGCCCGCCTCCGCGGCGAGCACGTCCTCGTTCCACTCGGCAGTGGCCACAGCGCCGGCGGCGACCTCCGTGGCGTCGATCACGGCGTCGACGGCTTCCCAGCCGTGCCCTGTCGCTCGCTGGAGGTCGCGGTTGTACGCACGGGGTAGCCCTTTCAGCGTGGTCAGCAGTCCCGACACGGCCGCGTGGGCGTCGCCCGCCCGCGACCGGACGAGTTCGAGCGTGTCGGGATTTTTCTTCTGGGGCATGATCGACGACGTCGAGGAGTAGTCGTCCGAGAGGTCGACGTACCCGTCGTTGGCGAAGATCACGACGTCCTCGGCGAGCCCCGACAGCGTCGTCGCCAGGTTGGCCAGCGCCGTCGTCGCCTCCAGCAGGAAATCGCGCGCCGAAGAGGCGTCCATCGAGTTCACCAGTACCGAATCGAAGCCGAGCAACTCGGCGGTGCGCTCGCGGTCGACGTCGAACGGCGTGCCCGCGAAGGCCGCGCCGCCCAGGGGCGAGCGGTTCGTCCGGTCGTAGGCGTCCACGAGACGCTCCGTATCACGGGCCAGCGCCCGCTCGTAGGAGAGCAGGTAGTGCGCCACCGTCGTCGGCTGGGCGTACTGGAGGTGCGTGAAGCCGGGCATCACCGTCTCGGTGTGCTCGCGAGCCGTCTCCAGCAGTTGCTCGCGTGCGCCGACCACCGTTTCCACTGCGTCGAGCAGGTCCGCGCGCAGGCGATAGCGGATGCAGGTCGCCACCTCGTCGTTGCGCGAGCGGGCGGTGTGCATCCGGCCGCCCTTCTGTCCGACGCGCTGGATCACTGCGGTCTCGATGGCGGCGTGGACGTCCTCGCCGTCGGGGAGGTCGCCGTGGCCGGCGTCCTCGATCTCGTCGAGCGCGTCGAAAATGGCCCCGGCGTCGTCCTCGTCGACGATCCCCTGCTCGGCGAGCATCACGACGTGGGCGCGGTCCACGGCGAGGTCAGCCTCGAAGATGCGTTCGTCGGCGGCGAGCGACGAGAGGAACCCACGCGCGGGGCCGCCGCTGAAGCGGTCCCGGCGGACCACGTCACCACTGGCATCCGTGCTGCTATCGTCTGTGGGTTCCTCGCTCATGGATTTAGTCGTCGTCTGAAACTGCTTTGTTCGCTGTCTCGGCGTCGGCGGCCTCGCTGACCTTGTTCGCCAGGCGCTCCTGGAAGCCGTGGTACTTCGCGACGCCCGTCGCGTCGCCCTGTTCGATGTCGTCTGTGACGTCCTCGGTGTTGAACGAGGCGTGGCCCTCGGCGTAGCAGGCGTACGGGCTCTCGCGACCGACCGGGCGAGCCTGGCCGCCCTGCAGTTTCACGGTCACGGTGCCGGTCACGCGCGTCTGGGTCTCGTCGATGAACCCTTCGAGCGCGCGGAACAGCGGGGCGTTGACGAGGCCCTGGTAGCCCTTCTCGGCCCACTCCTGGTCGATGCCCTGCTTGAAGCTGCGCTCCTCCTTCGTGAGGACGAGCCCTTCGAGCGCCTCGTGGGCGGCCAGCAGGACCGTCGCTGCCGGGTGCTCGTAGTTCTCGCGTACCTTGAGCCCGAGCATGCGGTCTTCCATCGTGTCCGTGCGGCCGACGCCGTGGGCGCCAGCGAGGTCGTTGAGGTGACCGATGAGGGACACGGCGTCCATCTCCTCGCCGTCGACGGCCACGGCCTCGCCCTGCTCGAACTCGATCTCGACGAGTTCGGCGTCCTTGCCGCCGGGCGTCTCGGTCCAGTCGTAAATCTCCTCACCGGGAACGTGTGCGGGGTCTTCCAGCTCCGACCCTTCGACCGAGCGGCTCCAGAGGTTCGTGTCGATGCTCCAGCGGCCGCCGTCGCCGCCCTCGACGGGCAGGTCCTTCTCGTCGGCGTACTCCTGTTCCCACTCGCGCGTGAGCCCGAGTTCGCGGACGGGCGCGTGAACGTTCAGCTCGGAGTCGCGCCAGACCGTCTCGAAGCGGAGCTGGTCGTTGCCTTTCCCCGTACAGCCGTGGGCGAGGGCGGTACAGCCCTGCTCTTCGGCGACTTCGAGGATGGCCTCGGCGATGACCGGGCGCGCGAGCGCGGTCCCCAGCGGATAGCCCTGGTAGGTGGCGTTGGCCTTGACGGCGTCGAGACAGAGGTCCGCGAACTCGTCTTTGGCGTCGACCACGTAGTTGTCGAGGCCGAGCGCCTCGGCGGTCTCTTCGGCTTCCTCGAACTCTTCTTCGGGCTGACCGACGTCGACGGTGACGCCGATGACGTCGTCGTAGCCGTACTCTTCTTTCAGCAGCGGGACGCAGACTGTGGTGTCGAGCCCGCCGGAGAAGGCGAGCGCGACCGTTCCTTCGGTGTCGTTTGGTTCTGGCATGTGTGTGGTGTGGGTGATGTATCAGTGGTTCAAGACCGCTCCGGAACCAGCCGGTGTGCGGTGAGTGAGAACAACCGTGGAATGAAGTGGAGTAGAGGTGGGCCTAACGGCCCGGTCGTCGTCGTCGGAAAAGGCGGACGGACTCGCCACTCGCAACCGCTTGCGAGCCATTCCGGCGGGTCCGTGTCATGTACTCGAATCTATTCACAGACGCGTATTAAAAAGTTCCGAGATGGAAATCGCCCGCTAGAAGCGTCGCAGAGCGAGGTATCCGGTACCAAGGATCGCGGTAATTGCGAGCCCCGTCCCGAACCCGGGGCCGTCTCCGCTGGACGTCTCCGTCCCGCTTGCTGCCGTCGTCCCCGACTCGCCGGCGTCGATCGGTTCGACCGTCACCGCGAACCCGTCGAGGGGCGATCCCGCCTTCCAGGTGGCGGTTCCGTCGAGACTGCTATCCGCGGCTGGGGCCATGCTCGTCACGGCGTACTCGTCGGGGACGATCAGTTTGAGCGGTCGGTCCGGCGTGAAGCCGCTGGCGAACGGCTCTGTGATCGTGAGCGTATCGCCCTCGACGGCAGCCAGGCCGTCCCAGGTTACCGAGAGTTCGACGACGCCGGTCGCTCCGACCGTTCGCAGGTCGACGGTCGCGTCGGTGATCGACATCTCGCGCCCCGTCGCGTTGGCCGCGTCCGCGGCGACGCGTTGCATCCGGTCGCGGAACCGAACGCGGAAGCGCTCGCGCGCCTGCTGGTCGTTTTTGAGTTGCTCGAAGGCGTCGCTCTCGTTCTGGCTCGCCAGATCGAACGTCGTCGTCATCGTCACCGTCGCCGAACCGTCCTCGTGGACGTCCACGACGAACGACCGCTCGGGGGACTCCGCGGCCGTCGCTCCGGCCGCCGGCGTCACTGCGCTGAAAACCGTGAGTGCGACGACCGCCATCGTGACGACGTAGCTGCGGTTCATGTCAGGAACATTCATCGGCGAAGTGATAAAAACCGTGGCCAGTGCGGTTAGCGGGCCCCTGCGCTGTCGCTGCTGCCACTCGACCCACCGGCGTTGCCACCGCGGTCGCGATCGCTCGACCCGCTGTCGTCGGTCGCCGTGGCCCTCGGCTCGCTCTGGTCGGTGGCAGTGCCGTCGGGCTGTCCCGCACCGTTCTGGCCCGACGCCGTCGGGGCGTTCGGTCCGCCCGACTGTCCGGCCTGGCCGCTATCACTGGCGTTGCCCCGCTCGCGCTCGTCCGGCCGCTTGTCGGCCCCGCGGTCGTCGGGCTGACCCCTGTCAGCCGCCTGCGGCCCGGCGATGGACCGTGCGATGTCGGCGACTTCGCCGCCGCTCAGGTTCTTCGCCTGGTCGCCGAGCGTCTGGATCGCCGTCACGTTGACGCCCTTGGATTCGAGCAGGTCAGCCGGGAGTCCCTGCGAGGCGTTGGCGGTGTCGTTCGCCGCGCGTTCGACGTTCTCCGTTCGGGAAGCGAGTTCTGTGATGCGAGCGCGGTACTCGCCCTGGCTGATACTACCGTTCTGGCGGGCCTCGCGCAACTGCTCGCGCTGCTGCGTGAGGTTCCCGAGTTCCCGTTGGGTCTCGTTGACCTTCTCGGCGATCAGCGCGGCCTTGGCCTCGTCGCTGGACGCACCGGCGACCGCCAGCCCGAAGCTCCGGGAGTCGATCTCGCCGTCCAGTTCGGCTTCCTGGGCGCCGACGACGCCTGCCAGGCGTTCGCCGGGCGCGACGGTCGCGTTCGATTCGTTCGCGGCGACGGCCGCCGGGTCGTTCGTCTCGCTGAGTGGCGAGTGGACTGCACCCAGTGCCGTCCCGGCACCCAGCGTGCCGACGACGACGAGCACAGCCGCGAGGAGGGACAGTGTGCGTCGCATTGTGTCTCCTGCTTGGCACTCTACGAGCATATAAATGGTCGATCGCTGTCCCGAATCAACGACGCTTAAGCCGGATTAAGCCAGATTCAAACCTGCTGTAGTCGGGTGGTTTTCGGAGCCGATATCGTGAACGGTCCGCTGAACCGTCGCCAGGATTAAATACTGTCGTCGTCCGGGTGCGTGAGGACGTTCTCGCGGCCGAGGCGGAACACCTCGATCTCGTCGTTCTCCCGGAGCTTCGTGACGACCTGGCTGGTCTTCGCGTCCGTCCAGTCGAGCCGCTGGGCGACCTGCTGTTGTTTGATGCGGCCGCCCTCCTCCTCTACGAGCTTGAGTACTCGCTCCTCGTTGCTCAGGAGTTCCTCGGCCGGGTCGTCGTCCTGACCGTCGGCCGACTGTTCGCTGGCTGGCTCCGTCGACTGCGTTCCAGCGGTGGTCCCGGCTTCGGCGGGTCGGCCGCGGTCCTGGCCGCCGATCAGGCCCCGGCGGCGCGCCCAGAGGTAGCCGCCGGCCCCGAGGAGCACGGCGACGACGGCGGCACCGACGAGCGTGGTCCCGCTGACGCCGCTCCCGGAACTGGGCGCTGGCTCGGTGGTGACCACGACGCGCGGGCCGTCGCTGCCGAAGTCGCGACGGCCATCCCAGACGACGCCGTTGTCGAGGCGTTCGGTCGCGTTCGGCGAGACGGAGACGGTCCGGTACTCGCTGGGCCAGTCGACGCGTAACTGGGACTCGCCGTCGAGGTAGAACCCGGCGAGGGCGTCGCCTGCCTCGATGTGCGTCTCGTTGGTCACGGCGAACCCGGTCCAGGTGAACCGATACCGGATGATCCCGTAGGGCTGGCCGATGTTCTGCCGGTCGGTTTCGACGCTGACGTTCCGGAGCGCCATCTCGCGCCCGGTCGCGTCCGCCGCGCCCGAGACCGTCCCCTGCATGCGGTCGGTGAACCGCTCGGTGTACGGCGAGGAGTCGTTCCGGATCTCCGCGGCGACGGACTCGAAGGCGTCGGTGGCGTTCTCGTCGTCGAGCCGCACCCGGTACTCGATGGTCCACGTGGCCGTGCCGTCAGTCTGAACGGCGGCCCGTAACAGGACCCTGTCCGGATCGACGTCCGTCTGGGTTCCCGTCACTGCCTCGGGCGTCACGGCGTGGGTGTGCGTCGACGCGTCCGCTGCTGCGACGGTCACCCCGACCGCTCCGAGGCTCACCATCCCGAGTACCAGCATGAGGACGACCGTGCCGGCGCGTGTCATCGCTGCCCCGTATTCGTGGCGTCCTGAAATCCTTTCTTGCTCGCCGTCGGCCACAACGCCTATCCCTCCGTCGCGACGACATCCGCCAATGACGCCCCGCGCAGCGGTCGACGTCGAGGACCTCCTGAAGATCCTCCTCGTGCTCGCTATCGTCTGGATTCTCCTGGAAATCATCTCCGAGTTCATCAGCGTCGTGTTCGGCCCCTTCCGCCCGCTCTTTGGCCTTCTCATGGTCGTCCTCATCGCCCTCTATCTGACCGACCGCATCTAGCCACTCGCCGTCCCCGCCGGGACCCCGACCCTTCAAGTACAACCTACCAAGAATACGAGGCTCGGCCGGTAGTTCTGTCGAGACCCTTGGTTTTATACTGAAACCAGTCGAATTTATCGGTAGCAATGGGGGAAGTTACGGCGGCGAAGGTCAGAAACCTCTTCACTTTCTTGGGGTTGGGACTGCTGCAGATCATGGTGATCCTGGAGGGACTGGCGCACTACTACAGCATCACGATCCCGCTGTTCCCCTTGCAGTTCATTCTGCTCGGGTTCGTCTCGGCCGGGCTGATCTTCATCGCGACGTTCTGACCGGGACCAGCACCCTTTTCGGTCGTCCCGCTCCCAGCAGTGCCTATCGTGTACAGCCTGAACGCGCCCGTCCCGTCCGCCGTCGCAGCCCTCGCCGACGACCTGGCGCGTGACCTCCTCGACGCCCAGTCCCGCGTTCGCGGGTCGCACACGCTCGTCGTCAAGCGCCTGACCGACGACGATCTCGGCTACGCCCATCTGGAGGCCCGCGCTCGCGACGCCCTGGCCGGTACGCCCGCCTGTGAAGCCCGCGTCGCCGACGTCGAACTCTTCGAGACGGTGCCGTCCGGTCCAGCGCCGGTCGTCTACCTCCGGGTCGAGAGCCCAGGGCTCGAGGCCCTGCACGACCGACTCTGCGAAACGTTCGATCCAGTCTCCGAAATCGAGGGAGCGGCGTACGTTCCACACGTCACCGTCGCCCGTGGGGGCCAGGCCGCGGCTGCACGTCGCCTCGCCGAGACGGAGATCGACCCGATCGAGTGGGTCGTCGACGAACTCGTCTTCTGGGACGCCACGCGCGAACAGCCAGCGAGTCGCGTCTCGCTGCCGCTGTGATCACTCGCCGGACGTCTCTGTCGGTCGGCCGGCGACTGCGATCGGCTGGTCCGTGTGGGTTTTCGGCAGCGTGAGCTGGACGACGCTGCCCCGGGGGTCGTTCTCCTCGAAGCCGAGCGTTCCGTCGGAGTGCGTGACGATCCAGTTGACCAGCCAGAGCCCCAGGCCGCTGCCGTGATACAGGGGGTCGATCTCGTCCTCGCCGGTCAGGATCGTCTGCTCCTGTTCGGGGATGCCCGGGCCGTCGTCCGCGATGTGGACCTCGACCGTTTCGGGATGAGACTCGACAGTCACCGAGACCGCTGGTTCGTCGCGGTCGCTGTGCTCGACGGCGTTATCGAGGAGTTCACTGATCGCCTGCTCGATCTGGGGGATCGTGGCGGCGTGGACCTCCTCGGGCATCGTCAGGTCGATCGTCGCGTTCGGGTGGCGCTGGCGGAGATCCGCGACTGGCCGCCTGATGTGCGCCGAGATTTCGAGCGGGTGGACGAGCCGCGCCTCCGAGAGCACCTCGACGATCTTGCGTTCGCGTTCCGTCACCCCGAGCAACTGGTCGGCGGTCTCGATGATGTTCTCGGCGAGTCCCTGCATCTCGGTCTCCGTTTCGGCGGCGATCAGTTCCGCGTTCCCGGTGATGACGCTCATCGCGTTCCGGAGGTTGTGTCGCAACACGCGGTCGAGCACGTGGAGTTGGCGTTCCCGGTCTTTCTGTGGCGTGACGTCCCGCAGGGTTGCGACGACGCCCTCGACCTCGCCGGTTTCGCCGTCTTCGAGCGGATAGTACCGGACGTCGAAGGTCCGATCGGAGCGGTTCGGGCGCGACCGTTCCATCCGGTAGTGGACGGAGTTGCCGGCGAGCGTCCGGTCGATGTGCGGTTCGACCGTCTCCCAGACGTCCGATCCCAGCACCTCCTCGGGCGTCAGGTCGCTGATGTCGTCCTGCTCGATGTCGTGGTACTCCCGGTAGCCCCGATTGGCGAACAGGTAGTTGTGGTTCGTGTCCGTCGCGCAGATGAGGTCGTTCGCGCCTTCGATGGCCCGTTCGTACTGCTGGAGCTGGCCTTCGCGCTCTTTCTGCTCGGTGATGTCGGTCTGGATGGCGACGAAGGCCGTGACGTCCCCGTCGTCGTCGGTCAGTGGCGCGATCGTCTCGCGGGCGTGGTACAGCTCACCCGACTTGCGGCGGTTGACGATTTCGTCTTTCCAGACGTCGCCCGCGAGGACGGTTTCCCAGAGGTTCTCGTAGTACTCGTCCGACATCTTGCCGGAGCTAAACAGGCGCGGCGTCTCGCCGAGGGCTTCCTCGCTGCTGTAGCCCGTGACCGACTCGAAGGCGGGATTGACGTACTCGATCGTGCCGTCGGTGTCGGTGATGAGGATGACGTTCCCGGCGGCTTCGACGGCGCGCCGGAACTGGCGGAGGCTCCGTTCGGACTCCCGACGCTCGGTGATGTCCTCCTGGAACCCGACGTACTGTGTCACGTCCCCGTCGCGGTTTTCGACCGGCGCGACGGTGACGCGATTCCAGAACTCGGACCCGTCTTTCCGGTAGTTCGTGAGTTCGGCCGTGACGGACTCGTCGTCGTCGATCGCCTGCCGCAGCGCCGCGACCGGCTCCGGCTTCGTCTTCTCGCCCTGGAGAAAGCGCGGGTTCCGCCCGAGTAGCTCGCCCTCACTGTAGCCCGTCAGTTCTTGAAACCGCTCGTTGGCGTACAGCAGGGGATGATCGTCCTGCGTGGCGTCGGCGATCGTGATGCCGACCGGGGCGTCGTCCATCACCCGGTCTTTCAGCGCGAGTTCCTGTTTGCGTTCTTTGAGCTCCGAGATGTCCCGGACGACCAGAATGATCGCCGGGTCTCCCGCCCACTCGATGCCGGTGCCGGTGATATCGACCGGCGTCTCCGTCCCGTCCAGGCCGAGGAGCCGTGCTTCACTCCGGTTGACGCTCCGGTCTCTGCGCTGAATCTCCGCCATGTTGTCGACCGAGAACGGATGCTCGTCGCCTGCGATGGTGGCTGCCACGGGCGTTCCGATGAGAGCTGCCCTGGTCGAGGCACCCAGCAGTTCGAGACCGGCGTCGTTGACGAACTCGTAGCGTCCGTCGCGGACGATCGCGATCGTATCGTGTGCCGCGTTGAGAACGTCTTTCGCCCGTTCGTGGGGCTCGATGAGGTCGCCGTGTGACCGCGAGTAGGAGACGGCGTCACGGACGAGGTCGGCCAACCGCTCCCACTGGTCGCCGTGGCGCTCCTTGACGAGGTAGTCGGTCACGTCGGCCGAGATCGCCTGACTGGCCAGCGATTCGCTCCCCTTGCTGGTGAACAAAATAAAGGGACGGTTGGGCGTCTGGGCGCGGACGGCTTCCAGGAACGCGACCCCGTCGGTGTCCGGGAGGTCGTGATCGCTGACGATACAGTCGATTCTCGTGCCGTCGGCGAGGCGGTCCAGTGCCTCCTCGACGGTCGCAACGGTCGTGACTTCGATGTCACCGTCAGCAGGAAGCCGCGCTTCGATCTGCGTCGCGTACTCGTCGTCAGCAGTGACTGCCAGCACGCGAATCTCCCTTGGTGCCCCGTCAGTTGACATTCTGCTCGCTCTCAAATTTGACTCCGGCCATATACATACCTCGCTTGTCACCGTCTCACTTCCCGCTTATGTCACTCGATCATCTGGTAGCTGGGTTTCAAGTTCGATGCCGACGATCGCTCCCCGCGCCACTGCGCCGTCTCCCCACACCGACCCGCCGTACTGGTCGACTAACCGGTAGACGAGGGACAGTCCGATACCGGTCCCATCGCTGTCGTGGCCTTTCCCGAACATCTCGCCCTTGCGGTCGTCGGACAGTGTCGTCGCTTGCCTACTCGGATCTGGTATGTAAGCGAGACGTCTCCGCTATTTCCTCGCAACCGTGGGGCAACTGACCGCGACGCTAGGGTTTCGGCGGGTCGCCGTCCCAGGCGTCCATGTCGGTGTAGAAGTTCAGCATCGCGAACTTGAGCTTCTCGGGGGCGATGTCGATCATCTCTCGGCGCTGCTCGGCCGGGAACGTCTCCCTGACCGTGTAGTTGCCCATCTCGCGCTCGCCTTCGAGGGTGTAGCGCTTGTCGACGAGGATGCGCGCCCCGAAGTCCTCGGGCGAGCGCACGACGCGGCCGAGCGCCTGGCGGGTTTTGCGTACCGTCGGAATCTCGACGGCATAGGCCCAGCCAGCGTCCTCGGTGCCCATCCACTCGTTGCCGCCGTCGCCGAACGCCTGATCGTAGGCCGCCTGGACGGCTTCCATCCGGTCGTCTAAGTGCGGGTAGGGGACGCCGACGACCACCACCGTTCTGGCGTCGTCGTCGTCGAAACTCACCCCCTCGGCGAGCGTGCCCCACAGCGACGTGAACAGCGCCGCGTCGTCGCTGTCGGTGAACCGCTCGCGGAGGTCCTCGGCGCGCGTCGCTGGCTTGTCCAGCATGAGTGTCGAGTTCGACCTGACTCGCTCGTGATAGCGTTCGGCCTCGCCGTAACTGGGGAAGAAAGCCAGCGTGTTGCCCGGCGTGAACCGAATGGCGTCCTCCAGGATCCCGGCGATCGTGTCCTGCACGCCGGGGTCGTCGCGCTTGCTGGCGAACAGTGCGGGCGCTTCCACCGTGTACGTCCGACGGCGCTCCTCGGGGAACTGCGCGCCGTAGGCCAGCGTTGCAGGCTCGTCCAGGCCGAGCACGTCCTCGGCCACCTCGAAGGGGCGCAGAGTCGCGCTCATCAGGACGCTCGCGTGGAGTTCGTCGAACAGCGAGCGCGTGACGTGCTGGGGGATACACCGGTACAGCTCTGCCCGGCCGTAGATCTCCCCGTCTCCGTCCTCCCGGCGGAGGCTCACGACCGGGTACTGGCCCTCCTGGGCGCTCTCGTCCATCCAGGTCGCGATGAACTGGGCGGCCTGGAGCGTCTGGCACTCCTGGCGCGTGCTGGCGTCGCCGTTCTTGTAGGCGTCCTCGTACTCCTCGTCCAGGATGCGCCCGTAGGTGAGGGCGTCCTCCAGATCCTGCTCGATGCCCGGGCCGGTGTACTGCTTGAGGAAGGCCAGCGTCAGGTCGTCCCGGCCGGTCTCGTTGGTGATCGACAGGTCGTACCAGTTCTCGCCGACTTTCTCGCGTTCGCCGAACTCCAGGGCGTCCTCGTAGGTGTCCGCCAGCGCGATGCGGAACGCCCGGATGACGTTCGCGGCCGCTTCGGCCCGCAGGTCGTCGCGTTCGGCGAGTTCGTCCAGCGCGCTGTCGAGCGTGTTCTCGGTGAGCGTGCGCGTCGCGTGGTCGCGGGCCGCGTTCTCGACGTTGTGCGCCTCGTCGAAGACGGCGATGACGTCCTCGGGGTCCCGGCCGAGCCACCGGAAGAAGTGCTGGCGGATCGTCGGATCGAGCAGGTGGTGGTAGTTACACACCACCAGGTCGACGCCCTCCATCCCCTCTTTGAGGAGTTCGTAGCCGCAAAAGCCCTCCATCTCGGCGTACTCGTAGATGTCGTCCGGGTCGCGCACGTCCGCGAACAGCCACTCGTAGAACTCGTCGGTGTTCCCGGTGAGGTTCTGGTAGTAGTACTCGCAGGTGTTCTCGGTCTCACGAAGGTCTTCGAGGTCGTCCTCGACCGCGTCGAGTTCGTTCATCACGGACTGGCGAGCTTCCGCCGCCTCCTCGCTGCCGGCCTGACTGTCTTCTAAGAGCGCCTGCTCGCGCTCTTTCAGTTCCGCTCTGTCCTGTTCCGTGTCGACGAGGTCGCGAGTGGTGTCGCGGAGGGCCTGACACTCGTCGTAGCCCACGTCGATGTGACACATCGACCCTTTCCCGCGGAACACGACGGCGCGGATGGGTTCCTGCTTCGTGATGGCGCGGGCGTCCTGGATGAACTGGCGCATCTGCTGGTGGACGTTGGTCGTGATGACCACCGTCTTCGAGTGCTCGCGGGCGTAGTCGAGCGCCGGTACGAGCGACGCCAGCGTCTTGCCGGTCCCGGTCGCGCCCTCGAAGAGGACGTCGTCGCCGTCGGTGAGCGCCTCGTGGATCTGGGCCATCGCCTCGCGCTGGTGGTCGTACGGCTCATCGTAGGGGAAAAACCGCGTGTAGTCCGCGCCGTCTGTCGCCACACGCACTCGTTGTTCGCTCTCGAACAAAAAGATGCGGCGTCGAACTGGCAACCGAATCGGCTCGAACTGTCCCCCATACGTAGCCGATACAATTATCGTCGAACGGTCACGTCTACGAACTATGTCTCGTCCGCTCGCTGTCATTTGCTGCGCCGTGCTGGTGGCGCTCGCGGGGTGTGCCGGCGGTGGACCGACCACCGAGACGGCCGAGACGACGCACCCATCGCCCGAATCGCCGACGTCGACCGCACCCGCCTCCGAGGAGTCCGGTCTCACGCTCGCCGTCGGTGCGACTGTCGAACTGGAAACGCTGGCTCGTGCGCACGCGAAACTGCTCGAGAACCGGAGCTACACGCTCAGGGTCGACCGGCGGGGCGGTCCGCGGGTCACGAGCGTCGACGGGAGCGGTCTCGCCCGCATCGACGACACGTTCAGAGACACGTTCTTCCAGACGGACGAAGCGGCGTTTCGCAACCGGACCGAGGACGGGACGCACCGGTACGTCGCGCGGCCAGCGACGCTGAACCGCTCGACCGGGGCGGACCTGCTCGCGGCTACCAGCGGTGGACTCGTCGTGACGAACACCACGACTGTCGAGGGTGAGACGCGATACGTCCTGACGCCGGGAATCGACTACACGAACGCCTCGGGGCCACGCCCGTACCGCAAAGCCGTCGCCACGGAGTCGGGACTCGTCACGAACTACACCAGCGGGACGTTCTCTCCGGACCGCGGCATCGACGTCGTCGAATCGTTCACCGTCACCGATGTCGGCGAGACGACCGTCGAGCCACCCCGCTGGGTGTCCCTGATCCGCGATGCTCCGGTGGCCGAGGCTACCGGGACCGTCGTCGTCGAACATCCCGAACTGGACGCCCGGTTGCGGGTGACCGACGCGACCGACCGCAGACACGTCGCCCTGCGAGAAAACGAGAACGACTGGCTCGCGGAGGGATTCGTCGCGGACGCTGCCGTCTCTCCCGTCGTCGATCCCGTCGTCCGTGACCGGTCGGCGAACGCGACCATCACGGTGGGGTACGACGAGTCGCAACTCCCCGCTGGGGCGAACGAGCGGAACGTCTCGCTGTTCCTCTACAACGAAACCGTCGGGACGTACGTTCAGATGAACACGACGGTGGACGCCGACGCCGATACGGCGACGGCGACCCGGGCGTACAACGTCACCTACTCGACCGATGGCGGCCCAGAACAGACGATCCGCCCGACGATCAACCATCCCCAGGGTCGCCCCGTGGTGGTCGTGTTGCACGCGCCGACGTACTACCAGGCCTGGCAGAACGCGGGTTAGATCTCGGGTTCGATGTACACCTTGTGGACGTGCGATTCCGCGGCCTTGAGCGCGTCCTCGATGGCGGTGATGCGCTCGTCGATCTCGTCGGTGGAGTAGCCGTTCTCGAAGGCGACGTCGGCGGCGACGAAGATCTTCCCCGGACCGAAGTACACCGTCCGGAAGTCCACGATGTCGCTGACGCCCTCGCTGTCGGTGACGATGTCACGGAGCTTCTGCTCACGCATGCTGGGCAGACTCTCGCCCAGCAGGAGCCGCTTGTTCTCCCAGGCGAGCGCGATGGCAAAGCCCATGAGCATCAGTCCGATGAGCAGCGCCGTCGCCGCGTCGAAGACGGGGTTCCCAGTCGTCCGCGAGAGGTAGATGCCAACGAGTGCGATGCCGGCACCGGCCAGGGCGATGAAGTCCTCGGTGAACGCCGTCAGCGTCGTCACGTCGGACGTTTTGCTGAACGCCTCGCGGTAGCCGCTCCAGTCGTGGACGTCGATCTGGCGTTTCAGTTCCTTGCGCGCCTTGACGAACGCGTAGGTCTCGAAGACGATCGCCCCAATGAGGACGGCGTAGTTGACGAACACGGCGTCGAACGTGATGTCGAGGATCGGGAGCGTCGCCGTGCTCGCGTGGTGTCCCTCACCGAGGTGGGTGAGCGCTTCGTAGCCGTGTTTCGCCGACTCCCACCCGGCGATCCCGAAGAGCAGGACGGAGACGAGAAAGCTGTAGAAGAACTGCGCTTTCCCGTAGCCGAACGGGTGGCGCTGGTCGGCCTCCTGAGCGCCGTACCGGATGCCGATCAGCAGGAACACCTGGTTGCCGGTGTCTGAGATCGAGTGATACGTCTCCGAGAGCATCGACGGACTCTGTGTCAGCAGGAACCCCACGAACTTCAGTATCGCAATCGCGCCGTTCGCGACGAGTGCCGCGATGACGACCCCTTTGCTGTTGCCTGCCATTACGTCACCGCTCCCCCGGCAGCCCAAAAGGTGTTCTGTTCGATTGGTTCGTCGACCAGTTCGCCGACGCCGAGTCACGCTCCCTTTTGCCTCCTGCCCCGTAGCCGCTGCCATGCTCACCGTCGTCTCCGACACGCACAGCCAGGACGCACATCGTCTGGAGGGTCGCACGCTGGAGGCCGTCCGCGAAGCCGACTTCGTCGTCCACGCCGGCGATTTCACGACCGAGTCCGTCCTCGACGCCTTCGTCGCGGAAGCCGGTACGGTCGCCGGCGTCGTCGGCAACAACGACACGCCCGCCGTTCGGGAGCGCCTGCCCGACCAGCGCGTCGTCGAGAGCGAGGGCATCCGACTGGTCGTCGTACACGGTCACGAACACTCCGAGACGGCACTGGCCATGCTCGGTCGTCAGGAGGCCGCCGACCTCGTCGTGTTCGGCCACTCCCACCGCCCCGGCGTTCACGAGGCGGGGGACGTGACGCTACTCAATCCCGGGAGCCACGCCCAGCCGCGTCGCTACCGGCCGGCGCACGCCGAACTCGAACGGCGAGACGGTCGGATCAGCGGCCGCCTGGTCGAACCCGACGGGACCGTCTTCGAGGAGTTCGAGATAAAGAAGTAGCGAACGCACGTCCCAGGACAGCACGGGTCGCGGAGAGCCGCCAGCGGGGTCGTCGTGGAGGGCCGAAGCGTGCGGGGACACTCACTGCTACAGCCCACACTTAAATGTAGTCGACGGAGACTCAAAGAGCCGTTTTACCCATCCGGGTCGCGGTGACGTTCGCCGCTTCCGTTCTCGTCCGACAGCTATTGGTTCAGGGGGTCAGGGAAGCGAAATCATGCCGTCTGCCAGATGTGAGCCACTTGTCAGACGCCGCCGTAGGGTTCAAAGCACCGGAGGTTCAACGGTAGGGTATGCGGTGTCACTACTGCGACCGCAACGCCGAAGTCGCGGTCGAAAAAGACGGCGTCAAAGTCGGTGTCTGCCAGCGGCACTTTCGCGAACAGATGGAGCAGCTCGCGGATAGCGACGCCCTCGCCAATCTCGAAGAGGAACTCGACATCGACGGTCCGGAGTGAGTTCCGCGTCTGGCCGACCGGCTGACTAGCCGGCGCTCTCGCGCCGCGAGCCCTCTCTTTGATTCGTCGCCGTGGTGTTTCGACCCGCCAGCCGTGGCGCCGCGTCGGTCACCGACGAGGTGTTACGCCGAGTGACTTTTGGTGCGGGCAGGTAAACACGCTGGCATGGAACGGACGAACGTCGACGACGTCGAGGACCGGATGGGGCCGGCCGACGTGAAACGGCCCGTCTCCGACGCGCTGGGGGCGACCGACATGGTACTGAACTACTACGAACTCGCGCCGGGCGACAGCTTCGGCTTCGGCTATCACCGCCACGCCGACCAGGAGGAAGTGTTCTACATCGCCCAGGGGACCGTCACGTTCGAGACGGAGGACGGCGACGTGACCGCCACCGAGGGCGAGGCCGTTCGCTTCGAACCGGGCGAGTGGCAACTCGGCACCAACGAGGACGACGAGCGCGTGATCGCCCTCGCGATGGGCGCGCCCGCAGAGATGGGCGAGACCGAGATGCTCCGGGCGTGTTCGGACTGCGGTGGCCGGACCGAACAGGAACTGGAACTCACCGACGACCGCGACGCGATCCTGACGATCTGCGCCGAGTGCGGCGCCGAGACCGGCCGCTTCCAGTAGCGTGGTCGCTCTCCGCTGGGACGGCCGCCGTCGGTCCGCCGTCTGCCTGCTTCGTTTCGATCGGATCGATCGAGCGTTCCGCTGTCTCTGTACGTCCACATAGCACACCGGTGTCGTCCGTAGACAACGTTCTCAAACTTACTCGGGTTTATCTTTGCCGGCGCTGGCATGATGCGTACATGGCGCCTGGTGCTCGGGACGCGGCGACGGCGGAACGCGACGCCGGTTCCACGCCGATGCGGAAACAGCTCGGAAAGGTCGTGGTCTTCTCGCTGTCGTCCACGGCACTGATCGCGATCCACCTCCGCCGGGCGGACCCGCTGTTCCTCGGCCAGGTCTTCGCGTTCGTTGCGGCCCTTTCGGTCGTCGGTCTCCTGGCGGTTCAGCTCGGCGCGCGCGTCGGGGCGTGACCCGCGGACGCGCCGTCGCGGCGTCTGTGGACGGGAGCGACGCACCGGTGGTACCGTTCCCGCCTGGTGGGCGTCCCGGGCGGCAGCGCCTTATGTCGGCGAAGCGGATGATTCAAACCACTCGGCACAGTACGCTGCAAACAATGACCGCGCCCGACCGCCGGGTCCTCGCCACGGTGTTGGTGGTTGCCCTCGTCCTGGCCGGTGCCGTCGCCTTCCTCGGCAGTGACGACGGCAGCGAGTTGCCCAACAACTCGACGGCGATCCAGCAGACGGTCTCGGACCGCGTCGCGAACCTGGAGAGCTACCGCGTCACGATGGTTCAGTCCGTCACGTACGGCGACACGACCCAGCGAGTCCGTATGCGCCTCGCTTACGAATCGGGTCGATACAACCTCACCTACCTGGAGACGCCGGCCGGCAGGCAGCCGATATTCCTGGCCAACCAGACGACTCAGTGGTACTACGACACCGGCGAGGACGTCGTCCGTCGTCGGCCCCGCAACCAGTCGCGGTCGACGAACCTCCTCGTCAGGATCACCGAGTCGCTGTTCGACCACCGGAACGTCACGTACGACGGCAGCGAGACGATCGAGGGGACCGAGACGGTCCAGCTCTCCTACAGTCAGTACGATCGGACGATCTCGCTCGCGGTCGGCGGCAAGGAGGCGTCGCTGCTGACGGCTCCCGACAGCGAGATCGGCAACGCGTCGACGCGCATCTGGATCGACGCCCAGCGACGGCTTCCCGTGCGGGCCCGCACGACGGCGACCCACGGGAACGAGACCGTCGTGCGGACCGTCCGGCTGACGAACGTCTCCCTCGGCGTCGACGTGCCCGACGAGCGGTTCGCGGCGCCGCCGGTCGAGGGCGTCCCGATCGTCACCGAACAGCACCCGGACGTCACGCGGTACCACACGCGGGCCGCCCTCGCCCGGAACGCGAGCGGGTCGCTGGTGACGGCGGCGGTGCCCGACTCTTTCGAGTTCAGCTACGGTCTCCGCGTCCACGAGGCCAACGGCACGACGGTCTCACAGGTGTACAGCGACGGCATCTCGCGGCTGGGCGTCATCCGGACCGACCCGCAGATCACGGACGACGCCGTCGACCCGAACACGACCGTCGCGGGCCGGCCCGCCGAGTTCGAGCGCCAGTACGTCCACTACGGTCACGGACGCGTCCGCTGGCGCTGTGGCGACGACGAGTACTTCGTCTCGGCGCCGGTCGACGTGGCACTCTCGAAAGAACAGCTGATAGAAGTGGCAGCGTCGGTCGGCTGTCCGGACGAAACAGGCAGCGACTGACCGACCTCAGTCGTCCGCGGCGCTCGGTGGTCCGTTCGCAGTGCCGTCGCGGCTGACCTGCCGGACGTACTCGGTGTAGTTGTCGAACAGGCGCTTGGCCTCGCAGGCGGCGGTGTAGTTCTCTGCGGTGATGCCGTCCAGGACTCGTTCGATGCGGTCCGCCGAGAGCTGGTCGTCTTTGCCCTTCGTCACGTCGGCGGCGGTCGCCGTGTCGTATTCGGGGTGGAACTGGACGCCGAACACGTGGTCTTTCCGGAAGCCGTGAATCCCGTAGTCGTTCTCGGCGAACACTCGCGCACCCGGCGGGGCTTCGACCACTCGATCCGAGTGGGTCGTGAAGACGGTGAACTCGTCGTCGACGCCGGCCAGGAGCGGCGCCGTGTCGTCGTGCTCGACGGTCCGATAGCCGATCTCGTACTCGCCCATGTCCTCGACCGTGCCGCCGAGCACGTCGGCGAGCAACTGGTGGCCCCAACACACGCCCAGGAACGGCAGCCCGGCGTCGATCGCCTCGCCGACCCAGGACTGGACCTGGTCGATCCACTCGCGGTCCCAGTAGACCGAGGCGCGCGAGCCCGTGACGAGACAGCCGTCGAACGCGAACGACTGGGGGACCTCGCCGGATGGACAGTGGTACTCGACGAGGTCCGCGTCGAGTTCGCGACGGAAGTTCCGTCGGGTGTCTGCGCCGTCGTGGGCTGCGTTCAGCAGAGCGATGCGTGGCCGCGTCATCACTCTAGTACAGCATCTCTCGCCTCAAATGGCTCTCGGTTCGGCAGGGCTTGCCGCTACAGCGGCGTGTCGAGCTGGTCGGCCAGGAACGCCGTCAGCGCGTCCTCGACCGCCGCCGGCTCCTCGGCCGCCAGGAGATGCCCCGCGTCGATCGCCTCGAACTCGCCGCGCGGGAGCTCGTCGGCGAGCGCCTGGCCAGCCTCGAACGGAACCACCCCGTCCGCGCGACCGTGACAGACCAGCGCCGGCGTCGTCACCTCGTAGAGCGGGCCGGCGTCGAAGCCCGTCATCGCGCCGGTCTGGGCGTCCCACCCGTCGCGGTCGGCGTCGTCCTCCCCTCGCCACGCGACGATGCGGTCGACGATCTCGGGGTGGTCGTCGACGACGCCGGGCGCGAACGCACCGCGAAGGGAGTCCCGGAGTGCGTCGGGATCGTCGCGCGGGGCCGCGAGCGCGTCCAGTGCGTCCCGGTCGACTCGGCTCCCGTCGGCCGTCGTCCCGAGCAGCGTCAGCGTGCCCGCCCGGGCGTACTCGCGAGCGTGTTCGAGCGCGACCATCCCGCCCAGCCCCGCCCCGACGAGGTGGGCGGTCCGCGAGCCGTTGTCGGCCAAGACGGCGTCCAGATCGTCGGCGAGCGTCGGCACGTCGTAGGGTCCGGCGGGCGCGTCCGAGCGCCCGGTCCCGCGGAGGTCCCAGACGAGCGTCTCGACCGGGCCGGCGAGGGCGTCCGCGAGCCAGCTCCAGCACCACGCGCCGTACCCCACCGGGTTGACGAACGCGACGGTCGGTCCTTCGCCTGCTGTGTCGTAGTACAACTCCACGCCGTCGTTGGTCGCCGTCGCCATCGTGGCTCGTCCTACCGGGTCCAGCGACAAGAACCTCGCTTTCGCGACTCAGTCCGCCGTCCCGTTGCGGACGTACTGGCGGACGTCGACGGCGTTGAACTCGCGCGTCGTCCGCACGTCGTACCCTTCACGGTCCAGCAGTCGGGTGAACTGCGATTCCTGCGTCGGGTCCATCCGCGAGAACACCAGCCAGACGGTGTCGTGCCCCCGTATCGTTTCGTTGATCGTGCTGTCGTTGGCGTCCTCCTGGACGCCGCGGACCGGGGCCGCCCCGTCGTAGTAGAACGCGAACGTGTCGTTGGCCGCGCGGTCGCTGACCACCACGAGGTCGTCCTGGCTGGCGTTCCCCGCGACGAGGCCCGTCGCGGCCTCCCACTCGCCGTTCTGTGGCTGTCCGTAGTAACCCGGCAGTCCCGCAACCGCCGCACCGACGAGCAGCGCGACGCCGATGTAGCGGAACTCGACGGCGCCGAGCCGGCGGATCTCCGCGGCGACGAGGAGCAAGAGCGCGGGCAGCGCGGCGATGGTGTAGCGAGCGACGAACAGCGGGGCGACGAGATACGAGAGGGCGAAGGGCACGAGCAGCGGGACCAGGAGCCACCAGGCGAGGAGGGCCGTGTTCTCGCGATGCAGCGGCGCTCGGGTCCTGCCGGCAGCGGCGAACACGCCGACCAGCACGACTGCAGCCAGTCCGAGCATCGGGTTCCGGGGGTGGAGATACTGGCCGATGGCGAACACGAGCCGCGAGACGGTCGGGTCGGGAATCCAACCGAGCGCGACGCCGCCACCGTCGCCGAGGGCCAGCACCTGCCGCGAGAGGACGGCGAGGTACGGAAGCACTGCGATGCCGACCCCGACCTGCAGGCCCAGCCACCGACGGAGCGGGACGGGCCAGTCCCGGTCGGGTCCGAGCCGCGAGGTCAGTAGATAGCCGTTCTGCGCGGCGACGACGAACAGCCCGAAGACGTGCGTGTACCCCAGGACGACGGTCGAGAGAAGGTATCCGGTGGCGGCCCGACGGTCAGGGGCCTCGCGGAGGCGGACGAGCCAGTACATCGAGGCCAGCGCCGCCAGCACGAGCAGACTGTACATGCGGGCGTTCTGTGACTGCTGGAGGTGCATCCCGGAGACGGCCAGCAGTCCCGCGGCCAGCACGCCGACCTGCTCGTCGTAGAGGCGCTTCCCGAGAGCGTACAACAGCGGGAGTGACGCGATGCCGAAGCCGGCCGACAGCAACCGGACGGACGCTTCTCCGGTCCCGAGGAGTCCGACCCACCCGTCCAGCAGCGCGTAGTACAGCGGCGGGTGTCGGTCGACGAGGGGGAGTTCGACGATCACCTCGCCGAGCGAGCGCGAGAGGACGTACTGCAGCGAGGTGATCTCGTCGAGCCAGTAGTCTTCGGCGCCGAGCCCCGCGAGTCGGAGCGCAGCGCCGAGGACCACTACGACGTACAGCCACGCCGGGTAGTCGGTCAGTCGTTCACGGCCGTCGACGTTCTCGGTCGCGTCGGTCTCCTGGTGTGTCGTCGACCCCATGCTGTCACCCCTCGCTCCCGTTTGCGACGTAGTGGTAGACTCTCACGCGGTTGAACTCGTACGAGTTGCGCGCGCCGTAGCCGGTCCGCTCCAGCAGGTCCAGGACGTGCTGGCGGCGCGTGGGCCCGACGTCAGTGAGCGTCACCCAGACGTCGTCGTGGTCGGCGATCGCGTCGCGGGTCGCCGGCGGCGTCTCACCCGTTTCGATCGCGTCCAGCTCCGTCCCGTTGATGCCTTCGACGGTAAGATTCGACTGCCGGCCGTCGAGGTAGTGCCCGAACGTCTCGGTGGCGTGGCCGTAGTAGACGAGTACGAGGTCGCTCTCGCTGGCGTTGCCGGCGATCGTCCCGGCTGCCTCGTCCCACTCGGTGTACTGGGGCTGCTGGTAGTAGCCGGGGAACCCGGCAACGAGCGACAGGACGACCAGTCCGACCGCGATGTAGCGGAACTCGACCGAGCCGATCCGTCTGATCTCCTTGGCGAGGAGGAGCGCCACCGCGGGCAGCGCCGCGCTCGTGTAGCGGGCGACGAACAGCGGGACCAGGAGGTAGGAGGCGACGAACAGGCCGAGGACGGGAACGGCGAGCCAGCAGCCCAGCAGCAGCGTGCGCTCGCGGTCCAGCGGCACGCGGCTCTGGCTCCCGAGCGCGAGGAGGCCGACGACGATGAGCACGAGCAGGCCGGCGAACCCGTTCTGGATGGACGGCGTGAGGTACCCGCCGACCGCCGAAACCAGTCGCATCGGCGTCGGGTCGGGAATCCAGGCTAACCCGGACCCGCCGCTGCCACCGCTCGTGACCAGCGTCATCGCCTGCTGGCCGATGCCGACTCCCCACGGGATCGCGAGGGCAGCGACCGCCAGGTGGACCGCGAGCCAGCGGCGGGGGTCGACGGCCCACGTTCCGTCGGCGCGGACGAACCGGCTCCCCAGTACGTAGCAGTGCTGGGCGGCGACGACGAGCACGCCGAAGACGTGCGAGTAGACCAGGACGACCGTCGCGAGGAGATACCAGCCAGTCGTCCGCCGCGTCGGGTTCGCCCGTAGTCTGAGCAGCGCGTCCATCGAGAGCAGCGTCGCGAACACGAGCAGGCTGTACATCCGCGCCGTCTGGGAGAACCGAACGTGGAACTGCGACAGGGCGAGAATGCCCGCGCTCAGCACGCCGACGCGCTGGTCGTACAGCTGCGCGCCGACGAGGTAGACGAGCGGAATGGCGGCGATCCCGAAGATCGCCGACAGCAGTCGGACCGCCGGCTCGGAGACGCCGACGAGACTCGTCCAGAGGTCGAGGACGACGTAGTACAGCGGCGGGTGCGGGTCGAAAAACGGGATTTCGAGGGCGACCTCGATCGGCGACCGGGTCGCGACGTACTGCAGCGACCGGAACTCGTCGATCCAGTAGTCCTCGGCGCCGAGCCCGTACAGACGGAGGAGCGCCCCGACCGCCAGGGCGACGTACAGTCCCGCGGGGTAGTTCGACAGGGCGGTGCGAACGTCACGACTGATGTCACTCGTCGTCATTGTGTCCCTCCGGTGTCGTTCGTCACGTAGTGTGTGACGGTCACGTCGTCGAACGCCCGCTCAGTGCGGACGTGGCGGCCCGAGCGAGCGAGGACGGCTCGGATCTCCGTTCGGTTCCTGGCGGTCGACGACGACATCGCGAGCCACACGTCGCCGTCGTGTGAGCGGACCGTCTGTCGCACTGACTCCACCGGCGTCGCGACCGACACCCGCTCGACGGGGACCGTCGGACGATCTCGATGGACGTACTGTGCGACCAGCCCGGCGAAGTACCCCCGGTGGACGAGCACGACGTCGTCCCCGTCGGCCCCGTCGGTGACGACGGCCGCCGCGTCGTCCCACTCGGTGTTTTGCGAGGTCTGGTAGTAGCCGGGGAGGCCGGCGACGAGCGCGACGACCAACAGCACGACGCTGATGTAGCGTATTTCCACCGTGCCCACGCGCCGGATCTCCTTGGCCACGAAGAGCGCGACGGCGGGCATGGCCGCGATCGTGTATCGCGGGATGAACAGCGGCACGACCAGGGAGGAGACGACGAAGAGCGCGACGACGGGGATCCCGATCCAGCAGGCCAGCAACAGCGTTCGCTCGCGGTCGAGCGAGACGCGCCGCTGACTTCCCAGCGCGAGGAGACCGATCACGACCAGCACGAGGAAGCCGCCGAACCCGTCCTCGAAGGAGGGCGTGACGTACGCTCCGACCGCCGAGACGAGTCGGATCGGCGTCGGCTCGGGTATCCACCCCCACGCGACGGCTCCACTCCCGCCGCCGGGAGTGAGCAGCGCCAGCGCCTGCCGCCCCATGTCGATCGCCCACGGCACGGCGAGGACGGCCACGGCGAGTTGGACGCCGAGCCAGCGGCGGGGGTCGACGGCCCACGTCCCACCGGTCCGGACGAACCGACTCCCCAGGACGTAGCAGTGCTGGGCGACGAGCACCAGCGCGCCGAACGCGTGGGTGTACAACAGGGCCACCGACGCCGCGACGTAGCCGACGGCGGCACGGCGCGTCGGTGCAGTGCGGAGACGGACGAGGAACAGCATCGAACAGACCGTAGCGAACACGAGCAGGCTGTACATGCGGACGTTCTGGGAGTGAGAGACGTGAAACCGCGAGAACGCCAGCACGCCGGCGGCGAAGACGCCCACCTGCCGGTCGTACAGTTCGGCGCCGAGCGCGTACAGCAGCGGAATGGCCGCGATGCCGAACAGGGCGGAGAGCAGCCGGACCGCCGGTTCGGAGACGCCGACGAGGCTCGTCCAGATGTCCAACAGCAGGTAGTACAGCGGCGGATGCGGATCGACGAGCGGCACTTCCCGGGCGACTTCGAACGTCGTCCGCGAGGTGACGTACGCCAGCGAACTGTACTCGTCGATCCAGAAACTCTCGGCGCCGAGCCCGTACAGCCGCAGCGCTGCCCCGAGCGCCACGACGAAATACAACACCGGCGGCTGGGCGGTCAGCCGCGCTCGCACGTGCGTCGACAGTCCCCTCGTGTCCATACCCGCTCCCCCGTAGTCGCCGGTGTCGGCGGCCCCGTCCAACCGATGCGGCAGTACTGCGGTTCGTTTTCTCCGTCTCGAATCCGTCGGCAAAAAGGTTACTGTGGCGACACATGTCGCGCCACCCGGCCTGCCGGGCGGATCGGACCGCAGAAAGAAGATGCGTCGGACTACGCGTTCTGGACCTGCTGGAGGACGTCCGGCGCGTCGTCGAGTGCGTCGTCGAGTTTGTCACCGTCGGGACCGCCGCCCTGGGCGAAGTCCGGCGGGCCGCCGCCGCCACCGCCGACGCGACCGGCGAGTTCGCCGACCACGTCGCCGGCGTCGACGTCGGCGTCGTCCGGGACGGCGACGACGAACTGCGCGCCGTCGACGCCGCTGCCGATGACTGAAATCTTCCCTTCGTCGACGATGGCGTTGGCCGTCGCCCGGAGTTCGTCCATGTCGGCGTCGAGGCGCTGGATCACGGCGGTCGTGCCGCCGACGTCGACCTCTTCGCCCGCGTCCGATCCAGCCGCGCGGACTTCCGCGAGTTCCTCTTTGAGCTCCTCGATGGTTTTGCCTCGCTCTTTCCACTCGGTGAAGAAGCGCTCGGCCGTCTCGGGGACGTCCGGCGGACTCACGTCGAGGATCTCTGCGGCCTCGGTGAGGAAGTCTTCGGTCTCCTGGGTGGCCTCGATGGCGGCGTCGCCGGCCGCGAAGGTGATGCGTTCGACGCCGTCCTGGATGCGCTCGGTGCCCAGAATCTTGATGGCGCCGATATCGCCGGTGCGGGAGACGTGGGTCCCACCGCAGGCCTGCACGTCCTCGTCGACGTAGATGAGGCGAATCTGCTCACCCGGCGGGATGCCACCCTGGTAGAGGTCGAACCCGTGTTCGGCCTCGGCTTCGTTTCTGTGGGGCCACTCCTGGCTGACCGTGCTGTTGTCCATGACGATCTCGTTGGCCAGGTGTTCGATCTCCTTGACCTCCTCGCGCGAGATCGGTTCGTAGTGGCGCACGTCCAGCCGGGCGCTGTCGGTGTGTTTCTGGGCACCGGCCTGTCGGATGTGCTCGCCCAGGACCTGTCGGGCGGCGTAGCCGACGACGTGGGTCGCGGTGTGGTGGCGCATCAACTGCCGGCGGCGCTTGGCGTCGACCTGGCCGCGGACGAACTCGCCCTTGCCGGGGTCCTCGTCGGTCCGGTGGAGGATCACGCCTTCGGTGATCTGGACGTCGGTCACTTCGGCGGTGACGTCGTCCGTCGAGAGCGTCCCGTGGTCTGCGGGCTGGCCACCGCCCTCCGGGTAGAACATCGTCTGGTCGAGCGCCACGTCGTACTCGCCGCCCTCGCGCTCGAAGACGTCTAGTACTACTGCCTCGAAGTCCGTCCGCTGCTGGTCCTCGTAGTACAGCCGGTCGGTGTCGGGCAACTCGGCGATGCGGTCGGCGTACGGCTCTTCCTCGTCGTCCTCGAAGGCCTGGCCGCCGCCGTGGCGCTCTGCCACGAGGGAGTAGAAGTCGTCGGGGATGGCCACGTCGACGCCCTTCTCGGCGGCGATCTCCTCGACCATGTCCGGCTGGATGCCGTGGGAGTCGTACAGCTCGATGAGTTCGCTCGTGGGGATCGGGTCGCCTTTCTGGGCGTACTCGTCGGCGAGCTGGCGAACCCGGCGACCGCCGCGGTCCAGCGTCTCGCGGTACCGCTCGACTTCCGTCCGGACGATGTCGCGGATGGTGTCCCGGTTCGTGTAACCGAGCCGTTCGGCCTGCATGTCGACGAGTTCGTCCAGCGGCGCGTCGACGCCGACGTTGTCACACAGCCGTTTCGTACGCCGGAGGACCATCCGGGCGAGATAGCCCGTCCCGACGTTCGAGGGGACGATGCCGTCGCCGAGCATGTACGCCAGCGCGCGGCAGTGGTCCGAGATGGCGTAGATGTCTTCGAGGGGTTCGACGAGGTCGCGCAGTTCCGCGGTGGAGACGCCGACCTGGTCGGCGATGTTGTCGCGGGCGGCCTCCACGTCGTCGACGTCGTCGATGTCGAGGTTGCCCGAGAGCCGCGCGGCGTCGTGGATGATCGACTCTTCCTCGTCGGTGTGGTCGATGCCGACGTTGTCCTTGAGGAAGTCGATCATCTCGGGATAGATGGCCTCGTAGACGGTCGGGGTGCCCTGGCTCATCCAGGTCCACCGCTCCAGCCCGTAGCCCGTGTCGACGATGTACGTGTCCATCGGGCTGTAGCGGTTGCCGTCTTTCATCTCGTACTCGCCCTCGGGGTCCTGTTCCATGGACATGAAGACGAGCGTGGCCAGCTCGGCACCGCGGTAGATGACCTCGATCGCCGGGCCGGCGTTGCCGCCGCCGACCCACGGGTCCTCGATGTACGTGATCTCGTCGAGATCCGCACCGAGCGACGCGAACAGTTCGTCGCAGTAGCGGACCGTGTCGTCTTTCCAGTAGACCTCGCCCTCGTAGGCGTACTGGTCGGGGTCCTCGATGTCTTCGCGCGCGTTGAACGCGTGATGGGCCATCATCTCGAAGGCCATCGTGTGCCGGCCGGTCTTCCCGACGTTGTCGATGTCCTGCATCCGGATGCAGGGCTGGGAGATCGTGAGGGGATTGGCCGGCGGCGGCGTCTCACCCGAGGTGACCAGCGGCTGGAAGTCGTAGATCGACGCCTGCGTGAGCAGGACGTCGTCGCGCCAGCGGTTGGCTGCGACCGGATATGGCTCGATGCGCTCGTGACCGTTCTCCTCGAAGAAGGAGAGGAACGCCTCGCGCATCTCCTCCAAGGTGTACTCCTCTTCGAAGCCGGGGTTGTCGATGAAGCTGTACTCAGCACAGGGCGGTTCGCCGCAAGTCTGTCGGTCCCCGTCCCGCGTCCAGAAATGAGCCCCACACTCCGAGCATTCCAGTCGATGGAAGCCCTCGTCCTCGAAGTACTGGAGCTGGTACTCCTCCTCTAAGCTCATTCGTTGGTCTATTGTCGCCTATCGGAGCCTAAAACAGTTCCGAACAGTCGAAGCGTTGTCGCACCTGGTCCGTCTCGTCGCCCCGGTCGAACGTATCGCCGCCGTCGCTGTCCGGTCCTCGCGGCCATCTCTCGGGAACCCACGCCAGCGTTCTTGGCCCTGCACCACGACGTTCACGTATGGCGAGTGTCTCCCGTGACGCTGACGCGCCACTCCCGAATCGGCGACCGCTCGGCTCGCTCGCGCTCGCGATCCTCGTCTGCGAACTCGTCGGTGCCTCGGGTAACCTCCTCTCGGGGTCGGGGGTCACGTCCTGGTATCCTTCCCTGACGAAACCCGCGTTCACGCCGCCGAGCTGGGTGTTCGCGCCCGTCTGGACGGCGCTGTTCGCCCTGCTCGGCGTGGCCGCCTGGCTGGTCTGGCGCGTCGGCCTGGACGACCGACGCGTCCGGGTCGCACTGGGTCTGTTCGCCGCCCAGTACGTCGTCCAGGTCGCCTGGTCGGGCGTCTTCTTCGGGCTGCGCGATCCCTTCGGCGGTCTGGTGATCATCGCCGTCCTCTGGGTCGGGATCGTCGCCACCCTGGCCGCCTTCGCCAGGATCGACCGCCGCGCGGCGCTGCTGCTCGTGCCGTATCTCGCGTGGGTCAGTTTCGCCGCGGTGTTGAACTACGAACTCTGGCGGCTGAACTGACGGGGACCGACGGCGAGCGCCGCGGCTACCGGACCGGGAAACCGTGAGAAGGTCGGGTGGTCGTTCAGGACAGATCCGGAACGAGCGGTGCGTCGGCCTCGTCGCGGTGGTAGCGGGAGCGTCCCGACGATTCGGCTACCGCAACGATGCCACCGTCTGCGCGAAGCATCTTGTTAGACATGTCTGGCACCATCGGGTCGATTTCGTCGGGTCGAGGCCTGTTCGTCATTGGATTTCGTCCTCATTCCCTTCGTCGATGCGGACCATAATAAACCTTCATGATTTATAGTGATATGACGTTCGGCCAGTCAGAAGTGAATATATATCAGCCTTTCTCCTCTCAGGCGCTACATTACTGCCGGGATACGATATTCCTGGCCGCAAAATTAGAAAATCCGAAACTTATAAAAATAGCAACAACTGTCGCGAATCAGTCGTCGAGCGCGAGTGAGGCGAGCAGCGCTTCGAGTTGGATGCGTTCGTTCGCACCCTCTGTGATGCGGTAGTCGGCTTCGCCGATGCGGTCGAGCAGCTTCACCGCGGCGCGGTCGTCGAGATCGAACTCCCAGACCGAGCGGTGGAGCTGGTCGATGACGTCGCCGCCGGCGATCCCCTCGTCGGTGAGCAACTCGTCCAGCGTCGCCTTGGCGGCCAGAAAGTCGCCCTCCAGGGCCTCGGTGACCATCTCCTTGATCTCCTCGGGGCGGGCGGTCGAGGTGATGGCGTAGACGGCGTCCTCGTCGACGACCTCGCCCGTGACGGCGGCGGCCTGGAGCCCGTTGATCGCTTTGCGCATGTCGCCGCTGGCGGCGTAGACGAGCGCGTCGACGCCGTCGTCGGTCACCTCGATGTCCTCGTTCTCGGCGATGATTCGGACCTGTTCCTCGACGGCGTCGTCGCTGAGCGGCGAGAACCGGAAGACCGCACACCGCGACTGGATCGGGTCGATGATCTGACTGGAGTAGTTACACGAGAGGATGAAGCGGACGTTGTTCGAGAACTCCTCCATGGTTCGGCGGAGCGCCGACTGGGCGTCGGAGGTCAGCGAGTCGGCCTCGTCTAAGAAGATGATGCGGTAGTTCGACCCACCGAAGGAGGAGCGCGCGAAGTTCTTGATGCGGTCGCGGACGACGTCGATCCCGCGCTGGTCGGAGGCGTTGAGTTCGAGGAAGTGCTCTTGCCAGTCCTCGCCGTACAGTTCGCGGGCGATGGCTTGTGCTGAGGTGGTCTTGCCAATTCCGGCCTGTCCACTGAACATGAGGTGGGGCAGGTCGTTCCGGGCGACGTAGCTTTTGAGGCGCTCGGTGATGGTCTCCTGTCCGACGATGTCGTCGAGCGTCTCCGGGCGGTACTTCTCGATCCAGATCTCGTCCCGCCTGGCCCGCGACTCTGTGTCGGCCTCGCTCATGTCCGGTGACAGGCGGGGGCGAGTCTTAAACGGTCCGGGACGGGTGCGTCGGCTCCTGGCGTTCGGTCTCGGTGCCGTCCCGACGTGCTACCCAGGCACGGCGTCGACACGCTCAAGGCCGCGAACAGCGAACTCCACGTATGGTCACGGTTGAAGTCGTCGGCGAGGACACCTACGAGGTCGACGTCGGCGCACTCGACGGGTCCGAGCCCACGTACGCGGATCTGCTCGCGGCCGTCGATTACAGTCCGCACGAGGTGTCGGTGATGGTCGACGGGGTGCCAGTGCCGGAGGACCGCCCCGTCGAAGCCGACCACGTCCGCGTCCTCCGGCTCATCCAGGGCGGGTGACCAGAGGTAACAGATGCACGTTCAGGAAGCCACATCGGACGATCGACCCGCCGTCATGACGGTCTTCGACAGCGCGATGCTCGAAACGGACGCCGAGACCGTCAGCGAGGCCATCGACCGCGGTGACCTGCTGCTCGCGGTCGAGGGGGACCGCATCCTCGGCGCGTGTCTCCTCGCTGGTGAGGAGATCGAGGCCGTCGCCGTCCGGCAGAAGCGCCGCGACCAGGGCATCGCCACCGCGCTCGTCGAGGCCGCCGCAGCCGACCGTGAGCGACTCGTCGCCGAGTTCGACCGCCGAGTGCGCCCGTTCTGGGATTCTCTCGGGTTCGCCGTCGAACCGCTGGGCGGCGGCGACCGCTATCGGGGCGTGCTGGAGACCGCCGAAACCGACGTGGAGACCAGTTAGACCAGCGGTTCGACCAGCCCGCGACCCGCGACGAGGAGGTTCTCGACGCGTTCGGCGCTCGTGGCCTCGGCGTAGACGCGGAGCTTCGGTTCCGTGCCGCTGGGCCTGACGAGCAGCCAGGAGCCGTCCGCGAGGAAGATTTTGAACCCGTCGACGTCGTTGACGCGCTCGACGGCCGTGCCCGCGATCTCGTCGGGGAGCGCGCCGTCGAGGTCGGCGATGACTGGTGCTTTCCGGTCGTCCGGGCAGTCCACGCTGATGCGGTCCTGGTGAATCTCGCCGTGTTCGGCCTCGAGCTCGCGAACCCGCTCGTCGAGGTGACGGTCGGCCGTGGCGGCGGCCGCCAGCAGCGCCACGATGACGCCGTCCTTGTTGCGGACGTGACCGCGGACGCCGAAGCCGCCGCTCTCCTCGCCGCCCATCAGCGCGTCGTTGTCGGCCATCGCCTCGGCGACCCACTTGAAGCCGACCGGCGTCTCGTACACCAGTTCGTCGTGGGCCTCCGCGACCCGGTCGACGATGCTGCTGGTCGAGACCGTCCGCACCGCGGCCCCCTCGTGGCCGCCGAGGAGGAAGTCGTAGACGGCGGCGAAAAAGAGGCTGGCGTCGAGGAAGCCACGGTCCGGCGTGACGACGCCGATGCGGTCGGCGTCCCCGTCGTTGGCGATGCCGAGGTCCGCGTCCCCGGTCTGGACGCGCTCGACGAGGTCGCCGAGTCGTTCCGCGCTCGGCTCGGGCGACCCGCCGCCGAACTCGGGATCGGTGTCACAGCGCAGGCGCTCGACATCCGCGCCCGCGGCGTCCAGGATTCGGTCGGTCACGTCTCGGCCGCTGCCGTGCATCGCGTCGTAGGCCACCGTCAGCCCGTCGAGGTCCGCCGAGACGAATTCGAGTGCGTGGTCGACGTACGGCTCGACGAGGTCTTCCTCGCGGACGACGCCGAACTCGCTCTCGTCGATGGGATCCGGCTCGGCCAGGTTCGACTCGATGGCGTCGGTGACGGCGGCCGGTGCCGGCGCGCCGTCCTCGGGGATGAACTTCACGCCGTTGTACTCCGGCGGGTTGTGCGAGGCGGTCACCTGGAGCGCCCCTGCGAGGTCCCGCTCGCGGACCGTCCAGGCGACGACTGGCGTCGGGGTGTCCCGCTCGGGGAGCAGGACGTCGAAGCCGTTCGCACAGAGTACGCGGGCCAGTTCCTCGGCGAAGCCTCTGGAGTGTTCGCGGGCGTCGTAGCCGACTGCAACCGTCCCCGTGTTGCCTTCCGCGCGGAGATACGTTGCGACGGCCTGCCCGACGATCCGGACGCGGCGGTCGGTGAACGTCTCCAGCGTCGCCCGCCACCCGTCGGTCCCGAACGCGATTTCGTCCATACTCTCTGTCCCCGTCCCCAGGTGAAAAACCTCCCGTCACTGACCACTTTTTACAAACGGGGGTGTCCTCGACCCTGACGGGCCTGCGGGAACCCCCGTTTCCAAAACCTGGACTAAAACTTGCTCCAGACTCGCTACGCTCGTCTGGAGTGAACCGCGCTCGCTGGCTCGCGGTTCCACCGCTCGCCTTGCCGAGGCGCTCCCGTCGGTCGCGCCTCGCTTCGCTCGCGCGGATGCTGGTGTACTCACTGCACAGCAACTCCAGACAAACCGATAAGTTACGGCTTCTACTCCCGCTCGCTGTCTACCACCCGCTCTTTCTCAGCACGAGAGAGCTGTTTGATCTCGTACTCGCGGCTCATCGCCGCCGATTTCGTCTCGTAGGACTCGACGTGAATGCACTCGACTGGCGTGCGCCCGCGCGTGTACTTCGCGCCCTCGCCGGCGTCGTGTTCCGCGACGCGTCGCTCGACGTCGGTCGTGTAGCCGGTGTAGAGCGTGTCGTCGGCACAGCGCAGCACGTACACGTAGTGACCGTCGCTCACACCTGGACGCAGACGGGACCGGACCGTGAGTGTTCCGTCCGACCGGCCGACGGCCGGTCCGTGGATGCGCGTCGTATCATGAGGGGCTTCGCGTGGTGGTTATCCCACGATTCGTGTCGGAACGGTGGCACTCATGCCTTGGCGCGCTCGCGGGCGACCTCGGCGATGCCAGCGTTCGCCGAGCAGCTTGGGCAGGCGTGGACCCGTCCGAATTCGTCCGCGAAGACCCGAGCGAACTGCTCGGACACGTGCGCGCTACAGTGGTTGCACTTTGGCATTGGGCTCTGCCGGCAGGGACGCTGCCGACGCTGATCTGTAAGCAGTGAGTGGATAAATAGACGGTACCGAACCTGTTGGGTGTCCCCCGCACGCCTCCTCGAATCCGGTGATGTTGCCGGTTTTCTCGGCGTTCAGGCAGGGTCCGCGTCCCACGCCGCGTCGACTGCACGGGCGATCAGCGCGGCCTGTGCCCCGGCGGTGAAGCCGGCGTCGACGTTGACGGCGGTCAGGGCCGTACAGGACTGTAACATGCCAAGGAGTGCGGCCTCGCCCTCGCCGCCGTACCCGTAGCCCGTCGAGACCGGGAGGCCGATGATCGGTGTGTCGACGAGGCCAGCGACGACCGTCGGGAGCGCGCCCTCCCGACCAGCCGCGACGATGAGCACGTCGTACTCGCGTAACTCTTCCAGCCGGTCGAGCAGGCGGGCGATGCCGGCGACGCCGACGTCGTCCACGCGCTCGACGCTCGCGCCCATCTCCCGGGCGATGATCGCGGCTTCGCCCGCCGGGATGGCGTCGGAGGTGCCGGCGGTGACGATCCCGACCGTGGCGGCGAGACTGGGGCGCTCGAACGCGGGCGTGTGGGCGACCAGCATCCGAGCGCGCTCGTCGTAGTCGACGGTGACGTCAGCGTGTTCTCTCCCCAGGTGGTCACGGACTGCCGTCACGTGGTCGGCGGTCAGCCGGGTAGCGATGGCTCGTCCGGTCGTCTCGACGGCAGTCGTCGCGAGATCGGCGACCTCCGTCGGCGTCTTCCCGTCGGCGAGGATCGCCTCGGGCACGCCGGCCCGGGTCTCGCGAGCGGCGTCGAACCGCCCGCCCTCGCTCGACGCGTAGCCAGCCAGTTCCGCCTCCGCCTCGGCTGGCGAGAGGTCGCCGGCCGCGACTGCTTCGAGCAATTCGCGCATACCTCTCCTCGACGCTCGAAGTACTCTTACCCATCGCTTTTGGGCGTGACGACGAGTGCGCGCGAACCGCGCGGGGAGCGCGCGCGAGCGGTCTGCCGACCCCACAGAGCGCCCTCGAACTCTCCGAAAACGGATGATTGGCCGAATTGTTTAAATACTAGCCCTCCCCTTTAAGTGTGGAATGGCCGGTACAACCGCTCAAACCCCCGTGAATACCGGCGAGAAACCGCACAATCAGGAAAGTATATAAATCCCCCTCTGGAATGGCCGGGTGTATGGCAGACCTGATTGTCAAAGCCGCCGTGAAAGAAGCGCTCGATGACATGAACGTTGCCTCTGACTTCTACGACGCCCTCGACGACGAGGTCGCCGAGCTGCTCGATGACGCAGCGCGTCGTGCAGAGGAGAACGACCGAAAAACCGTTCAGCCCCGCGACCTATAAGCAGGGCTACCTTCTCAATATTTTTCGAGCCCAGTAGCGACTGCATCAGTCGATAGCGATATTTGCTTACAGTGACACCTTCTCGACGGGGGAAGGATATGCCAGAGTGGTTTCGCCCGAAGTTCGGCCTGTTGCTCGGTGGGTTTCCAGTCGTTCTGTTGTGGATCGTGGGTTTCAGAGACGGGCAGTTGCTCGTTCTGTTGGCACTCACCTGGGCACTCGGTGGGTGGCTTACTGCCCGTCAGTGGGAGGTCTGGAATGGGCAAGGGCCAGAGAAACTCTGGGGAATCCTCGCTGGGATCCTTCCATTCGCCGTCGGTAAATACGGTGTACACGGTGGACTCCCGCTGTCGAACGAGCAAGAGTATGCACTCCAGTTGCTGGTTTTCGGTGTCGGACTCACCGCAGTGGGACTCGGGGTCGAGATGGGGACGAGCGCTGAAAAATCCTGACTGAGACGCCGCCGCTAGTCGAACCGCTGGACCGTGACGTCGTCGGCACTCCCCACGTGTAGCTCGTCGGCCATCCCGACGAACAGCCCGTGTTCCACGACGCCCGGGATCGCCGAGAGCGTCGTCGCCAGCCCGACCGGATCGTCGATGGTGCCGAAGTCACAGTCCAGGACGAGATTGCCGTTGTCGGTCACGACCGGACCGTCCTTGCGTTCTGCGGCCCGGAGGTCGGGCTCGCCGCCGAGTTCGCTGATGCGGGCGGCCACCGGCGTGCGAGCGTCCGGGAGAACCTCGACCGGAACGGGCACGGACAGCGCGTCGGCCAGTTTCGAGTCGTCGACGACGATCACCAGCCGATCGGCGGCGTCGGCGACGAGTTTCTCGCGGGCGTGTGCCGCGCCGCCGCCCTTGACGAGGTCGCCGTTCGCGGCCTGATCCGCGCCGTCGATGGCGACGTCTGGACTGGCGTCGTCGAGCGTCGTCAGCGGGACGCCGACCTCGCGGGCGAGTTCCCGCGACTGGTAGGACGTCGGGATTCCCTGAACGTCCAACCCAGATTCGACGGCCTCGCCGAGTGCTCTGATCGCGTGTGCGGTCGTGCTCCCGGTGCCGAGGCCGACGACCGCTCCGTCCTCGACGACCGTCGCTGCCGACTCTCCAGCCTGCCGTTTCGCCGCCTCGCTCCCACCGCGTTTCATGGGCGAGGGAACCCCCTCGGTGGACAAAAGTACCGGGGAAAGAGCCGGATACTTTTCACCCCTTCACCCGTCGACTCGCGTATGTTCGGAACCAGCGGTATTCGCGGGCCAGTGGGGGAAGACGTCACTGCCGACCTGGCGCTCCGGGTGGGGCGCGCCGTCGGTATCGACGCTGATCGCGTGGTCGTCGGTCGCGATCCGCGCGAGAGCGGTCAACTACTCGTCGACGCCCTCACTGCAGGGCTCCGCGAGTCCGGCACCGACGTGCTGGACCTCGGGATCGCGGCCACGCCGACGGTCGCCCGTGCCGTGGGCTGGGAGGACGCCGACGCGGGTGTCTCCGTCACTGCCTCGCACAACCCGCCGCAGGACAACGGCCTCAAACTCTGGCAGCCCAGCGGCCAGGCCTTCGACGAGTCGCGTCGGGAGACGATCAGCGAACGCATCCAAACTGACGCTGCCGACCTCCAGAACTGGACCGGACTGGGCGACCGCGAGTCGGCCGACGCCCACGAACGGCACGTCCAGGCGCTCGTCGACGCCGTGGACGTGGACGAGGATCTCTCGGTCGTCGTCGACGTCGGCAACGGGGCCGGCGGCGTGACGGTCGACGCCCTCCAGCGACTCGGCTGCGAGGTCGAGACGCTGAACGCCCAACCGGACGGCTCGTTCCCGGGTCGTCCCTCGGAGCCGACCGCCGAGAACTGCACGTCGCTGGCCGCGCTGGTCGCCGAGTCAGACGCCGATCTCGGGATCGCCCACGACGGCGACGCCGACCGGATGCGCGCCGTGGCCGGTGACGGAACCTACCTCTCGGGAGACGTCACGCTGGCGTTGTTCGCCAGGGCAGCCGCCAGCGAGGGCGAACAGGTCGCCGCGCCGGTGGACACGAGCCTCGCGGTCGACGACTACCTGGCCGAGGGCGGCGTCGAGGTCACTCGGACGAAGGTCGGCGACGTCTACGTGGCCGAGCGCGTGGCCGACCGGGGCGTCGCGTTCGGCGGCGAGCCCAGCGGGGCCTGGATCTGGCCCGACGCGACGCTCTGTCCGGACGGGCCGCTTGCGGCCTGTCGGCTGGCCGAACTCGCGAGTGAGCGACCGCTGTCGGCACGGACGGCCGCCGTCGACACCTACCCCATCCGCAGAGACAGCGTCGAGGTCGCGGACAAGGCGGCGGTGATGGAGCGCGTCAGCGACCGCGTCCACGAGACGTACGACGACGTGTCGACGCTGGACGGCGTCCGCGTGGACCTCGGCGACGGCTGGTTCCTCCTGCGTGCCAGCGGGACCCAACCGCTGGTCCGCATCACGGCCGAAGCCCGCGAGCAATCGCGAGCCGACGACGTGTTCGCGGAAGCGCAGTCGCTGCTGGAGACGGCACTCGACTGACGCGACAGTGGTGACTCGGTCGGTGGGTGCGCCGAAAAATCAGTAGATGAGAGACGAGAGGTGGGGGAGCCCTCTTTCGTTACCCGCGTCGCGTCGACCGCGCCTGTCGGACGTCGGCGCCGTCGCGAATCTTGTCTTCGCACTGCGGGCAGACTCGTGGTTTCTGGATGCCGTTCGGTGTAAAGACACGTGCATATGCGGCCGTCACAAAAGCGCCGCAGTTCTGACATTCCGGCATACAAGTGTTGAATAGGAAGGGGGTGTCTTAACTTTGGGTGGTGTGCGTAAGACCTTCTCAACCACGCACCCCTGCGACGCGGTTCACGCGCTCTCCGGCCGGTTACTCTCGGCAACGATTTCCGGGTTTCTCGCCGTGGTGAGCGATCTCCCGGGCCGTATTCGCTCGCGCGCGGACAGGTATTATATCTGATATAGTGTCCACATCGGTCTTTTGTCGGTGGCGCTCGCACGTCGAGACATGACACGGACTGTCGTCGTCGCCGGTGTCGGTCCCGGGCTCGGAGAATCGATCGCTCGCAAGTTCGCGACCGAGGGCTGTCGAGTCGGTTTGTTCGCCCGCTCGGAGTCGTATCTCACGGCGCTGGCGGCCGAGCTGTCCGAGACTGCCGGCGACGCGCTGGCGGTGCCGACGGACCTGGCAGATCCCGACGCCATCGCTGCCGGGTTCGAGCAGGTCCGCGAGTCGTTCGGTCCGGTCGACGTGCTCGTCAACCACGCCAGTGCAGCGCCCTGGAAGGGACTCGAAGCCGTCACCGACGCGGAGTTCGACCGGGCGCTCGACGTCGGCCCCCGAGCGGCGCTGCACTGCTCGCAGGAAGCCGTCGCAGATATGCGCGAACACGACGGGGGAACCATCATCTTCACTGGCGCGACCACGTCGGTCCGCGGGCGAGAGAACGCCATCGGGTTCTCGGCGGCCAAGTTCGCCTGCCGCGGGATGGCCGAATCGATGGCTCGGGAACTCGGTCCCGAGGGGATTCACGTGGCCCACGTCGTGCTCGACGGGCAGGTTCGCCCGCCGGACCAGCAGGTCGCGTCGCCCGAGGACTACCTCGACCCCGACGCCGTCGCCGAGAACTACTGGCACCTCGTCCAGCAGGATCGCTCGGCCTGGACGCTGGAACTGGATCTCAGACCGCACGTCGAGGCGTTCTGATCCCGGTCGCACGCGCGACGAATCAGAAGGCCAATACATCGCCCCGGCGTGACTGGCGACTGTGACGACGATCGAGGAGTTCGTTCGGGGCGAGCGGCTCAACGCAGTCGTGGGGTGGATGGCAGTGCTGACGTGTCTGCTCGTCGTCGGGCTCGAATTGCGGGCGGGGGAGACGCTCGTGCCGGTGTTCGCGCTCGGCTGCGTCGTCGCGGTCGTGCTCCCGGCGGTCGTCCGCCGCGATCCGTCCGCGATGCTGCCCTGGGAACTGCTCGTCGTCCTCGTCGGCTTCCTCCTCGCTCGAGCGGCCAGTGTGGCCGTCCCGCTTTCGGGATACGGCGTCGTCGCGGCGCTGGCCCTGGCCGTCGCCGTCGACGTCGAC
Organism: Halorientalis brevis; assembly: GCF_023077655.1. Lineage (NCBI taxonomy): Archaea > Methanobacteriati > Methanobacteriota > Halobacteria > Halobacteriales > Haloarculaceae > Halorientalis > Halorientalis brevis. The sequence continues at coordinate 73,115 of NZ_JALLGV010000007.1, read as the reverse complement.
GTGCTCACGCCCGTCGACATGACGCCCTGGTTCAGCGTCGGGTTCGTGACCGTGACCACCATGGCCATCGCGGCGCTGTGGGGAATCACGCAGTACGCGATCGACGCCGTCGCCGGGACGACCCACCTCGCCAGCAACGCCGACCTGATGTGGGACCTGCTCGCCGCGACGGTCGTCGGGGTCGCCGCCGGCGTGACGTTCGAGGCGTACCTGCGACGCGTCGGCCGATTGGCGGCCCCCGAACCGACTGCGCCGAGCGACGACACGGCACGACAGGACCGCGTCCCGCTCTCGGCGTCGCGGCTGCGGTACGTCGTCAGGGGAATGCAGGCCACCCTGCTCGCAGTTACCGTCTACGGCGTCGCGACCGTCGACCTCGCGGTCGTGAGCAACGCGGGAATCGCACTCGGCGTCACGTTCGTGCCGACGGTCGTCGGCCGGCGGTACGGCCGGTCGGTTAGCGCCGGACTGGCGCTGTGGATCACCGCTGCGGCGTTCCTCCACGCGATCGGCCTCCTGGGACCGTACGGGTCGGTCGGCTGGTACGATCAGGTCACCCACACCCTCTCGGCGTCGCTCGTCGCCGGCGTCGGGTACGCGATCGTCCGGGCGGTCGATCACTGGTCGACTGACGTCACCTTCACGCCGGCGTTTCGGGTGGTCTGTGTCGTCCTGTTCGTCCTGGCCGCTGGCGTCTGCTGGGAACTCGTCGAGTTCGGCGCCGGCGGGGCCGCGTCACTGCTCGGCCACGAGGCCGTTCTCGTCCAGTACGGGCTCCGAGACACGGTGCTTGATCTCGTCTTCGACGCCGTCGGCGCGCTCGCGGTCGCGCTGTGGGGGATCAGCTACTTCGACGGCGTGGCGGACCTCATTTCGGCGTCGCTCCGGGCGTCGAAGTGATCGAAAAAGAACTGCCCGCGAGTCGCGGCGTCACTCCAGCCGCTCTAACACCGCGTCGGGCTCGTAGTTCAGCGTCAACTCGCGGGAGCGCCCGCGCCCCTCGACTTCGGTGTAGGTGGCGTCGATGATTCCCAGTCTGTCGAGTTTGTTGATGATCTCCGAGTAGCGCGTGTAGCCCAGGTCGGTCTGCTCGTGGAACGCCTCGTAGACGTCGCCCGCCTGTTCGCCCGAGTGCTCGGCGATGACCGCGGCCAGGGCGGCCTCGCTGTCGGAGAGCCCCCGGAGCGCCCGCGAGAGGTGGATGTACTTGGCCTTGTCGTAGGCCTTCTCGACGTCCTCTTTGCTCACGGATTTGGCCGCGCGCATCTCGGCGTTCAGGCCGGCGCGGCGCAACAGGTCGATCCCGACGCGGAGGTCGCCGTTGCTCTCGGCAGTGAGTTCGGCTACCCGGTCGAGCACGGGTGCCGAGACGACGCCCTCGTGGAACCCGCGGTCGACCCGCTCGCCGAGGATGTCGACGATCTCGGGTTCATCGTACTTCGGGAAGTACACCTCTTCGGGGCGGAACACCGACTGGACGCGCCCGTCGAGTTCCTCGATCACGTCCAGGTCCAGGTCCGAGGAGATGCAGATGACGCCGATCTTCGCGCCGGCGTGTTCCTCGTGGGCGCGCAGGAGCGAGTACAGCGTGTCGGAGGCCTCGTTCTCGTAGAAGAGGTAGTTCACGTCGTCGAGCGCGACGACGAGCACCTGCTCCTGTTCGACGAGGCGGTCGGTGACCTGCTCGAACAGACGCTTGAACGAGATGCCCGAGGATGGCGGTTCGTAGTCGAAGATGCCCTCGAACAACCTGGAAAAGACCGAGTAGCGCGTGCCGTTGACCTGGCAGTTGACCCGAACCGCCTGAACGTCCCGCGTCTGGGCGCGCAACTCGCTGAACAGTTTCTGGACTGCCGTGGTCTTGCCGGTCCCGGGCGGCCCGCGGGCGATGACGTTCAGCGGCCGCGATCCGCGAACCGCCGGGCGCAGTGAGTACTTCAGGCTCTCCATCTGGGAGTCCCGGTGGTGGAACGTCTCCGGGAGATAGTCGATCTCGAAGACGTGCTCGTTGCGGAACACGGATTCGTCCCACCCGAGCATCCCCTCCTCGGGGTCGTCGGCCATTTCACTTTCACCGAGCCTCCGAGCCCACTTAACCCCTTGGGCAGCGCCCGTTCACCCCCGTCGTGATCGGCCCGTCACCCCTCGGCGACCACCGTCACACCGCTGGCAAGCAGGGCCGTCCAGACGACTGACGCCATCACGCCGACGGCGACAGCACTCCACTCCAGCCACACCGGTGCAGACCCGCCCCAGAGCCCGTTCGCGACGACGATGACGCCGCCGTACAGCACGATCAGCGGGAGTGCCAGGAGTCCGCCGGCCAGCCGCGCGAGGGAATCGAGTGGCGCCGGGATCGTCGCCACGGCAGAGAGGCCGACGTATCCGACCACGCCACCGAGCAGCGCGGCAAACACCAATCGCGCCGTCGGTCGCGGTTCAAGTACGGCCCGCACAACCGGATGGTCACCAGCCCGACTCGCCTGGAGTGTCGGGACCGCCGCGGCGGCAAGGAGATAGCTCCCCAGGAGTGCTCCCACCGCGACTGCGACCGTCCAGCCGACGGCTGTCCCGCCGCTCCGGCCGACGTCTGGACGGTTCACCTCGCGGAACAAAAACCACAGCGCGGGACTGGCGAAGACGATCGTGGGGACGAGGAGGGCGCTCCGGGGGCGGAGGCGGTCGAGCGGAACCATATCGGTGATATCACACCGCTGAACAATCAGTCCTGGGACGCCTCGAACTTCGTCAGCAACCGCTCGTAGAAGTCTGCTTTGTCCGCCCCGTCGGCCTCGTCGTCGGCGAGTTTCTCGACGATCAACTCGGGCGTCGACCGCGCCAGCGTCCCCTTGACCGGCGAGCGGTTCACCTTGAGGTCGCCGTCTTCGAGGCCGACGGCCTGGATGCCGTCGACCTGGATGTCGGTGCTGGCCGCCTCGCGGATCTCTCGTGCCAGATGGGAGACGAACACGGCGGTCGCGCCCCGCTCGTCGAGCGCTTCGAGGATGCCCGCCATGATCTTCGCGCTCGCGCCCGGCTCCGTGATCGACTCCAGTTCGTCCACGAGGACGAGCTTCCGGGCGGCCGTGCCCCCGTCGGCCTCGGCACTTTCGCTCACGGCTTCGCCGTTCGCTGTCTCCGAGGCGCTCCGCGCCTCGCCCCCGACGCCCGTCACGAGATCGCCGAACTCTCGCAGCGTGGACTCGAACGCGCCGGCGTCGAGCGTGCCCTGTGTCTTGGCGTGGTAGTGCAGTTCCGCGACGCGTTCGATCTCGACTTCGTCGGCGGGCACGGGCAGTCCCATGTGGGAGAGGACGATCACGAGCGCGACCAGGTCGAGCGTCGAGGTCTTCCCCCCGCTGTTGACTCCCGAGAGCAGCGTCACGCCGTCGACGCCGTACTCGACCGGTTCGACCTCGGCGAAGGGGACGTCCAGTAGCGGCGAGCGCCCGCCCTCGATCTCGAACCCGTCCCCGCGGAACTCGGGCATCGTACACTCGAAGTCGCTGGCGAAGCGCGCGACGGCCAACTCGACGTCGAGTTCGAGCGCCGCGTCGACCAGCGCCCGTGCGTCCTCACGGGCGTCGGCCAGGTCGTCGGCCAACTCGCGCTTGAGCCGCGTCGCCCGCCGGTCTCGCGCGGCGGTCAACTCTTCGCGCAGTCGGCTGACGACCGACTCCTCGTGTTCGACGGGAAACGTGGGCTCGTCCGGGAACGCCCGTCGGGCGATGGCCTCGGTGTCGCGCAACCCCAGCGCGTCGACGAGGTGGTCGCGGGCCGCCTCGACGGCGTCGGCGTACTCGTCGGCGAGTTCCCGCTGGAGCAGCGAGTCCACGCCCGCGCCGCGCTCGACCAGCGAGAGTAGGTCCGACCCCTCGATGGTCACGTCCTGCTCCTCGATGGCCTCTCGGAGCCGGTCGTTGGCCACCGACTCGGCGGTCGAAACCGCCGCGTCGATGTCGTCGACGGCGTTCGTCAGGCGATCGAGTTCCTCGTCGCCTTTGACCGTCCCGTCGGGTTCGAGGCGCGCGAGCGCCGCTTCGAGCGAGTCGAGATCGCAGGGGGCGTCGAGACCGGCCGCCTGATGCACTGCGACGGCAGCCCGTATCCGGTCGCGGTTGCGCGCGAAGAACGTCAGCACGCGCTCGGGGACGACCTCCTCGGGGTTTTCCAGTGCGTTCGGGCTCACGCGGACGTCGCCCTCGACGTCGACGCCGGAGAACGACTCGTCCAAGACGATCACGGTCGCGTAGCCGCGGGCGAGTTCGGATATCTTCCGGGCGTCGTCGACGAGTTCGACGCTCACCTCGGGGATCGCCTCCTGTGCCTCGGCGTAGGTCTCGGCGTCGCCGGTCGCGAGACAGCGGTCCCGAACGTGCAGGTCACCGGGCGTTTCGAGCGGTTCGACGGCCGCCAGCGCGTCCAGCACGTCGTCGTCCACGTCGCGGTCCATCGCCGCGGCGGCGAACGCGCGGACCTCCTCGATGCGGGACTCGGCGGCGCTCGGGTACAGCGTCTCCAGCCGGCTGGCGGCGTAGTCGGTGACGGTGCGGTCCTGGAGCAGCGCGAGCGCGTCCTGGTAGAGCTCGCGGGCGCGTCCGGTGCCCAGAAACCCGCCGGGGTCGTCGTGTTCCTCGCGGATGGCCGCGCGGGCGATGCGGGCGGCGCGACCCTCGGAGATGCCCGGTGCTCGGGCGATCGCCGCGACGTCTCCGTTCCGCAGCGCGCGCTCGGGGTCGTCGAGTTGCGCCAGTTGCTCGGCGGTCTTCGTCCCGACCCCCGGGATCGCTTCGAGGTCCATCGGATAGCGGTCAGTATCTCGCCCTGCGACAAAAGCGTTCGCGCCTTTACGGCGAGGCCGTCTCCTCCCGTTCGACCCCATCTTCAGTGCCTCTGTCGTCCGATTCTTCCGTTTCCGGGGTCGAATCCTCCGGGATGACGCCCTGGGCGTCGACTGCCGGGAGACTCGCTGCGAGCGTGCGATAGGCCCCCGCCGCGTCGCTGTTCGGTTCGCTCGCCGTAACCGGGCCGCCCGTTCGGTGCGCTGGCACGACGGCCAGCACGTCGGCGTCGAGTCCCGCCACGGCGTCGGGCGCGGTTCCAGACTCGTCTTTGGTCACCGCTGCCCCGACCGTCGGACAGTCGGCGTCGGCTGCCATGGTCGCCGTTCTATTCGCGTCCGCGATGGCCACGTCGTCCGCCGTCGTCACCAGGACGACGCCGTCTGCCTCCCGATACGTGACGATGCTGTTTCGCTGGACCCCTGCCGCCGTATCGACCAGGACGACGTCGTAGGCGACCGCGAGCAGGTCGAGGACGCCGTCGAGTTCAGTCGGCTCCGCCGCGGCGAACGAGTCGAGCGCCCGGTCGCCCGTGATCACCCTGAGCCCCGCCGGTCCCGTGACCACGGCGTCACGCACCGTCGCGTCACCGGCGAGCACCTCGTGGATGCCGGGCTCGTGGTCGATGCCCAACTGCTGGCCGACGTTCGCCATCGCCAGATCCGCGTCCACCACGACGACGTCCTGCCCTGCCTGCTTCAGGACCACGCCCAGGTTGATCGCCGTCGTCGTCTTTCCGACGCCGCCCTTGCCGCCGGCGACTGCGTACACCGTTCCCCCCATGTGTACGTTTCGTCCCCACCCTAAGTGGAATAAATTACACCGGACTTTTCCGGTTATTTAAACCAACGTGACGGTCGCGTGAGGAGAGGGCGCGCGCGTCGAGACAACGGGCTTTTGCTGCCACGTCGAAAAGGAGAGATATGGCAGCCGAGCAGTCAGGTGACGTTGATGCGGAGAGTGTCGCGGAGAAACTCGACGCTGTTCGCGCCGACCTCGCCGACCGCGAGGGCGTGCTGGTGGCCTTTTCCGGCGGCGTAGATTCGAGCGTCGTCGCCGCGCTGGCCCACGACGCCCTGGGCGAGGACGCAGTCGCCTGTACCGCAAAGAGCGAGACGCTACCAGCCGAAGAACTGACCGACGCCAACCGCGTCGCGGACGAGATCGGCATCCGTCACGAGATCGTCGAGTTTTCGGAACTCACGAGCGACGAGTTCGTCCAGAACGACGACGACCGGTGCTATCACTGTCGGTCCCTGCGCCTCTCGGCGATGTACGACTGCGCCCGGAACCTGGGCATCGACATCGTCTGTGACGGCACGAACGCCTCCGACCCCGGCGAGGGCCACCGCCCGGGCCTCCGGGCCGTCGAGGAACTGAACGCCTACTCACCGCTGCTGGAACACGGGATCACCAAGCCCGAAGTCCGCGAGATCGCCCGCCAGTACGACCTCTCTGTCGCGGACAAACCGTCCATGGCGTGTCTCTCCTCGCGCATCCCGACGGGACTGGAGGTCACCGAAGAACGCCTCTCCCGCGTCGAGAAGGCCGAACGCATCCTCAGGACGTGGGGCTTCGAACAGTTCCGCGTCCGCGACCACGACGGCCTCGCTCGGATCGAGGTCGGCGAGGACGAACTGGAGACGGCGCTCGACCCCGACTTCGTCCGCGCAGCGCGTGACCACATCGAAGACGCCGGGTTCGACCACGTGACGCTGGACCTGCACGGCTATCGGACCGGGAGCGTCAGTCCCGACGGCGAGGACGACGAACCGCTCGTCGAGGACGTGTTCAGCGCCGAGTACCCGACCGGCAACTGACGGCCGTCAGGGTTCCGGTTCGAGGTCCGCCGCGCGATACTCGCAGTAGCTCTTCCGCCGAATCTCTGTCTCGCCGCTGTCGTGATCGTGCCGGAGTTCGTTGATCGCGCAGTTGCTCTGATCGAACTCGCTCAGCGCCGTCGGCAGGTCGGTCCCCTGGACAGCCGCCAGCAGGACGTAGATGGGGCCGCCGTGCGTGACGACCAGCACCTCGTCGTCGGGGGCGGCGGCCGCGAGGAGGCCGTCCCAGGCGTCCATGACGCGCTCGCGGGCCTCCAGCAGGCTCTCGCCGCGCTGGGGCGTCGATTCCAGGCCGACCATTCCGTAGCCGGCGTTGTGTTCGGGGAACTCGCCGAAGACGCGCTCGTACGACAGCCCCTCGTGGGCGCCGAACGACCGTTCGCGCCATCCCTTCGTGAACTCGGGTTCCGGAAACGGTCCCGCCGAGCGAAGGTGCGCCGTCGTCTCTCTGGTTCGGCGGAGGTCGGAGGCGACGACGCGGTCGAGGTCGTACGCGTCGGCCAGGTAGCGGCCGGCCGCGCGGGCCTGGTCGCGACCGCGGTCGTTCAGGGGCGAGGCCGCCCACCCCTGGATGCGCCGGGTGCGGTTCCAGTCGGTCTCGCCGTGGCGGAGCAACACGACAGTCGTCATTAGCGAGACAGTGGGCGGCCACCCGGATGAGGGTTCACCTCACGGTCCTATTTGTCACCGGTTGCGCCGTCCGCGCCGCTTGGCCACCAGCAACAGCAGCTCGTACCACACGATGAGCCCGACGACGAGGAGGGCGGACTCCATCGTGCTCAGCGGTGAGACGTCCGCGGCTCGGAGCAGCGTCGGGTTCGGGCTCGCGAGATAGCCGACCACGACGGAGCCGAGCCAGACGGGCACCCTGACTTTCGCGAGGAGTCGTCGGACGGCGAGCGGTCCGTCGACCCGTCGGAGCAGGTAGTTCGCCCCCTCGAACAGGACGAGCAGCCCGCCGCCGATCAGCACCGGAATCGCGTCACCCAGCCCGAGCGCCGTCGTGGCGTCGACGACGACGGCCGGCAACTGGTCGTAGTACCCTCGCGGGATCGGGGCCGGACTCACCAGATAGCCGGCGGCCGCGACGAGGAGCCAGACGAGCGGCCGGAGCGTCTCGAACTCCGCGGCGCCGGGCGCCATCGACCCTTCGCCCGTCCACCGGAGCAGCCCCAGCGTCCCCTCGAAGAGGATGACCATCGTCAGCCCGACGATGATCGGTGCCATGCCGGTCGGATCGGGGCTGAAGAAGAAGGCGATCGTCAGAAAGCCACCCCAGAAGTAGAGGCGTCGCGTTTCCAGCCACCGGCGGGTCGTGACGCCCATCATGATCGCCAGCATCACGAACAGCGGAATCTGGAAGATGAAGGCGAACATGCCGAGCATCATCACCATCAGGTTGAACGTCTCGGACAGGCCGAAGGCGATGACCGCCGCGTCTTCGGAGTAGTAGAGGAAGTACGTGAAGATTGCCGGCAGGACGAGCAGGAACGCGAACGCGACGCCGATGCCCGCGAGGACGACGCTCGTCGGGACGGCCGCGAGGTAGTACTTCCGCTCGCGGGGGAACAGGCCGGGGCGCATGAACAGGTACGTCTCGGCGACGAAGACGGGCAGGGCGACGATGAAGCCGGCCAGCGTCGCCACCTTGAGCCGCGCGAGCATCAGCGCGAGCGGGTGGTAGACGCGCGGACAGGCCGCCTCCGACGCAGCCGGGCTGGTGCCGGTCGGCGGCGGGCACTGCTGGGCGACGCCCGGCAGCAGCGAGAACCACAGGAAGTTGATGAGCCGGTCGGCGAAGGGGAAGGCGATCCCCGCGACGATGGCCATCACCACGAGGACGACGCCCAGCCGGTGGACCATCTCCTCGATGTGAGCGGTCAGTGGCATCTCCTCGTCGTCGGGTGCGCCGGGCGTCGACGCCGGCGCGCCGCCCGGTGGGCCGCCGGGTTCACCGCCGGTCACACCGGGCGTGTCGACGGGCTCCGGTCCCGCGCCCCCTGGGGCCGGTGTCGGCTCGCCAGTCGGCGCTCCGGCGGCTTCGGCCGGTTCCTCGCCTGGGACCGTCACCTGGTTGTGCTCTTCGGTCGGCGTGACCGCCTCGGATTCCTGTGGACTGGCCGACTCTTCGTCCGGTGGGACGTCCGGTCCGGTCTCCGGATGGTCCTCGACTGCGTCGTCCGGGCGTGTGTGAGAGTCGTCGTCCGGTGGCTCGGGACCCTCGCTGTCGGTTTCCGGCCGGGGTCCCGAGTCGCCGTCGCTCATTCTGCGTCGGATTTGCTCGTCAGGTATTGTAAGCCTTCTTTTCCAGTCGGCTGTCACTGAGGCCAACCGGTCGCTGCCCGTTTCAAAAAGGTTGATAACAGCCAACCAGTAACCTCTGGCACGACAATGTCTGGGGCCGTCGGTGATGACACCCGTCAGAGTATCCAGAGCGGTCGGGAAACGGTCGGAGCGATGCTTTCGGCCGCCCAGTCCGACCTTCAGAAGGTGTTTATCGTCGCCGTCATCGGCCTCATGGGGACCATCTACGTGTTGCGCCGGTTCGTCTGGGGAATGCTCAAGGATGACCTGTTCCGCCGGATGCCCGACTACGTCCGCAGTCAGACGGAGGTCGTCGCCATCACGCCGTTCGACGTCATCCTCCTGCAGGTGAAGATCGGGCTCGTCGTCGGGCTCTTGCTGGCGATCCCCGTGTTCATCTGGTTCTCGCGGGACGCCCTGCGGCGACGGGGGTACTGGCCCGGCGAGCGCGTCGCCCGCTGGAAGCTCGCGGTCATCCTCCTGCTCGCGGTCGTCCTGCTGATCGCCGGGGTCTCCTACGCCTACTTCCTCTTTTTCCCGCTGATGTTCAACTTCCTCGCGACCAACGCCGTGCAGGTCGGGTTCAAGCCCACCTACTCCATCGTCAAGTGGGCGCAGTTCATCTTCCTCTTGACTATCTCGTTTGGGCTGGCCGCCCAACTCCCGCTCGTGATGAGCGCGCTGTCCTACACCGGCATCGTCCGGTACGAGACCTTCCGCGACAAGTGGCGCTACGCGGTGGTCGGCATCTTCGTGTTCGGCGCGCTGTTCTCGCCGCCGGACCCGTTCACGCAGGTCATGTGGGCGATCCCGCTCGTTCTCCTCTACGCGTTCAGTCTCCAGATGGCGAAACTCGTCACCATCGCCAAGCGGAGCAGCGACCAAGTCGACGTGACCGGCGTCGTCCGCGAGCGCTGGAACGTCGTCGCCGGCGTCGCCTTCCTCGCGCTGGTCGGCGTCTACGCCTTCTTCGCGCGCGGCGGAGTCGAACTGGTCAACCGCGCGCTCGGCCAACTCCCCGCGGAGTATCGCTTCCAGGTCGCGACCCTGGGCCAGGCGACCGGTCTCCCCGACGAGATCGCGGCCGGGATCGCGGCCGTCGTCGTCGCGCTCGTCGCGACGGGGATCGTCCTGTTCTCTCTGGTGATGAAATCCCTGAGCGAGGCCGACCGAGCCGCCTACGGCAGCCCGGCGGCACCCGCCAGCGCCGGCTCGCCCGCCGCGATCGACGTCGAGAACCTCACCGCCGGCGGCGTCCGGGCCGCACCCCCGGAAGCGTTCCAGGAGATGTCCGAAGAGGAGTCGCTCGCGTACGCCCGCGAGGCCATGGACGAGGACGACCCGGAGAAGGCCCAGGCGATCCTGGACCGCTTCGACGAGGTCCAGGAACAGGTCGAAGCCCGAGAGGAGGCGGCCGCGGCGGCCGGCGGTGCGGCAGCGGGCGCGGCCGCAGGCGCTGGCGGACAGGGCGGCGACGACGGCGGCAGCGGGACGATGACCGAGACGGCCGCCGGCATGATGAACGCCTTCACCGAGGACGAGACGACCGAGGAGGACATCGGCGGCTACTACTACGACGTCGCCTTCATCCTCGAGTCGCTCACCTCGAAGGCGTTCCGCATCGTCGGGCTGTTCATGCTCGTGCTGGCCGGGACCTTCGGCTGGCTGTACACGGGCGGTATCAGGAAGGTCAAGAATACGTTCTTCAGCCAGATGCCCGCCGGGCTCCAGCCCGACGTCGAGATCGTGACGCTCCACCCCGTCGAGGCGCTCATCTTCGAGATCAAGTTCTCGACGCTGCTGGCGGCGGTCGTCACCATTCCGCTGGTACTGTACTACGCGTGGCCGGCGCTGAAAGAGCGCGGCCTCGTCCGCGGTGATCCGCGCGTCATGCTCGTCTGGGGCGGGTCGCTCATCCTGGGCGTCGTCGGGGGGAGTCTGCTCGGCTTCCTCTACGTCGCCCCGTCGATCATCTCCTGGCTGGCGGCCGACGTCGTCCAGTCGAACATGATCATCGCCTACCGGATCAACAACTTCGGCTGGCTGGTGATCTACACGACGGTCGGGATCGGCCTGATCGCGGAGATCCCGGTCTCGATGGTGCTGTTCCACCTCGGGGGCGTGCTCTCCTATCACACCATGGTCGGGTACTGGCGACAGGTCGTCGTCACTGTCTTCGCCGTCGCGGCGTTCGTCTCGCCCCGCGGCGTGTTCACGATGCTGTTGCTGGCCGTCCCGGCGACGGTCGCGTTCCTCGTCGGCCTCCTGCTGTTGTGGCTCATCACGTTCGGCGGTCGGCGCGGGCGACCGAAACCGGAGCAGGCGACCGCCGACTGACGCGCTCGCTCACTTGCCGAACAGCCACGCTCGCAGGGATAGCGTCTGCTGTCGCGAGATCTCGGCGGGGAGGGTCCGGCTGAGCTGGCCGAAGTTGAGTACGGTGACGAGGAAGACGCCGCCGAGCGTGTTGCCCAGGAGGACCGGGATCACGAACTCCCACAGGCCGGTGAGTAGGCTCTCCCGACCCAGGAACACGAGGTACGCCACGTCACAGACGCTGACGACGACGTGGTACAGGCCGGTCACCGGGATGGTGTAGATGACGATGTACACCAGCAGCACTCGCGCGATGGAGTCCCGGACGGCGTGTTCGAGCCAGACGACGCCGGCGACCAGCCAGCCGGCGAACACGGCTTTGAACACGAGGTCCCACCACGGCGTCTCGATGCCGCCCCGTCCGAGCTGTGCCGCGGTGGTCGCACTCGCCGCGTCGAACACCCCAGTGTTCGCCAGGACGAACGCGCCGACGGCCGCCCCGGAGACGTTCCCCGCCAGCACGAGCACCCAGACGCGTAACACTGCTGGTACGCTGCACACCCGGGTCAACGCGAGCGTCACCGGGGTCAGCGTGTTCTCCGTGTACAACTGGTAGCGACCCAGGATGATGTAGAGGAACCCAAGCGGGTACAACAGCGGGCCGAGCAGTCCCGTCGGGTCGGGCGCGGTGGCGGTTCGCACCGTCGCGTACCCGAAGAAGGTGACCGTGATCGCCAACCCGGCGGACAGGCCGCTGAGATAGAGCGCTCTCCTACGGGCGCTGACTTCGTGGAACGCCGTCATCACGACCCGATGGAAGATCTCGTCCGTCGAGAACCGGTCGGGATCCGTGTTCACTGCTGACCGCGCGCGACTGGGGTCGAGATCGTCTCGTTCCGCTGTTGCGGCGTCGCCGTCCACATCGCCCCCGGGGTCGGACCCAGGATCCATGGTCCGTGGGTCAACGTTCTCGCCAATCAAACTACGTTACGTCGGGCAGTTGCCACTCCCTGCACCCGCTTCTGAGACTGGCCTCCCGCGCAGGAAGCAGGCTCAGCGACAGCTCCCAGCTATCTGGGCTGTTCGATACCGATTTAGGACGGGTCCGATAACACTGGGATATGCCCAAGATAAGCGTCGAAGTGCCCCAGGAACTGCTCGACGATCTGGACGACCACGTCGGCGGCGGCGGCAAGTTCGTCAACCGCAGCGAGGCGATCCGCGCCTCGATTCGGAAGACGCTGGATCAGCTCGACGAAATCGATGCACGTCACGGACGACTCGACGATGAGCAGTAACACCCATCCCTCGGTCGCGCAGGTCGGGCTCGTCTCGCTGTTCATTACGGCGCTGGTCGCCGCGCAGGTGACCGCCTCGAAGGTGCTGTCCTTCGGCATCCCGTTCGAGCTACCGCTGGCCGGCGGGGCGCTCGTCCTGCCCGGCGCAGCACTCGCCTACGCGCTCACCTTCTTCGCCTCGGACTGCTACACGGAGCTGTACGGCAAGCGGGCGGCGCAGGTCGTCGTCAACGTCGGCTTCGTCATGAACTTCGTGCTCCTGTTGCTGGTCTGGTCCACGATCGCGGCGCCGGTCGCTCGGAACTCGCCCGTGGCCGCCGGCACCTTCCAGCAGGTGCTCGGCGCGAGCACTGGCGTCGTCGTCGGGAGTCTGGTGGCGTACCTCGTCAGTCAGAACTGGGACGTGCTCGTGTTCCATCGCATCCGAGAACTCACGGACGGCGACGCGCTGTGGCTCCGGAACATCGGGTCGACGGCGACCAGCCAGCTGCTGGACACGGTCATCTTCGTCACGATCGCGTTCGTCGTCTTCCAGGGCATGCCGCTGGACCTGGCGATCTCGCTGATGGTCGGCCAGTACGTCTTCAAACTGCTCGTCGCGATCGTGGACACGCCCTTCGTCTATCTCGTGGTCGGGGCCGTCCGCTCGCGGGAGTCGGGGGCGGCAGAACCGACGGTCGCTGACTGACGATTAGTCGCCGCGGCCGTCTGCTGCAACTGACGTCTCACTGCCGATCGCACCGTCTGCCGTGCCGTCCTGATCGACCTCGAACTGCCCGAGCAGCGCTTCGAGGTCCGCGGCCTGCTCTGCGAGGGTGCGGGTCGTTTCGGCGACCGTTTCGAGGGTCGCGCTCTGTTCTTCGGCCGCCGCGGCCACGTTGTCGGACTCGGCGGTCGTCTCCTCGCTGACGGCCGCGACGTCCTCGACGGTCACGACGATCTCCTGGGTCGAGTCCGCTTGCGTGCCGGTCGCGCGGTCGATCTCCTGGACGCCGCTGTCGGTGGCGTCGACGTTCTCCGCGACGGTCTCGAAGGCGTCGACGGCAGTCTCGACGGTCTCGACGCCGTCGGCGATTCGGTCTTCGGTCTCGACGACGTCCGCGACCACGTCGTCCGTCTGGGCTTTCACGTCCGCGATGACCGATTCGATCTCGGCCGCCGAGGACTGGGTCTCTTCGGCGAGCTGTTTGACCTCGTTGGCGACGACGGCGAAGCCCTCGCCGTCGGTGTCCTGGCCGGCGCGGGCGGCCTCGATGTTGGCGTTCAACGCGAGGATGTTCGTCTGCTCGGCGATGTCGGCGATGACGCCCGTGATCTCGCCGATGCGCTCCATCTGGTCGTCGAGGGCCCGGACGCGTTCGACGGTGCGGTGGGCCGTGTCCTCGACGCCGCGCATCTCGTCGAGCGCCTGCTCTCCCGCCTGCTTCCCCTCGCGGGTGACGGTCGCGGTCTCCTGGGAGGTGTCGGCGACGGTCTCGGCGGTCGAGGCGATCTCCTCGACGGTCGCCGAGAGGTCGTTCATCTCGTCTAACACCTGCTCTAAGTTCTCGCTCTGCTGGCGTGCGCCGTCGGCGATGGCCTGGACGGACTCGCTCACCTCGCCGGCGGCGTCCCGGACGCTGTCCGTGCTGTGCTGGACCTCATTGCCCGACTCCGCGACGTCGGCCGCGAACGTCTGGATCTCCGCGACGGTTCGCTCCCAGTCGGTGACCATGTCGTTGAACGCCTCGGCGATGCTGCGCATGGCCTCGTTCTCGTCGTCCGGACGCATCCGCTGGGTGAGATCGCCGTCGGCGCACGCGCGCATCACCGACTCGTAGGTCTCGGCCTGGGCTTCGAGGTGGGCGGTGAGCTGCTCGGCCTGCTCCTTTGCGGCCTGGGCCTCCCGGCGCTGCTCCCTGGCTTCGTCCTGACTGGCTTCGGCTTCGCGACGCTGTTCGTCGGCCTGTTCCAGCGCGTCGACGACGTTCCCCTTCATCTGCTGGACAGAGCGCGTGAGTCTGCCGATCTCCGCACTCGTGTCTGAGGTGCGTATCTCGTGGTCCATCTCGCCGTCGGCGACGGCCTCGGCGTCTCGCGTGAGTCGCGTGATCGGGCCGGTGACGAGTCGTCGGGTGACGATCAGTCCCAGCCCGATGGCGATAACACCGGAGATGCCGCCGACGAGTATCCCTTTCTCGCGAATGGCCCGCGAGCTGGCGAGGATCTGGGACATCGGCTCCACCGCCAGGGCGTAGTAGGTTCGGCCGCCCGCGAGTTCCACCTGTTCGTACTGGACGTGCCAGGTAGTTCCCCCGTCCGTGAATGTGAACGTCCCGTCCATGCCGACCAACTCATCCGTCGGGATGGTGAGGTTGCCCGCGGCCGACTCGTTGAACGCCAGCGAGGGATCGCGCTCGTTGGCTAGATACGCAGCACCCAACTGTTCGCCCTCCGCGTTCGTGTAGTCCGGATCGACGAACAGCCCGTACCCCTCCTCTCCGAGGTCGAGGTGGGTGACCGGTTTCGTGAGCGGCGTAGACTCGTAATTGATAATGACGACCCCAACTCGCTCGCCGTCGACGTGGATGGGCATCGCGTACCGGATGGTCGGCGAATCCGTCGACCGGGCGACGTTGATCGCGGAAACGTACACTTCGTCGTCGTCGACCGCGTCATCGTCCATCACGGTCCGGAACCACGCTTTGTCCCACTTGTAGTCCTGCCTGACTGGGTTGCCGCGCTTGTACCCTGCCAGGACGTTGCCGTCTCGCCAGAACACGCGGATCGAGTCGATATCGGTGTTCTGCAGCGCGAACTCGTCGAAGAACTCGTACGTTCGTTCGTACTCGCGCGTCTCGTTCAGCGTGCTCGCGTACGCCGCTCCCTGCTCGTACTGGTCGGCTCGCTCCTCGATCGTCTCGTTTCCGTAGCGGTGAGCGACCAGGTCTCGGACCGCCGGATGCTCTCGAACGGCCTGCACCTGGCTCCGAGAGAGCTCCGAACGCATCTCCGCGTTCTCGGCGACGTTCCCGACCTCGGCTGCCATCTTGGCCTCCGAGCTGTTTGCCAACGCTCCCTGTGCCTCGGTGACCGCCATGAACGTCGTCACGCCAAGAGGTACTAAACTACACACTAACAGCAGAATTGTTAACTTCAATCCGAGTTTCTTCAATATTTCCGAACTGAATCTCATTTCAGGATGGCGAACGGTTTTCGACACCGTTTGAATAAACTACCTCTCGGATTCTCAGCGCTGAAAACTAGGTGCGACGTTCAGTGACCGGTTCGGTCGTGAGACCGGGGGTCGGTTAGTCGAGTGGCTGGGCGAACGCGTACTTCGGTTTCACGTCGTCGACGCGCACCTCGACGGTGTCGCCCTCCTCGACGCCGGAGACGAACAGCGTGAATCCCTCGACTTTGGCGATGCCGTCGCCTTCGCTCCCGATGTCTTCGATCGTCACTTCCACCTGATCGCCTTCTCTGACCGGGGCGGTCAGGCGGTGTTTCGCGACGAGATAGAGCTCCGAGGAGGAATCGCGCGAGGCGTCCGGGCGGACCTCGCGGACGTACTCGAACTCCGCGTCGACGTCCTCTTTGAGCGGGTCGACGTCCTGGCCGTCGAACACCTTGGCGGCGAAGTCGCCGCCGGTGTCGAGCACGTCCAGGGCGACCTCGAACGCCTGGCGAGCGAGGTGGACCGACCGGGCGTGGTCGACGTTGTACTCGCCGGTCATGTTCGGTGCCATGTCCGAGACGACGGCGTCGGCCTTCCCGACGCGCTCGATGACCTCCGCTTTGGTGTCTTCGTCGGTCATGTCACCGCGAACGAGTTCGACCGTGGCGTCGGCGTCCTCGAGCGGGTCGATGCGCTGGCGGTCGACGCCGACGACCGTGCCGCGACTCCCGACTTCTTCGGCGGCGACCTGGAGCCATCCGCCGGGCGCGGCACCGAGGTCGACGACCGTCCGGCCGTCTCCCAGTAACCCCGTCTGCTGGTCGAGTTGCTTGAGCTTGTAGGCCGAGCGGGCGCGATACCCCTCCTGTTTGGCCTTGTTGTAGTATTTGTCCTTTCCCGACATCTGATTGGCGTACGTACCCGGTCGAGCGGTAAACGGGTGTCGAACTAGAACTTCGAGAAGTTTCGGTCCGGGTACACCTCGTCTTCGACGACGTCGACGACGTCCATGTCCGAGAGGTGGGCCAGCCGTCGCTCGGCGAGGTCCTCGTCGATGCCGAGGGCCGTCGCTCGCGTCACGACCTGCTCGCGGGTCGGCACCTCGACGAAGAGGCCGTCTCTGTCGGTCGTCGTCTCCTCGGCGACGATGGCCTTCAGGACGGCTGCAGCGCGCCGGCCCTCCGAGACGCCCTCGCGTTCGTCCCACTGGACGGTGAGCGTGCCGTCGTCGTTGACGTGCTCGACGACGAAGCCGTCCGGAAGGTGGGTCGTGACAGCGGCGACGAGCGCTGCGCGGTCGAGGCGCGCACGGAGCGTCTGGTGGGTGCCGTCCCGCGACGTACTGTCGACCTCGATGGCGACGCCGGCGCCTTCGATCGCCTGCTCGACGGCGTCGATCAACTCCTCGCCGACGTCGTCGAGGACCGTGGTTTTCTGCTTGCGAAACTCCCGTTCCTTCTCGGCGAGCACCTCGTACCGCTGCATGCGCTCGTGGGTCGTCTCCTCGCTCATAGCCCGCCTTCGGAGTCCTGACAGGAAACGTTACTCCCTGCGTCGGTGGGCGAGCCAGCCACCGCCGAGCAACCCGCTCAGTGCGCCCAGCACGCCGAACCCCGGCCCGAAGACGCCCGTACTGTCGTCGCCGCTGCCGCCGTCCTCGGCCGCCACGCCTGCGGCCGGGTCCGCCTCGGCGTTTCGCGTTCCGAGCACGCCGCTGCCCTCGCGGTTCAACTGTTCGATCTGGATGCCGACGTACCCCGCCGCACACTGCGTGGCGTTGTTGACGACGTACAGTGCGCCGCCGGGGATCGTTCGATCGTCCGCGACGTACAGCGTCGTCTTCTGTGAGCCGTGTTCGTTGGCTTTCCGGCCGATGAGCCAGACGTCGTAGGAGCGCGACTGCTCGGGGGGCCAGGTGGCGTACTCACACTGGTCGGACACCTGCGCCTTCAGCGGCGCGGTGTCCGGGTTCACGTGGATGAAAAACCCCGGGAGTTCCTCGACGGGGAACTGTTCTTGCTCCGGAATGACTGCTCGGCTCGTGATTCCCTGCTCCTGTGCGGCCGCGGGTCCCGTCGACGCCGCGAGCGCACCGACGCCGATACCGAGATGCCGAAGCACTGTCCGCCGGGAGTGGGCCGAACCGCCGGATGGTGATGCCATCAGGGCTGGTCCACCGTTTTGTCGCCTAAGAATTCGGATTTCCGGGGCTACCTGGCCTGCAAACCCAGCGGAGGCTGGGTGACGAACACCTAGTCGCGGGCCAGTTCGGTCTCTGTCCGTGATCGTTCCGAGGTACGTGGCACGTTGGCTGCACGGTAACGATTCGCTACCAGCAGTCGTGCGCGCGCGAGCGGAAAGACGGGACTTTTTAAGAGATGGGGGCGTAGCGGGTGCCAAGATGTTCAACGCCATCGTGAGTGCGGACACGCTCCGGACGACGCTGGACTCCGTGAGTGTGCTGGTGGACGAGTGCAAGATCCACCTCACGGAGGACGGCATCGAGATCCGGGCGGTCGACCCGGCGAACGTGGGGATGGTCGACCTCCGACTCGACGCTGCGGCCTTCGAATCCTACGAAACAGATGGAGGTACCATCGGCGTCAATCTCTCTCGCCTCGAAGAGTTCGCGGGCATGGCCGACGCCGGACAGCTCATTCACCTCGAACTCGACGAGGAGACCCGCAAGCTCCACGTCCAGATCGAGGGCCTCGAAGGGACCCTCGCGCTGATCGACCCAGACTCGATCCGCCAGGAACCGGACCTGCCCGACCTCGACCTGCCCGCCGACGTGGTGCTGGAAGGGAAAGACATCGACCGCGCGGTCAAGGCCGCCGACATGGTGTCCGACCACATCGCGCTCGGCGTCGAAGCCGGCGACGAGGTGTTCTACGTCGACGCGGAGGGCGACACCGACGACGTCCACTTCGAACTCGGCCGCGAGGACCTCATCGATCTCGTCGCGGGGAACGCCCACTCGCTGTTCTCGCTCGACTATCTCAAGGACATGAACAAGGCCATCCCGAAAGACGCCGAGATCGAGATGGAACTCGGCGAGGAGTTCCCCGTCAAGATGCACTTCGACATCGCCGAAGGCGACGGGACGGTCACCTACATGCTCGCGCCCCGTATCCAGAGCGAGTAGTCGGCGCCGTTTTCCCGTCGGTCGGTTTACACCGGTTCTGTCGACGTGTGATGCCAAACGCTTAGTTCGTCTCTCGACAAGCCCAGACGATGAGTGAGACTGATGGGCGTGACTCCGGAACTGGCGGGGCTGGCGGGCCTGGTTCCGAAGAGTCCGTCCGCGAAGCCGTCGAGCGCTCTCGCAGTGGTGCGCCGGCGGTCGGACGCGTCGTTCGGGACCGCTTTTCGTCGGACGAAGTGTTCCAGCGGATCGTCGCGGCCGCAGACGAGGAGATCACCTCCGGGAGCCGCGAACTGTTTTTCAGTGCCCTCGCGGCTGGCTTCGCCATCACGATCACCTTCCTGCTGTACGTCTCTTTGCTGGCCACGACCGGCGGCGATCCAGTGGTGAGCGCTATGCTGTATCCGCTGGGGTTCATTTACATCATCATCGGTGGCTATCAACTGTACACCGAGAACACGCTCCCGCCCGTGGCGCTGACGCTCGAACGTCTGGCGAGCATTCCGGCGCTGCTGCGCAACTGGACGGTCGTGTTGATCGGGAACTTCACCGGTGGGGCGCTCGGGGCGGTCGCGCTCGTGTTCGGCGGCGTCCTCTCGCCCGAGGCCGCGGCAGCCGCGGCGTCCATCGCACAGAAAGGCATCGACACGCCCTGGTGGAGCCTGTTCTCGAAGGCGGCGTTCGCGGGGCTGATCGTCGCCGGGGTCGTCTGGGTCGAGTACGCTGCTCGCGAGACGATCTCGCGGCTCGTCGTCGTGTACCTCGCGTTCCTGGCCATTCCGCTGGGCGGACTGTATCACTCCGTGGTGTCGTTCACCGAGATGACGTACCTGGTGTTGCACGGCGACCTCGCGTTCACGGTCGGCCTCCTCGAGTTCGTCCTCCCCGTCCTGCTCGGCAACACGATCGGTGGCGTCGTGCTGGTGACCGTCGTCAACTACTTCCAGACGACCGAGCGCCGCCTCGAATCGGCGCGCTTCGACGGGGCCGAACGACAGCTGTCGATCTCCGAGTGGCTGTACGGAGGGCTCGTCGGCCGCTCGTACGTGCCGCTCATCGACACGGCCGAGGCGACGGCGCCGGATTCGGACGGCCCGTATCGCGTCGTCGTGCCGATCTCGAACCCACGGACCGAGACCCAACTCGTCGAGTTCGCCTGTACGCTCGCCAGCCAGAAGGACGACGCCGTCGTCCACCCGGTCCACATCGTGCAGGTTCCGGACCGCACGCGCGGCTACGGGGCCGCCCAGAGCCGCCGCATCATCGACAAGTCCGACGAGCTGATGTCGGAAATCAGAGATATCGCGGCGGCGTACGACGTGGACTACGACGGGTCGACCGTCGTCTCACACCGCTCGTTCGAGGAGATCTTCAACATCGCGACGCGAAAACGGGCCGACCTCGTGTTGATGCAGTGGGGCGACGATCGGCTCTGGGGGGCGGCCCGCGCGAACCGGTCGCTCTCCGATCTCACCAGGGAACTCCCCTGTGACTTTCTCGTTCTCAAGAACCGCGACCTGGACACCTCGCGTATCCTGCTGCCGACCGAAGACGGGTACAACTGCGACCTGAGCGCCGAGATCGCACGCACGCTCCAGTCGGCCGTGGACGCCGACCTCTCCCTGTTGCACGTCGTCGACGGCGACGACGAACGCGAGGTCGGCGAACGGTTCCTCGCCGACTGGGCCAGTGAACACGACATCGAAGACGCCGTCCGCACGGTCGACACCTCCGGCGACATCGAGCGCGCGATCGCTCGCGAGGCCCGCGACCACTCGCTTGTGATCCTCGGTGCGACGGAACGGGGCCTGCTCTCCCGACTCGTCCACGATTCGCTCACGTTCGACGTCGTTCACGACGTCGACTGTTCGGTGCTCCTCGCCGAACGAGACACGCCGCGGAGCCTCCGTGACCGACTGTTCGGGCGACGGTGACGACGCTCCGTCACGCGTGCGTCTGACGTAGCGTTATGTAGGTGGAACGACCATACTGGGGTATGCCGAGCCTCTCGGAGGCATACAGTGATAAACGTGGGGACAGCGACGGGCGGGACCCGCGCCGTGTGGCGCTCGGCGCTGGGCTGTCCCTGTCCGGTGCGGGGGCGCTCGTGGCGGCACTGCTGGTGGTGACGACGCCGCTGGCCGCCGTCTTCGGGCTCCGTGACCCCCTGGCAGCGAAGCATCTCGCCGGCGTCCTCGCCGGGCTTGGTGGGCCGGCCATCCTGCTCGGCGTCGTCGCCGTCCTCCCCTCGAAGCGACGCCAGCAGCTGGGTGTCGTCGCCGGCGCTGCGATCTCGACGGCGGGCGTCTGGCTGTTCTCGTACGCGTATCCCACCCACTGGATCACGTCGTCCGACCCGCTGGTCTTCGAGACGGCCATCGTCTACTTCCTCGGTGGCTTCGTCGCGCTGTGGTTCGTGTTCGTCGCGCTGGCGAATTTCCGCCGGCGCAACAGCCCGCACGGACGGGTCACCCTCGAAATCGAGAAGGAAGGCGAAACCCGCCGCGTCGAAGTCTCCCAGTCGGAGTTTCGCCGCTACAAGTCGATGGTCAGTGACGGCGGCAGCACCGAGGAGTTCCTGACCGAGATCGACGAGCGCCGCGGGGAGTAACTGTTCTCAGGAGCGATTCGATCCCCGCTGCGCAGTCGCGCCAGACTCGCCGTCAGGATTCGATTTCGTCGACGATCTGGCGAGCGGCTTCTTTCGCGTCCGATTCCTCGCTCACTGCATCCACCGGTATGAGTACGCTCTGGACCGCCCAGTCCTCGTTACCCGTTTCGTCGCCGGTACGGACTTCGCTCCCCGTGACGACGGAACTGGCGGCGTTCTCCGCCCAGTCCGGCGTCCGGATCTCGTCGAAGTCGTCCGGGTCTCGGTAGCGAACGTGATAGTAGTCATCTCCCTGTTCGACTTCGTTGACCGAGTGAGGTTCCGACATATCGGCGATTGCCCGTCCCGCTGGAAGTGGGAACGGCCGGCAAATGTAAGGGATACTTTCGCTCCGTGCGCCGACTCGATCGCTGTTCACGCTCGACTGCTTCGTGTCGGGCGTGGCCCGGCAAGTCGTGAATTCACCACGCGGACGCTGGCTTCGAACCCGTGATCGATTCGGGTCTTTCAGACCGCCGGGTTTATTCTGGCTGGGTCGCAACCCTGTGTCCGATGAAGGCGCTCCATGCCCGCTACCCGTTCCTGTCGGCCGCACGCGGTGCCGTCGAGGCCGCCGGCGTCGACCTGGCAGACCTCGTCGCCAGCGAGGACGCCGTCGTCGAGCGCGGGCTGGAACGTATCGAGTGGGCGATCACCGAGGGAACGATCGGCGAGCGACACCGCCGGACGCGCGTGGAACTGCTGTCCTATCCCGTGGCGCGCGTGCTCGTCTCGCTGGTCGACCAACACATTCTCCTGCGACGGTACAGTCGCGCGGAAGCACGGGCGGCCTACGACCGGTTCTCCGAGGAACTCGCGACGACGACGGAGTTCCAGAGCACCAGAACCGAGCGGCTGGACCTGGAGACGCTGCTCGCGGAGTTCGACCTGCAGGACAGCGTCCACGAGGTCGGCGAGGCCGACGACGGGCAGTATCGCATCGACGTGGGGCCGTATCTCGAACACGCCGCTGGCGAGTGGGGCGACGAGTGGCGGCTGGTCAACCGGCCGCTCAGCGACGGGCAGGTCCCCATCGACCAGGACGAACTGCTCGTGTTGCTTCGGCGGGCGGTCCAGCGCCGCGTCACGGACGGCCTGCCGTTCGAGGTGCCCGACGAGATCGCCGACGAACTCACCGAGGAAGTCGAGCGGATTCGCGAACTGCTGGACGACCTGGACCTCACGCGGGAGATCGACACGGTCGTCCCGGACCTGTTCCCGCCGTGTATGAAACACCTGCTCGACAAGGTCCAGAAGGGCGAACACCTCGAACACCACTCGCGGTTCGCCATCGCGGCGTTCCTGACGAGCATCGGCATGACGACCGACGAGATCGTCGAACTGTTCGAGGTGAACCCCGGATTCGGCGAGGAACAGACGCGCTATCAGGTCGACCACATCCGCGGGGACACGAGTCCCACCGAGTACTCGACGCCGGCGTGTGCGACCATGCAGTCGTACGGTGACTGTATCGGGAAAGACGACATCTGCGAGGACGTCATCAACGAGTCCCATCCCCTGAACTACTACGAACACCGGATCGACGACGCCGACGACGAGGAACTCACTGACTGGCGCGAGGACGGCGACGAGGAAGAAGAGGCGGCCGACTGAACTATTCCTGCGAGGCGAACCAGACGCCGACGCCGGCCATCACGAACACGAAGACGACGATCGCCCCGACGATGGCCAGGCCACCGGTCTCGCTGATCCCGCCGTTCGTCTGAAACTCCATACCGACGAGGGCGACAGCGCCGATGAAGACTAGCACGGCCACAAACGAGACGGCGGCCTCGACGACTGTCTCCCGCTCGATTTCCATGTCCGCGGCTTTCCCCGGCCAGTGCAAAAGGGCTTCGATGCCGTCGCGTCCGCCCGATTCCACGGCGGGCGAGCGGTTTAGGTAGCTCCAGAACCTACGTTTCGACTGGACGCACGAGAACACAGCCGCGTCCTGAGCGCTATGTCACAGGTACGTTCTCCGAAAGTTGCACTTGCACCGGACCTCCGGAAACTCGACGAGCGCGCCGTCCGCGCGTGGACGGAGCCGATGGCCGTCGTCCCGCTCGGTGGCGGCGTCTATCGCGTCGAGACACACGAGGACCACAGCTACAGCGTCGACCTGCCCGGCCAGCGCTGTACCTGTCCAGACCACCAGTACCGCGGCGTCCAGTGTAAACACCTCCGGCGCGTCGCCATCGAGGTCACCCAGGAGCTAGTGCCGCCGCCCGGTAAGGAAGTCGCCGACTGTGCGGTCTGTGCGACCGAATCGTTCGTGCCCGAACTGTCCGACCCGCCGCTGTGCGACGACTGCCGGCTCGAACCCGGGGACATCGTCCGGGACAGGGAAACGGGCGAGGCCGACCTCGGGGAGGCCTCGGAAAACGCGAGCGGTGAACGAAGTGAACCGCGAGCCGGTGACCGCCTCGTCGTCACGCGAGTCACGCCCGAGCGCGCCGACGAGTACGTCGTCGAAGCCGTCGGACAGACGATCGCCGACTTCGCGACGAACGAGGGCTACCCGGCCGAGGACCTCGTCGTCGAGGTGGTGTACCTCGGTGACGCAGCGCGGCGGGACGACCCCCGAACGTACGCGTTCCCCTACTCGCGGCTGGACCACAGCGAGGACGCGGCGCTGCTCGACTAGAGCATCGCGACGGCGTCGTCGACGGAGATGTCGCCGCGCTCTAGAGCCTCCAGCACTTCGCGCGCGTCTTCGTCGTCTTCGTCGTCACTCCTGGCGGCGTCGGCGGCCTCGGCGAGCGTGACCTTCTGGGAGTCGCCGACGAACTCGGCGAAGTCGACGCCCTCGGAGAGCGCCGTCTCCTTTTTGACCCGGTAGTTGCCGCCGTCGGTCGTGTAGAGGTCGCCGGGATGGAAGAAGTACCAGTCCTCGCGGTCGAACCGCACGCCGACGCGTGGTTTCGCGCCGAAGTTCTGGGCGAAAAAGAGGAGCGCTTCGATCTCCCTCCCCTCGAGATAGATGGGGTCGCCCGCAGAGGATTTCGCCTCGATGGCGTAGAAGGTCTCGCCGTCGCCGGCCAGCACGTCCGGGAGTTCCCGCTCGGTGGCGCTCCCGCTGGCGGGAGCGCGCATGACGGCGAACCCGGACTCGTCGAGCGCGTTGACGAGTTCGCGCTCTCTGCGATCTCCCTTTCGGTTGCTCGACATGCTCTCGGCTTGACCGGGGGAGGCAAAAAGCAACACGCAACCGCAGTGAAACTGAACGCAACCCACTTGCTCCTCCCGGCCACAGTGTCGGACGCATGAAACACGGGTGGCTGCTCGCGTGACGGAGACGCCGCTTGTCGTCTACGCGCTGGCGCTGTTGCCGGCCGTGCTCTGGGGCTTCGGCCCGATCCTCGACAAGCGGGGGATGTCAGCCGGCGGCAGTTCCCTCCAGGCGGCGCTCGTGGTCGTCGTCGTGGACTCGACGCTGTACTGGCTGGCGCTCCTGGTGCGCTCCTGGCCGGACCCGCTCTCCGGGTTGACGCTCCCGCTCGTCGCGACGTTTGCCGTCGCTGGGCTGTTCGGGACGGCGCTGGGGCGTATCTTCGTGTTCGCCGGCGTCGAGCGCGTCGGTGCCAGCATCAATAGCGCGGGGATCAGCACGCGGCCGCTGTTCGCGACGCTGCTCGCCGTCGCAGCGCTGGGCGAACCGCTCGGGCCGCTGACCGGCGTCGGCATCGTCGTCCTCGTGGGCGGACTCGTCGCGCTCACCTACTCCAAGGGCGGCGACGTTTCGGGCTGGCAGCCCCGTGACATCCTCTTCCCGGTCGGCGCGGCGGCGGTCTTCGCGATGGGGAACGTCCTGCGCCGATACGGGTTCGTGGACACGGGGGCGACGCCGCTGCAGGCCGTCGCCATCAACGAGACGGCGGCGTTCGTCGCGCTCGCCGGGTACGCGCTGGCGAAGGGACGCACCGACGTGCTCTCGGCACCCCGGGCTTCCTACCGCTATTTCACGGGGAGCGGGCTGCTGACTGCCGTCGCGCTCCTGTCCTTTTTCGCGGCGCTGGCCATGGAAGCCGGCCGAGTCGCCATCGTCGACCCGTTGACCGCGACGGCGCCGCTGTTTACGACTGTCTTCTCGGCGTTCCTCTTGCAGGACGTGGAGCGGGTCACCAGAGGCGTCGTTCTGGGTGCCGCGCTCGTGGTCGTCGGTGCCGTGTTAGTGACGGTCTGACCGCAACCGACTCACAGTCGAACTGCGACCAATCAGCACGTCGTCCTGCGGTTTTTCCCTGTCGGTCCCGAAGTCGGTGTGGGTCCGGAGATGAGCGGGAAACACACGCTACAACCGAGCGAGGAGGTCGACGAGCGACACCTCGAACTGGCACGTCACGAGGGCGAGGCCTACCAACGGGCTGCAAAGCACATGGTCGACGAGGTGGCTCACACCGGCGCGATGACGGAGGTCGGTGACTACGTCGTCGGGTTCGCCCAGGAGGAAGCCGAGGGACTGTATCACGTGCGGGACGGTGCCCTCCAGTGGGAAGAACCCGCCGAGAATCAGAACTGTCACCTCGAAGTCCTCGTCGCCGAGACCGAAACCGGTCGGTTCCTGCCGGAGATGTCCCCGCGCGCGACGCTGACCGACCAGGAGGGCAACCAGACCGGTCCGATGGAGGTTCCGTTCGTGTGGCACCCGGGGCTCCTCCACTACGGACGGAACTTCGAACTGCCCGGTGCGGGCACCTACGAGATCACGATCGAACTCGACCCGCCGGCGTTCCCGCGGCACGACGAACAGAACGGCGAGCGGTTCGACGAACCCATCGAAGCGCACTTCCAGAACGTGGAGATCGAACCCGGCCGGAAGTAGTCGGCCCGATCACCCGGGACGGCGAACCGCGACGAATCGCAGGCGACGGTAGTCGGCCGTCCACGTTTCGGTTTTCTCGTCGAACAGCGCGGAGCGGAGTCGATCTTCGACGGCAGCGACGACCTCGTCGATTTCTTCGCGCGCGAGGTCCGCGAACAGGCTGTCGCCGAACATCCCCAGCCAGTTTCTGAGGCCGGCCTCGCCACCCTCCAGTTCCGTCGGGCGGTCGAACAGCACTGCCCGCCGAACCTCGAACCCGTGGGTCTCCAGCCGCGGTGCGTACTCGCCGATAGTCGGGAAGTACCAGGGGTTAGGCACGTCGTAACCCCGGTCGTGCAGCGCGTCGCGCGTCGCGGAGACGACGCGGTCGACGTTCCCCGCGCCACCCATCTCGGCGACGAACCGGCCGCCGGGGACGAGAGCGTCCCGCACCGTCTCCAGAACGTCGTCCTGGTCTCCGTCCGGAATCCAGTGGAGTGCCGCGTTCGAGAACGCTGCGTCGAACGACTCGTCGGGGACGAAGGTGCGGGCGTCGGCCCGCTCGAACGCCAGGTCGGGATAGCTCTCGCGGGCCTCTCGGATCATCGCTGCTGACTGATCGACGCCCAGTACCGTCGCGCCGCGGTCGGCGATCTCGGCCGTCAGGTGGCCGGTGCCACAGCCCAGATCCAAGACGCGCTCGTCGGACTGCGGATCGAGGCGGTCGAGGAGGCTCTCGCCGTACTCGAAGACGAAGGCGTGATCGTCGTCGTAGTCGGCCGCGTTCCACCGGTTCGTCGACTCGCTCCCGCCGGTCATACGACGCGGTTCGCGGCCGCGGGCAAAAAGCAATCGGCGTGACACCTCACCGCCGCGCCTCAGCGGTTCTGGTTCGTGCCTCGCTCCCGAAGAATCGTGTTTCGAAGCTTGGGCAGGTAGTGAGTCAGATTCGTCGTCGTCACGATACCCACGAGTTGGCCGCCATCGACGACTGGCAGGCGGCGGATGGAGTGTCGTTTCATCAGGTCTGCCGCGGCGTGGATCGGTTCGGTGCTCTCGATCGTGACGACCGGCGCGCTCATGAACGTCGACACCGGCACCGTCTCCATGTCACCGTTCGCTGCGACCTGCTGGATGACGTCCGATTCCGTGACGATTCCCGTCAGCGTGCCGGAATCAGGGTCGACCACCACGAGCGATCCGAGCTGTCTCTCGGCGAACCGGCGCGCTACTCCAGCCGCGGTCTCCTCCCCGGTGATCGTTTCGACACCGCGGGTCATCACGTTCGCCACGGGAATGTCGATCATGGTCCCCTGTCCACGGACCGAGAGTTAACAGTGTTGACCGTGCTGACTCCGGCGGAAGCGGGCTGTCTGCTGGGGAAGTGCGATTCGAGTCAAGTTCCGTGCTGCCAGGAGCCCATGTACTCGCGCTGTGCGTCGCTCAGGTCGTCGAAGCCGACGCCCTCGGCGGCGAGTTTGATCTCGGCGACTTCTCGATCCAGGTCGTCGGGCACGTCGTGGACGCCGGCGGCGTACTCCTCGCCGCTCTCGACCAGTTCGCGGACGCAGACGGCCTGGACGCCGAACGACTGGTCCATGACCTCGACGGGGTGGCCCAGCGCGACCGGCGTCGCGAGGTTGACCAGGCGGCCTTCGGCCAGCACGTTCAGTTCGCGCCCGTCGGGCATGACGTACGCCTCGATGCCGTCGCGTGGTTCGGTGACTTCCTCGGCCATCTCTTCGAGGGCGACGAGGTCGATCTCCACGTCGAAGTGGCCGGCGTTGGCCAGCAGGACGCCGTCTTTCATGACCTCGAAGTCCTCCTCGGTGATGATGTCGCGGTTGCCCGTCGTCGTGATGAACACGTCGCCCTCCGCGGCGGCCTCGCGCATGGGCATGACCTCGTAGCCCTCCATGTGGGCCTCCAGGGCGCGGCGTGCGTCGACCTCCGTGACGATGACGCGGGCGTTCTGGCCGGCGGCCTTCTTGGCGACGCCGCGGCCGCAGTCCCCGTAGCCGCCGACGACGACGGTCTTGCCGGCGTAGGAGAGGTTCGTCGTCATGGCGATCGACGCGAGCGAGGACTCGCCGGTGCCGTGGACGTTGTCGAACAGGCGCTTCATCGGCGTGTCGTTGACGGCGAACACTGGGTACTCCAGGGCGCCGTCGTCGTCCATCGCGCGCAGGCGGTGGACGCCCGTGGTGGTCTCCTCACAGCCCCCGACGATGGTGTCGATGAGCTCGGGGTAGTCCTCGTGGATCGCGGCGATGAGGTCCATCCCGTCGTCGACGGTGATCGTCGGTTCGTGCTCGATGACGGCTTCCATGGCCGCGTAGTACTCGTCGTCGTCGACCCCACGCTCGGCGTAGGACGTGACGTTCCCGTGGGCGTCGAGGGCGGCGCTCACGTCGTCGTGGGTCGAGAGCGGGTTACAGCCGGTGATGGCGACCTCCGCGCCGCCTTCGGCCAGCGTCTCCGCGAGGACGGCTGTCTTCGCTTCGACGTGCATCGCCATCCCGATGCGCTCGCCCGCGAAGGGCTGTTCGTCCTGGAAGTCCTCCCGGAGCGAGGCCATGATGGGCATGTGTTCGCGCGCCCAGTCGATCTTTCGCCGCCCTTCCTGTCGGGCGGTTTCGACGTCGTCGAGCGTCTCGCTGATCGGCGCAGTCATTGCCGGACGAAAGGACAGGGCGTTCAAAACACTGCCGAACCGACCCAACAGGTGCGCCGATCGTCGCGTCCCGCAGAAAGAGACCGTTCGCGTGACCGTTCCGCCTGATCGCGCCGCTCAGCTTCAGCGACCGCGTCCGTTGCCGTTCCCGCGGTTCGCGGGCGGGCCGTTGCCGCTCTCTTCGTCCTCTTCCTCGTCGGGCTCTCCCTCGTCGTCATCGTTTTCGGCTTCCGCAGCGGACGCTGACTCCTCGGTCGTTGCCGTCTCCGTCTCCGTCTCGTCGTCGGTTTCGTTCTCGTCGTCGGTTTCGTTCTCGTCGTCATCTTCGACGAACTCGGGCGGGCCGCGGCGGTCGTCGTCGGTTTCGTTCTCATCCTCGTCTCCCTCGACGAACTCGGGCGGACCGCGGCGGTCGTCGTCGGTTTCGTTCTCATCTTCGTCTCCCTCGACGAACTCGGGCGGGCCGCGGCGGTCGTCGTCGGTTTCGTTCTCGTCGTCATCGCCTTCCGGCCCGGCGTGTGTCGGTGGGCCGGCGTGGGCGGGCGCGTTCCCGGGGTTGTGCTGCGTGACGAACGACGCGATCATGCGGCCGAGCGGCTGGTCGCTCAGTTCCGTCTCGTTCGTGCTGTTCGTGTCGTTCGTGCTGGTCAGCTCAGCGCGGAGCTGCTCCTTGTACTCGCCCAGCATGAGGCCGAACGGATCTGCTTCGAACTCTGTCTCGTTGTCCTTCGTTTCGTTCTCCTCGACGTCGGTTTCGTTCCCGTCGAACTCCGTCTCGTTAGTGTCGTCGTCGGTTTCGTTCTCGTCTGTGGTGTTCGTGCCGTCGGTCGCGTCTGTGCTGTCGTTCCCCGCGATCGCGAGCGCGTTCGTCGACTCGACAGCGGTCGGTCCGGACGCCGCCGCGGCCGGTCCGACGGCCGCCGCGACCAGCAGTGCAACCGATGCGAGTGCGAGCAGTGATCGTCTTGAACTCATCACTTGGTTGCATGGAACTTACCAGTATAAACCCGGATTCCCGTTCACCCCGTTCAGACGCTCCAAAACTGTCGTAGAAGCGTTTATATCGTTTACAAACGGATCTCGGCGTTTAATCGGCGACCTGGTCTACTCCTCTGCGCGGTCGACGAGCGCCCGTGCGTGCTCGGTGGCGTCCTGGACGACCTGCTGTTCGTCGAGCGTGAGAACGGTGCGGTCACGCATGAGCACCTGGCCGTCACACACCGTGTGGCGCACGTCCGAGCCGGTCACGGCGTAGGCGAGGTGGCTCACCAGGTCGTGACCCGGCGTGAGTCGTGGCTCGTCCAGGTCGATCACGGCGAGGTCGGCGTTCGCGCCTGGTTCGATGCGGCCCGAGTCGACGCCGATGGCGGCCGCGCTCCCCTGGGTCGCCATCTCGACGACGGTCGGCGCGTCGACGGCGCTGGCGTCGTCGGCCGCGAGCTTGCCGAGCATCGCGGCGTCGCGCATCTCGTCGAACATCGAGAGGTCGTTGTTCGAGGCCGCGCCGTCGGTGCCCAGGCCGACGGTGACGCCCGCGTCGAGCATGTCCTGGACCGGCGCCATGCCGCTGGCGAGTTTCATGTTCGAGGCCGGGCAGTGGACGACCGCCGTGCCGCGTTCGGCCAGCAGCTCGTGTTCGGTCGCGTCGGTGTGGACGCCGTGGGCGATGAAGCTGTCCTCGCCGAGCAGGCCCACGTCGTCGGCGTACTCGAGCGGTCGTTCCCCGTGCTCGTCGACGAGCGGGTCGACTTCCCCTTCGGTTTCGTTAGCGTGGAAGTGGATCGGGAGACCGGCTTCGTTCGCCTCCGGGACGAACTCCCGGTAGTACTCCTCGCCGACGGTGGTCAGCGAGTGGGGCTTGAACGCCGTCGAGATGCGGCCGTCGGCCGCGCCGTCGTACTCTTTCGCGAACGCGAGGCTGTCCTGGAGTTCCTGGCGAGCCGCCTCGTCGTCCTGGCCGACCGTAATGGCGCCGTACCCGAGCATGGCTCGCATCCCGGTTTCCTCGACCACCTCGGCGACCGCCGGCATGTCGAAGTACATGTCCGCGAAGCAGGTGGTCCCGGAGCGGATCATCTCCAGGACGCCCAGGCGCGTCCCGACGCGGACGTCCTCGGCCGTGAGCTCGGCCTCGACGGGCCAGATGTCCTCCTGGAGCCAGGCGTCGAGGGGCTTGTCGTCGGCATATCCTCGCAGGAGCGTCATCGCGACGTGGGTGTGCGCGTTGACGAGGCCGGGAATGACGAGGTCGCCCTCGGCGTCGAGGCCGACGTCACCTTCGTCGACGTCGCCGACGTCGAGGATCGTCCCCGCGTCCTGGTCGACGAGGACGTCGGCGCGTTCGATCGTCATGTCCGGGCGGAGCACCTGCCCGTCTGCGATTCGAAGCGTGGTCATACCGCTCGCTTTCGCGGCCGGGTGCGTTAATCCACCGGGTCTGTCTGGGGTTCCGCGTGCGAAAAGCAGTTGCCCGCGCGTGACGACGACCAGATATGCGCATTGCCGTGCCCAACAAAGGGCGTCTGCACGACCCGGCCGTCGACCTGCTCGATCGGGCCGGCCTCCACGTCGTCGACGGGGCCGACCGGAAACTGTACGCCGACACCGTCGATCCCGACGTGACGATCCTCTACGCCCGGGCCGCCGACATCCCCGAGTACGTCAGCGACGGCGCCGCCGACGTCGGCATCACCGGCCTCGACCAGGTCCGCGAAGCCGACGCCGGCGACCTCGTCGACATGCTCGACCTGGAGTTCGGCGCCTGCAAACTCGTCCTCGCCGCGCCCGAAGAGAGCGCCATCGAGTCCGTCGCGGACCTCGCTGGCGGCACCGTCGCCACCGAGTTCCCGAACATCACCCGCAACTACTTCGACGAGCAGGGGATCGACGTAGAGATCGCCGAGGTCTCGGGCGCGACGGAACTGACGCCCCACGTCGACATCGCCGACGCCATCGTCGACATCACCAGCACCGGGACGACCCTGCGGATGAACCGCCTCGCGGTGATCGACGACGTCTTGGAGAGTTCCGTCCGCCTGTTCGCTCGTGAGGACGTTACCGACGACGAGAAGGTCCAGCAGGTGACGATGGCGCTGCGCTCGGTGAAGTCCGCCGAGGGCAAACGCTACCTGATGATGAACGTCCCCGAGGACAATCTCGAAGCTGTGGAGGACGTGATTCCCGGCCTCGGCGGCCCGACGATCATGGACATCGCCGGCGAGGAGATGGTCGCGGTCCACGCCGTCGTCGACGAGCGCCACGTCTTCGAGACCATCAACGATCTCAAGGCTGAGGGTGCGACCGGTATCCTCGTCACCGAGATCGAGCGCATGGTCAAATAGTACCTTTTTTCTCGTCGGGTTCGAGTCGCGGCGAAGCCGCGCTCGAACCTCTCCTCGAAAAAATCTACGCTAAAAAAGCCGCGAGTCGCGCCGAGGGCGCGCTCGCGGGGAACCGCGGCGCTTCGCGCCGCGGATGCTGGTGGTCAGTACAGAGCGTACAGTCAGCGCAGCGGCTTCGTTTCTTTCTGATACCTCCCGTTGAATCAGCTGGTCAGTGTGAGTGCTTCGGTACCGACCGGACGTCTCGGCAAATCACCGGGGTACGTCGGATAACGGTCAAAATAGATCCCTCTCGTCTAGTCCAGTATCAATTCCGAAACGAGGAGAATGAGTAAGATGGCGGCAATACTGAGGGCTAGTAAGCGCAGTACTCCTGCTGAACGTTGACGTTCCGGAGGCAGAGACTCGGCGAACCCAATGAAAGCAAACGCAATACCCTGAAAGAGCAAGTTAGGAGGACCAGCGAGTAGTCTACCAATATACACCCACCCGAGAAGGGAGATGAACGATACAAACAAGAAGACGAACCCCTTCCTTCGTCCATCTGGCTCACGGAACAGTACCCGTCGGTATATCTCCATAGTTGCAAGTGACGATCTAACTAAATAACCAGTTTGGATGACTGAAAAGCAGGCGACGGTATCTCTCCCCTGAACTGACCGATTCTGCCGACTTTCTCTGACACCGGTGTCGTGCGAAATATGCAAATACAATGAGCAAGCATCCGTGCGAGCGCAGCGAGCACGGTTCACTCCAGACGAGCGTAGCGAGTCTGGAGCAGTTTTAGTCCAGGTTTTGCGACCGAGTGGTGCCCGCAGGGCGCTCTTTGAGCGCCCGAGGACACCCGAGGGAGTAAAAAGTGGTAAGGCCGGCGCGCGACATTTGCCGCCATGGAGACGCTGTTGTTGAACCCGGCTGCTGTCGAAGAGGCCACGCAGTTGCCGGCCGTCGTATCCGCCGTCGAAGACGCCTTCGCCGCCTACGCCAGCGGCGACGCGCAGATGCCCGCCAAATCCTACATCGACCTGCCCCAGTACGACGGGGATTTCCGGTCGATGCCGGCCTACATCCAGAGCGACGACTGGGACGGTGCCGGAATCAAGTGGGTCAACTCGCACCCGAACAACCCCGAGGAGCACGGCCTGCCGACCGTGATGGGGACGATGATCTACTCCGACCCCGAGACGGCAGTGCCCCTGGCGATCCTCGACGGGACGACGCTGACGATGAAGCGGACGGGCGCGGCCGCCGCCGTCGCGACGAAGCACCTCGCCGTCGCGGACGCGACCTCGCTGGGCCTCGTCGGCGCCGGCGTGCAGGCCCATTCGCAACTGGAGGCCATCGCCACGGTCCGGGACATCGAGACCGTCGTCGTGGCCGACCAGGACGCGGACGCCGTCGACCGGTTCGTCGCGGAGTACGGCGACGACTTCGACGTTCGCGAGGGGTCGATCGCCGACGCCGTCGGCTGCGACGTGGTTTCGACGACCACCCCGGTCGAAGACCCGATCGTTCCCCGCGACGCCGTCGGCGAGCACACCCACGTCAACGCGATGGGGGCCGACGCCGAGGACAAACACGAACTCGCAGACGAGATTCTGCTGGACGCGAAACTCGTCATCGACGACCACGCCCAGTGTACGCACTCGGGCGAGATCAACGTCCCCTACGCCGCGGGCGTGCTGACCGACGACGACATCCACGGCGCGCTCGGCGACGTGGTCGTCGGCGACATCGCGGGGCGGACCGACGCCGACGGCGTCACCGTCTTCGACAGCACCGGATTGGCGATCCAGGACGTCGCCAGCGCGCACGTCGTCTACGAGTACGCACAGGACAACGACGTCGGGACCGCGATGGAACTCGTCGGGACGGACCTCTAACCGGTCTGGCGGCTCAGGAACTCGATTACCTTCGAGACCAGCCAGAACAGCGCGAAGAATGGTAACAGTGGCAACACGACGATGAGCAGCAACAGGAACATTCCCCAGCCGACGACGTCCATTTCGAGGTCGGGGCGGCCGAGATAGGAGGGCGTCACTGTCCGCAGTCGCTCGCGGGGGGAGTCGCTGGGCTCCTCGCTGCTCATACCTGGATAGTCCACGGACGGACGAATAAGCGCCTGTTCCACTCGCCTAGGAGTGGTTCCCTCACTGTTGCGGGATACTTAGCGACCGTGCGTGCCGACCGTGAACCCGACGGGTCGCAGCGGGATCACTGCCGGAGGTCGTTGAGTGCCTGATTGATCTCGGCGATGTTGGTCGTCTGTTGCTCGTTCGCCGCGGCGATCTCGTCGATCTCCTCGGAGACGTTCTCGGCTTTGACCACTGCCTGATCCGCCATGCTGGCGATCTCTTCGGTCGTCGCGGCCTGGTCGTCGGTCGCGTCGGCGACCTGCTCGATCCCCCGCGCGGCCTCGGTGATCGTGTCGACGATCTCGTCCAAGCGGTCCATCGTCTCCTCGACCTGCTCGATGCCGGTCGCCACCTGTTCGGTCATCTCCTGGAGACTGTCGACCGTCTCGTCCGTATCGGCCTGGATCTCCTGGACCATCGACTCGATCTCGCTGGCGTTGTCCTGTGACTCGGTCGCGAGTTGTTTGACCTCGTCGGCGACGACGGCGAACCCTTCGCCGGCTTCCCCGGCGCGGGCGGCCTCGATGGAGGCGTTCAGCGCCAGGATGTTCGTCTGCTCGGCGATGTCGTTGATCACTTCGACGATCGCGTCGATCTCGTCGATCCGGTTCTGCAGACCGTCGACTTCGGCCGTGACCGCGTCCGCGGACTCGTTGACGTCGTCCATCACCTCGATGGCCTCTCTGCCGGCTTCGCGGCCCTCGTCTGCCAGCTCCGAGGCGCGGGAACTCGTCGAGGCGACTTCCTCTGACGTGGAGGCGATCTCCTCGACGGTCGCGCTCAGACTACCGATCTCCTCGGAGACCGTCTGGACGTCCTGTGACTGTTCGGCCGCCAGGTCGCTGATCTCCTGTGCGCTGTTCGCGACGTTCTCGGCCGACGTCTTGAGTTCCTCACTCTGGCTCCCGATGTTCGCGACGGTGTTCTCGAGTTGTTCGGCCATGTCGTTGACTGCGCCGACGACCTGCAGGATCTCGTCGTCGAGGTACGAGTCCTCGTCGATCGACGCGCGCGCGCTCAGGTCCCCGGCAGCCATCTGTTCCATCGTCCCGGTGAGCTCCGTGACGAGCCCTTCGAGCTGGGCGTGCTCTTCGACCTCTTCGGTCCGATCTTCGACCATCTCGACCACGCCCACGAGGTCACCGTCTTCGTACAGCGGCGCCGCGGTGAACCTGATGTGGCGCTCGATCCCCGCGCCGCTAAGCATCGTACTCGTGTCCCCGTACAGCGTGTAGTCCACGTCGTCGATCTGGGGGACGTCGTACTCCTCGTCGGCGCTCTCCGGCGCGTCGAGCACTTTGTCGGCGAGCGTCTTCCCGCGTCGCCCGTCGTGATAGAAGGCTTGACTCGCCATCTCCATCGATTTCGCTTCCGCTTCCGAGTGCCCTGTCAACTCCTCAATCGCCGTGTTCCAGATGACGATGTCGTGATTCGTGTCGAGAATGAACACCGCCACGTCGAGGTGGTTGAGTATCGGTCGAAACGAGAGCGAAAACGCTGCCTCTGTGTCGTCTGTCCCTGCCGTGTGTCCGTCTGTGTGTGCAGTCATGTGTGATCCGCTCCTGTGCCGTCCGCGTCCGACTCACCGCTCGGTACGCTACCTGCCTACCAACGGCACGCCATTAGCTCCCAATAGTCGTTGTGTTGAGACGTATCCATATAAACCATCGTATTGTTTATACCAGTTCATACGGCGTGGAAAATTGGGAGAAGTGCACACAACAAACGAGTTGTTTCGTTTCGAGGGGGAAATCGTGGTGACGGCTCACACGCAGGCGGTCCGTTACGCCAGGTGGATCGCGGGCCGGAAGGGAACGGCGTTGTCGGCCTTGCCCTCCGGGTCTTCGACATCGGCGGCGTCCTCGGCGTACAGTTCGACGTCGGCGTCGAACTCGCGTTCGAGGAACGCCTCGGCCTCGGCGTAGACTGCCTGTTCGTCGATGTCCGCGAGCGCCTGGAGTTCCGCCTCGCTCCGCTCGCGGACGACCTCGACCAGATCCTGCACGAGGTCGTTGACGGCGTCGCCTTTCTCGCGAAGTTCTTCGTCCTGCATGACCTCGCCCATGACCTGGCCGACGTTGGTGCCGGTCTCGCGGACGGTGTCGAACACGTCGTGCTTCCAGTCGGCGGCGGTGTACACCCGGATGGTCTCGGGGTCAGTCCCCGTCACGTCGATGATGTCGTGGACGTCGTCGGTCAGCCGCTCGATGAGCTGTTCTTCGCGTTCGGTGCGCTCGCTCTCGAACTCGGGATCGACCTCGGGCCACGCGGCCTCCTCGGCGGGTTCGCCGGTCAGCTGCTCGTGGAGTTCGTTTGCCATGAACGGCACGAACGGGGAGAGCAGCCGTAGCCGCGTCTGCAGGACTTCCCGGAGCGTCCACTTCGCACCGGGCCGGGAGAGGTCGGCACGGCGGCGGTACCACTTGAGGTGTTCCTCGAAGTTGTAGTAGATCGTCTGGCTCGCCGTGCGGGTCTCGAACCCTTCCATGGCCTCGGTGGCGTCCCGGATCGTGCCCTGGAGCTTCGAGAGCAGCCAGCGGTCGATGTGTTCGAGGTCCGGCCGCGCCTCTTCGTCGATCGCCACGTCGGTCGTTTCCTCTCCTTCGACTTCCAGCGTGATCTCGACCATCTCCTCGACGTCGTAGTCGATGACCTCCTGTGAGCGCGACCAGAACCGTTCGAGCTGGTCGCGCGTCGAGGAGACCGCGTCGGCCCGCCAGTCGTAGTCCTGCCACGGCTCGGCGGAGTTGAGCAGGAAAAAGCGCACGGTGTCCGCGCCGAAGCGCTCGATGGCCTCGCCGGGGAGCACCACGTGGCCCTTCGAGGAGGACATCTTCTGGCCCTCCAGCAGGCCCATGCCCATGATGGTGATCCCCTCCGGCCAGTTGTCGGGATCGAACAGTTCGGCGTGGTGGAACAGGAAGAAGGTCAGGTGGTTCTGGATGAGGTCGTTGGCCGAACAGCGGAAGTCGACCGGGTACCAGTGGTCCCACTCCTCGCGGAGTTCGAGCGCCCGCTCGTCGGCGTCCTCGACGGCGTCTTCGCCGTAGAACAGCGCGTCGAAGAACGCTGGCGTGAGGTCCTCGGCGGGAATGTCCTGCAGCCGGTGGGCGATGGTGTAGTACGCCATGTAGATCGTCGAGTCGCTGAGAGGCTCGATGACGAAGTCCTCGTCCCACGGCAGTCGGGTGCCCAGCCCGTAGTTGCGGATGCAGGGCCACTCGTTGAGCCAGTCGATGGTGTGGTCGTACTGCTCGCGCGTGTTCTCCGGGATGGCCTCAAGGTTCGCGACGGCCTCGTGGGCCTTCGCCTTCCAGTCTTCGTCGTTGTAACGGAGGAACCACGTGTCCTGTTTGGCGACCTCGACGTCGCCGCCGCAGCGACAGACGACTTCCTCGGTGAACTCGTGCATCTCGTCGAACTCGCCCGAGCCCTGGTAGTGGGCGCGGAACTCGTCGCGAACGTTCTCGACGGTCATGCCCGCGAACTCGCCGTAGTCGTCGTGCATCACGCCGCTGTGGAACTCGTCCTGGTAGAGGTCCGCCGTCACGTCCTCCAGTTCGGGGTCGTCGGAAGATTCGATGCCGGCCTCCTCGACCGCGGACTTCGCCGGAACGTCTCCGTAGCCTTCGATGTCGAGGATCGGAATCGGCTCGATGGCCTCGACGTCGGCCGGGTCGACGCCGTACTGCTCCATGCGCTCGTCGTCGGCTTTCGCTTCCTGGAGCGCCATGTAGTCGTCCGGCGAGTGGGCCGGCACGGACATGACGACGCCCGTGGCGTTCTCGGTGTCGACGAAGGTTGCCGGCAGAACGATGACTTCGTCGCCGGTGATCGGGTTCGTGACCGTCTTCCCGACGAGTTCGTCGCCCGTGAGCGTGTCGGTGACCTCGACCTCGCGGTCCTGCAGGCGGAGCTTCTCGACGGCCGCCTCGGAGACGACCCATTCTTCCTCGTCCACCTGCGCGCGGACGTACTCGCCCTCGGGGTGGACGTAGGCGTTCGTGACGCCCCGAACGGTTTCGGGACGGAGCGTCGCCATGGGCGCGATGACCGCTTCGCCGTCGAGTTCGGCCTGGAACTTGACGAGGGTGTACTCCTGAAACTCGGCTTCCTCGCCCTCCAGGAGGTCGTGTGTGGTGACCGGGTTCTCCTCTTCGGTACAGAACTTGACGGGGTGGAGCCCGCGTTCGAGAAGCCCCCGCTCTTTGAGCGTCTCGTACTGCCAGGTGATGAACTTCGAGTAGCGCTCGTCGTTGGTCGTGAACTCCCGGCGCCAGTCGACCGAGAGCCCGAGCTGTTTCATCCCGCTCTTGTAGTGGTTCTCGATGAAGTAGCGGGCGTAGCCCATCGGCGTCTCCAGGTCTTCGAGCGTGTCCTTGGGGACGTTGTAGGTGTCCTGGAGGACAGAGAGCTGGTCTTCTTCGCCTTTCTTCAGGCGCTCGACGGCGCCGATGATCGGCGTGCCGGTGACGTGCCAGGCGATCGGAAAGAGAACGTTGTCGCCCTGCAGTCGCCGGTAGCGAGCGTAGACGTCGGGAACGGTGTACGTCCGGCAGTGGCCGATGTGCATCCCGCCGCTGGGATACGGATACGGCACGGTGATGAAGGTCGCATCCTCGTCGGAGGGGTCGGCCTCGTATCGCCCCTCGTCGGCCCACCGCTGGCGCCACGCTGCCTCTATCTCGTGAGGCTCGTAATCCATACGTACCGGTTCTGGCCTGACTGCCTAAAATATCTCCCATCCCGGCACGCCCGCCGTGCTGCGTCGTGCGGCGCTCACCGATCGCTCGCCCCCACGCGAGCGACCCGTGGTCGCACCGATCTCCCCACGCCGGAGCTCGTGGCGGGCGCCCCTGAATCGCTCACTCGCCGCCCGTGTCCGAACTCGACGGCATCCAGGACAGTTCCGTCGGCAGTGACTGGCCGGCCCTGGTGGTCGTCACCCGATCTCGCTCGTCCGGGTCCTGCCAGGCGACGAGGCCGGCGTCGACCAGTTTCGGCAGGTGGGCGTGATACAGCGACGTTGCGACGCGCTGCCGGTCCGCGGCGGTGACCGTTTCGCCGCCGCTCCGCTCGGCGGTCGCGACGTGTTTCGCCAGTTCGTCGACTGCCACGTCCTCCTCGGTGGCTCGCAGGTACGCGAGACTCCGGCGCCGGCGGGCGTGTGCCAGCGCCTCGAACAGGTCGTCCCGCGACGCGCCGTCACGCTGTAACCGTGCCGTTCCTCCGACTGCATCGCTGCAACTCCGAATCCCCCCATTCTCAGACATTACAAGTACAGATTTGTCGGCTACTCCCATAGTTTAGTTGGCTAAAGAATTAACCCTGGTTCTCCCTGCCGACGTCGTCGAGGATCGCGCCGACCAGTTTCCGCTCTGCGAGGCGGAGGTGTTTGTGGAACGTCGGTGGAGAGACGCTCAGGGTGTCCGCGAGCTCTTCGCCCGTGCTTCCGCGCGGCCAGTCGAAGTACTCCGCGTAGTAGGCGATCTCGAGGGCCGCCTGCTGTCGGTCCGTGAGTCGCTCGGTCAGTGCCTCGCGGAACTGGTGGTGGGTCTGGACCGACTGTTCCGTCTCGCGCTGGGAGACGAGCGTGACGTGGTCGAACCGCTCTCGGAACCGCGCCAGCAGCTCGTGGACGTCACTCCCGCTCGGGAACTCGAAGGTGATCGTCGCAGTCCCGTCACTGGCCGACGCCTCCGTGATGGTGCCGCCGTGGTCCGACACCATCTCGAGCATCGGGGGCGACGGCGGTTCCAGTTCGATGACGCAGACGTCGTCGTACTCGCTGACGATCCGCAGGTTCTCGACGTACGAGAACTCGGCGGCGACGGCCCGGATCTCCTCGGCGGTGGCCCCGTCGACGGTGACGTAGTACAGGAGCGCGTCGTCGGACCGGTACACGCCGCCCTCGAACGTGAGGGTGCAGTCGATCCGCTCGGAGAGCGCGAAGAGGAACGTGTCGTCGTCGCGGAACTCGACGGTGACCGCCGTCGTCCGCTCGGTCAACAGCGCCCGCTTGGCCTGGAGCCCGCTGATCGCGTGGCCGATCGTCTCGCCCAGCTCCGCGAGGACGGCCTGTTCCATCTCGCCGAAACTGAACGGCTCGTCGGCGTACACCGAGAGCACGCCGTACAGCGTGTCCTCGTAGACGATCGGGATCGACGCGATCGACTGGAAGTCGTAACTGTCGACTGCGTCGCGAACCTGCTCGAACACTGGATCTGCCCGGACGTTCTGGCAGACCTGTATCTCGCGCGTCCGGTAGGCACGGCCGGCCGGCCCCTGCCCGGCCGGCGACTCGTCGGTCCGGACGGTGATCTCCTCTAAGTAGCCGTCGTCCCGGCCGGCCGTCGCCGTCGGCGTGATCGTCCGGTCGGTCTGCTGTTCGCGCCCGATCCAGGCGAACCGGTACGTGTCGGCCGCTGCCAGCCGTTCGCAGACGGCCGCCTCGATCTCGTCCCTGCTGGAGGCACTCACCAGCGCCTGGTCGATGTCGCGGATGACCGCGTTGATGCGGTTGAGCCGCTCTAACCGCTCGTTCTGTTCTTTGAGCGTCCGCTCGCGTTCTTTCTGCTCGGAGATGTCGCGCCCGACGCCGGCGAACCCGAACAGGTCGCCGTCCTCGTCGACGATCGGCGCAGCGCTGAACTCGTAGGGAATCTCCGTGCCGTCCTTGGTCACCATGCGCGTCTCCCGCCGCTCGACGGACCCCTCGGTGACGTCCTCGATGGCGTTCCAGATCATCTCGTGGTCCTCCTCGGGAATGAAATCGAGCACGTGTTTCCCCGCGAGTTCCCCGTCGTCGTAGCCGCTGACCTCGGCGCCGCGGTCGTTCCAGCGGATGAACCGACCGTGATCGTCGAACGCGTACACGAGGTCGGGAATCGAGTTGTGGACCGCGTCCGTGAACGCCCGCTCGGTTTCGAGTTCGCGCTCGCGCTCGCGGTGTTCGGTGATGTCGCTGAACACGCCGACCACGCGGTCTAACTCGCCGTCGGGGCCGTGGACCGGTGCGGCGTTGCCGAGGGCCCAGCGCGTCTCCCCGCTGGGCTGGACGACGCCGCACTCGTAGTCGAACACCGGCTCGCCGGTGTCGACGACCCGTCTGGACGGGAGGTGATCCGTCGGGATCGGCTCACCGTCGGCGTCGACCAGCGTACTCGAGAGGTCGTCGCAGTCCCGGCCGGTCAGTTCGGCCTGCCCCACGCCGAGAATCGTCTCGGCGCGGTCGTTCGTGCGCAGTATCTCCCCGTCCGGGGAGTGGACGACGATTCCGATGGGCGCCGTCCGCAGCAGGTGTTCGTTCAGGTCGCGCTCGCGTCGGAGTTCGGTTCGCCGATGCACCTCGTCGGTAACGTCTCGCGTCGTGCCGACCAGCAGTTCCACGGCTCCGTCGAGTTCGACCGTCGAGAGCCGAACGTCGACGATCATCTCCTCGCCAGCGGAGTCGGTCATCGTCACCTGCAGCCGCCCGTCGCGTCTCTCGCCCGCCAGCAGGTCGTCGACGAGTTCGAGGAACGCCCGTTGGTCGTCGTCGTCGTCGACCATCCGGCGAGTGATCGTCTCGACCGAGGTGCCGACGAACTCCTCGTGGGCGACGTCGAGTGCGTCCTTGATCCGGTGACTGATGTAGGAAAACCGCCCGTTGGAATCGATCGTGTACGCGATGTCGCGCGCGTTCTCGACGATCGCTCTGTATCGCTTGCGCTCGCGCTCGTGCCGGCGGCGCTCCGTCACGTCGTAGAACAGTTCGACGTGGCCGCCGGCGAACTGCCCGCCCGTGATCGGTCGGCGCCGGCGTTCGAGGACTCGCTCCCGGCGGCCCGTCCCGGGCTCGACCCGACACTCGAACGTCGCGGCGTCCTCGTCCGCCGTCAGCATCGCGTCGGTGAACGCCGTCGGCTCGGCCACCGCGTCACGGAACTCCTCCTCGACGAGTCGGCGCCTGTCCGCGCCGAGGAGGCGCTCGCGAGCGACGTCGAAGTAGGCGGCGGCAGACTCGTTCGCCCAGCGAAGTGCGTCCGACTCGTCGAACAGGAACACCCCGACGTCTCCGTTGCTCCCCAGCACGTCGTCGAGCACGGCCGCGTAGTCGTTCGTCGCAGGTTGCGGGTCGCCCGTGCGCGGGTGGACTACGCCGAGGCTGTTCCAGCCGCTCTCGTCGCCGGCCAGCGCCGTGAGGTGGACGGTACACGCCAGCGGGTCCGCGTCGGGTCGACCGAGCGTCACTGCGAGGTCCGTGTCGGTCAGCGGGCCGCTCTGTCTCAGCTTGCCGACCGCGACCCGGTACCGATCGGCGTCGCTCTCGTCGATCACTGTCGAGACGTGCTCCCCCAGCAACGCCTCGCGGTCCCTCCCTGCGAGATCGGTGAACGCGTCGTTGACGTCGACGAACCGTCCGCTCGAATCGAGTTGGTAGCGCGCCCGCTCGCTCCCAGCAGGACGCCTCCCCGTGATTCCTGTCTCGACGCTGGCCTGAGTTGACTTCTCTGGCGACCCCATCTCCACCTCTCTCGTCATCTTATTCCACCTCTTGTGGCTCCGACAATAAATATCTGTCAATGAATGCCATAGTATGGCGCGGCAACACGTCCGGTGTCTCGTTCTCGTCCGACGGCGCTCCGGGGGCCCGCGCTCACCGGACGATCGTCGGGGACGGCCAGCACGGTCTCGCGGGCGTGCCGGCCGATCAGCTCAACGGGATGTTGGTGCTGTCGCTGCGTTCGACTTTCGGCAGGTGGATCGTGAGCATCCCGTTGTCGAAGTCGGCTGTGGCGTCGGCCTCGGCGACGTCGTCGGGCAGCGGGATCGTTCGGCTGAGCGATTGCTCCTGGCGCTCGCGACGGATGTAGTGACGGTCTTGCTCGTCCGTTTCGGTTTCCGTTTCGGAGGTTCGGCTGGCGTCGATGCGGACCGTCTGTGCGTCGGGCAGGGTCACCTGGATGTCGTCGCTCTCGAAGCTCGGCACGTCCGCAGTGACCTCGAAGGCGTCGCCGGTGTCCGCAACGTCGATCGCGATCGAGCCCCCCATCTCCGTCCCGGGCTCGAACTCACCGAACTGGTTGCTGAGTTGGTCGAACATCCGCTCGATCTCGGTAAAGGGGTTCTGTCTGTTCATGGAGCCTCACGGGATACCGTCCCGTCACAGTGTACCACGGGAACGCTAAAATGCTGTCCGTAGGTGGCGTTCTCGACAGGTCTCCGCGCGATCAGTTCAGGACGTGCTCCGTGTCGTACGACCCGAGGCGGCGGACCCACCCGTTCTCGGCGATGGACTCGACGTCGGCGAGCGCCTCTTTCGTGCGCGCTTCGTAGAGGCCGGCCGCGATGTCGATGTGGAAGACGTAGTCGCCGAGGCGCTCGCCGCTGGGACGGGACTCGACGCGCGTCATGTTGATGTCGCGGTCGGCGAACGGCTCGAGCATTTCGAGCAGGAGCCCCGGATAGTCCGCGTTCGGGTAGACGATGAGCGAGGTCTTCCCGCCGGCGTCCGAGCGCTCGTCGGCGGGCGCGACGACGACGAACCGCGTCGCGTTCGAGGCCTGGTCCTGGATGTCCTCGGCGAGGATCTGGAGGTCCTCGCCCGCCGTGTCGGGGTGGCCGATCGCGGCGACGGCGGGATCGTCTCGCGCGCGCTCGACGCCGCGAGCGGTCGAGGCGACCGCCTCCAGGTCCACGTCGGGATACTCCGCTTCGAGGTAG
The DNA here is from genome assembly GCF_023077655.1 of Halorientalis brevis. Lineage (NCBI taxonomy): Archaea > Methanobacteriati > Methanobacteriota > Halobacteria > Halobacteriales > Haloarculaceae > Halorientalis > Halorientalis brevis. The sequence goes on along the minus strand of NZ_JALLGV010000007.1, from coordinate 28,904 downwards.
CCGCGACACTGCGCCAGCGCCTGGGCGTGGCTGGCGACCAGCTCGAACCCCTCGTTCTGGGCCAGCAGCGCGTGGCGGATCGGCGTGATGAGTTCCTTGACGACGGCCACGTCGTACTCGGCGAAGGCGTCGAGCGACTCCGTGACGCTCCCTTCGATGCTGTTCTCGACGGGAACGACGCCGCGGTCGTACTCCCCGTCGGCGACTGCTTCGACGATGGCCGTCACCGATTCGGTGAACGCCACGTCGTCGGACACGGCCGTGGCCGCCCGGTGGGAGTAGGTCCCCGCCGGGCCGAGCGTGAGTGTCTCCATGCGTTCCGGTAACTCTCCAGTGACTGAAAAACGCCGCGGTGTCGCCGCTACGCCGACAGCGCGACGAGCCGCCGTCGCAGGTACTGCCCGACGAGCAAGAGCCCGAGACAGCCGACGAAGGACAGCCCGGCGAGTTCGGCGACGGACAGCCCCAGCCCCGAGTCGACGAACGGGTTGATGCCGTTCATCGCCGCGACGTAGCTCGCGATCGCCTCGCCGCCCGCCAGGCCGAGGGCGAAGTAACACAGCGTGATGGCGATTGCCATGCCGCCGGTGCCGAAGCCGAGATAGGAGGCGAAGTCCTCGACGTTGAGGACGGTCCGGGCCTGCGGTTCCGACAGCGGGTAGTGCCGGATGCGAAAGAGGGCGGCCCCGATCAGGAGCGCCGCCGCGAACAGTTCGACGCCGGCCCCGACCAGTCCCAGCACGATGACCTTCGGCGAGGCCAGCGTCGGATTGGTCGCCGGCAGATACGACGCCACGGTCTCGGGAAAGAGGACGTACAGCGGGGCGAGCAGTGCGAGTCCCGCCAGAAGCACGCTCTGCCAGGTCAACTTCGTCGGCACCGGCTGGGCGAAATACGTCGGCCGCTGGAGCCGAAGTCGCTCGTAAGCCGAGCCTGAGAGGATTGCGTCCGTGATCCGGTCGTCGTCCGTGGTCGTGTCCTGGGCCATGCTGGTACACCCTCGCGGTGCGTATTCCGACCTTTCCAAATTAAGGCTATATTTCTTTTGATTCCTGGGGCAGATCCCGGGTTCTGATTGTAATTTTTACGTACCAGTTGCGTTTAGCTGAAAACGTCTCTCCCTGGATGTCGTCACACTGGCGAGAAGTGCTGGGTCGTCCGCTGGGGCTCGTGGGTGACGGACCTGCTGGGGTTAGCGGTTCAGCGTGTGGACCGCCTCGCCACGGGCGTTCGCGGCGGCTTCCATGACGGCTTCCGAGAGCGTGGGGTGCGTGTGGATCGTCCCGACCACGTCTTCGAGGGTCGCGCCCATCTCGATGGCCAGGCCCACCTCGGCGACGAGTTCGGAGGCCTCGGGGGCGACGATCTGGGCCCCGAGGACGAACTCGCTGTCGGCGTCGGCGACGATTCTGACGAACCCGTCGGTCTCGTCCATCGTGAGCGCGCGGCCGCTGGCGCGCAACGGGAACGTCCCGACGAGCGGCTCGAACCCGGCGTCCTCGGCCTCGGCTTCGGTCATGCCGACGGTGCCGATCTCGGGGTCGGTGAACACCGCGGCGGGGATCGCCTGGTGGTCCAGCGCGGCGGGTTCGCCGGCGATGACCTCGGCGGCGACGTGTCCCTCGGCCATGGCGGTGTGAGCGAGCATCGGCTCGCCGGCCACGTCGCCGATGGCGAAAATGTGCTCCTGGTCGGTCCGCGCGCGGTCGTCGGTCGGGACGAAGCCGTTTCCGTCGGTCTCGACGCCCGCGGCGTCGAGGCCGAGCGCGTCGGTGACGGGCTGGCGACCGACGGCGACGAGCGCCTTCTCGGCGTCGAACTCCGAGCGGCTCCCCTCCTCGGTCTCGGTGACGACCGTGATGCCGTCGTCGGACTCGGTCCACTCGGCGGCGGCCTGGCCGAAGTGGAAGTCGATCCCCAGTTCCTCGGCGCGCTTGCGGACGACGCGCGTGACGTCGGCCTCGTAGCCCGGCAGGGCCTGGTCGAGCGCCTCGACGACGGTGACGTCGCTCCCGGCCTTGGCGAACACCGTCGCGAGTTCCATCCCGATGTAGCCCGCGCCGACGACGACCAGACTCGACGGGACCCGGTCCATCGCCAGGGCCTCCTTCGAGGAGAGGACGTGCTCGCCGTCGAACTCGAAGCCGGGGAGTTCGATCGGGCGGCTCCCCGTGGCGACGATGGCGTGCTCGAACTCGACGGATTCAGAGCCCTGGCCCTCGCCGCCGTGGGCGATGCGCGCCGTGTGCTCGTCGGCGAACTCCGCCCGTCCCTCCATGAGAGTGACGCCGTTGCCCTTGCAGAGTTTCTCGACGCCGCTGGTGAGCTGGTCGACGACCTGGTCCTTCCAGGCGACCATCCCGGCCATGTCGATGGCGGGGTCCGCGTGGATGCCCATGTGCTCGCCCTCGCGGACGCGCTGGGCGAGATCGGTCGCGGAGATGAGCGCCTTCGAGGGGATGCAGCCGTGATTCAGACAGGTGCCCCCGAAGGCGTCCTTTTCGACGAGCGTGACGTCCAGATCGAGCTGTGCGGCGCGGATGGCGGCGACGTACCCGCCCGGCCCCGCGCCGACGACGAGTACGTCCGTTCCAGTTGCGATGTCGCCGACGACCATACGCGAGCCAATCGACCGCCGGGGGTTTGAGTGTGCGGGTTGGTCACTCTGCCGCCGGCTGCCCCGTCGGATTCGCCGCGTCCGACCGGGCACGCATCCGGACGATCCCCACAGCGACGGCGTAGAGGACGACTGTCAGGACGCCGGTCGCAGCGAGTGCGAACGAGATGGCGCTGAAGAGCCCAAATAGATAGTCAATGGATCTCGGTATTGGGAGCGGGGCGCTGAACAGCAGTGCAGCCAGGAACCACACGCCGGACGCCACCGCGACGGTCGCGTTCTCCCGCAGGATGGGTTCGGATTCGATCGGTTGCCCGTCATCGGCGAGCGAATCGGCGAGCGTGAGCGCGCGAACGACGACGTACAGCAGCGCCATGACGACGCCGGCGATTCTGAGCCCCAGCGCGACGCCGCTCTGGGCGATCGCAGCCAGGACACTCCAGAACAGCAGCACGACTGCGGCGGGAACGCTCTCCTCGACGAGTCGACGCGCGTCCAGTGGGGAGGGCATGCCAGATACTTTCATGACAATGGTGTAAACAGTACCGGTCCCATTCGAACGCACGCTGCGTTTGTGCCTCACGTGGGACACAGTCGGCTCTGACCAGTGGCCACTCGTCGTAACCTCGCACTCTCACGAGGTGAGAACGGCAGACAGCTTTACCTTTCGGGCACGCTATCATGTTCACGAGGGACAATTATGGACAAGAACGTGGGTGGTTACGATCGCATCGCACGGCTCGTCGCCGGACCGATACTCCTGGCGCTGGGAATCGCGGCTCTGGCCGGGATGGTGACGCTGGCTGAGGGCACGACGGGCACGGCGCTGGCGGCGATCGCCGCGCTGATCGGCGTCGTGTTCCTCGGCACGGCGCTCACCCAGAAGTGCCCGCTCAACTCGCTGCTGGGCATCGACACCTGTCCGGTCAGGTAAGCGCCGACGCGGTCGCTTCTCACTCGCTCAGATCGGCAACGCCCAGCGGCGTCGCGTCGCTCCGGTACTGCTCGTAGATCTCGGTGGCCCAGTCGTGGACCGTCTGGTCCTCCGAGACCAGCACCGCCTGGAGCACGTTGTCGTCGTTGCGGACGAACAGGTGCACGGCGTCGTCGGTGATCGAAACGGCGAGCGGCACGTCGTCGGCCGCGACGCGAACGGACGCCTCGGGGGCGACGAGGACGTCGCGGAGCTGCCGCCGAAGCGTCGGGTCCGCGGTGATGGCGTCGATGCCCTCCTGCGAGAGGACGCCCTCGAACCGCTGGTTGCCGTCGACTGTAGCTTCGTGGACGGCCGAGAGGTTCTGCTCGTTCAGGGTGTGGGAGACGATCCTGACGTGGTCGTCCGCCGCGAGCAACTCCGCGGATCGCTGCGCCGGCGCGTTCGGCTTCGTTCGCGTGGGGGCGGTGATCTCCGCGTCGTGGAGGTGGTCGAGGTCGAACGTGATCTCGTCGGTCGGCAGCCACTCGACCACGTCCCGTAACTTCCGCTCGGTCTCCATCGTCTCCCAGAGGTCCGTGATGCCGGACGCGACCAGACGGCCCGTCGCCGTCGCCTCGTAGCGGTTCCCGGTCTGCTCGATCCAGTTGCGCTCCTCGAAGTCCCCGAGAATCCGACTCAGCGTCGGCTGTGACGCGTCGGTCACGGCCGCCAGCTCGCCCCGCGTCAGCGGCTCCTGGCTCACCGCTGCCAGCACCTCGATCCGGTTTTCCGACAGCGCGAGGAACTCGATCTCTTCGAGCGCGGCGTCCATGTCTCCCGATTCGTCCCCCGCTCATCAAAGGCGTTTCGCGTCGTGAATTTGTTTCACGTCACAAAAGTCGGCCACGCCGTACCGGTGTTGTCCCCCATGAAATGTTTTCTAAATTATCTTATCAGGGACGACGGCGGAGTTCCTGATACGCAATGTTCACTGATATTTCGTCGCCGTTCGGGCTCTCGGACGGCACTCGGTTCGAGCCGACTGCGGGGGTGGCTCCCCGATCGTGACGCGACTGCGGACGCTCGCCTTCTTCCTCCTGGCGAGTGTGTTTTTCGGCGGCACGTACGTCGCTGTCAAGGCTGGCGGGGCGTACTTCCCGCCGCTCCTGTTCGTCGCCATTCGCTACGACGTGGCGGCGGTCCTGCTTTTGGGCTTCGTGGCGTTGACGACTGCTCCCGCTGACCGCTACCCCAGGTCCCGACGGGACGTGGCTGGCGTACTCGCGACGGCCGTCTTCGCCATCGGGCTGACCAACGCGCTGCTGTTCGTGGGCCAGCAGTCCACGACCAGCGCTGTCGGATCGATCCTGTTCGGTCTCGCGCCGATCCTCACGCCCGTGTTCGCCGCGCTCCTGCTGGCTGACGAGGGGCTTTCGCGCCGCGGCGCAGCCGGGACGGTCCTGGGTCTGGTCGGCGTCGCACTGGTCGTCGGATTCGATCCGGCGATGCTGGTTGGCAGCGGCAGCCAGGGAATGGTGCTCATGCTTGGCGGGGCGGTCAGCTCGGCGCTGGGGGCAGTACTGATCCGCCGTGCCGACGCCTCGCTGTCCAGCGTCGTCCAGACCGCCTGGGCGCTGCCGGTGAGTGCGGGCATGCTCCACGCCGGGAGCGCGCTCGCCGGTGAGTCGTTCGGCGCGGTCGTCTGGTCGCTCCCCGCCCTCGTCGCGCTGGGGTACCTCAGCGTGTTTGCGGGCGCCGTCGCCTACATCGCGTACTTCGGCCTGCTGGCCGAGGTCGGAGCCATCCAGTCGAGCCTGGTGTTCTACGTCAGCCCCGTCTTCGCCACGCTCGGCGGGTGGGCGGTACTGGGCGAGTCCATCTCGACGATGACCGTCGCGGGCTTCGGCGTGGTCGTCGTCGGCTTCGCCGTCATCGGGTTCGAGACGCTCCGGGACGTGGTCGCTCCGCACCTCCCGTCTCGGTCGCGCTCCCAGCGCTCGGAGTCTCCGACGTCTTCGGCGACCCGGTACGGATCAGAAGGGGATTGACGCTCACTCGAGCAACAGGAGCGTCGGATTCGCCAGGTACTCTTTGAGCGTGTTCGTGAACTGGGCTGCCTCGGCGCCGTCGATGACGCGGTGGTCGATCGACAGCGAGAGGGTCATGACATGTCTGGCTTCCACTTCTCCATTGACTACCCACGGCCGCTCTTTGATCGCGCCGAGCCCCAGGATCGCCGTCTCGGGGTAGTTGATGATCGGCGTGGCGTACTCGCCGCCGATGGCCCCGAAGTTGGTGATCGTGAACGTTCCGCCCTGCATCTCTTCGCGAGCGATCGAGCGATCTCGGGCTTTCTGGGCCAACTCGTTCGCCTCGGAGGCGACCTGCAGGAGCGGCTTCCGGTCGGCGTTCTGAACGACGGGGACCATCAGACCGGCCTCCGTCGCCGTGGCGACGCCGACGTTGTAGTAGCCCTTCTGGACGATCTCCTCGTTTGCTTCGTCGAGCTGGGAGTTGAGGATGGGGTACTCCTTGAGCGCGGCGACGACGGCTTTGATGACGAACGGGAGGTACGAGAGCGAAACGCCTCGGTCCGCTGCTCGCTCTTTCAACTCTGCGCGGGCCTCGACCAGCGGGGTCACGTCGACCGAATCGTGGTGGGTGACGTGCGGGGCAGTGTAGGCCGACTGCTCCATCTGCTCGCCGATGGTCCGGCGCACGCCGCGGTAGGGAATCCGCTCTTCCTCGCCGGCGGCGACGCCTTCGCGACCCGTGTTGGCTGGCGCTGCTGCCGCGAGCGCTTCGGCGTCGGCGGCCTGGGCGGCCTGCTGGGCCTGGGCGTACTCCCGGACCGCTTCGGCCGTGACGAACGCCTCGCCGTCACGCTGTTCGGTCGCCGGCACGTCGTCGATGTCGACGCCTGCCTCGTCGGCGGCGCGGCGCGTCGCGGGCGTCGCGAGCGTCCGGTCGCGCCCGGCCGGCTCACCCCCTCGTCCTCCCCCGGGGGCCGTTTCCACTGCTTCGCCTGCAGCCGCTGGTTCCCCTGCGCCCGGTGCGCCCTCGGCTTCGGGTGCGCCGCCGGCGCCCTCCGTTTCCGCTCCAGCAGCGGTGGCCGGCTCCGTTCCGTCTTCCGACGGCTCTTCGGGGGTCTCGGCGGCCGCTCGCACGTCCTGCTCGGTGACGCGCCCGCCCGGTCCCGTTCCCTCGACGGCCCCGATGTCGACGCCGAGTTCGCGAGCGAGTCGCCGGGCGCTCGGGGCGGCGAACACGCGGCCGTTCGTGGTGGTCTGCGACGTCGCGGTCTCTTCGTCGCCCTCGGCAGCGTCGGGCTCTCCCTCGACGTCTTCCGCTGCTCCCGGCTCGGTCTCCTCACCGGTCGCTCGTCCCGAGGCACTCCGTGCCTCGCCTTCCGTCTCGAAGACGATGATGACCTCGCCGACCGGGACGACCTCGCCCGTCTCGGCTCGCAGTTCTTTCACCGTCCCGTCGACCGGCGAGGGGACCTCGACGACGGCCTTGTCGGTCTCGACCTCGGCGACGGCCTGGTCCTCGCTGACGGCGTCGCCGGGTTCGACGAGCCACTGGACGATCTCCCCTTCGGCGACGCCCTCGCCGACGTCGGGGAGCTTGAACTCGACCGACATGGTCAGAACTCCACGGCCTCGCGGATGCCGTCTTTGATTCGGGCGGCCTCCGGCAGGTAGTAGTCCTCCAGGGCGTACAGCGGGTACGGCGTGTCGAAGCCCGTGATTCTGGTGATCGGAGCCTCCTGGTAGAGTAGGGCGTCCTCCTGGATGGTGGCGATGATCTCGCCGGCGAGGCCGCCCGTCTTGGGCGCCTCGTGGACGACGGCCGCGCGGCCGGTCTTCTTGAACGACTCGACGATGGCGTCCTCGTCCAGCGGCGAGAGCGTCCGGAGGTCGACGACCTCCGCGTCGATGCCCTCCTCGGCCAACTGCTCGGCGGCTTCCAGCGTCGGCCGGGTCATCGCGCCCCAGGTAAACACCGAGACGTCGGACCCCTCGCGGCGGACGGCGGCCTCGCCGAGCGGTACCGTGTAGGATTCGTCGGGGACCGGCTCGCGAAAGGCCCGGTAGATGAGCTTCGGTTCGAGGAAGATCACCGGGTCGGGGTCACGGATCGCACTCGCGAGCAGTCCTTTCGTGTCGTACGGCGTCGAGGGAATGACGACCTTGAGGCCGGCCTCGTGGACGAAGAAGGCCTCCTTGGACTCGGAGTGGTGTTCCGGCGCGCGGATGCCCCCGCCGTAGGGCGCCCGGACGACGAGCGGGCAGGTGAACCGGCCCCGGCTTCGGGTGCGCAGGCGCGCGGCGTGACTGATGATCTGGTCGAACGCGGGGTAGATGAACCCCATGAACTGGATCTCGGGGACCGGGCGGAGACCGTAGGCGGCCATGCCCACGGCGGTGCCGACGATGCCCGACTCCGCCAGCGGTGTGTCGATGACCCGATCCTCCCCGAACTCCTCGTAGAGGCCCTGCGTCGCGCGGAAGACGCCGCCGTTGCGGCCGACGTCTTCGCCCATCACGAGCACGTCCTCGTCGCGTTCCATCTCGCCGTACAGCCCGTCCCGAACCGCCTGGACGAGCGTCAAATCCTGCGTACTGGTGTCTGTCGTTTGGCTCATTGTCTCCTCCCGGTCTCACTCCAGCAGTGCGTCGTCGCCATGCGTGTCTCTGATGCGCTCGAAGTACTCCAGCTGTTGCTGTAAGCGTTTGGGCATGTCTGCGTACACGTGTGCGAACATCTCCTCGGGGTCGGGCCGTTCGACCGACTCGGCGGCGTCGATCGCCTCGGCCACCCGGTCGCTGTTCTCCCGTTCGATGGCGTCGATCCGCTCCTCGTCGAGGATACCCCGGTCTTTCAGGAACGTCTCCAGCCGCGGAATGGGGTCTTTGCGCTTCCACTCCTCGACCTCGTCGTCGTCCCGGTAGACCGAGGGATCGTCGGCCGTCGTGTGCGCGCCGAAGCGGTACTGGACGGCCTCGATGAGCGTCGGCCGCGGCTCGTCTTCTGGGGGGTTCTTGGCCTTCTCGACGGCCTCTCTGGTCACCTTGTAGACGGCCAGCGGGTCCATGCCGTCGACCTGGACGCCCTCGAAGCCGTAGGCGTGGGCTTTCTGCGCGATCGTGTCGCTCGCCGTCTGGTGCTCCCGCGGGACCGAAATCGCCCACTGGTTGTTGTTACAGAAGAAGACGGTGGGCGTGTCGAACACGCCGGCGAAGTTCAGTCCCTCGTGGAAGTCGCCCTCGCTGGTCGCACCGTCGCCGAAGTAACAGAGGAAGGCCTTCTCTTCGCCCTTCAGTTTCGAGGCCCAGGCCGCCCCCGTGGCGTGGGGAATCTGCGTCGCGATGGGCACCGCCATCGTGAACATGTTGACGTCCTCCGGAACGAGATTCCCGACCTCGTGGCCCATCCAGTACAGGAGGATTCGCTTCAACGTCATCCCGCGGATGAGCGCCGCGCCGGCCTCGCGGTAGCTCGGGAACAGCCAGTCCTCGTCGTCCAGCGCGTGGGCGCTCCCGATCTGCGAGGCTTCCTGTCCCGAGAGCGGCGGGTACGTCCCCATCCGCCCCTGGCGCTGTAGCGACACCGCCCGTCGGTCGAAGTGTCGCGCCAGTCGTATCTCTCGATACATCTCGACGAGTTGCTCGTCGGAGAGGTCCGGGACCGTCGCACCGTCCCGTACCTGTCCGTCCTCGTCCAAGATTTCGACCCGCTCGCCCGGGTCTCGTTGTAGGGTACTCACACGAAAAACCTCCGAGGCATACTACAACGTCTCTTGCCTCGGTAATATTGTTTTCCCAAATACCTTTCGCTCGCTGCTAATCTTGCCTCGCCGATTGTATGGGTGGGTTAAAAATTCTCGAAGAACGGCCAAGAACGTCCCGGTATGATCGAAGAATCTGGACGAATGTTCTCCGTGTGGCGTGTTGGCGGCTAACGTGATTCAGGGGCCGGTCGCTCGCGCGCGCTCCTCCATCGTGACAACTACACAAGGCTTATTCCGGCGGTCAGACTCTTCGCTCGCACATGTCGACGGCGCAGCAACGACCGCCGGTCGCCGACGCAGTGCTGGTCGTCATGCAGTTCGGCGCTGCGCTGACGGCGCTGGTCCTGATGCTGGCGGTCGGGATCCCGCTCGGAACGCTGGAACCGCTCGTGTTTCTGACGGGATTCGCCAATTTACTGATCGCGGTCCAGGTCTTGCTGTACTTCGCAACGCTCGCGCTCACCGCTGTGGTCGCACCGAGGCGAACCGCGGACCGCTCGCAGTTCCGTGACAGCACGACGAGCTCTGTGTGGGAGTATATCCCGCTGTCGTCGATTCTCGGCGCGGCTCAGGGAGCCGTCCTCGGAGCGTTACTCGTGTTCGCCGTTCCCGACCATCTCTCGACCGTGATACCGGTCGGGGTACTCGCTGGGACTGCTGTCGCGTTCGTCCTCGCGGGAAACGCAGTTGCGCTTCGGGGCGTCGATACGACGCTGTCCACTGCTGGGGCGACCATCTACGCGTTCGTCCTGTCGGCCGTCCTGCTGCGCCCGCTGGGTTGGCAAGGCATGGTCGTCGCCGCCGCGGTCGGGATGCCAGCACTGCTCGCGGCGCGGTGGCGGTTGCAAGCCGTTGGCTCCATCGACCGCCGCGTCTCGGTGTCGCTCGTCCTGGCGCTCTTGGCGGTCAGCGGTGGCACGTACGCGTACGACCTCGGTGGCCCGCGACCTTCGGTCACGCTCGACACCGCGTCGTCCGTGAACCTCTCGACCACCGACGAGCGGTGGTACGCCGTGAGCGACCACGCCGAGAAAGAGCGACTGGTCTCTGTCGGCACGGTCACGGTTCGAAACGAGTTCGAGTTCGGTCGCACGGCACGGTTACCAGCGTACGACGCCTGTCTGTACACCGGGCCGTCGGGATCGGGACCCGTCGGCCGAGCGTCGGCGTCCATCGTCGACGGCGGGTCGATGGTCAGTCCGGCCGACGACCCGCGCCTCGCGAGCGGCGAGACCCGAGAATACACGGTCGCTCTCCTGCTGGAACACGTCGATGGGCTCTCGACCGAACAGTTGCGTAGTCTGGGCACTGTTCCCGTCCGACGCGCCGACCGCTGTCCGGAGTCGACTAACGGACCGGCGCTGGTGCTGGCCCCTGCCGACAGACTCCTGGGGAGCGACTGACGGGACCGCACCTGCTCATTCGCTTGCCCGCGCCGTCTCCCGCGCTGCCTCGACGGACGTGCCGTCTCGGAGGACCGACTCGACGAACAGCTCGCCGGCGCGGTACGACGAGCGCACCATCGGCCCCGACGCACAGTAGAGAAAGTCTAACTCCTCCTCGGCGACGCGCTGCCAGGTATCGAACGCGTCGGGGTGGACGTAGTCGCTGACTTCCAGATGCGACCGGGAGGGCTGGAGGTACTGGCCCAGCGTCACCACGTCGACGCCCACTGCCCGGAGGTCCCGTAACGTCTGGTAGATCTCGTGGTCGTACTCGCCGACGCCGAGCATCAGGCTGGTCTTGGTGTAGATGTCCGACTCGCGGTGGACCTGCCTGAGCACAGAGAGGGATTGCTCGTACCCCGCCCGCCGATCGCGCACCGGCCACTGGAGGCGTTCGACGGTCTCGACGTTGTGGGCGATGACGTCCGGCTCGGCGTCGACGATCTTCCGGACGAGGTCGGGATCGCCCTGGAAATCGGGGATGAGGACCTCGACGAGGATGCCGGGGTTGCGGTCCTTGATTTGTCTGATCGTCTCGGCGAAGTGGCCCGCGCCCTGGTCGGGCAGGTCGTCGCGGTCCACGCTGGTCAGCACGACGTAGTCCAGGCCGATTTCCGCGACGGCGTCGGCGACGTTCGCGGGTTCCTCTGGATCCAGGGGTTCCATCCCGCCGGTTTGCACGTCACAGAAGTTACAGCCCCGCGAGCAGCGGTCGCCCATGAGCATGAACGTCGCCGTACCGGGGCCGTCCCTGCCCGACCAGCACTCCCCCAGATTCGGGCAGTTGGCCTCCTCACAGACCGTGTGGAGGTCGTGGTCCCGCAGGGTCTCTTTGATGTCCGTGAAACGCTCGCCCGACGGGGGTCGCATCTTCAGCCAGTCGGGCTTACGGGCGCGACTCATTGCCGGATAGTGGGGGCTGTCGGGTGAAAAACGTGCGGTTCCACTGGACCGACACGCGTCGCGAGCACCGTCCCCCGCACGCGTTTCACGTCCGCCTCACTCACGGCTCGCATCCGCTCACCGTTCACCTTTCCGAGGTGCTCCCGTTGGTCGCACCTCGCCCTGCTCGCGGCTTCGCCGCTCGCTATCGAGGCCTCCCTGCGGTCGCACCTCGCTCGCTACGGAAACGCCTATACTCCCAGCCCTCGCTGGTTCCTTCGTGCCAGGTCGCACGGAGTACGAGCCGCAGGTCGCGGTACGGGAGGTCCTTCCGGGCTACGCGGACGCGTTCCCCTTCGATTCGTTCAACCGCATGCAGTCGGAGGCGCTCCCCGCCATCGTAGAGCGCGAGGAGAACGTCGTCGTCAGCGCGCCGACCGCGAGCGGGAAGACCGCGCTCGCGGAAGCCGCCATCTGTCGCGCCATCGACGACGACGGAACCGCCCTCTTTCTCGCACCGCTGCGCGCGCTCACCAACGAGAAGGAAAGCGAATGGGAGCGCTTCGAGGAACTGGGCTACTCGGTGTACGTCGTCACCGGCGAGCGCGACCTCAACCCGCGCCGCGCCGAGCGCGCCGACATCCTCGTGATGACGCCCGAGAAGGCCGACTCCGCGACCAGAAAACACGATTCGCCCCGCTACGGCTTCATCACCGACGTCGACACCTGCATCATCGACGAGGTGCACCTGCTGGATTCGGACAAGCGCGGGTCGGTGCTGGAAGTCACTATCTCGCGGCTCCGCCGGCTGTGTGACCCCCGCGTCGTCGCCCTCTCGGCGACGATGCCGAACATCGACGACGTCGCCGACTGGCTCGACGCCACGCCCGACACGACGTTCGCCTTCGGCGAGGACTACCGCCCAGTGCCGCTGGAGGCCGGCGTCAAGACCTACACCCACGGCGAGAACGCCTTCGCCGACAAGTACCGCCGACTCTACCGAGCGATGGACCTCGTCGAACCACACCTTCGCGAGGAGGGCCAGGGCTTGGTGTTCGTCTCGTCTCGGCAGGACACCGTCCAGGCAGCGAAGAAAGCCCGCGACGAGATCGCCGAGCGGGACGTCCCGATGGGCGCCCGCGGCGACTACGACTTCCACCAGGAGGCCCAGGAGGTCAACAACGAGACGCTCCGCCAGTCAGTGCTGGACGGCGTCGGCTTCCACCACGCCGGCCTCTCGAAAGGCGACAAGGAACTCGTCGAGAAGTGGTTCCGCGAGGGAACCCTCGGCCTGCTGTTCTCGACCTCGACGCTGGCGTGGGGGGTCAATCTCCCGGCGCGATGCGTCGTCATCCGCGACACCAAGCTCCACGACCCGCTGGAGGGCGAGGTCGACATGAGTCCGCTGGACGTGCTCCAGATGCTCGGCCGAGCGGGGCGGCCCGGCTACGACGACCGCGGGTACGCCTGGGTCGTCTGCGACCGCGCCGACGCCGACAAGTACCGCCAGCTGTTGCGCGACGGCAAAGAGATCGAGTCCCGCCTGGCGGAGGACCTGGACGCGCACCTCAACGCCGAGATCGTCCTCGGAACCGTCCGCGATCTCGACGACGTGCTCGACTGGATCGAGACGACGTTCTACGCCGTCCGCGCCCGGTCCGCCCCCGACGAGTACGAGTCCGAGGGGCAGTTGCGCGAACGGGTCAGCGACACCCTGGAGAGCCTCGTCGACCGCGGGTTCGTCGACATGGACGACGACCTTCGCCTCTCGCCGACGCGCCTCGGCCGCCTCGCCTCGAAGTTCTACCTCCGACTCGATACCGCCCGGGAGTTCGCGACGCTGGCAGAGCGCGCCAGTGACGACGACAGTGCGACCTCCCTGAGCAGCGACGACGTTCTCAAAGCAGTGGCGACCGCCGGCGAGTTCGACAGCGCCAGCGCCCGCCGGGACGAGCGCGACGCGGTTCGAGCAGTGTTAGGGCAGTTCGGGCAGGACCTCGACCCCGGTCCTCGAAAGGTGCTTGCCATCCTGCAGTCGAGCATGAACTCGACGACGCCGGCCGAACTCCGGAGCGACGCGTGGGTCATCCGCCAGAACTCCCTTCGCTTGTTGGCCGCCCTCCGGTCGTTTCTCGACCACCTGGCCGGTGCGCCCGCGGCGAACCTCGCCAGTCGCGTCGAGGCCCGCATCGAACACGGCGTCAGCGCGGACGCGGTCGAACTGACCGCGCTCGACGGCGTCGGCTCCGGGCGAGCGAGTCGGCTGGCCAAGGAAGGGCTGAGTTCGGTCGCCGACGTGCGCGAGGCGGGCGTGGAGGGCGTCGTCGCGGCGGGCCTCTCCGACGGCGTCGCGAAGCAGGTCGTCGGGAGTGCACGCTCGCTCCCCGATCTCGAGTTCGACTGGGGCGAGTTCCCCGAGCGCATCGCCCGCGGGGCCAACGAGATGTGCGAGGTGACGGTCACGAACGTCGGCGACGGTGCCCGCGCGGGCGTCCGCATTACGGTCAACGACCACGAGATGACGGCGACGGACTCGTACGTCGGCACCGCGACGCTGCCGGTGGGTGTGTTCGGTGGCGACGCCGAGGAGTTGACCTACACGGCCGAAGTGTTCTTCCCCGAGTTGCCGCTGTTGCCGGTCTCGGACTCGCGGACCGTCCGCGTCGAGTGAGATCGGGCGGCCAACCTGGGCTATCGCAACTCGGTTCTTTTGATCCATCAAACTCTCTCAGATCGGATCGTGAAACGTCTAAACGAACCTGGGGCGGTTGTGAAACGTCTCCTGGTACGTAAAATACAGCCAATTTACCGCTAAAAGGTTCGAAGTCGGTGCCAAATCCATCGAAACGAACTGAATTCGTCCGAAGCTTCGACCCCTTATATGGGGTTGTCAGTCCAAGCGACGAGTGCAGAGAGGCCCACCATGTCCACGCAATCCCCTCACCAGGACCGATCCGCCGCCCGCGACTGGAGTGTCGTCTCCGAGCAGTCCCTCACCCGGCTCGTTGCGCCCGTGCAGTTCCTCGGGTTCTGGAGCGCCGTGTTGCTCCCCATGGCGCTGTTCCCGATGCTGTTCTCGGGCGTCGCCGGCGAGCACCTCGCCCCCTTCACCGCGCTGGTCGTCGCCAACGTCGTGGCCCTCGTGGTCGGTCGCGACTACAACAGCGACTGAGCACCTGCTCCCGGACAGGTGGGTTCTCTGTCCACCCGTGCGGTCCCCCCACCACTCCCCTCCCCAAACCATCCAACCACTTCACGCCCTTTTGCCATTCGTCCACCCCAGCCCTCCGATTCCCACCCGCCATTACGCTCTGCGACTGCGCCACTGTCGGTTCCGTTTCGGTGCATCTCTGTCGCTGCCTCGCTGGCCCGCGACCTGACGTTTATATACCAACACCAGCCCAGCCAAGGCTATGCACGACGGAACTTGCGTCCTGGCCGGTGAGTGCACGACGACTTTCGAGGGATCGCGCGAACGGGAGCAACGCGGCGAGGTACTCGTCGTCTGCAAACCGGACAACACCGTTCTGGTCCACGACGCCGACGGGTATCAGCCCGTGGCCTGGCTCACCCGCGCCGACTCGGTGTCGCTCCGCGACGGTACGCTGACGGCGACCGACGGCGACCAGCGACTCTGCGTGGAGACCCACGAGGAGTACGGCAGCGCCAGCTATCCGACCTCCGCCGCGGGCGTTCCGGTCGGTGACTGTCCGGTCTGTGACGGCCGACTGATCCGGGCCGATGGTACCGTGCGGTGTGTGGGATGCGACGAGCGCCACGGGATTCCGCGGGACGCGACTGTTCTCGACAGCGAGTGCGCGTGTGGACTCCCGCGGCTGCGCGTCGTCCGCGGGCGCGCGTTCGAGGTGTGCCTCGACCGGGAGTGCGAGTCGCTGGACGAGGCCGTCACGGACGCGTTCGACCGCGAGTGGGACTGCCCGCGCTGTGACGGGGATCTCAGAATCCTTCGCCGCGGCGGCCTGCTGGCAGGCTGTGAGAACTATCCCGACTGCGACACCGGTTGGGGGATTCCCGCGGGGACGGTCGTCGGTGAGTGTGACTGCGGGCTGCCCCGGTTCGAGACGGGGAGTGGTGAGCGCTGTCTCGACACGGGGTGTGACGCTGAGAGACGGGCGTGAGCAGCGCGACCGCAGGGGATTTATCGCCGGGCAGGCGACAGGGACGCATGCACGCGACGCTTTCCGAGGGCGTGGTTCGGGCGGGCCGCCAGGCCCGCGAGCAGTTCTACGACGCCCGCGGGTACGGCCGCACGGACGGCGAGGACATCGTCCTCGCACCCGTCGAGGCCGCACACCTCCTCTTCCGCGGCGATCTCGACTCAGTCGACGACATGGACTTCCGAGCGTTCCTGGCGTCGGCGACCTGTCCCGACCTGCACTTTCTGGTGTACAAGGACCTCCGCGACCGGGGCTTCTACCTGTCGCCCGCCCGTGAGGACTGGGTCGACGACCCGGCGGGGGCGGACCTCGTCGTGTACCCCCGCGGCAAGGGACCGTGGGACGACGAGGTGGCGTATCGAGTCCGAGTGGTCAGCGAGCGCGCGACCGTTTCGGCCGACGACCTGGGCGACGTCGTCCTCGCGGTCGTCGACGAGGAGAGCGAGATCACCTACCTCGACACGGATCGGCCGGACGTGAGCGGGACGACGAACTACGAACCGCCGGCCGGTGTCACCGGGGATCTGCTCGACGACCGGGTTCTCCTCTGGGACCCGCCCGCGGATCTCTTTCAGCACGGGTTCTACGGCCAACCGCTCTCCGGCGACGGCGAGGAGGGGAGCATCGACACGCTCCAGCTCTCGCTGGTCGAGGCCGCATACCTCGTCCGGCACGGCGTCCTCGACATCGACGGCGGGGAACAAGCGGTCCTGCAGTGCGGTCGCGAGGTCGAGGGCGACCGGTTCGACCGCCGCCTCCGGGTGTACGCCGCCCTCCGGGAGCGCGGCGTCGTGCCCAAGACAGGCTACAAGTTCGGGGCGGACTTCCGGACGTACGCCGATGTCGAATCGGTCGCGAACCTGACCCACTCCGAGTTGCTGGTGCGAGTGCTGCCGGACGAACACGCCTTCGCACCGCGGGACCTGGCGCTAGACGTGCGGCTGTCGGGCGGCGTCCGCAAACGAATGGTGTTCGCGCTGACCGGAGGGGACGGCCACATCTCCTGGCTCGAAGCGGGACGGCTCACGCCGTGAGCCGGATGGGAAACGGTTAAACGCCTGCTGACGATTACGCTATCGTAAGATGTCCACTTCCGCCGATTTCGGGCGGTGGCGCTGGCGACCGGCATGGGAAGTGGACAGTCTCGCGATCCTGACCGCGTGCCCCTGACGCCGCGGGCGCGACTCGCGTTGCTCACTCCGCTTTTTGATGATTGCACGAACGGACACGGCGACTCACGACATTACAGATGACACGCGAACACGACACTGATTCGGAGACGGAACCGATTTCGAACGACCGAACACCGCCGGCAGCGGACGGGTCTGCACCGCAGCGGGGAGCCGACCGCGCGCTGCCCGATGGCGGGACGGACACCGAGGGCGCCGACGACGTCGCCCTCGACCCGTGGGGCTCTTCGACGGTCTCGGACTACCGCAAACTGTTCGAGCAGTTCGGCATCGAGGAGTTCGACGCGGTGCTCGACGAGGTGCCCAACCCCCACTACCTGATGCGCCGGGGCGTCATCTTCGGCCACCGCGACTACCGACCCATCGCAGCGGCCATGCGCAACGACGAGCCGTGGGCGGTGCTGTCGGGGTTCATGCCCACGGGCGACCCCCACATCGGCCACAAGATGGTGTTCGACGAGATCATCTGGCACCAGCAGCAGGGCGGCGACGCCTACGGCCTCATCGCCGACCTCGAGGCCCACAGCGCGCGCGGCCTCTCCTGGGAGGAGATCGACGAGCACGCCCGGAGCTACGTTCTGAGCCTCCTGGCCCTGGGATTCGACCCCGAGGAGGGGACGCTCTACCGCCAGTCCACCAACCGCGAGGTCCAGGATCTCGCCTTCGAACTGGGGATCGAAGCGAACTTCTCGGAGTTCCAGGCCATCTACGGCTTCGACGGCGAGACGGACATCTCGCACATGCAGAGCGTCACCACCCAGATGGCGGACATCCTCTACCCGCAACTGGACGAGCCCAAGCCCACGGTGATCCCGGTCGGGCCGGACCAGGATCCGCACATGCGGTTCGCCCGGGACCTCGCAGAGCGGATGCGATTCTTCAAGGTCACCGACGCGTTCGCGAGCTTCGAGTTGACCGACGCCGAACGCGAACTCGTCGCCGTCGCCTACGACCACCGCGAGGAGTACGCCGAGGACGAAGCGATGCCGCGCTGTGGGGAAGCCGGCGACTGGCTGGCCGACTACGAGACGAGCGCGACGGAGGCACGCCAGAGTGCGGTGGAAAAGCTACGGAACGCCGGGAAGGAACCGCTCCGGCCGCGGGTTCGTTTCTTCGCGCGACACGCGACCGACGAGGCGTTCGACGCGCTCGTCGAGGCCATCGACGGCGAGAAGCGCCGGTACGAGAGCCACATCGACGCCTTCGAGATGGACCACGAGGCGGCCGAAGAACTCGCTCGCGAGGTCGAAGCCGACCACGGCGGGTACGGCTTCATTCCGCCATCGTCGATCTACCACCGGTTCATGACCGGCCTGACCGGCGGGAAGATGTCCTCGTCGGTGCCGGCGAGCCACATCAGTTTGCTTGACGACCCCGAGGACGGGTACGACAAGGTTCGATCGGCGACGACCGGCGGGCGCGAGACAGCCGAAGAACAGCGCGAACTCGGCGGGAAGGCAGACGAGTGCCCCGTGTACGAACTGTACGCGTACCTCCTCTCCGGTGACGACGACGAGTTCGCCAAGGAGGTCTACGACGAGTGCGTCGGTGGCGAACGCCTCTGTGGCGGCTGCAAGGAGCAGGCCGCCGAACTCATGAAGGAATTCCTCGCAGATCACCAGGAGAAACGCGAGGAGTGGGCCGAGAAACTGGACGAACTCGACTTCGAGTTCGACGTGGCGGGCGAGCGGGCCGGCGGGAACTGAACGCCGCTGTCCGTCTACAGCCCGTCGAGCGCTGCGGCCAGCAACTCGGCCGTCGCCTCCGCCGCCTCGCCGCCGTTTTCGACGCCGATTTCGATCACTTCGCCACCGGTATCGACCAGCACCGTCGCGGCGTCCTCGCCGTGTTCGACGGCGATCTCGACCGCGTGCTCGCCGGTCTCGACGACGCCGTCGACCTGCTCGTCGTCGATCGTCTCGCCGGGGCGGACGACTGCGTCGACGTCTATGTCGCCAACGTCCGGAATCGACACGCCGTCGAGGATCGCTTCGATGCCGTCGGCGCTCGGCGTCATTCCCTCGATTCCTCGTCGGAGTTCCGCACCGAGGTCCTCGAGCACGCCCGTGCCGGGCAACTCGAAGCCTGAGCCCGGAATCGCGTCGAGCCACCTGGTTCGATCGCGGTCCGCGCCGTCGTCGTCGCGTTCGGTTGTCACGTTTCGATACGTCAGTGTCGGTGCTGATAGCTGTTTTGTGCTGACAGCGGCCGTTGGTCGACAGCGGTACGTTTTTACTGGCCTATCACAATCGGTCGCACATGGCATCCGAACCCCACTGCCGGCGCACCGTCCGTCAGCCACCGCAGTCCGGGGGGTTCGGCTTCTTTTTCGGCGCGCGCTGAGGGCAGTGGACTTCCCGACGGATAACTTCTGAAGGGGATGAAACCGGCCGCGCACGTTGTGCGGACACCTGTAAGGTGCCTCGTTCGTCGCCGACGCATGTCGGCGACAGACGAAACTGGCTTACAGCTGTCCTTATGAGAACCGTTAACTGACCGACCCGCGCCCTACTGAACAACGACCACTACGCATGAAGCTACCCGAAGCACAGGTCGCGGTGTTGAACACCGCGAGTGCAGACGAGGAACAGACAATCGAGCGTATCGCCGAGGAGACGGACCTGGATCCCGCCGCCGTCACCGGCGCGGCCTTCGAACTCGAAGACGAGGGCCTCGTCGAAATCGTCGAACGCACGAGCGACGACGTCTCGATGACCGAGGAAGCCGAGGAGTACGTCGAGGAAGGTCTGCCCGAACTCCGCCTGTACGAGGCCGCCGTCTCGCTCGGCGCCGACGAGGACGCCGTCCAGCTCGGCCAGGTCATCGGCGAGGCCGGGCTTGAGGGGCCGGCCGTCGACATCGCGCTCTCGAACTACGCCCGGAAGGGCTACGGCAGCATCGACAGCGGCGAGATCACAGCCGATCCCGACGCCGACCCCGAGAGCGATTCGGAAGCGGCCACCCTGGAGGCCATCGCGGAGGGGAGCGTCGCCTACCAGAGCGACCTCGCGCTCGAAGACTTAGAGAAGCGCGGGCTCGTCGAGC
Organism: Halorientalis brevis; assembly: GCF_023077655.1. Classification (NCBI taxonomy): domain Archaea; kingdom Methanobacteriati; phylum Methanobacteriota; class Halobacteria; order Halobacteriales; family Haloarculaceae; genus Halorientalis; species Halorientalis brevis. The sequence continues at coordinate 8,837 of NZ_JALLGV010000007.1, read as the reverse complement.
GGTCCGAGACGACGATCCGGTCGGTGCTTCTGACCGACGCGGGCGTCACCGAACTCATGGCCGGCGTCGAGGTCGCAGAGACCGTCGGCCAGGTCACGTCCGATCTCATCACGAGCGGGGAGTGGGAGGACGTCGAGTTCGCCGAGTACAACGTCGAGGCCGACGCCGAGGAGCTGACGCCCGGGAAGACCCACGTCCTCCGGCAGATGTCCGAGCGCGTCAAAGACGTCCTCGTGGGGATGGGCTTCCAGGAGATGCAGGGGCCGACCGTCGACGCCGACTTCTGGATCAACGACTGCCTGTTCATGCCCCAGGACCACCCTGCTCGAAATCACTGGGACCGCTTCGCCTTGGACAACCCGGCGAAGATCGACGATCTGCCAGAAGACCTCGTCGAGCGCGTCGAGTCCGCCCACCGCGAGGGCGTCGGCGACGACGGCGAAGGCTACCACTCGCCGTGGGACCTGGACTTCGCGAAGGCGCTGGCGCTCAGGGGACACACCACGTCGCTCACCGCCCGGCACCTCTCCGGGGAGGCGATGGGCGACCTCGAACCGCCCCAGCGCTTCTTCTCGATCGAGAAGGCCTACCGGAACGACACGCTCGACGCGACGCACCTGCTGGAGTTCTTCCAGATCGAGGGCTGGGTGATGGCCGAGGACCTCTCCGTGCGCGACCTGATGGGGACGTTCACCGAGTTCTACGAGCAGTTCGGCATCACCGACGTCGAGTTCAAGCCCCACTACAACCCCTACACGGAACCGAGCTTCGAGCTGTTCGGTCGCCACCCCGAGACGGGCGAGATGATCGAGATCGGCAACTCCGGGATCTTCCGGCCGGAGATGCTCGAACCGCTCGGCGTCGACTGCGACGTGATGGCCTGGGGGCTGGCCCTGGAGCGACTCATGATGCTCGTCACCGGCGCCGAGGACATCCGCGACGTGCACGGCACGTTGCTGGACCTTGACTACCTGCGAAGCGAGGAGGTGATTTACTGATGCCTACAGTAGAGGTAGATCCCGACGAACTCCGCCGGCTCACCGGCCACGACGAGAAAGACGACGAACAGCTGAAAGACGACCTGTTCGGCCTCGGACTGGAATTCGAAGGCGAGACCGAGGACGGCGAGTTTGAGCTCGAGTTCGCCCCCGACCGACTCGACCGGCTCTCCGTCGAGGGGGTCGCCCGCTCTCTCAGGTATCAGTACGGCGACGACCGGGGCGTCTACGTCCCGAACACCAACAGCGCCGAGTGGTCCATCCACGTCGAGGACGTGCCCGACGAGCGCCCCTACGTGACGGGCGCCATCGTTCGCGGGCTGGACATGGACGAGGAGGCCCTCGAATCCCTGATCCAGGTCCAGGAGAAACTCCACGCGACGATGGGTCGTCAGCGCGCGAAGGGCGCCATCGGCGTCCACGACCTGACGATGCTGAAAGGTGAGGACCTCGGCGACGAGGACTCCCGGAAGTCGGTGACCTACACCGGGATCGACCCGGAGGGTGACACGATGGTCCCGCTAGAGGGCGACGCCGAGTTGACGCTCGCGGAGGTCCTGACCGACCACCACATCGGCCAGGAGTACGCCGACCTCGTCGAGGACTACGACTCGTTCCCGGCGATCTACGACGAGATCGGCCTGTTCTCGTTCCCACCGGTCGTCAACGGTCGCCGGACCGAGGTCTCGGAGGATTCCCGGGACCTGTTCATCGAGATGACCGGCACCGACCAGTGGACGATCGACAAGATGCTGAACATCGTCTGCTACTCGCTGGAGGCCCGCGGCGGGAAAGTCGAGGAGGTCCGCGTCGTCTACGAGGACCGCGATCTCGTGCGCCCGGACTTTGAGACGAAGACCAAGACCGTCACCCACGACGACATCGAGACGATGCTCGGCGTCGATCTCGACCCGACGGACGTCGTCGACCTCGTCGAACGCGCCGGGATGGACGCGACGACCGAAGAGACCGACGACACGGTGTCCTACGAGGTCGAGGTGCCGCCCTACCGGACGGACGTGCTCCACCCAGTCGACCTCATCGACGACGTCGGGCGCGCGTACGGGTTCAACGAACTCGAACCCCGCTATCCCGACGTGTCGACGGTCGGCGGTCGCCACGAACGCTCCCGACTGGAACGCGCTGCACGCGAGACGCTCGTCGGCCTCGGCTTCGAGGACCTGCTGAACTTCTACCTCATCGACGAGGAGCAGAACTACGAGCGAATGGGCGTCGAACAAGGGAGTGACGTCGTCGGCGGCGGCGAGGCCGTCACCATTCAGGAGCCCTACAGCGAGGACTTCACGATGGTTCGCTCGTGGGCGCTCCCCTCGATCATGATGGTCCTGGAGAACAACACGCACCGCGCGTACCCGCAGGACTTAGCGGAGATCGGCCTCGCGGTCGAGGTCGACGAGTCCGAGAACACGAACGTCGCCGAACACCGCACCGTCGCCGCGGCGCTGTGTCACGACGGGGCGTCCTACGAGGACGCGAAGGCCCGCCTGCAGGCGATCGCCGACGCCTTCGACAAGGACCTCGAGACGCCGTCGACGGAACACCCCACGTTCATCCCCGGCCGAACCGCGAGCGTCGTCCTCGACGGCGAGGACGTGGGCGTCATCGGCGAGGTCCATCCCGAAATCATCGTCGAACACGATCTGGAGCTGCCGGTTGCGGCGTTCGAGTTCCGACTGGACGCGCTGCAGTCGTAGACGTAGACCCGCGAGTGACCTCCGGGACCGAGTGGATTTTTTGGTCCAGCTTTTTCAAGGAGTGGTCGCGAGGAGCGCGACCCGACGCCGAAAAAGGTGGGCTGGTGGCGGCGTTCGAGTTCCGACTGGACGCGCTGCAGTGATCTGACCTCGGAACGGCGAGCGGCTTTTTGATCGGAACGGGACGAAAGTTCGGGAAAACGGCCGCTGTCACTCCTTGCTGGTCCTAGTTCCGGTCGATTCCGGCAGTTCCCGGTGGACGCGCGTCCGTTGGCCACGCTCCGGATACTCGAGTGTGACGTTGCCGATCTCGACGGAGTCGAGCCACTGCTCGAAGAGAGACGGAACGTCACGGTACCGTGCAGTTTCGCCGGCGGGGACGTCGAGTTCGATGACGGCGCTCACGTCGGCGATGTTCGGACCCGGGAGTGCGCGTGCGAGGAACCGACCATCACTGACGCCCACGTTTTCAACGACGACGTCGAGGCGGACGCCACCGTCCGTCCGTTGTACCTCGTACCGTTTCAGCGTGAACTGTGGCGCGTGCGTGAGCGCCCGCCGAGTTTCGGTGTCGAGTTCCCACTCGCCACGGGTTTCGACTGTCTCACCGTCGTCGTGTCGCCACTGGACGCTCGCGGCTGGGAGATACCGCGCCGGGAACGGCACGGCGACCGGCCGCTCGGTCCACGTCGACGGGTCCATTCGGAGGGAGTCGTCTTCGAGCATGGACTCGACGAGGAAGTGCGACTCGTCTGTCGAGACGAAACTTCCGCCGGCACTCCCCCGCAGTCCGAAGGTCCACCGGTCCGCGTCGAGCGTCCCGTCGACCGTCACGTCGACGACGACGTACTGGCCGTCGTGTACGCCAAGGAAGCGACTGGGGCCGGTCCGCGCCATCACACAGCGACGGACGCGAGGGTTCGCTACCGTCAGTCGTGCGTCCCTGTACTCGATCGTCTCACCGATGGGAACGCTGGCGACCGTCGGTGGCTGCTCGGCCGAGGTTGTCGACGCCGAGTCCGTCGTCATCGCGTCGGCGGCAGGCTCGGTCGGTGCTGTCGTTTGCCCAGTTGTCGCGTGTTCAGTCGGCTGTCCGGTCTCCGGGTGTTGATCGGTTTCCTGTCGGGAACATCCCGCGACACCGGTCGCAGCCGCCGTACCGAACAACGCAACGAACTCCCGACGAGAGTGGAGGGCCATGTGCGACTGCCCTTCCTGTCGGCAGAAAAATAAAACCACTCTAAATTAGTAGTGTCGTACAACTGGTTTCGTCGGCAGCCGTGAACGGCTGGTGGGCTGGCGGTGGTCGCACCGTCAGTCGAGGTCTACGCCGACGGCGTCCGTGACCGAGTCGAACCCGTCCCGCTCAAGCAACTCGAGCAGGCCGCGGTTGATGTCGCGTGCGATAGACGGGCCACGATAGATCAGGCCGGTGTAGAGTTGCACGACGCTCGCGCCCGCCCGTATCTTCCGGTAGGCGTCCTCGGCGGTCGAGACGCCGCCGACGCCGACGACGGGGACGTCCGTTCGCTCCGCGACGAACCGGACCATCTTCGTCGCCCGATGCTCGACGGGCTTCCCGGAGAGGCCCCCTTTCTCGACGCGGTTCGGGCTGCGGAGCGACGCCGGTCTGTCGGTCGTCGTGTTCGTCGCGACGACGCCGTCGAGATCCAGTTCGTCGACCAACTCCAGCGCGTCCTCGACCGCCGGCTCGGGCAGGTCCGGCGAGAGCTTCACCAGAAGTGGCGCTGCACCCGCGTCGACCAGCGCCCCGAGAATCGCTTCCATCGAGTCGCGGTTCTGGAGTTCGCGGAACCCCTCGGAGTTCGGGCAGGAGACGTTGACGACGAAGAAGTCGCCGCCCTCGGCGACCCGCTCGTAGGTCTCTCGATAGTCGGCCGGGGCGTCCGCACTGTCGACGTGTTCGGTCTTGGCGATGTTGACGCCGACCGGCACGTCCACGTCCGCGGCGGCCAGTCGCCGACCGACCGCGGCCGCACCGTCGTTGTTCAATCCCATCCGGTTGATGACGCCGCCGTCCTCGGGGAGTCGAAACATCCGCGGCCGCGGGTTGCCGGCCTGTGGCTCTGCGGTGACGCCGCCGACCTCGACGTGACCGAAGCCGAGGGCGGCGAGCGCTCCCGGCGCTTCGGCGTTCTTGTCGAACCCGGCGGCGACGCCGACAGGGTTGCGAAACGACTGCCCGAACGCGTCGACGCGGAGTCGCTCGTCGTCGACGACGTACCTGTGGGCCAGTAGCTGCTCTATGGGGGTTCCGTCGACGAGCGCGAGCATCCCGTGGCCGAGCCCGTGTGCCGTCTCCGGTGGGAGTTGGAACAACAGCGGTTTCGCGAGATCGTAGACGGTCACGGCATCAGCTCCTGAACGGGGCGGCTCCGCAAAGAATTCGTGTACCTGGGCACGTTAGAACTCGTGCTCTACGTCCTCCGGGTCCGCTTTCTGAATAATGATCTTGTTGTCACGGACCCGTACGAACACTTCATCACCGATTTCCATGCCCGCGACGGCCAGTTCGTCCTCGTGCAAGTTGATGTGGACGTTGTGGTATTCGCCATCCTCGTCTTTGGCGCCACTGGGACTCAACTTCTTTTTTCGCACCATCGCGTTATCGTACGTCGTGGTTCGCCGTAGGATATACTTAAGCTTACCGTGCGACTGCCGGTCCCGATACTCACCACGTCGTTGCTTCCGCATGATTCTACCGGTGACAGGCACTCCGCAGCCCGCGGGCGAGCGAAATATCACGCTCTAATACCTGTATCTCGACTGAACTGTCGACCGGTTTACGTTCTTGTATAAAAATGTACCGCCAGACGGCGGCAGTATTGGGGGGTATATTTATGGTGGGTCATGTGCTGATTTGACACGGAGAGGCCAAAACCATGGCACGTGACGAAGATAAGCGCAACTTTGCGCTTCGAGACGACAGTGGTGAGGAGTCGAGTGTCTTCTCCGGTGGCACACCCCGGCAGGCGGCACTCAAGGCAGCCCGACGGCTCGATCCTGCAGGCAGCGAGTCCGCGGCTGACAGAACAACGATCCGACTTCGAGAGAAGGGCACCCACAAGGTCCACATCTACGAAGCGTGGGCCTGGGAAGAGGAAGCGCCCGACGACAAGCCCGACTGGATGCCGAACGAGATCACCAAAGGGAACGTCGAGAAACAAGGTGTCGAACACTTAGAAGACATATAAGCCGCTCCGATTGGCGATTCTTTTGCGCACTCACGCGTGTGGGCGTGTACAGATACACAACGACCACGTAGCAGCTGCGAGCTCGGTCTGCTGACATCGCGACTGCCATTGTTCCGTCGCTGGATTCGTCTTGGTCTCTCTCGGTGCCAACCGACAGTATAACCACTGTCGACCCGAAGCGTCACGTGCGTGGACAGCACCCGACCCGACCGCACGTGAGACGCGCGGAATGACTCGTCGGTCTCCTCCCACGCGATATCATTGCACTCTCGCGAGCTCGCTCTGATGCCAACTTACCAGAAAACACTCACATACAAAATCTATCAGTAACGCGATCGCGCGTGAGCCTCAACCATGAAATTTCCTCACGATGTGGCCGTGGTTCGACGCTCTTAAGTAAATCACCCCCATCCGTAGAAATACGAACGCGGCGCGGTGGGAGCGACCTGCCGTGCGGCAGTCTGCATCGGTGCCCTTATGTACTAACGTGGGCTTCCGAATGAATACGCACGGTCCCGCCGGATGTCGATTTCCGGCCACGACCGATCCGACGCCCTTAAGTGGTTAAGGGCGCTCGGAATGATTGCAGACGCGGCCCGGTCGGGGCCGAGATCGCCCGGCCGACGGATCGATGGACTTCGATGGGTTTATACCCTGTCGTGGTCTATGTTTGGATCCGTAGTAAATGAGGATTCCACCCCTGCGGTCCGCCGTATAGATGGGATCTGATGTTAGCCCTGGCAGTTCGGTGACACTCGGTCGGTCCGTGTGTCGTCGAACTACGTGAACCTTCGATAGCGGAATACTCTCTTACGAGAGTTTTCCCGCCAGCCCCCCTGGCCTTGTGCCAGGGACCATTCCGGTTGATCCTGCCGGAGGCCATTGCTATCGGAGTCCGATTTAGCCATGCTAGTCGCACGGGTTTAGACCCGTGGCAGATAGCTCAGTAACACGTGGCCAAACTGCCCTATGGATCGTGATAACCTCGGGAAACTGAGGCTAATCGCGAATACAGCTCCCATGCTGGAATGCAGGGAGCTGGAAACGCTCCGGCGCCATAGGATGTGGCTGCGGCCGATTAGGTAGACGGTGGGGTAATGGCCCACCGTGCCGATAATCGGTACGGGTTGTGAGAGCAAGAACCCGGAGACGGTATCTGAGACAAGATACCGGGCCCTACGGGGCGCAGCAGGCGCGAAACCTTTACACTGCACGACAGTGCGATAGGGGGACTCCGAGTGCGAGGGCATACAGTCCTCGCTTTTCTGTACCGTAAGGTGGTACAGGAACAAGTGCTGGGCAAGACCGGTGCCAGCCGCCGCGGTAATACCGGCAGCACGAGTGATGGCCGCTATTATTGGGCCTAAAGCGTTCGTAGCCGGCCACTCAAGTTCGTCGGGAAATCTGCCCGCTTAACGGGCAGGCGTCCGGCGAAAACTGAGTGGCTTGGGGCCGGGAGATCCAAGGGGTACGTCCGGGGTAGGAGTGAAATCCCGTAATCCTGGACGGACCACCGATGGCGAAAGCACCTTGGAAAAACGGACCCGACGGTGAGGAACGAAAGCTAGGGTCTCGAACCGGATTAGATACCCGGGTAGTCCTAGCCGTAAACGATGCTCGCTAGGTGTGGCGCAGGCTACGAGCCTGCGCTGTGCCGTAGGGAAGCCGAGAAGCGAGCCGCCTGGGAAGTACGTCCGCAAGGATGAAACTTAAAGGAATTGGCGGGGGAGCACTACAACCGGAGGAGCCTGCGGTTTAATTGGACTCAACGCCGGACATCTCACCAGCACCGACAGTAGGAGTGACGGTCAGGTTGATGACCTTACCTGACCTACTGAGAGGAGGTGCATGGCCGCCGTCAGCTCGTACCGTGAGGCGTCCTGTTAAGTCAGGCAACGAGCGAGACCCGCATCCCTAGTTGCCAGCAGCACGCTTGTCGTGGCTGGGTACACTAGGGAGACTGCCGCTGCTAAAGCGGAGGAAGGAACGGGCAACGGTAGGTCAGTATGCCCCGAATGTGCTGGGCAACACGCGGGCTACAATGGCCAGGACAGTGGGAAGCCACCCCGAGAGGGGGCGCTAATCTCCGAAACCTGGTCGTAGTTCGGATTGCGGACTGAAACTCGTCCGCATGAAGCTGGATTCGGTAGTAATCGCGTGTCAGAAGCGCGCGGTGAATACGTCCCTGCTCCTTGCACACACCGCCCGTCAAAGCACCCGAGTGAGGTCCGGATGAGGCCAGCATGCGCTGGTCGAATCTGGGCTTCGCAAGGGGGCTTAAGTCGTAACAAGGTAGCCGTAGGGGAATCTGCGGCTGGATCACCTCCTAACGTACGGGACTGGGGTTCGCCCCAGCCCACTTTCAAGTCCTGTCTTCGGACAGGCACTGGTGACTTCACTACTCGACGCACTCGCGCCGACCGAGCACCTATGAACTGCCAGGGCTAACATTGTCGGCGGAACCGTACGGGCCCATAGCTCAGCGGCAGAGCACCTCCTTTGCAAGGAGGAAGCCCTGGGTTCAAATCCCAGTGGGTCCATACCCCGTGCCCGCTCCGAACCGTGTCCCTTAAGTGGGATACGGCGTTGCGAATGGGTACGGACGACCGATGCACCACCCCGTGTGAACGCGGGTGGGAAGGGTTGATGCACGCACCGGCTACCACCGGGCGGCGCAGATGAGACTGTGTGTACGTGCGATCCAGGCGTCCACTGGACTCGTGTGCAGTTTATCGAGTCTTATGACGCGACTCGGAATCATTCCGAGTCACTATTCGACCCGGACCTAGTCCGGGTCACCTATCAGATTGGCTACTATGCCAGCTGGTGGATAGCTCGGCTCAGGTGCCGACGAAGGACGTGCCAAGCTGCGATAAGCCGTGGGAAGCCGCACGGAGGCTAAGAACCAC